>NZ_JADNQN010000010.1:0-297194 GCF_047608695.1 Amycolatopsis sp. cmx-11-32 | reverse complement strand
GCAGCCTTGCCGCACGACATCCCGGACTCTCTACCGGGGAGATATCTGGCCGTCTACGGGGAACCCGGTGGCCATCAGCGGGGCCTTATCTGGCCGCCTATGGGGAGTATTCACTGGCCACGGACATTCGCGCGCGCGCCGCGTTGCGCGATAGGCCTGAGTGGGCGGCTAAGAATGCGCCCGCTGATCCAATTCGGCCCTTGATTTCGTGGGCGCGATAAAGCATCCGCAACCACGGTTGAACGCGATGGCTGTCCTGTCGTGCAGCTATGCTGACACGTGCACTCTAATTCATAAATCTGACCTTCAGTGTGAGCCCAGCCAGGATAGATCTGGCTGGGCTCACTGGTTTCGACGCTGCATGCCTCGTTGTCTCCTTGTTTCTGGGCGTAGTCAAGACTAATGGAAACCGTTTTCGTCTTGACAGGGTCAGGACAAGATCAACACAGAATCGGCACAACGTTGTGCTCGCCAGACGGGTTCCCGCTCGTCTCGCGACGATGGATAGTGAATAGCAGAACAACGCAACCTGCCGCAGATCGCAATTTCATCGATCTCGTGGATTGCCAGTGGCTCGTTGTTCGACTATTCACTTCCATTACTCTTAAGGGGTTGAGGATATGATTGGAACTTCGCGGACTCGTGCGGTCCGATACGGTCTGGCAGGAGCGGTCGCCGCACTCGCGGTCGCGGGATCAGGTGTGACGGCAAACATCGCCACCGCAACGGAAACAGTGGCTCGCGGTCCCGTCACCGTCAGCGAGGGATGTGGCTATCTCGGCTGGGGAAAGTACCGGCACTGCGACGGCGGTACCGGGTCCACGGTGATGCTGGACGTCGAGGATTTCTGGGGCAGTATTTTCCACTACTGCGTTGGGCCCGGCACGACCAATCTCCAGCCGGTCATCAAGTGGCGGGTGATTGGTGCCTGGTGGAACGGAGGTACACGCTGCATCCCGGGTTATTACGGCCCCGCGTGATCGAGACTCGCCAGAGTCGTCATCGCTGACCCGGTACTTGCTGATCGGCGGTGGCTCTGGCGCTCCGGGGAGGTCTGCGCCCCGGACGCGGCGTGGCGGGAGTCCAAGCTCTCCGCCCCAGTTTGGCCCGTCACGCCGCACCCCAACTAACCGCCGACAACAAGTGCTCCGTCGTTGTCATCGGGGGACCGGCGGAAGCCGCCGGGGTGGCGCCCCTCCCCTCAAGCGCCACCCCGGCGACCCCGCAGGCGGACTAAGTCAGCCGGTAGGACGGTCCCGCTACGAGCGTTGTCAGGAAGTAGGGAAGAACGATGACGAGCCAGGTATCCAAGGAGTCGCATCACACGGCGACAGGCGTTCTATACGTTTGCCAGCACCATGACCAGCGCGCCCGCCAGGAGACATGGCCCGAAAGGCACCATTGTGGCGCCGTCTTCATCACGGCGTCGGACGCCGGGCGCAGCGACCATCACCAACGCGAGCAGCGAGGCCGTCAGCAGCGCTCCAGCGACCTGGACCCAGCCGATCCAACCGGTCACCAGACCGACCACGGCGGCGGCGCTGACGTCGCCGGCACCGACACCCCCGCCGGTGGCCACGGCAAGGATCAGGAACAGCCCACCACCTGTGCCGAGTGCGGCAAGCGCTCGAACACCCGAGGCGGGGTCGTGACGGACCAAGCACAGCACCACGAACCCCAGCGTGGCACCGGCAAGCTGCGGCCACAGCAATGCCCGGGGCAGCCGGTGTTCGCACCAGTCGATTACCGCCAAGGGAACCGCCAGCACAGCCACGAACCCATAGACGGCGAGTTCGCCGCGGGCTTCGACACGCCAGCCCAGCAACCCCAGTGCGGCGGCCGTGAGCATCCCGCCAAACCACCATGCCTCGGCCAGTGGCCGCTGCTGTCGCAGGAACCGGCGCGTGAGACCGCTCGCCGCCGCACCGAGCACCAGGCCAGCGGCAGCGCAGCCACTCCACCACCACCAGCTGCTCGTCGTCAGCTGCACGAGTCCTCCACCCCTTACAGAATCACCTTGTACGCCATCGTGCCCGCCCGGTCTTCCGATCGACCGGCTCTCAAACCAACGGGTGAACTTCATGCGAGAGCTGCTGCCCGGAGCGCCATCACCACGAAAGTCGGTTTTGAGGTGAACCCGCTGCAGTGGAGCGTCACGGCGGTGTGGCTCGCCCACGCTGACCTGCGACCGTCGACGACACGGGGGACTCTAATGATCCACTACCGCAGCACCCGCCTCGCCCTGACTGTCCTTGCCGCCGCGGCCGGGCTTGGCTTGAGCGCCTGCAGCCCAGACAACATCGCAACTCCGGCTTCCACGACGCCGGCACCGCCACTCGCCCCCAGCACCACAGCCGCCTCGCCCGCCGACATCGCCAAACAGAAGGCCACTGCCGCCTATCTGGGCATGTGGAGCGACATGGCCGAAGCCGCGACGACCTCGGACTGGCAATCGCCGAAATTGGTCCAGAACGCAACAGCTGAAGCGCTGTCGAAGATCTCTCGTGGCTTGTATGCCGACCACTACAACGGACTCGTCACCAAGGGGAAGCCGGAGAACGCCCCCACGGTTAAATCCGTCGAACCCGCCGACAATCCGACCACGGTGAACATTGTGGACTGCGGCGATGACAGCCGCTGGATCAAGTACCGTGCGGATGACGGCCAGCCGGCCAACGACGGCCCGGGAGGGCGTCGGCACATCAACGCCATGGCAAAAAAGGCGGTCGATGGGTCCTGGAAAATCACCGACTTCGCGATTCAGGACGTAGGAACATGTTAGGGAGAACGGTTACAACCACCGGCCTCGCCTTCGCGTTGTTCCTCTGCGCGACAACACCAGCTTTAGCCGGCGGCTGGGGCAGTGTCGACTGCAGCAACGATCCCTCGCCTTACTGTGACCTCAACGCAGGGCGCGGCGGCGGGCACCCCGCCCCGCGACCGGGTCCAGCCCCGAAACCTGGTGCGCCGAAATCGCAGGCTGGGGGCCAGGGCACGGCCCCGCCACCGCAAGGCGATCGAATCGTCGGCGGCAACAGCAACCAAGCTGATTGCTCGTACGTGCGCAGTAACTACCAGCCACCGGCGAACGGTGTGCAGACGGTCCGCTTCCACCGACACCGCTGGGGTTCTGGTGCGGTGCAGTTCGTGTCGCTGGCCCGTTCGCGGCCCCAAGATGTGGTGCTGGCGCAAGGTCCAGGTCCGGGCGGCGCGTGGTACGTCTATCAGTGTTTCGGTCAGGGGCAGCGGGACGCGCTCTACCGGGCGCCGGTGTGGATTCCCGATGGTCAGGCACCAGGTGCCGCGCCGCTGCCCTCGCCAGAAGAGTTGGCCGAGCAGGCGCGGTCGCAGCTGCGGTTGCCGAGCCCGGTGATTGGCTCAAGTCCGGCAGGAACCCAGCTGGTGCAGCTGCCGACGTGGTTGTGGTTGGACCGGGCGATGTGGCGGCCGCGGTCGGCGACGGCTTCGGTTCCCGGGGTGTCAGTCACCGCGACCGCGACCCCGACCTCGGTGTCCTGGGCAATGGGCGATGGCAGCACCGTGGCCTGCGCTGGGCCGGGCACACCGTTCCCCGCCCACGGTGATCCGCGGGCGGCGTCCCCCGATTGCGGCCACACCTACCAGCGTTCGTCGGCCGGTGCGCCGGGCGAGCGGTTTCCTGCCGTGGCGACGGTCTCGTGGCGGATCACGTGGTCGGGTGCCGGGGCGTCGGGCACGTTCCCGGACATGACCACCAGCGCAGCGGCGTCCTCCCGGGTCGCCGAAGCTCAAGCCTTGGGCACCGGATAACCCGGACGACGTCCCCAACTGAATCAGCAGTTTCCCTTTTCTTTTCCTGACCGTGTATTCGCGGCCTCATCTTCTGGCCGGGTGAATACGTGGTGCGGGTGAGCTATGCCTGGAGGGGTTTCTCGTGACCAGTACTGACAGTTCCGCGCGCGGCGACAGCGCGACCGGTGAAGCCCGGCCGGTGCCGTGGCTGGATTCCTCGGGGTCGCCGTCGAGGTCGGCTGCGCGCAGGGGGCGGCGCCGGTTGCCGCATCTGGTGGCGGGGGTGCTGCTGGTGGTGCTGTGTGTCGGTGGCGGGGTGTGGTGGACGACCAGCACCCAGGACCGGGTTCCGGTGCTGGCGCTGGCGAAGCCGGTCCCGCTCGGGCACGTACTGACGCCCGCGGACCTGCGCAGCATCGACATGGCCGCCGCGCCGGGCGTAGCACTGATTCCGGCTGATCGGGCAGCGAGTGTGCTGGGACGGCCGATGGCGACCAGCCTCGGCGCGGGAACGCTGCTGACGCCGGACGCGGTGGGCGCTGCCGCGCTCCCCGCAGTGGGCCGAGCGGTGGTCGCGGTCGCCGTGAAGCCGGGGCAGGCACCGCCCGAGCTGGCCGCCGGTACCCCGGTGACCGTCGTCGTGACCGCCGCCACCGCGGCAGGAACCTCGGCCACCGGACAAGCACCGGGAATGTCCTGGCGTGCCACGGTGGTCGGGGTCACCCCAGCAGGCACGGATCAGACCACCGTGGTGTCGCTGGATCTCGACACGAGCGGGGCGTCACAGCTGGCTCAGGTTCCGGCCGGGCAGTTGGCGTTGGTGATGCAACCGGCGGGCGGTGAGCGGTGATGCTGATCGCCTTGTGCTCGGTAAAAGGCTCGCCGGGCGTGACCACTTTGGCCGTCGCGCTGGCCATGACGTGGCCGCGCGCCGAGAGCACGTGCCGTCTGGTCGCCGAGGTCGACCCGTCCGGGGGTGATCTGGCGATGCGGTTCGGCCTGCCGGCCGCCCCAGGGCTGGTGAGCCTCGCCGCCGCGGCACGCCGCACCCGTGATCCCGCGGTGGTGTGGGACCACACCCAGGCGCTGCCCGGCGGCGCCCGCGCGCTGGTGGCCCCGCCGGGTGGTACGCACGCGCGTGCCGCGCTGTCGACCCTGGCCACGGCCCCGGACGGGCCGCTGCTGCCCGTCGTAGCCCGCGACCCGAGTGTGGTGGTGTTCGCGGATTGCGGGCGGGTGGATCCGGGATCACCGGCCGAGGCGATCGCGCGCCGCGCCGATGTTCTGGTGTTGGTGACTGGCACCCAAGGCGACGACCTCGCCCACGTCGCGGTGCGGCTGGGGGAGCTGGCGCGCTGGACGCCACGTCCCGGCTTGCTGCTGACCGGTGATGGTTATCCGACCACCGATGTGGAGCGTGAGCTGGGGGTGCCCGCGATCGGGCGTCTCCCGTACGACCCGGTCGCTGCCGCGACCGTGACCGGTCACCGGCCGCCACCGGCCCGCCGGCGCGGCAACAGCGGTGGCCTTGCCCGCCACGCGGCCGCTCTTGCCCGCACCCTGGCCGAACCTGCCGCCCCAGCCGGGCCGCCGTTTGCGAGCACTCCAGCCGGTGTGCCAGGAGTGCCTGCCCAGCAGGTGCGCCAGCCCGGCGGCGTCATCATCGCGCCCGGACACGGACCTCACTCGTCGTTCCCGGCGTCCACGCCGCCGCAGGTGAGTGATCCGCGGCGCAACGGCCATCAGCCCAGCACTGCCGGGAAGGAACCACTCGCATGACTCAGACCGATCACCCCGCAGCGCCTCCCGCCGCGACCGGTTCGGAGGATGCCGAGCAGCGGTTGCGCGCCCGGCTCCGGCAGGCGTTGGCCACGGACCTGCCCGGCCGGGTCGAGACCGTGTCCCGCGCGATCGGCGGTGCGTTGAGCGTGGCGCGGCGTCGCGAGATCGGCCGCGAGGTCCTCGACACAGCGGTCGCCGCACACAGTGAGGCCGAACTCCTGGCCGGGCGTGCCCTGGTGGATTCGGCTAGGGAGCAGCGGGTCGTCGACCAGGTTCTGGATGAGGTGTTCGGCTTGGGCGGTCTGCAGCCTCTGCTGGCGGATCGGTCGGTGGAGACGATCGCGGTCAACCGTTACGACCGGGTGTTCGTGCAGTACAACGACGGCCGCCGTGCCCAGGTGGCGCCGGTGGCGGCGTCGAACCTCGAACTCACCGACCTGATCCGCGGCCTCGCCGCGCGGGCGTCGTCGGAGGAGCGCAGGTTCGATCGCGGCAGTCCGGCGCTGAATCTTCAGCTGCCCGGCGGCGAGCGGCTTTTCGCTGTCCTTGGTTTGACGGCGGGTGGGGTGACGGCGTGCACGATCCGCCGGCACGGCTACCTCACCGCCACCCTTCCGCAGTTACGTCGCCGCGGCACTCTCGACATCGGTCTGGAGCGGTTCTTGCGCGCGATGGTGCGGGCGCGGAAGAACGTGCTGATCACCGGCGGCACCGGCGCAGGGAAGACCACGCTCCTGCGGGGCCTGGCGGCGGAGATGGACCCGCTGGAGCGGATCGTCACGGTCGAGGACGCCTTCGAACTCGGTCTCGACCGGGATCCCGAGCTGCACGCCGATGTCACCGCCCTGCAGGCCCGCGAACCCAACGTCGAGGGCGAGGGTGCAATCGATCAGGCGGAGCTGGTCCGTTGGGGCCTGCGGATGTCGCCGGACCGGGTCATCGTCGGCGAGATCCGCGGGTCTGAGGTCATTCCGATGTGCAACGCCATGTCGCAGGGCAATGACGGCTCCATGGCCACCCTCCATGCCAGTAGTTCGAAGATCGCGTTCACCCGGCTGGCCTCCTATGCCGCCCAGGGCCCGGAGCGGCTCCCGCTCGAAGCCACCGCGCTGCTTGTCGCGTCTGCGGTGCATTTCGTGGTTCACCTCGACCGAGCCGTCGACCGGACGACGCGGGTGATCGCCTCGATCCGGGAGGTGATCGACGCCGAGGACGGGGCGGTGATCTCCAACGAGGTCTACCGCCGCGGCCCGGACCGCCGCGCCGTCCCGGTGGCCGGCGCCCTGCGTGCCGACACCCTCGACGACCTTGTCGCCGCCGGATTCGACCCCGACCTGCTGGCCCGTCCGGAGGGGTGGTGGACGCCATGAACATCGACACCACCACCATGCTCGCCGCCGCGCTCGGCTTGGGTGCCGCCGTCGGCCTGCTGCTGATCGCGACCTCCTGGCGCCGAACCCCTGTGGTGTCAGCGCCTTCGCGGCGTACCGGCCTGGGTCGTGCAGTCCGTGGCCAGGCCGGGGACCGGCAGGCGCTGCTGCGTGTGGTCGTGGCGGTCGGCGCGGGCGTGCTGACCGGGACGGCGACGGGGTGGGTGGTCGGCGCGGTGCTGGCCACGGCGGCGGTGTGGTTCCTGCCCCGGCTGGTCGGCCCGGACCGCGCTCAACAGCGACGGGTCGCGAGGATCGAGGCGATCGCGTCGTGGACGGAGATGCTGCGTGACGTCCTCTCCGCCGCGGCGGGGCTCGAGCAAGCCATCCTCGCCACCGCCCCGCTCGCGCCCGCGGCCATCCGCGGCGAGGTCACCATCCTCGCCGCGAGGCTGGAAAGCGGGCAACGTCTGGCGCCGGCCCTGCGCACGCTGGCGCGCGAGCTGGACGACCCGACCGCGGACCTCGTCCTCGCCGCCCTCGTGCTCGCGGCCGAGCACCAGGCCCGCCAGCTCGGCGACCTGCTCGGCTCCCTGGCCACCACCGCCCGCGAACAGGCCGCGATGCGCATGCGCGTGGAGACCGGCCGCGCCCGGACCCGAACCTCGGTACGGGTCATCGTCGCCACCACGCTCGTATTTGCCGCCGGGGTCGTGGTGTTCAACCGCGCCTACCTCGACGTCTACAACACCGCCACCGGCCAGATCGTCCTGCTGCTCATCGCGAGCTTGTTCGCGGCCGGGTTCGCCTGGCTCGCCCGGATCGCCACCAGCGGAGAACCGACCAGGGGGCTCGCCCTGGACACCCCGGAGACCACCGGAGCGCGAGACCGCGACGCGACCGCTGGCGGAGGTGAGCGCTCATGATTCCCGCTCTGCTGTTCGGCGCAGGTGCTGGTGCCGGTCTGTGGCTGCTTCTGACCTGGGCCTTTCCGCCGCGCCCAGCCCTGAGCGACCAACTCTCCCGGATCGCTCGAGGGCAGGCCACGCCGATCCTCCTCGCCGCAGACGACGCCTGGGTGCGTACCTGGGGCAGGATCTTCGTTCCTTGCCTGCGGATGCTCGGCCTGCCCGGCGCGAAGACCGAGGCCGATCTGCGGGTCACCGGCCGCGGTGTCGATACCCATCTGGCGTCGAAAGCTGTGCTCGCCGTAGCCGGGCTACTGGCGCCGTGGCTGTTGCAGGCGCTACTGGCTCTGGTCGGGTTGTCGTTGGCGGCGGAGGTGCCGTTGCTGGCCGGGCTCGCGCTCGCCGCGCTCGGCTTCGTGACCCCGGACCTCGAGGTGCGGGCGAAGGCCATCCGGTTGCGGCGCGAGTTCCGCGACGCGCTCTCCGCGTTCCTCGACCTCGTCTGGATCACCCTCGCCGGGGGTGCCGGGGTCGAGGCCGCCCTTGTCGACGCCGCGGCCGTCGGGACAGGGCCGGCGTTCGACAAGATCCGCCGCGCACTGCACGCCGCGCAGCTGACCCGCACCACCCCCTGGGTCACGCTGCGCCGGCTCGGCGAGGAACTCGACATCACCGAACTCGCCGAACTCGCCGCGTCGATCTCCCTGGCCGGCACCGAAGGAGCCCGTGTCCGCGCGTCCCTGGCGGCGAAAGCCCAAGCGCTGCGGACTTATCAGGTCACCGATGCCGAGACCGAGGCTCAGGCCGCGACCGAACGCATGGCCCTGCCGGTGACGTTGCTGTTCCTCGGATTCTTGGGATTCATCGCCTATCCCGCTGTCATCCAGGTCCTCAACGGGCTCTAGGAAGTTTATGAGTTCACGATTTCAGAAGATTGGATACCACAATGCTCCCGACCTCTGCCGATAAATACGTTGCACGGCAACAGAAAAAAGGACGAGTTATGTCGCAATACGCTCGTGCGATGTGGACGGTGACGCGGACGAGGATCGCGTTGCTGCGGGCCGATCCTGAACGCGGCGAGATCACCACGACCGTCATCGTCACCGCCCTGATGGCCATCGCCGCGATCGCGATCATCGCGATCATCACAGCGAAGCTGGTAGCGAAGGCGAATTCGATCACTCTCGGGCTCGGCGGTTGACCATGCTCACCCGAGCTGCCTCGCCGCTGCGTGCCCAGAGTCTGGCCGGGCGCATCCAGCGCACGGTGTCCGGTGACCGCGGCGAGGTCACCGTCGAACTGGTCATCGCCATGCCACTGTTGCTGCTGATGTTGCTGGCGATCATCCAGTTCGCCGTGTGGTCACACGCCACCCACGTCGCCCAGGCCGCCGCGTCCCAGGCCCTGGCCGCGGCACGGACCCAGGACGGCACCGCCGGTGCCGGGCACGCCGCGGGGCAGCGACTGCTCGACGATCTCGCCGCCGGGCCACTGCGCGACCCACGGCTCACCGTCGCCCGCGACGCGACCTCGGTGTCGGTGAGCATTCGTGGCGAGGCCGCCGCGGTCCTGCCCGGCGTGCACCTGCACGTGCACGCCGAAACCGTCGGCGAGGTCGAACTCTTCCTGCCCGATATCGGCGGCTCCCGCTGAGATTTCCGTGTCCCGAAGCCAAGTTCTGGTGCTTGACTGAAAGGAGGAACCGATGCGTCACCACGACTCGTCTGGCGCGGTATCGCCGGTACTCGACGGCGTGTTCCCAGATGGGCAGGACACCGTGCTGCTCAGTCCCGCCATGACCGCGCGCCGATGGCGGCGCAGGCAAGCCCTCACTGCCCTCCGTCTGATGACTGTCCTCAAAGGACTTTCTTGTGCGGGTGCGGCCGTTCTCGCTTCGGTGGTTGGGCATGGCTTCGGCGAGAAACTCGCTCTCGCCGTCGCGGCCATGACCCTGGTCCTGGCCGGCTGGCGCGTTGCGAGCCGCCTGATCGCCGACGGCCGCGACCACTACGACGGCGTCCCCCAAACCCGGGTTCCACGCGGGGAAGGCTTCCGCAGCCGGGATTTCGCCGATCTGGGTGCGTCGTCCTTACCGCTGGTTCAGGAGTTGCTGTCGGGAGTGGATGAGCTGCACCGGACTCCCGCGCGTGCCTGGATCGACCCTGGTTTGCCGGGTGAAGCCCATCGGGTGGTGTGGCAGGCCCTGTGCTGCCTGGACCGTAGCCGGGACGCGCGGGCGCTCGCCGACGAACTCGCGTCCGATCCGGACGCCGGCGACGACCTGGCCAGCGCGGCGCGTCGGGCGGTCGACGAGATCGACGACAGCCTGGACGAGGTCGCCCGGCACGTGCGCGGCTGCCTGGTGCTCGCCCGCGCCTGGGAAGCGAAACTGCGGCGACAGGACCTCGCTGCCCGGACCAGGCGCACCCTGGCAGCTCTACCCGGCCACGACCGGATCCGGGGCCTGTCTCGGGACGCTGAAGCGTTGCCGCAGAACGTGTTCGCACACGTCACGGCCGCCCGTGACATCACCCGGGCCGGGGAGTTCCCGTGGGAACGCCCACGATCCACGTGGCCGCGGCCGCCCCTGTTCCCACTCTGCCCGGGACCGGACTCGCCGACGACACAGGACCGGTCGTGACCAGGCACCTGAGCCGCCGCCAGTCGAGGGTGTGGTCGCGGGAGTGGTGGGCCACCGAGGGCGGATCGGTGACTGCGGAGGCCGTGCTGCTGACACCGCTGATGGTCGCGCTGCTGGTGTTCCTGGCCGTGGTGATTCATCGCGGTGTCGACGCCCGGCTGCGGCTCGACGACGCCGCGCACCAGGCCGCCCGCGCCGCCACCCTGCACCGCAGCACAGCCGCCGCCATCGCCGCCGCACGCGGCACCGCCGGCGCCGCGCTCGCCCAGGCGGGACTGGTGTGCCGCGACGTCACCACCACCCTGTCGGGCACGCTGGCGCCTGCCGGAGCGGTGACCGTCACCGTGCGCTGCACCGTCGACTTCGGCCAAGCCCTCCTGCTCGGCGTACCCGGCGGAAAAACCCTGGCCTCCACCGCCAGCGAAGTCGTCGACCATCACCGATCCTGGTCCGGCCCCTGGACTACACCGTGACCCGCCGACACCTCCCTCCCAGGTGGAGGACGTGGTGGTGCGCCGAGGAAGGCCGAGTGACCGCGTTCGTGCTCGCGCTGCTGATCGGGCTGCTCGCCCTGGCCGGCCTGAGCCTGGACGGCGGCCTCGCCCTGGCGAGCAAGGTCCGCGCCGGCGGGCAGGCCGAGTCCGCGGCCCGCGCCGGCGCGCAAGCCCTCGACCTCGCCACCTACCGCGCCACCGGCACGGTCCGGATCGATCCGGTCCGAGCGCGTGACCTCGCCCAGCAATATCTGGCGAGCATCGGCGCCACCGGCACGGTGCAGGTCGCCGGAGACGTCGTGACGGTCGAGGTCACCGCTGCCTACCGAACCCAGCTGCTCTCGCTGGTCGGCATCAACGACATCCACACCCACGGACGGGGCGCCGCCCATCCACAGCGCGGGGTCAGCTCCGTGGAGCCATGACCACACCCCGCCGCTCGCCTACTGCAGGGCAGCGGTCGTTATCGAGGAAGGAGAACAGAATGGCGACGATTGAAGAGATCGAACGCCGCGTCGCAGAGGCCGATTCCGCCCGCAGCGCCAAGCGATCCGCTACGGCACAGCAGATTGGCGAACTCGCGCAGCACCGAGCCGTCATCGCGAAGAACCTCAGCGACATCGAGCGAGAACTCGGCGACGTCCTCGCCGCGGCTGGCGACGTCATCAACGTCGACGAACTGGCGCGGTTCACTGACGTCGCGGCCGCTGACCTCACCCGATGGCTGACCGCCCGGACGTCGCCCCGCACCACCACCACCACCAAGCGCAAGCGGCCGCCCGCCAACGGGAAGAACGACACCCGCACGAAGAGCGACGCGGGTCAGCGACCGTCCCTGGTGAGAGCACCGACGGACGGGCAGGCGTCCACGTCGCACGCAGTCGGCACCACATCTCGCGCTGGTGCGGACGCACCTGTCGGTGTCGCCGTGGCGGGGACATGACGGCGCATCCTGCGCACCGCAACCCGGCGCGGCCACCAGACACGCACCACCGCATCAGGTGGGTGGTCGCGGCCGTTCTCCGGTTCGTCGGACGTGTGGTGCGCGGCGTACTCGCGTCGGTCGTCCTGCTCACTCTGGCGATCGGCCTGCCTTGGGCCTTGGTGCGCTTCGTCGGCTGGCCGCTGCCTGATCACTTGCCCGGCACCGACGAGCTGAGCGCGGTGCTGCTGCAGCCCATGTCCAGCGGGTTCCTGCTGGATGCGTTGGCGTGTCTGGCCTGGCTGCTGTGGTTCTTCTTCACCCTCGATGCCTTCGCCTGCCTGGTCGAGGTCGCCCGCGGCGCTCACTGGTCCGAGCTGGGCGAGCACAACGGCCCGCTGCGTCGCGTGGTGGCGGTGCTCCTCGGCGCGATCCTGATCGCCGTCCTCGGCCGTACCGCCACCGCCGCGCCCGCGGCCACGACCGGCGGGCTCACGGCCGAAGGTCGCGGCCAGACCGTGGCCACCGCTCCCGCCTGGCACACCCCGGCCTCCTTAGCTGGGAACACGCCCGCATCCCGGGCGGTGGGCGGAGATGGTCAGGCACGAGTCGCCCCTGCGGTGGCAGCCGGGGACGACACGCCACCCGGGATGGAAAGGGCGCACCTGCCCGAGAACGGAGTGCACGACTCGTTGTGGCGTATCGCTGACCGCTGCTTGGGCGATGGGGACCGCTGGCCCGAGATCTGGGCGCTCAACGCGGGCAGCATCCAGCCAAGCGGGCGAGTCCTGACCAACCCGCACCTCATTTACCCCGGTGACCTGTTCCGGCTGCCCGAAACCTGCAGCCCCCAACCAGACCAGCACACCGAACCACCCCCTCCTCCCGCCACGCCGCCGCCTACTCCCCCGGTGTCTGTGTCCCCGGCGCCGCCCTCGATCACCGAGGACCACACTCCGGCATCCCGCACGCCCGCCACACCGGCGGCGACTAGCCAGCCGGACTCTTCCGGAGAACGAGTGGATCGGCCCGGCAGCGTGTCCTGGGGCAACGAGCTGTTCGTCAGCCTGGGCTTGGCCGCGGCGGCCAGCGCCGCCTTCGTGCTCGTGCGGCGCCGCCGCAACGCCCACTACCGGCCAGGCAGCGGGACACGGGGAGACGACCTGCCCGTCGCCCCGGTGGTCTACCAGCTACGCCTCGCGCACCTGCAGGCTCGGCACCACGACGACGACCTCAGCCTGGACACCGAGACCGAGGAGCCCGACCTCACCGCGGGCGCTCCCGTCAACGAGGACGACCGTGGCAAGCGGCCTCTGGCATCCCGCCGGACCGGCTCGCGGTCGGTACGGGTGCTCCCGCCTGGCCAGCGGCAGATCCTCAGCAGCCGGAGGCCGGAAGCGACACCCGGGCGGCGGACGATTGTGGCGCCGGAGATCTCCCTCAACGACGCCACCGCCCCGGACACCGAAGTGTCGGGGGCCGCCGGCGGGCAGACACTGGCGCTCGACCTCGCCCGCGCGCAGGGTCTCGGCCTAGTCGGGCCCGGCGGTTACGCCGCGGCCCGCGCCCTGATCCTCACGATACTCACCGGGGGCGCCGAGGTCACCGTACTGATTCCCGCAGGCGACCTCGTCCGTTTGCTCGGCATCCCGGTCCGGCCTGAGGACCTTCCCCGCACGGTGCGGGTGGTCGACGACCTGACCACCGCCCTCGACCTGCTCGAGCCCGCCGCCGCGCCAGAGGCGGCCCCACCCGCGGCCCCGCAGGTGCTGATCGCCAGCCCGCCGGCCGGTACGGATGATCGGGCCCGGCTGCAGGGGCTTCTGGACAACGGCGGCCAGGCTGGTGTGACGGCGGTGCTGCTGGGCCAATGGCAGCCCGGCGTCTCCGCCTACGTCACCAGCACCGGGATCATCTCCGCCACCAATCCTGGCCTCGGCGAGCCCCTACGCGGCACACGGGCGTTCACCCTTCCCGACACCGCCACCCGCGACCTGCTCGCCCTCCTCCGCGACGCCGAACCCGTGCCTCGACAACGTCGCCCCGAGCCTCACCGTGAGGCGGAACCGCCCAGCACCCCGGCCTCCACGTCGCCGGCGCACGATGCGGAGCCTGCGCCGGGCACAGACAGCGGCGACAGCCTCGAAATCACCAGCGGCCCCGTCCCTGCCGACACACAGGCGGCACCCACGCTCTCACCCGAAGTGGAACCAGAGCCTGTCACCAAGCCTCCGGACGCGCCGTTCGCCGACTCGGCGCACAGCCACGGGCCGGGCGCGGAGACCGCGCCGATCGTGTTCTCGATCTTCGGCGCCCCCGCGCTGTACTGGCGGCCCGATCCCGCCCAGCCTGAGCTATTGCACGAGATCTCAGACCGTTTCTCCCGGCGTCTGCTGGAACTGCTGGTGTTCCTGGCCGTCCATCCTGATGGGGTGTCCAGGGACGCGCTCGTCGACGCCCTGTGGCGCGAGCACACCCCGCAGCGGCCGGCCGGTGTGCTGCGCACCATCCTCTCCCGGATCCGCAGCGCGATCGGCGACATCACCGCGGGCGCGGTCAGCGAGCTCGTCCTTGTCGAGCACAGCCAGTACCGCCTCGATCCTGCCCTCGTCGAGATCGACTACCGCGGCTTCGCCGACGCGGTCGCCCGCCGCCGGGCCGCGACCACCGACACCGACCGGCTGGCGGCCTACGAGGAGATCGTCACCCGCTACGGCGGACTGCTGGCCGACGGGCTGGACGCCGACTGGCTCCCCGCCGCGCGGGAGGCCACCCGCCGCGACGCCCTGGACGCTGTCGCGGCCCTGGCCCGCGCCCGCGTGCACACCGACCCCGACTACACGCTCGATCTGCTGGAAACCGCGCGCGCGTTCGACCCGCACAACGAGCTGCTCTACCGCGACATCATGCGCCTGCAACACACCGTGGGCCGCCACGAAGCCATCTCCCGCACCGTGACGCTGCTGCAGACCCGGCTGGCCGAAGTCGACACCACTCCCACCCCGGAGACCACCGAGCTCGCACGGCGGCTACGCGCCCGCCACACCGGGATCTCCGACACCGGCACCACCGGCGCGGAATCCGATGACCCGCCCCATACCTGACCGGGGAGCCGCAACTCCGGGAAAAGGCACTCCATTGCCCACAATGGAGAATAGTGAAATACCTCGACGCTCCACGGGCCCTTTGCCGCCGACGATGCTAGCGTCGATGACGACGACGAAACCCTTGCGGCAAAAGAAAAGTATCTCCGTGCGCACGCGCTACCTTACCGCCCGCCCTATTCACCTGACGATGCACGACGAGTCCTTGACCTATTGCGAGGCAAGGGAAACGTCATCTACGGACGGTCAGCGAGAAACGGAGTCAACGCGAGGGACGAGTGCGCCGTCGGCGAACGCGGATTCACGCGCACCGCGGCGTACGCAGGCAGCAGCGCGGCGAAACCGAGTCACGCGACGCGCTCGCCCCTCTGTGTCATGCCCTGGCCGAGTACACGCAGCGACCGTGTCCGTGGCTGGAGGCGCGGAGCGTGTCTGCCAGTGGCGGGGCCGATACCCGGGCCGATACACCTCGTCGTCCGGTATCCGCTTAAGCCGGATCCCCCCATGCCCCGCGTTTGCGCAGCGTATCCCTGGCACAAGGGGATCCAATGGTGTCCCAGACACGCTTGACACCAAGCAGGTAATCACATCGGGCCGGGCAGCAGTGTCTGACGTATCGAACTCGATTCACCCTGCCCTCACCTTTGATGACACCTCACCTTATCGTGTTCTCGTCTCTCTATTATTGAATTCACTACTGAATTCCTATTTCATTCGCGGCCCCGCCTGTCCGCCCTCAACCTCCGACTCCACCCCGATCGGCGCCGGACCTGCGGAAACCGTTCGCGAAACGCCGAGAATACGGATTCCGAACGGACGGTATGTAAAACCGCGAAAATTCCCGCGAATTCGTCCCGAAAACCTATTGCGCGGCGCCCGGGTCAGAGTTACGTTTGTTGCGTCACCGGGAAAACCGGAAAACAAATCGAAATACCAAACCCGGCGCGAGCTATGCCTATAGCGCCACAAATCCCGAAACGGAGAAGCCGTGATGACAACCGCGAACGCAACCACAGACGAGGTGATTGCCTACCTGACCGGACACGGTTTCGCGCCGCACAGAAAGGGTTCCGGCTTGTGGGTCTCGTTCGACTACGTCCATGCCACCGGGAACGCCCGGGTCGCGGTGACGGACGCCGGAGCGGCGTGTTTCGACGTGTACGCGTTCACCCGCGACGGGTACCGGTTGCAGGCATGGCGGGTACAGCTCACCGGTGCACCGTTGGCCGTGGTCGCCGCAACCGTTACCGCCGCGATCGATTGACTCACCGCCCGCCACATTGTCGTAATTGAGTTACCGCCGGGGAAACCGGAAACAACAACCGAATACCATGCCCGGCGCGAGCCGTGTCCGATGAACGGGAGCCGATGATGTGCCACGTTAACGGTTATTGCATTGTCAACCATGACAACGGAATGAGTTCCGTGTATTGCCACTGTGGCTGGTCGGTAACGCGCGATACCCCCAGCGCGGTGGACCGCGACCTAGCACGCCACCACGCGGAACAGTCTCGGAACACCGACGTCGTCATCGCGCCTGCCCGTCCGGGGCGGCGCTGGAGCAACCGCGAAATAGACCAGGCGATCGCGCGCATTCGCGCCGTCAAGCCCGACGCCACCGCCGCCCTCGACTGACCCCGCCCACGCTGGATCGAAAGGACCCACCCGCGATGACCACGCCAGCCACGCCGACGACCGCCCCGGCGGCATCCGGTACGACCGCCGCCCCGGTGGGCGGGCGGTTGCCCAACGGCGAACTCCGCCGACAGGTAGCGCAAGCCCTGACCGATCGGGCGGGCACCGAACTGACCCCGCGCACCATCGCCGCCGCACTCGGCGGGAAATCGTCGGGCGCGATCGGCAACGCGCTCGCGGCGCTCACCGCCGGGGGCTACGCCGAACAAACCTCGGACAAACCGATCCGCTACCGGTCGACCCCGACCACACCCGACGCCGCCGCCGCGCCCGTGGTGGTCCCGTCCGGCACACCCCGCCGCCCGCGCACTCCCCGTCCGACACCGCCGCCCGCCACGACCACACCCGCCGCCCCCACGGGTCCGGCCGTGACCGGTCCGGTAGCGCGCCCGAACGGGCAGCTCTACCACCCGCGCACACTGTCCGGGCTGCCCGACGTGACCGCGTTGCGCACGTTGCGCGACGCCGGGGTCCCCGCCCTGATGTACGGGCCACCCGGCACCGGGAAAACCAGTGTGATCGAGGCCGCGTTCGGTGACCTGGTGACCATTCAGGGCGACGGCGACACCACGGTCGCCGACATCGTGGGCGAGTACACCCAAACCCCCGACGGGAAATTCGTGTTCGTACACGGCCCGCTGGTCCGCGCGATGCGCGAAGGCCGGACCCTGTTCATCGACGACGCCACCCTCATCCCGCCGACCGTGCTCGCCGTGGTCTACCCCGCGATGGACGGCCGCCGCCAAATCATGATCAAGGCCAACGGTGGCGAAACCATCGACGCCGCAACGGGTTTCTACGTGGTGGCCGGACACAACCCCGGCGTGCACGGCGCGGTGCTGTCGGACGCATTGGCATCGCGGTTTTCCGTGCAGATCCAGGTGACGACCGACTACGACCTCGCCACCCAACTCAAGATCGACAAACGCGCCGTCACCGTGGCACGCAACCTCGCCACCCGACAGGCCAACGGCGAGATCCGGTGGGCACCGCAACTGCGCGAACTGCTGGCATTCCAGCAAGTCGCCGACGCATGGAACCCCGATGCCGCCGCCGGGAACCTGATCAGCATCGCGCCGGAAGAGGACCGCGACATCGTGGCCGCCGCCGTCAAAACCGTCTTCGGGAAAAACGTTGCCCCACTGGCACTCGGCGCCCGTATCTGACCCACCGCCCACGCCCGAACCGTCCGGAAAGGACACACCGCGATGACCGCGCACATGATCGCCGACCCCGACGCCACCGCGTCGGCGGTGTTCCCCGCCGCCCCCGGATGGGACACGTTCTCGGCCGCATTGACCGCTGAGGTCCCCGTGATCGCCGACCGGGACGACCTGCTGGTCACCATCGCACCCGGTGCCGGACACGGGGCTGCGGCCTGTTTCCTGCCCTCCAGCGCCCGGATCGAAATCGACGGCACGCACCTGCACCCCGTCGACCCCGCCACCGCCACACCGCACCGGATCCGCGACCGCGCACGCTACGCCCCCCTGTGGGGCGCGCTGGTCCACGAATGCGCGCACAGCAAACACAGCCGATGGCACGCCGCCGCGCCCTACGACACCGACCCCGCCGTACTCGCCGCCGCCATGCTGCTGGAAGAGCCCCGCATCGAACGCGCCCAGATCCGCCGCCGCCCCGACGACCGGCACTGGCTGCGCGCATGCGTGACGACCATCGTCACGGGCGGCATGACACTGGACGACCCAGCCTTCGCCCCGAAAATGACCCCCTACGACGCCGCACACACCGCCGCACTGTTCCTGGCACGCACCGACGGCGGCATCCTTACCCGCACCGAAACCGCCCCCGTCGCACGCGCGGTGGAAACGGTGCTCGGCGCGGAGAAACTCGCCCAATTGCGGGCGGTGTGGCGCGCGGCGTTCCTGGTCGCCGACGACGACACCGACGCCATGCTGGACCTCGGCCGTAAGTGGTGCGACATCATCGGGCCCGACCCCGACACCACACCGCCGCACCTGTCCGACCCCGCCGCCGATTCGTCGGGCACGTGGACGCCGTCGCCGATGGCGGACGCGATCGGCGAGACAGTGCGCAAGGTGGCGCGCGCGGTCGCGCGGGCGAAGCTGCCCGAGGACCCCGCCGACATCGCCGCACGGGAGAAAGCCGCCGCCGCCGACGCCCGCGTCACAGCGGAGAAGGCCGCCAAGAAGGTGTTCGCCGCCGCCCCCGGTCATTTCCGTGACGGCGACACCGGGATCAGCGGCACCCGCACACCCACCGCCGCCGAACGTACCGCCGCGCGCGTGCTGTCGCGCGCGTTGACCACCGCCGGGGTCCGTGACCGGGTCGCGACGAAGACGACCTCGCCCATCCCACCCGGACGCCTTCGGATGCGCGGCGTGCTGGCACGCGAGGCACAACGCGCCGCCGGGGCGATCCCCACCGCCGAACCCTTCACCCGCACCACCCGCAAACCCGTACCCGCCCCGCCGCTACGGCTGGGCATCGCGTGCGACGTGTCCGGGTCCATGGGCAGCTTCGCGAAACCGGTCGCCTCGACCGCGTGGATTCTCGCCAACGCCGCCGCGCAAACCCCGGTACCCGCCGACACCGCCACCGTGATCTTCGGCAGCCACGTCCGCCCGATCACCCGCCCCGGCACCACACCCACCGCCGTGACCGAGTTCGACGCGCGGGACGACTGGGAAGCCATCGACACCGCGATCGACGCCCTCGACGGCGCCCTCGGGCTGTCCCAGCCCGGTGCCGCACGGCTCCTGGTGATCGTGTCCGACGGGTACGTACCCGACACGTTGCGACGCAACGCCCAACGGCTGCTCGATCGATTGCGCGCCACCGGATGCGCCGTGTTGTGGCTCGCCCCGAACGACGACGACGAACCGCTGACCGGGGCGACCGTGCACGTGATGACCGACCCCACCGCCACCGCGCAAGCCATCGGCCGCGCCGCCACCAGCGCACTACGCGCCATCCACTGAACCCGCACCCGGAACCCATGACCCGCCGTCCGTCCACAAAGGAGTCCTCGCATGATCACCAACGCCGCCAACAGGATCGCCGACCGGGTGCCACAGCTCACCCTGGACGAACTCCGGGCAGTGTTCCTCGCCGCTGTCCGATGCCTGGACGAGGAAGCGGGCGAGGAAATCGACGTCGCGGGCGACGACTACGCCGGACCTGCAGTCACCGGCTTGAACACCCTGGCCGAAACGCTCGGTGTTCCCGGCATCACGCCCGGCGATGCCCCTTGCGTCGAGCTGTAGTCCGAGCCGCCCCTACGTCCACACCATCGGCACGGATTCCGCCACCCAACCTGACCTGGAGATGACTACCGATGACCGACACCACCATCGCGACCGTGGGCGAACTGATCGCCGCACTCGACCGATACGACCCGGCGACCCCGGTCCGACTTGCCACAGAACCGCACTCCCCGCTGGAAAATCTTCTCGCGCGAATCGCGTGCACCCCGGACAACGCCGAGTCCCGTCCCGCGCGCACCGACCTGCCCGTGGTGTGGCCTGGCGCGGGTGACGAGGTCGGGTACCTGCCCGCACAGGCCGCCAACGCGCTGGGGTGGTCGTGATGGCCACCAACCACCTCGACCCCGCCACGACCACCGGGCACGGCTTTCCGGCCGAGACAGTGCTGCTCGCCCCCGCACCGCCGTCAGCCGTTCCCTTGCGCCCGCCCGCCGGGGCGTGGGGGCTGGTCGTCGTAGCGGTACGGACCACCGACCCTGCCGCAGCTCCAGTGCGGCGCACCGGGCACACGCCGACCCCAGAGCCCGCCCGCCCCGACACGGCCGACCTGTTCGCAGGGGTGTGGCTGCCCGCGAAACCACCCGCACACGTTCACACCGGGGATGTCGTGGTGCGCTTAAGGCCTCCCTACACCAGTTCCCCGCGCAACCCCGACGACCCGACACTGGCCGACGTCATCATCCTCGCCGCCGTCGAGGGCGAATGGCGCACGATACGCACCTGGGCACGGTCAATGGGTGCGGGCTGGCCGCACGAGGCCGCGATGCCGGTGCTGTATCAGATGCGCTGTCTCGCCGACACTGCCTTCAACGACGCCCAGTGGGCGACGCTGACCGGGCTGATCGCCGCCTCGTTCCCTCCAGGACTCGTCCCTGCTGGCCTCGTCGGCGAGTCCGCGGCCTCGCCCGACGGGCGCCCTCGCGCACCCGATGCCCTCGCCCAGCTGATCAAGGCCGGGCTGGTGCAGGTGGGCGAGCAGCTGGTGTGGAACGGGCACACCGCCACCGTCCAGGAGGGCGGTGTCCTGCACGCCGACGGAGCACACGAGTTCGACGTCTCCACCGTCACCGCGCTCGCGACCAGCCTCGCGGGCTACACCGTCAACGGCTGGCACCTCTGGCGGCGCGCCCACGACAACCGCTCCTTGTCGGATCTCCGCACCGCACTCGCCACCCACTGAACCAGTCCGCCGCTATCGACGCCTAGCCCGAAAGCGCACCAAGTAACACGAAACGACGAACGGAACCTGGACAATGACGCCGAACCCTTCCATCACAGCGCCCGACACGGCCCTCGCCGTCGCCCCGGCACCACGCGTCACCAAATACGACCGAGTGGCCCTCGACGCGATCCACGTCGCCACCGCGCTACCGGGCAAGTGGACGGTCGGCCGTGGCCGCAACCCCGACGAGGCCGCCGATGTCCTGTGTTTGACCACCGGTGTCCGCATCGGGTTCAGGCCACGGCGAGGGCCGGGCGCGTGGCGCTACGACCTGGTACCCGGGGACGTTCCGCGAGACCTTCAGGACGTCTTCGTGTGGCAGCACCGGGACGCGGAGCCTTCCCCGCGCAGCTTTGCCGTCGGTACCCCGGCCACCGAAGTCGCGACCCACATCCACAAACACCTCATCCCGGCCTTCCACCAGCGCCTCGCTCGCGCCCGGATCGCCCGACGTGAACGAGACGAGACCCACGCACGACAGCACGAAGCGCGCCGCCAGATCGCCGACCAGCTGGAAAGCCTGATATCTCCGGCAACCGGAGACACCCCGCGCTTTCCCAGGCCCGTTCGCATCTACTGCCTGAGCGACGACCTCATGAGCATCGATCTGACCATGCCGATCGACGACGCGATCGCCCGCGCCCCCGCACTCGCACAGGCCCTCGGCATCCGGGCCGATGAGACCACCACCACACCGCCCGCCCCGACGGAATCCCAGGAGAAGAAATGACCTCGATGAACACCACCGTCACGCGCCTGCATCCCGGTGATCTGTACGAGTCTTCCCACACCGAGGTCTTCGTCGGCACTGGCCCGGCCGCCCTGTTCTGCGGCTATCTCGGATCCGCGTGGCCAAACAGGGTCCCCGACCCCACGACCGTCGCCCTCCTTCCCGTCGGCCGGGAATTCCTGACCGCCGCCACCGAACCCGACTTCCGAACCGCGCTGGACAACCTGGTCGAAGCGTGGCCGCTGTGCGGGTTCGGGATAGCGGAATCCGGCTACGACGACGAGCTCGCCACGCTGGACAAATGGTGGCGCACGGACCTCTACGTCGGCGGCGCCTACACCTTCGACGGCGGCCGTGTCCTGTACCTGCCCGACGGCCGCCCGCACACCGACAACACCGAAAACGACTGGCAGAGCATCACTCTCGCCTCCGGACGGCCCACCACTCGCGGGACCACTCTCGCCGGGCACGCCTGCGCTGCCTTCGACCGGGCCCGGCATCAGGACCCCGAATTCGGCCTCCGTCCCCACGACGTCAAGCGCGCCACCTTTCGCCGCAACCTGGTTCGCGACGTGACTGAGGCGTTCGGGGTCACGAAGGCTGCGGTGACGGTCACCGACGATCCCGACCGGGAACACGGCGGATGGCGCTGGTTTCGCGTCACCATCACCGACGACGGCACCGACTACCGGTTCACCTGCTTCAGCGGCAAAGTGGACGACCTGCGCGTCCTCGGGCCATGCCCGGAGTGCCGCGGCGAGGTACCGCTGATCGCGGCCGACGAACCTGCGGCCCTCGGCCGCGTCCTCGACGCGCGGGCCAGTGGACACCCCGTGCCGTGCCCGCCCGGACTGACGCGCGGCGTCGGGCACACGCCCGCATGCCCGATCCGCGAGGACCTCTGACCCATCTCACACAACCCGCCACATAGGAAGGACCCCGCGATGGTCACGCGCACCGACTTCTACCTCGGCACCGGACCGACGGCGCACTGGCTCGGTTCGCTGCAGTTCGCCTGCCACCCCGACAACCTCCTCAAAGATCCCCACGGACGCGCCGCGCTGACCGCGAGACAGCCCTCGGCCTACCGGACGGCGGTGAAGGACCTGCTGATGATGTGGGCCGTCGGCGGCCTCGGCGCCGCGCACGAGCCCCGCAACGGATGGCCATGGGACTGGGACACCAGTCACCGCAACGACTGGATCATCACCCACCTCGACGGCGCCGCGCACATGACCGGGGGCGGCGGCGACCGCTGGCACCGGCTCGACCCCGACGACCCGCGCCCACCGTTGCGGTGCGGCCCACCGGACTTCGCGAGATGGCTGCGCAACCCCGCCGCGCCACCCGCGATCCCGCTCCCGACACACCGCCCACCCGCCACCACCGTGACCGATCCCCGGCCCCTCTGGCAACAACCCTGAACACCTCGACCCGTTGACCGACTGCTAGTCCCCGCACCACAACCTAATTCGAGGAGAAACCCATGCAAGACAGGAAGAAACTTCTCCTGTGGACCGTGCTCGCCATGATCCTGCCAGGACCGTGGACCCCGGTGATCGTGCTCGCCTACCTCCTCGACCGCGCCACTGAACGCGACCAGGACACCCCGCGCCACGACGAGACACCACCGCACCCGCCACCTGACCCGTACGCCTGCGGCCCAGCGCCAGCCAACCGGAATCCCTACGCACCAACACGATAAGGAGGACACCACCGATGTCGAGCACCACCGACTTCTACCTCGGGCGCGGCCCGGACGCCGAATGGCTCGGCTCGGTGCTCCTCGACACCCGGGACGGCCTCTGGCTCGAGGAGATCACGCGAGCCCGATCCGCCGGCGGGTTCATCAACCCCTCGTCACCTTCTTCCTGCGCCCTGCCGAGATCGACGAGGCTGGCGAGGTTCACGACCGCAGACCAATGAGTGGCCGTGGCCCTGGCCCAACAGCCACGGCACTGATTGCGTGCACGGCCTTCGACACAGGCGCGGTGTGGACCGCGAGACAGGGTGACCGGTGGTCGATGCGCGCGGACGAGTACATCCCATCCGGACCGGGCGAGAATCCGCTGGTGTTCCCACTGCTGGGCCAGGACCTATCGCCACGACCTGCTCCAGCTGGGACTGCGGATCCTGGCCGACCTCACCGGGGCCACCAGGGCCGGGCGATCCCGCCGCCGAAGCCGCCTCGCAGGCACTCTCGCTGCTGCCTTCCCTCTACGGATGGACTGATCCCTCCGGCGGCCCGCCCCGCTTCGGCGTGCGGGTTCGCATCGCCGACGGCGAGCGCCACACCAACCACCGCGCCCGCGCGGTGCTCACCCGCCACTAATCCCACACACCGCCCGACAACCACGGAGGACACCATGCCGCCGAACACCACACCCACCGACCCGGCCACCGCCGATGCCGGAGTAGCAGAGCCACGCAGCGCCGCTGAACACTGCGCCGCCGCCGAGGCCCTTTTCGCCTGCGCCCGCGTGATGTACCCGAAGCTCAGCCACTACGCCGTCGACCTGGACGAGTACCAGCGCTGCTTCGACTGGGCACGCATGCACCTACGGCTCGCCGAGGCCATCACCGCCGGAGCCGGACTGGTTCTCGCGCACCGCCAACTGCTCGCCAACGATGTGCGGCTGCATGACACCCACGTCAGCTCAGAGACCCACGAGTGGGCCGAGTTCCTCGAAGCCCAGCACGCCAACACCAGGAGGTCGGCATGACCACCCCACCCACCACAACGGGCGCCCCGCCGCTGGAGCCGTCCTGCCCGCGCTGCCACGCCGAGATCGGCCAAGCCCACCACGAGAGGTGCACCGTGGCCCGCTGTCTGGCCACCGGTCTCCAGCGCACTGGCCACGACGAAGCATGCCGCTGCCCGAACGACACCTGGGCCGGGCTGTGGCCCGGAGCAGCCGAATGCATCGAGTTCGGCTGGCTGTACGGGCCCGGTCTCCCCGACCTCAACCGCCTGATGGCCACCGCCACCTGGGACCCGGTGACACACCGCTGGATCCACCCCGACAACCACACCACGAGCACCGAAGGAGAAGCGTGATGAACACGCCCGCCACTATGGACTCGTCCGCGGGCATCAACCCTCGTGGCGGGCGAGAACTGGATCGAACTCGTACCCGCCGACCACGCTGAACCACACCGAGTCAGCTTTCCCGCTGTGATCCGAACCCCGCCGCCACCACGGCCTGTGGGTGCGGCCCCGGCTGCGCCGGGAGGTCACCGAGGCGATGTGCGAGTGGCTGAACCTGGTCTCCCCGGTCGACCCGGACTGGTAGCCGCAGGCTCGTTTCGAAGACGACCTGCTCGTCGTCCTCACCGGGGACGCCGCTCACCACCGCCACGAAATCGCCCCCGGCCGTCGACGCGGCCGCTACCCACTGGGTGAGCTGGGCCGCTGGTTCCTGTCCGGCCACCCGCACCCCCGGCCGCCTCGCCCACCAGCGTGCAGTGGGGCGCGAGGTTCGCACCCCGCCGTCAGCTGGGCAAAACCCTGGTCACTTGCGGCCCTGACAACCTTCCCTGGAACAGGGTTCCCGCCCGTGTCGAGACCCGCCAGACCGCCGACGGGTACGTCGCGACGTTCCGGCCCGAGATCGCGCAGGACGTGGCCACCTTCTGCACCCACGCGCACGAAGGGTTCCCCGACGACTATCCGCTGGTGTACTGGTCCACGTCCACCAGCATCATCGCGCCCGCGATGGCTACCTGCCCTGGCGCATCGAACCCAGCCCGGACGGCACGTACCACGTCGACGGAGACGAGTGGACCTTCCACTCGGTGCCCGGAAAATCCGAGGGAATCGTGCACGCGTTCCGGTCACCCCGGCCCCGGTCGGCGAAGCGGCCATGACGGCCCCCACCCCTGCGTGACTGGGGTGAACGTCCGGGCACGATCACCAACGAGTTCTGAAACCCTGAATCCGACGGCCGACAAGTCCTCGCGCGAAGGAGGAACCTGCTCGCCATGCCGACCGCCGACTCCTCGTCGCAGGCGCTCCGGATGGTCCGCGCCGCGGGGTCGGGCAAAGAGGGGCGCCACCCCCGCCGTGACTCTGCTCGGTGATGCGCTGCGTACCGACTACCGGGCCCGGGCACGCCACCAGCTCACAGGCGTTCACCACCGCCTCGGCCTCGGACACCATATTGCCGCCGGCCACGTGGAAACCCAGCGGAAGGGATACAGCTGGTGCGAGCGCGCGGATGGCCGCCGGATACTGCTGGTCGTGGAGTGACGCGACTCCGGGAAATCCGTTGGTCGACGACATCGTGATCGGCGACTTGCGGCGGCCGTGGACCGTGAAAGACACCCGCGCGGTCAACGGTTTCCCACTGTCACCACGGTGGGCTCTCGATCCCGCTGGGACCGGGCATGTTGGCGACATCTACACCGCACAAGGCTTCGAGAACGACCACGACGGAGTCATCATCGACCCGGACCTGCTCTGGCGCGACGGTCATTGGATCACACAGCCACCCGCGACGATGCCTTCCGCACTATCCCAGCCGTCGACGCAGACGTGATGATCTGCCGCGCCTACCGTGTCCTGTTCACCCGTGCCCGGCGGGCCCACGGTCCCTCCATGCCGCCGACCCCGGCACCAACGCCCATCTTCACACCCTGGTTGGCGCCTAGTGGATCACCGCTCATCCTGTCGCGACACGCAACGGGGGCACACGGTGATTCGGCCACAGGAACGCCCGTGTGCCCCCGGTCAGCTCGGCTGACCGGGGGCACACCGGCACAGGCTGCTCGTCACACGGTGACGGCGACGGCGTCTGTTGGCGTGGCGATGTCGGTCTTGTCTGGGTTGATGGCGAACCGTTTCGGGGCCTCGCAGGTCTTCAGCGCGTACCCGTCGGTGACAAGCTTCTCCAAGGCGTTGTTGAC
Organism: Amycolatopsis sp. cmx-11-32; assembly: GCF_047608695.1. NCBI lineage: Bacteria > Bacillati > Actinomycetota > Actinomycetes > Pseudonocardiales > Pseudonocardiaceae > Amycolatopsis > Amycolatopsis sp. cmx-11-32. The sequence goes on along the minus strand of NZ_JADNQN010000010.1, from coordinate 270,399 downwards.
CGCCCCACCGGACCGGCTCAGGGCCTTCCCGATCTGGGCCGGGCCGAAGCTGTCTTGAGGGTGCTCAGCCAGATAGTCCTCCACCAGCGCCCTCAGCCCACCCTTGCGCAACCGGTCCTTCGCCTGTGCCGCCACAGGACTCGCGGGCGTGGTCGGCGGGTCGTCCACGGTGGTCCCGGCGTCGTCTGTGGTGGGCGTGGCATCCGGACTCGACGGGCCAGCATCCTCGCCAATGCTGTCGCCGTCGCGTGTCGCGAGGGTCTGGTCGTTCTTGGTGTCGTTGGTGGCGGCGGGATCGGCCGTGTCGTGTGTGGTGGTGTCGGTCGCGGCGGTGTCGGCAGCGATGGGGGCGCTGGACACTGTGGCGGCGTTGTCCGGCACGCCGTCGGCGGCGTCGTCCTCTGGCGGCGTGGGAGCCCAGGTTGTCGGGCTTGCGGTGCTGTCACCGGAGGCGCGGATGACGGTGCCGTCGCGGCCCCACTGCGCCAGAATCTTCGCGGCCGTCGAACGCCCGACCCCCGCTGCCGCCGCCAGCCGGGCGGTGGTAGCTCCCGGATCGGCGGCCAGCGCGGCCCACACCTTGTCTGCGGTGGCCGGGGTTTTCTGTGTGTCATCACTGTCGTCGACGGCGTGCAGGTGACGGTCGGAGACAGGGTTGGCGGTGTTGTTGTTACCGGACATGACGAACTCCTTGTGAGCAGAGGGGAATGGTCATGCCCCGGCCGGGGCGTCGCCCGCCGGTGCGCATCCGGTTGTTCGGGCTATACGCCTATGGACGCTCCATTGCTGCCTTCATGTCAAGGGATCCGTCCAACAAGACAGGTATCTCGCGTGGACGTACACGCGATCCGGTGGCATCACGCCGTGGATCGAGGCAAAACCTATACATGGCTTGACATCCCGGCGTGTATGGAGCGTTCCTGGATGTGTCATAGCGCGGATCGCGCACCACATCGCCGAAGAGATTGGTGTCTCTTATGGACGGAACACGCACCGCCGTTCCCGGTTCCGCCGCGGGGGTTCCGGTGCTGCCGGAAGGCGAGGTGTGGGTGGCGATGCCGTACAAGCCGATATTTCCCGGCATTCTCCCCGGCAACGAGACGCCACCGGGAACCGTCGAGTCACTGGACACGTGCCCAGTCCTGCACAACCCGGACAACGTCTACGAACTCCGCTTGCGATGCCGCCCCGCCGTCGCCTAATGGATCGGAATCCATCTCGAAGCCTTCTGCGGCACCGACCACACCCGCTTCACCTGGCGCGGGGACACCCTGGAAATCTACGACGACCCGTGGGGCCTGTCGGAGCAATCTCAGCCGTGCGTGATCCGGCCCGGGGACGACGGCCGATACGAGATCCGCGACTTGTGGTGTCCAGCCAGTCCGTCTGCTGTCAGCGACCGGTATCGACACCACCCCCACGCGCTGACAACGCTGGCTGGCGACGGCACACCCACGCCCTCCACGCACATGACGGCCTATCTGACCGACCAGCCTCACCTCCAGCCGACGACCATGCGCCGCAACATCGAGACCGCGCTGGCCAAACTCGCCGCAGAACTGGACGGGTGACCCCATGGCGATCACCGTGTCGGCACGCGACGTCCCGGAGATCCGGGCACGGATGACCGAGTGGGCGCGTGACCCCGGCCTCGATGGCGCGGGCAACTGGTTCCACTTCTTCCTCGGCCCCCGACCCCGGGACACGGCAGGGACGCCCGCATTCCCGCAGATCGACGACCTCGGGACTGCCATCGCGGACACCCTCGCCGCTAGTATCCGCTGTCGCGAGAACATCATCTGGTGCCGTGGCACCAGCTACTGATAGCCGCCACCCGTTCTCCGGCAACATATCGGCACACCACGAGCAAGCTCGCGGTGGCGTTTTCGCCAAGTAGCCTGCCTGGTTTCGCCAACCACCTCGCTTCGCCACGCCCGCGCGTGGTCGGGCACCCGAGGAACGATTGCCGGATTCGACCGCCCGGAACCCGCCGCTATCGCGACGATAGGCAATGAATTGCCTTTATGCAGGGATGTTATTTGCCGGGAAATGTGCACCAGAAAGGCTAACTATGTCGTTGCCACACCTAACAGGGGTTGACAAACCCCCGGAAACGAAGCGTCCATACAGGTCGGTTCACACCGACACCTAGCGCCGAACCTGAAGGGACACAGAGCAATGACGACCGAATCCGACACCATGGAAGCACCAACCGTCGCCGTTGACGTGGCTGCGGCCGAAGAACCACCCGCAATCCGGACCGACCGTGACGACGGGACAGCCGATGCGGGAGAAACCGATGGCGAGGCGATCCTGCGTGATTGGGAAGGCTTGCCGCCGGACGCGACGATTCTCGTCCCGGCGTTCACCGCGCCGATGCGCATGCCGGTCCAGGCGTGGGCGATGCTCGTGCTGGCGGTGGACATCCTTGACGTCGAAACCGAGGGGCCCGCCGAGGTTGAGCTGTTCGCGGGGTGCTGGATGCCCGACATGCCTTCGGCCGACCTGCATGACGGGGACCTTGTCGTACGGTTGGCGCCGCCCGCCGACCCGATCTGCATGCTGCCGCGTGATCGCGTCGCCGACGTTGAGATGTTGCTGGCGTACCACGGTCGCTGGCAGCATGTCGGTCTCTGGAAGGCGGTCGACGATCGCTGGCCGCGCGTCGTTGCGCCGACTGCCGCCGCGCTGATGGGCTTGCATGTCGACGCCACCGAAGCCGCCGTACCGCCTGAACCGGCACCGTCACTGTTCGTACCCCCGGTGAAAGGGGCGCGTGGTGGCGTCGCGGAACTTCTCGCCGCCGGAATGATCAAGGCAGGCGAGGACTTCGTCTGGGCCCGTCGCCACATCGGAGTGGAACACTTCGCCCGTGTCCGGGCCGACGGCTGCCTTGTCCTGTCCGACGGTCGCGCCTACGCCAACCCGTCCGGCGCCACCACCGCATTGGGCGGCAACCACCAGAACGGCTGGAGCGCGTTCCGGCGCGTATCCGACGGGCGCACGTTAGGCGACCTGCGCCGTGAACTGGCCGCGCAGCGCGGCCAATGACCCCCAGGGGCGACGGTGCCGCCCCTCCGCAGTGCGCCGTGTTGGCGTGCAGGCCCTGCCGACGAGCGGCCGCATGGATGGGTCATACGGCTCGGCAGCACCGGGCACGAGCAGGACCCGCACCATGCCGGACCGTTCGCCGACGAACACAACACGCGAACCTGGCGCCCAGGAATCCATCGTGGCCGCCGTCTAGCGGCGACCGTGCTACCGATCTCTACGTCCTGACCCGATGGTTGTGCGCCCAGGATTCCGGGCCACGATGCCACCGTCCACATGTGACAGTCGAACTTCGTCGCCGCGAATTCCTTCGGCAACCCTTGACACTTCGGCAGATCCGAGCATCCACCCCCAAGTGCCCACTCCTACTCAATCACGAGAACGGAAGGAACACCTGATGAATAGGCCGCTTTTCGCCACCATGGTCGTCCACCCTGCCCACGGTCTGGCACTGCACGGGCCGTTTGCCGAGCGGGCTTCGGCCGCGAACTGGATCGCCGACACCAGCGACACCTACGGGTGCCCGGTCGCGTTGTATCCGCCGGATAGCGACCCGCTCACCACCCGCGCTACGACAGATGTGGCTGGCGATGTGATCGCGCTGGACGACGATGTCGCCGACGCGCTGTTCACCGACGCCGACGCCGAGTCAGACCCGACCGGCGCGGTGGTGGTCTCCGTGCTGGTCGACCCGCCCGTACGGCGGTACGCCCTGTGGATCGGCCCGTTCACCGGACGGGTCGAGGCGCAGACCTGGATAAACCGCGCCGCAGACACCGCGCGCACCGGCGATCACCGGGCGACGATGCGGATCCACCCGCTGCACCGCGTCGACACCGTGCCTGCGGCGACGACCGCCCCGAGGCCGGACAGCAAGCCGGTCGCGGTCGACGAGGTGTCCTAAGCCATGACGGGGGCTGAGTTCCCTCACCTGACCCCAGGCGCCGCTCGCCGAGTGTCCACACCGGACGCGAGGCGGGCGGTGCTGGACACCTTCCACAACCCGCAGTGGACCGCACCGGTACGCGACGCGCCCGCCCTGCTCCGTCACCGCCGACGCGGCTGTGAGTTGCACGTACGCATCACCGACGACGTGGTGTGCTTCGTCGCGTTCCACCTCGACAGTGCGACCAGCCCACGCCCCGCGCCTGTGCGCAGTGAACCGGTGCGGCGCCGACGACGAGGCGGGGCCGGGAACGTCTGGCCCACCATCTGGCGTGAGTTGCGAGCCCGGCTGCGGGCCGCGGGGTGCGAGCTGTCCCGCCGCGGCAAGCACGACCTTGCCCGCCTGCCCGGCGGAGGTACCTACACCCTCCCTGCCACCGCGTCCGATCACCGCGCCCTGCGCAACGCCGCCCACGATCTCACCGCCCTCGGCGTCGAACTACGTCGCCCGCATGGCCGCCGCCCCCGACGCGAAGCACGCTGAGCTGTTCCGCACCTGACAGTGCTCAACGACTTCGGCCACGAAAGCTCGTAGTCGCACCCGTGCCGGGTGTGTCATCCGGAGGCGTGGTCGACAGCCAGAAGGGATTGCGGTGCCAGTGCCAGCCGTGACGTAACGCGAGTGTCGCGATGTCGGAGAAGCGGATGTGGTTCTCGTCCATCAACGGAGAGAGACTGTGCCAGTCGGTTGGCCCGGTACTGAGATGGTGTCGTAGCGCTTGCTCAACGCTGGCGTCGACTTGCCGGTTCACCAGGGTAATAGGCGTCTGGAGGCGGTCCGTGACAGCGAGGAAGCCCCATCCCAGGACACGGCAGAATTCCTGAGCGGCCTCGAATTTGACCACGTTCTTGTACAGCGCGAACTCGTCGAGACGGGCTTTCACCTCGATCAGCAACCGACGACCGTCCCGAAGATCCACCAGCAGGTCCGGGTAGTAGTCGTGGCGGTGTCCGTACATCGTGTACGAGAGCTTGACCGGTTGCTCACAGTACGACGCGATCAGATCATCCGCGCCGTCGAGCATCTGGATGATGCGCAGTTCCGCTTCGGAGTCATATCCGACCTCACGTCCAAGTCGGTCGGCGAGCCAACGGCCAGGCTTGCTGTAGGCCTTATCCGGGTCCAGGGGCGAGAGCAGGGGAGTCGCCTCGCCTCCCGCCGGACGCGGTTGTCCCGTCGGCCAGTCGGCCATGTCCGCGAGCTGCTGCACCTTGGCGGTCAGACGCCCCCGCTTCTTCTGCTCCTGAAGCGATTGCTGGTAAAGCCGCGTGCGTTCCTGGTGGCACTCCTCGACCGCGTCGACCAAGCTGCGACCTTCCCCTGCCTCGATGCCGCACAGGTTGGCCACCAGGGTGACGACAACCTTGTGAGGCGCGACCGGCGCGGCGAGGTTGACAAACGACAACACCAGATCGGGATCAAGCGTCTTCTGGTCCCCGCCGCGAAGAGCCGCGAGCAAGAGGTCGTGCACCCGGTGCCAGCCACGCCGCACCCCCGAGCCTGGACGCACCCGGGCGTGCTTGAGCGCGTTCTGCTCGATCTGACGGATGCGTTCCCTGCTCAGACCGAACCGTCCCGCGATGGCTTTGAGGGTCATCGCCTCGCCGGTGAGCCCAAGACGCATCTGCATGACCTCGCGGTCGCGTTTCTTGGACTTGCCCAAGCCGGCCAGCAAGAGCTCCGCACCGACGCGCTGAACCTCCTCATCACCCTCGCGGATCTGCTCCGCGGTGATCTCAAGTTCCTCCACGCCAGGCCAGTCGCATTCAAGCACCCAGCCGGCTGGGCCGAGCTCGCCGCGAGCACGTATGACGGCACGCCCCGCCCGCTCCAGACGGGCATCGTCAACTCCGGCGAGCACGTCCAAAGTCTCACCTCGCGGCTGTTCCCGCGCCGCTTGCACGCCGTTGTCCGCGGCGAGCGATGACCAGATCGCGAGGACCTCACGACGACGTGTGACCGTGGCCGGCCGAACCCGTGCCGGTGTCCACTCCTGCCCTTCCACTGGTAGCAGTTCGGCGGGCTTACTCAGCGTGGGGTAGACGACTGGAGTGCCTACCCGGTCCGCAACCTCATCCTGGTGTCCCGCAGGCACAGCGCGCACCGCTGATCGCGCCCACTCGAACAACGCCTCATGGCTGGGAAACTCGAGTTCAGGCGTCACAAGTTTCTCGACCCGAGCACAGATCGCACCGGTTGACCGCTGGTGACGCACGGCGATCTCTGCCAGGGTGCTGTCTCCCCGGAGCTCGTCAAGCAACCTGTCCTGCTCGGCCTGTCCCCACTTCTGCCCCTGTCGCGCCGGTCGCACACCGCCCCCACATCCTGTCCTGTGATCAGTGACGCAGAAGGATAATCGCCGCCCCCGACAGTTTCACCGACGCTACGCGGGCGCATGGCGCTCAGACACCGGTTTTCTCGTCCGCGACGAGACGAAGCCGTTGTCGCCCAATGGTTCTGTCAATGGTCAGTTTTTCTCCCGTAGGCGGCCAGATGTTCTCCCCGCTGGCGGCCAGGCCGATGTCCCCAACTGCAGCCAGATACTTCCCCGGCTGGGACACCAGTGAGACGCTGACCTGGTTCTCGACAGGCAGGCTCAGCATCTGGCGCACCATCAGGGAACACCCACTCGGACGATTCGAACTCGACGGCCCCGGGCTCTACCGGGTCCGGGCACACACCGGAGACCGTCACCAGATCTGGCAAGCCGCGGACAGGGCGTCGCACCGGATCGACGAAGGCTCGGGACCGGGGCCTGTACGGGGAGCTGAGCGGTTCCTCATCCGGTTCTGGCCAGCGCCCCCGTCGGACATGCGCGACATGGTTGAGGCCCCAGGCAGTGTCTACCCGGAGCAATCCGAGCAGAGCGCGTTCGCGCAGGCCATCCGCATCATCGGCACCAGCGACTTCTCCGATGTCATCGGGCGCACCGAGCGAGCAACCCGCGTGCGGGCCAGCACGAGAAGTGAGAAGACTGATCGAGCCGCTCTGAGCCTCTTCGACGCGGGCGATTCGCCCAAGCAGCCATGCTCGCTACCACATCGACAGGTGGCTGACCCTACGGGTCGGTCGCGATGTCAGTCGACCGCGATACATGGTCACCCCCAGTCTGCTGGTCGCGCGAATACTCAGGGCTAAGCGTGGTTCGACCAACAGCCCCACCGAGACGCTCGAGATAATGCCGGCATGACACGTTCAGCAGCGACCGTGACCACGCTGGTAGCGATAGGCGCGCTTACCCTCGGCGGATGCGCCCAGCCCGAGACCAGCTCTCCCGATACCAGGTCACCCGACACTGGCACGGTCCGGCAGCCGACGACACCGATCTCAGCACCCGGGGTTGTTCCACGGCCGGATGCCGACACCACTGCCGCGTACATCCGTGAGCTGGACGCCATCGATCCCGACATCGCGCACGGCAAGCCAGACAAGGCGGTCAGTCGCGGCCGAGATCAGTGCAGCTCCGTTAAGGATGATCCGGACGACCAGGCCAGGCTGGTGACGCTCACCAACCAGCGATTCACCTCCCCCAACCACCCGAAGGGTCACGGCACGGCGGTAGCGGAGAAGATCCTTCGCGTGGTGCGTACCCATATCTGCCCGGATTACTGACATGGACCGCATGGCCTAATGTTTCCGCACGATGTGATCGGTCGACAGGTGGCTGGTGTCCGTTCTGCTTGATAGCACGCAGTCCGGCAAATGCGGAACGCTCAGCGGCATGACAGAGCATTCTAGGTCCGGCATCCGGCCGTCGAGCACTAATTGGTCGGTCTCGTCGCGCCGTAGAAGTCGCCGTGGAAGTAGGGGGCGATTTGTACGGGCCTACCAAAGGTGGGAGCGTTGATCATTTTTCCGTCGCCGAGGTAGAGACCGACGTGGTGGATTTTGCTGGTGTTGCCGTAGAACACGAGATCGCCCGGCAACAGGGGTTGCCCGGCCGGGATTCGGGGTCCGTCAAGGAATTGGGTGTGTGCGGTGCGAGGTAGGGAGATGCCTGCGGCGTGGTAGGCGGCTTTGGTGAGGCCGCTACAGTCGAAGCCTGCGTCGCCATTCCCGGGCCCGTCGCCGCCCCAGACGTAGGGCAGTCCGCGTTGTCCGCAGGCGTAGTTGATCGCGGTCAGTGCCGCTGCGGTGGGTGCCTGGATATTGTTGCAATCCCCGGTTCCCGTACCTGCGGTGTCGGCGCAGGACACTCCGGCCAGCGCGCCGACGATCTGCCGCGCGCCGAGCTCGTGGTCGGCGTACCGGTCGGGGAATCCGGAGCGCTGCACGGTTTGCGCGGCCTCAGCGACACTCATCTGTTGCCACTTCGGCACCCTGAGCAGGTGCTGATAGAACTGGGTGGCGGCGTAGGTGGGAGTCCGGATCTGGTCCGGTGTGCCCCAGCCCTGGGAGGGCCGCTGCTGGAAGAGACCGAGGCTGTCGCGGTCGCCGTAGTCGAGGTTACGCAGCTTGGATTCCTGCATCGCCGCGGCGACCGCGATCACCCACCCGTACTCAGGCACCTGCATCTGTTTGCCGACCGCGACGATGGTGGCCGCGTGGCCCATCTGCTCGGGCCCGTACCCGGCCGCGCTGGTGGCCGAGGCCCCTTCCGGCGCGCATGTGCCCTGGCCGGAACCGGAGAACACCGAGGCGACTCCGCCGACCGCGAGCACGGTGATGACGACGGGCAGGAGGAACACGACTGCGGCGGCGGCGGCGAGTTTGGTGAGGACGGACATGGGAGGCTCACCTCCACGAGGCGGGGTCAGGGATCGGTCCGGTGGATCCGGTTGGGGCTGGCGGGTGGCGGGATCGGTGTGGGTGGCGGGAGTCGACTGAAGGCCGTGGCGCTCTCGGCCGTGGTGGCGGAGTTCTCGTCGTCGGGGGTGCTCGCGGTGGGCGGTGCGAGGCCCGGCCAGGCGTCAGGCAGGCCGGCGAGCTCGAACCGCCCAACCGTGCGGCGCGAGGTGCTGGTCAGGGGCAGCCAGACGGCGTCGGCCGGGCTCGGATGCGGTGCGCGGGGGTCGAGCAGGTCCGCGGCGGCGGTGGCGACGGGGACGGTGTCCGGGTGGTCGAGTCCGGCGTGGATCTGCGCGAGCGCTGTGCGGGCGCCGGCCTCGCGGCGGGTGGTGGGCAGCCAGATCAGTACCGGGGTCGCGATGCCGGTGGCGTCGGCGAGCCGTTCGTAGGCGAGGAGTTTGCGGGAGAGTTTGGTCAGGCTTTCGGTGCCGGTGTCGTACTCGAGGAAGAACTCGACCTCGGTGTTGCCTGCGTGCCAGCGGCCGTAGGCGTCGGGGATGACCAGGTCGCTGAAGTGCCGCGCGCAGCGGGTTTCCGACCACCACGCCGTTAGCGCCTCGGGGTACCCGCGGGTGGAGTTCGCTGGCCGGTATCGGGTGCGGGCGATCAGCGAGGTGAAGAAGTCGCCGATGCCGACGGTGTGGGCCAGGCGCTGGTTGTGGGCGATGCTCATGGCCCGGTCGTGGCGGTAGCCGAGGTCTTTGACCTCGAGGCCGTGTTCGGCGGCGAGCACCCCGGCGCCGGCGGGTCCGAGGATGTAGTGCATCGGGGCTCGCCCCACTTGCTGGAAGGGTTGGAAGCGGGACACCGCCCGCCACAGGTAGAGATCCCGCAGCCGTTGCCGGGCCGAGCGGCCCGACGGGAACGCGGCGTCCTGCAGCTGCTGGCTGGTGAGGACCCGGTGCTCATGGAGCAGGGCGAGGATCCACCGGTCGCGGGCGGTGAGCCGGGTGGCGAGCGCGGCTTGGTGGTCGACCGAGTTCGCCGCCCGCGCCGTGGTGCGGCCGGGCAGGTGCTGGCGCAGAGCGTGCTGCCGTGTCGTGGTTGTGATCAACGCGAACCTCTTTCACAGGCTGTGGATAAGTGCTGTGGGCAAGCGGCCCGGGCCAGCGCCCGGGTTGGTTAGCTGCGGGTGCGGCGCGGGTCGGTCTTGCGGGGCCGCGGCTCGGGCCTGCGCCGTACGGGCGAGGGCGCGGGCGTCCGTGTCCGCGCGGCGGGTGTCGTGGCGTTGGTGGGGCTGCTGGCGCGGGTTGGCGCGGGAGCGACGCACTCGCTGGCGGCGCCGGACGACGCGGACGCGGTGGCGCGCCGGGTGCGGCGGATAGCCGCGCGGATCTCCCGTGCCCGCCCGGGGACCGGTTCGGGCAGAGGCGTGGTCGTCATCGTGAACGGCTCGGTTTCCGCGCCATGGACGACCAGGCGGGCCGCGACGTGGTAGACGCCGAGGTGGGCGAGATCGTGGTCGGACAACCGCGGCGCAGTGTGCCGGGACAGTTCGCGGGCGTCTTCGGGGGAGGCGTTGAAGAACACCTTCGACCGCGCGTTGGTGGAGATGCCTTCCTTGAGTTCCCGGGGCAGCTGGCCGAGGTGCTGATGCGCCAGGGTCATCGCGACCCGGAACCCGCGAGCTTCGGCCAGCATGTCCTCCAGCGGATACGGCAAGTTCAAGAAGTTGTGGCACTCGTCCACGACGAGCGAGGCGTCCGGACGCAGTCGTTGCGGGACGCGGGCGCGGGCGGTGGTGGCCTGCCAGGTGCGGGCGACGACGAGGGACCCGACCAGGCGGGTGGTTTCCTCACCGAGGGAGCCTTTAGGGATCCGCACCAGGCAGATCCCGCCCTCGTTGAGCACCTGGGTCATGTCCACTGTGGACTTCCCGCCCGCGATGGCTTCCTTGACGAAGGGGCGCAACAAGAACGCCCGCAGCTTGTTCATCAGCGGGGAGATCACCTGAGACCGAGTGGAATCGGTCAGATCGTCATACCACTCCCAGAACCCGGCCAGGACGGGGTCGGTCAGGCCGGCGGTGACGCGGGCCCGGAACGCCTCGCTCGCGAGGAGCTTGGGCAGATCGGCCAGGGTGGGCACGCCTTCCTGGGCGCGCAGGGTCAAGCAGGCGGCACGCATGAGGTCGTCGGTGCGCGGTCCCCAGAAGGCGGAGTAGACACGGCGGAACACGGAGACGAGATTGTCGACCTCGCGGTCGGTTTCCCCACCCTCCAAGGGATTCAGGCACGGGGGTTTGTGCAGCGAGTCGGCGTCGAACAGCACCACACGGTCGGCCACGGTTTTCGGCAGCCGGTTGAGGACGTCGGTGACCAGATCGCCTTTCGGGTCGATCAGCACGATCCCGCGGCCACGGTCGGCGTCGTCGAGAATCATGTTGCCCAGCAAGGTCGACTTCCCCGACCCGGTGGCGCCGAGCACGTGCAGGTGGTGACGGGCATCAGCCACGCGCAGGCCGATGGGGCGGGCGTGTCCGGTGTCGGCCACCCCGAGGGGTTTGACTTCCGGCCCCGGGGTGGCGACCCCGGGTGGTGGGGCGACGGCTTTGGCTCCGGCGCGCTCGACGCCGGGGATCTCCGCGTCGACCGGGAGGTGCGCGATTGCCGCGAGCTCGGGCACCGACAGCAGATCGCCCCGGCCGAGCCGCCGGGCGGTCAGCTCGCGGGCGGGGTGGCGCAGGCGGCGCCGGTGGAAGCGGTTGTGCTCGTCGAACGGGGCGAAGGCCGACGCCAGGGCATGCGCCCGCCCGCGGCCGACGTCGCGCGCCTGGCGCACCGCGCCGTCGGCCGCGTCGACGGGCAGCTGCGCGGCTACCGCGTAGCGCACGACGGTCTCGTATTGCGGGCCGCGCCCTTTGGCGACGATGGCCTTGTTCTGCGCGGAGTATTCCAGCGACAGTTGCGGGTCCTGGCTGATGCGGCCGGAGTCGGTGGTGCGCCCGCTGCGGCCGGCGTTCCCGCCCGGGGTGATCAGGTCGAGAATCCGTCCGGCCCAGTGTGTTGAGGCTCCGGTGTGCACCCGGCGGGCGGCGCGGCGAGCCTGGGCGACCCGGCGTCCGGCGACCGGGCGGGCCAGCACCTGCACGCAGGCGTGCTCGTCCCGGCCGAGGCCGACGGGTGCGCCGAGCAGGCTGCGGATCGGGTCAGCGTCGAAGGCGGTGCGGATCGGCAGCGCCTCCGGGCGCTGCAGCCGTAGCTGCCCGCCCACGGTGATGCGCCGCCGCCCGGCCACCAGCTCGGGCAGCGGTGGTGTGGCCGGGGAGGTGCGGGTGTGCGAGCCGGGCCAGGCCGCCTCGACTGCCCGCTCGACGAGGTGCGGTGGGATCACACCGGGGACCCAGAACCGGATGGTGACGCCGTGCTCGCTGAACACGTACTCCAGCGCCACGTGCGGCTGACCGGTGAAAAACCTCTTCCAGGCGGGGCGCAGCAGCCCGACGAGGTTGGACCAGACCGCGGTGCCGCCGGCGGTGTCGACGGTGGGCGGGGCGAGCACGGTGATGCACCGCGCGTTCTGCTGTAACCGGGCCTGACAGCGGGCTCGCCACCACCGCCGTCCCGCGACCCAGGACGCGAATGTCACGGCGAACAGCGGGCCGACGATCGGGCCCCACGTGAGCGCCTGTTCGCGCAGCGCGATGAGTAGCTCGTGGAGGGCGGCGCCGGGGTCTTGGAGGTAATCCCCGAGCCAGCTCTGTTTCGCGACCGAGGTCATGTGTGTGGGCATGACGAAATACACCTTCCGAAAAGCAAGAAAAGGCGGGTAATTGGTCAGGCCGCGTCGAGGTCGATATAGGCCTCGGTGAGGCTGGAATCAGTGTGTGCGGGATCGTGTTCGGCGACGGCGGCTAGCTCCGCTGGATCTGTTGTGACGGCTAGGTTCTCGACCTGGGACGCCAGCGCCTGAAACGCCACCCACTCGGTCCCCGAACCGAGTAGTCCTTGGCCGCGTTCGGCTGAGAGCAGGAATTGCCGTTGCCCTGCGGCGAGGTTGAACGTCGCGGCGATGTCGGCGATCGCCTGCGGTGACTGGCGCAGCAATACCACGGTCGCCGCGTTCGCCACTACCGCGCGACCGAGGTCGGAACTGAGAACGTCGGCGGTGTCCTGGGTCGCGACCGTCAAGCCTGCCCAGTGTTTGCGGGCGGCCTTCGCCATCCGGAACAGGAACTTCGCGCCCTCGGGTTGCTGCATGAGCAGCCACGCCTCATCGACCACGACTAGCCTCGGCCGGCGGTGCGCGGGGTTGGACACGTGGCGCCAGACGGCGTCGAGGGTCAGCAGGGTGCCGATCGCCTTGAGCTCGTCGGGGAGGTCACGCAGGGAGAACACGACCAGGTGCCCCTCAGGTGGGGTGGTGGTCGGCCCGGTGAACAAGTCGGCGAACGCGCCGTCGACGAACGGGTGCAGCCGGGCGGCGAGATCGGCCGCGACCGGGTCACCGTTGCCGGTGAGGGCGAGGGTGTCGCGCAGGTCCCGCATCAGCGGTGCCGGGCGTGTCCAGCTGCGCGGGTCCGCGCTGATCCCCGCTGCGGCGTAGGTGCCGGTGATCGCGGTGTCCAGCACGGTCCGCTCGGCGGCGGTGATCTCGGTGCCGAACAGCACAGCCAGCACGGTGTGCAGGAACAACGCACGCCGGTTCAGCGCATCGTGCGGTGCGGTCCGTCGCCCGCTCGCGCTGGTGTGGATGGGCAAGTCGAACGGGTTGAGCCGGACACCGCCGGCACCCAGATGCACGTAGGTGCCGCCCACCTGGGCGGCGAGGCGGGCGTATTCGTCCTCGGGGTCGATCACGAACACCTGCACCCCGTCCGCGCCCCACCCGCCGTCGCTGTCGTTGGTGGGTGGCCGCATCCGCCGGTACAGGCTGCGCAGGGTTTCGAGTTTGACCAGGTAGGACTTTCCCGCGCCGCTGCGGCCGAGGACGACGGAGTTGTAGTTGTCGCAGGCGAACCGGTCCCAGTGCACCAACCCGGCCGAGCCGACGTTGTAGCCGTAGAGCACCCCGGTCGGCGCGGCCGACACCGGATCGGTCAGGGGCAGATCGGGTGAGGTGAACGGGTAGGCGGCCGACACGGCGGCGGTGTCGAACGTCCTCGTCAGACCGAGTGAATCGAGTCCGAGTGGCAGGGTGGTGACCCAGCCCTGCAAGGCCCGGTAGGTGGCGGGTTTCGCGTCCAGCAGCAGCGACGCGCACAGTGACCGCAGCGCCGAGACTTCTTCGGCGAGGGTGTCCTCGTCCGGTGCGTGAATGGTCAGGTACAGCCCGAATTTGAACAGTTTGCCTTCGCCGCGGGCGATCTGGCGGGACAGTTCGGCGGCGTCCTCGGCCGCGGCGTCGAGCTCCGGGTCGTCGAGGTTGCCCGCGCGTGCGCGGCGGGAGGATTCCAGCTTTCCGCGCTGGTTTTTCAGCTGTTTGGCCGCGGTGGCGGGGTCGACCGGCTGGACGTGGACGGACACGTCGAGGCGGGCGGGGTAGGTCAGCAGCGGGGCGAGCCAGCCGGGATAGACCTCCTGGGGGTAGCCGGTGACACCGAACGAGGCGACCCATTCGTTGCCGACCTCGAGATGCCGGGTACCGACCGACAGTGCGTCCGGGGTGAACGCCCCGGCCGACGCCGGCCCGGTGCGCGTGCGGTGGATACGGGACATGTCGGGTTACCTGCCTTCGCTGTCGTCGGCCTCGGCGAGGTGTCGGGTAGGCCCCCCGCATTGCTGCGGGGGAGCCCCCCTCAGAACCGGACGTGCACCTTTCGGCGCATCCGGCTCAAGCAGGTCCCAAGGACCGTGCAGGAGGGGGTTCCAGGGGGCCACGCTGACTGCCAGTTGCGTGGTGACTGTGGTGGCAGTCGGCGTGGATGAGCATGGGAGATTGCGCATGGTGTCCTCCGGTTGATCGGTAGATCAGGCTGTCCGTGGTGCGGGTGCGGTGTAATGCTGTGAACCAATTCGCCCAGTCACGTACTGAGTCAGGTTCGTAGCCCGCGCCCGCGATCAGGTCCAGCCCGCAGAGTGGGCAGAGCCCTTTCTGTTTCGCAGCAAGGCCGACGTGGAACTGACCGTCGGCTTGTGGGTGCCTGCGTTTCCGTGTCCGAGCGGCCCAGTAGTCCGTCAGGCTCGGGTCGTCTTTGGACGCCGTTCCCTTGACCGGGATGTGCCGTTGGATGACGGTCCACACGAACTTGTACAGGTACCGTCCACTGTGATGATCGCCGAACACCCAGTGGTCGTCGCGCCGGGAATGGAAGCGCCCGAAGTACCGGTTTTTCGTCCACGACCGGCTTTTCCGGGGATGTCTCCGCAGGGCCCATCTCCATGTCCTGTGCCACACATAGTGGTCCAGGTCGGCGAAGATTTCCTTGGCTACCGCGCTGCGGTAGTAGGTGGCCCAGCCCTTGATCAAGGGATTGAGACGCTGAATCAGCAGTTCCGTGGTCGGCCTCTGCTCGACGATCCGGCGGATCTTGTCCTTGACCCGTTTCACCGCCTCGGCGCTGGGCTTGATGAGCGTCTTCGGGCCGTACTTCCTCACGTTGAAGCCGAGGAAGTCGAATCCATCCTCCAGCCGGACTATTCGTGTTTTGTCCGGATGGATGGTCAGCCCGCGTGGCTCCAGCCACTCGGCCAGTTTCTCCTTGACCTGTTCAGCCTCGGTCTTCGAGGTGCAGAACACCACGAAGTCGTCGGCGTAGCGGACCAGGAGTGGCACCTTGGCCCTCTGCCTTTCGGTGAGGGTGTCCAGGTCGCCGATTGCGGTTCCCATGCCGTGCAAGGCGATGTTCAGCAGAAGCGGGCTGATGACCCCGCCCTGAGGAGTCCCCTCCTCGGTGGGCGCGAATCGTCCCTCCTGCATTACACCGGCCTTCAACCACCGGAGGATTACCCCAGCAGCGGGGAAACCTCCGATAGTGTCCATCAGACGGGTGTGGTCGATCCTGTCAAAAGCGCCGGCCAGATCCGCGTCGAGGACCCACGTGCGGCGAGCAGTGCTGCGCGCGGTGAGCCGGAAGATCTTCTCGATCGCGTCGTGACAGCCGCGTCCGGGGCGGAAACCGTAGTTTTTGCCTTCGAACCGCGCTTCCCATTCAGGTTCCAGAGCGTTCTTCACCCTGGCCTGCTGCGCCCGGTCCCGAATCGTCGGGATACCGAGCGGACGGGTTTTCCCACCAGCCTTCGGAATGTGCACTCGCCGTACAGGCCTGACGTCGGTGGCGGGTTCGTCGGCGAGTGTCCTCGCCAGCCTTCCCCGCTCCTGTGCCGTCAACGCCCTGAGCCCGTCGATGCCGGGAGTACGACGCCCCGCGCTCAGCTGCGTGACCCGGCGAACACTCACCAGAGCGTTCGCGCGGGAGCGCAGCATGAGCTTCTGGAGATTCCGGACCTTCTTCAGGTCCCCTTCCTGCGCGGCCGTGAAGATCCGTTGCCTCAGTCGCCGTACGTCCCGCTCGGCCTGCGCCCAGTTGATGCTGTGCCAGGCTTGAGCGTCGCCCGTGGCCTCGTTCAACGGAGGCACCGCCATGTCGGCTACCGCGTCCATGTTGTTCCCTTTCGTCGTCTAACTCGGCTGCTGGTAATGACTTCTGTGTGCTCGGTTGTCCTCACGGACCCACCAGACCCGCGTGGGCTCCCTTTCGGGCCCGGCCACCGGGCCGGTATCCGCCGGGTTATGCGCAGCGGCTGAGGTGCCTGGTGCTGCGGTTTCCCCTGGGCTTTCGCCCCAGCGGCGTTCGCTTCTCGGGTCTTCCTGTTCCCGCAAGGGAGTTCTGCCGTGGTTGCCCGTGGCTTACCGAAACGCATCCGCTTCGGACCCTTACGGGGTTTCGCTGTTCCGCTCCTTCCAGATACGACCTGCGAGGACGTCCCCTATACCCCGGACCCGGTGGTGATCACGCCGTCCGATAGACGACTCGGACGGCCACGTGGGCTTCTCAACCCGGTGGGCCATTAACCGCCGATTGCTTGCCATGACGCGGTCTGACTATGACGAGGCTTCATCAGGGATTCACTGGTGTTCGTCCGTCAGGTCTTCTCCCCGCCCCGTGGCTCCGCCATGGCTCGGCGGTGCCCTTCGGGCTTTCCGGGAGGCTTCTCCCCACGCCGTTACCGGCGCAGTTCGCTCCCTGGGAGACCGGCTCAGTGATCACTTAGCCGGAGCGACAGTCCACCTCCTTCTTGTCGCCACTGGTTGGAGCGGCTTTTCAGCTCGCACCGTCGTCGTAGTCCCAGTCCTCGTCCTCCCCCAGCCACGGCCCAGCTCCGGACGGCGGTGACATCCGGGGCGGCGTGGCAGTCGAGCGAGGTTCGCTGCGGTCGCCTGCGTAGAGATCGGTGAAGGTCGTGGTGCTGGTGACGATGTCGTCGGCCCCGGCCAGCGCGGCCGAGGGCGGCAGGAAGGTGTCGGGGTTGGCCGCCGAGGCCAGGACCCCGGTCGCGGCCGGGGTGTCGAGCGGGGTGACGACGATTCCGGCCGGGGTCAGCAGCTCGGCGGCTTCGGTCATCCGCCGCACCAGCCGTTGCTCGGCGGCCTGACGGGCACCGGGGTCGGCCACACGCCGGTGCGTAGCCGGTCGCCACCGGGCGCCGGGCCGGGCGTCCGCACCGAGGGTGGGGATCGGTTCCCGTAGCACCAGCAGCACCTGGCGGCGCAGCAGGTCGGCCTGTTGCGAGAGGTCCTCGAGGTAGTCGGCGTGGTCCCTGGCGGCGGCCTCCAAGGCCGGATGTGGCAGCCCGCCGGCGTGGTGGCGCAGCTCGGCGATCTGCGGCGCGAGGTCGAGCCGCTCGGCCCGGACGAGGAACTGCACCGGCGCCGTGAGGGAGTGCAGGTAGCGGGCGAACGACCCGGCCAGCGCCTCCTGCTCGGCGGGGGTGCGCAGGGAGAAGTTGACCGTGGAGCAGGCGCCGATGACCGCCAGCCCGTCGGGGCCGAGATCGACCACCCCCACCTGGCCGGTCCCAGCGATGCCCCGGGCGGGTAACTCCAACGGTGTCGGCGCGATCTCGTCACGCTGTACGCCGGTGGCGAGCCAGGCGGGGGCGGGCCGGACCCCTTCCGGGGCGGAGACCCGGTGGCGTGGGGCGAGGCGTTGACGGATCGCGGCCAGCAGCAGCCGGTCCAGCGGCAGCCCGTCACGCTGCCCCAGCGCGATCACCGTCACCGCGATCCCTACCGGGACCGCGACGCACAGGAACACCAGCACCGGGACAACACCGCGGGTGGCGCCGTAGAGGGCATAGAGCAGGAGCCCGGTGACACCGAGGATCGCGACCTGCCGTCCGGTCAGCGGGCCGAGCACACGGTCAGGGCGGTCGACATCGGCGGGAATACGAACGAGGCG
This sequence comes from Amycolatopsis sp. cmx-11-32, assembly GCF_047608695.1. Taxonomy (NCBI): domain Bacteria; kingdom Bacillati; phylum Actinomycetota; class Actinomycetes; order Pseudonocardiales; family Pseudonocardiaceae; genus Amycolatopsis; species Amycolatopsis sp. cmx-11-32. The sequence goes on along the minus strand of NZ_JADNQN010000010.1, from coordinate 252,274 downwards.
GCTGGACATGAGCGTGGTTCCTCACTTCTTCTTCGGACGACGCGGGCGAGCGGGCAGATCCAGCGGCAACCGCAACTGGATGCCTGCCCGCTTCGGCCGCGCCGGGTCGGGTGACGTCGGTGTCCCGGCCGGTGCGGGCTGGCGGTGGACGCCGAGCGGGAGCGGGTATTGGCCAGCGGCCAGCGGCCGGTTGCCGGTGTAGGCGTCGCGGGCCGGGCGGCGGTGCGCGCGAGCCGCTTTGGTGATCTCCCCGGACCTCGAGATCAGCGCGGGTCCGGTCTGCGGTGCCCGGGTGGTGCGGGCTGGGTCGGCCAGGTCGTCGGCGAGCGTGTGCCGCGCACGGCGTGCGGTCTGCGGCGGCAGGTGGATCGGCAGCATCCCCGTGCTCGGGGCGATCAGCCCGCCTCGCAAGGTCACCGGTGGCCGGGCCCGGCGATTGACCCGCCCATCCGGAAGCAACAGCCCCGGTTGCGGCGCCGGTAGTGGCCCGGTGTGCCCGGCGGCGAGGTCGTCGGCCACGGTGCGGCGCGGTACCCGGCTGGGGTCGCGGCGCACGGTGATCGGCAACCCGAGCTGGTCGGCGGGGAGCGCGTGGGGCAGATCCGTGGGTGGCACCGCGCGCGGGTTGGGGCTGGCGGTCACAGTGTCGCCGTGACGCCGCAGGGTGAACAGCGACATCTGGCCCGGTCCCGGGACGCTGTCGCCGAGGGCGGGCCGGGGGTGCTCGTCCCAGCCCCGGCGCGGTGTGCGGAACGGCTTCGACACGCGCCGCACGCGCAGCGGCAGCAGGTACTGGCCCGAGCGCGTCGCCGCCGGATCCGCCGTCTCCGCGGGCCCGTGGCCTCCACCGCGAGGGTGCCGGCCGCCGCGCTTGGCTCCGCCCAGGACACCGCCGAGCATCCCATCGTCTTGTAGGCGATGACGCCCCGGATCAGTGAGCCGATCCACGACCGCCCACCCGAGCGCAGCGGGGACAGGAACCAGAACGGGATCTTGATCAACACGAACAGCATCGCGATACATAGCAGCAGATTCGTCAGCGCCGAGGGCGTCGGGCCGAAGATCGTGAACCCGCCCGGCGCGAAGAAGATCTTCAACCCGGTGACCAGCGTCAGCGACTGGGCGACCTGGATGCCCAGCACCCCGCCGTAGGCCTTCCACCACGTGGTGGCGATGCCCTCGGTGTGCGGGAGAGCGTGGAACATCAACGCGATCGGGGCGGCGGCGATCAACAGGATCGTCACGATCACCCGCACGATGAACGTGACCAGCAGAACCAGCAGCATCACCACCAGCGCGACGCCGAGCAACGCGAGGAACAGCCCACCGCCCTGCAGGGACCCTTGCACCATCGTGACGAGACCGCGGGTCATCGTGGCCGGATCGACCCCGTCGCCCATCACCGCGCGGGACAGGGCGTTGGCGATCTCGATGCCCTTGGTCGCCAGGAACAGCGACAGCGTGCCGGCCAGGAACCCGACGACCAGACGCGGCGCGAGTTCCTTGACGGTGTAACGCGCCTGCAGCGTCTGATACGCCATCAGGATCATCCCGGCCAGCAACACCAAGACCACGTAGGCGGCGAGCAGGACGTGCCAGGACTCGGTCCACACCGCCCCCAAATTGGGCACAGCACTCGGTTCCGGTGTGGTCAGCAAGGTCTTGCCGAGCAGGTCCAGCAGCGGGTTCAACCCGATGGCGACCACGGTGGCGAACAGCGCGGTCGCCGCGTTGACCATGCAGCCGGTCAGGCTGCCGAACCCACAGTCCGCCTCCCCGGCGCCCGCGCCCGGGATCGGTGCGAGCGGCCGGGTGCCTGGGGTGAGTGAGGTGGGCTGGGGAATGCAGTTCGGGCCTTCGCACGGCACGGCTGGCGGGGTGCTGCCGATCGGGCTGCAGCCGGGCAGGATCGAGCCGGGGAAACACGACGGATCCGGGCCGGGCAGGGTCGTGATCGGCGGCAGGGGCGTCGCCGGAACCGACCGTGTCGGGCTGGTGGCGGGCAGCTGGCAGACCGGCTCGGTAGAGCCCGGTGTGCAACTGGGGTTCGGCGGGATCGGCAGCAGCTGGGCGGGTGCGGGTTGCGCGACGGCTGCCGGGTGCGGGCCGGGAGTGGCGAAGGCCAAGACCATTACGCCGAGCACGGTCACCAGGAACATGACCAGTGCGGCCAGCCAGCGGGAGCGCCGTCCTGTCCACACCCGCCGACGGGATGGCGGTATGCGACGAGCACTGCCCTGCGACAACGGAGCGGTCGTCGGCGGGCCGACCATGACGCGTGCGGACCGGGCGGTGCACGGGGTGTGGGTGGGCATCGGTCACACACCGCCCACGATGCCTTTGAGGATCTCGACCACGATGGGCGCGAGCGCGGCGAGACCGAACCCGATCCCGGCGGCTTTGAACGCGCCCTTGGCCTTCTCGATCTCGCCGGGGTCACCGGAGGCCATGAGGTAGCGGAGTCCGCCGATGCTCAGGAACACGACCGCGATCCCCGCGAGAATCCCCATGATCCACTCGCGGATGTTGTCCAAGACTTCGTCGAGGGTGCGTGCCAGGGCGACGACGTGCACCGTCTCCGCCGACGCGGCCGACCCGGTCAGCAGCAGCCCGGCGAGCAGCAGCCACAGCGCCTGCAGCAGGTTGGTGTTCGTCCGGCGCGCAGCGGGCAGGGTGGGGCATGCAGGGGCGTTGTGCCGCCAGGACGTGCGGTGCTGGCAGGTGTGCCCGGACAGTCGGGTCCCGCGTCCTCTAACTCCGGATTTCGCGGCGTCCGGGGACGCCGGGCGGCGAAGTTTGTCCGCGAGACCCGGCGCCGTGCGGGTGACGCTGCGTAGCCGGACGCGGCGGGTCGGGCTCACGTGCACAACGGGATGCGCGGACACCCGGGCAGCCGTCGTCGAGCCCACGCGCGGCAGGCCGGAGCCCGAAGCCTGGGGCGGTGCGTCGGCGGCACGGGCCTGGTCGGCGAGATATGCGGCCCGGCGTGTTTCGGCCCGCTGGCGGGCCTTCTTCGCCGCCTCGTAGTTCTGCCCGCGCGCCTGGGCGGCTTCGGTCAGCGAGAGTTCGCCGAGGCGCGTGGAGCCGATCAGCGCGGCCTCGTCGGCGGTGATGGCCGCGTCGTTGACGGCGGCGGCGAGGACGAAGTCGGGGTGCCCGCTCGGGCGGTGCGGCGCGGCCGACCAGTACCCGATCTCGCCGCTAGCTAGGGGGCGGACTGTCGAGTGACTCCCGCAGGGCGGTGTGCCCGGCGCGGTAGGCGGCCCAGCGCAACCGCACCAGGATCACGGGCCGCGCCAGGTCGACTTCGCAGAGTTCGCTGAGGAAGCCGGCGAGGACTGCGGCGTGGATGTCGTGGACCTCACCGCGGAAGCGGCGGGTCAGCCGCGTCGCGATCGGCAGCAGCACCGGCAACGCCAGCCCGACACAGGCCACCGTCCAGGTGCCGCCGTCACGGCGGGAGCGGGTGATCAGCCGCGCCCAGACCGCGTCCCGGGTGCGCTGGGCGCAGTCCTTGGCGAGCATGAGCAGCCCGAGTTCGTCCAGCGGCACCAGGCGGGGCGGCAACCCGGGGATGTCGCGGCCATCGAGAGCGACCGGATGCGGCCCGGTCACCAGCCAGTCGAATGCGGTGCGCGCGGTGTCGAGTACTCCCGGGGCCGATAAAACACCGGCTTCGGGGCCATTTTCCGGCAAGGACAAATCCATGGTCGGTTCTCCTGATGGGTGCGGGAATCGCAACACCACGAGGAAGCCATCCGAGGCGCCTCAAAAGCGCCCCAAAACCGTGTCATAAGCGTGCCAAAAGCGTTTCAAAAGCGCCTCAAACCCTCGGTATATGAAAATTCAATGACCAGGACATGAGGTGGCCGACGGAGACTGATCGCCCGCTATTTGATCTTTGAAACGTCCTTTGAACTGCATTGAAACGCCCTGGGTGGATCCCGTTCGGAGAGTGGCGCCTCAGTCGCTACGTGGTCGCGTAGGGGCTTGAGGCGCCTTCACGAGCCACGACTGCGAAAACTTTGTCCTGGACTCCGGAGTGGTCGTGTGGCTTCCTGGAGATACGACATCGAATGCGCGAACCGCTCTCGCGCTTCTCTTCTTGAAACCTTCGAATTCTGATTCCGGCGAACGGACCCCGCAGTGACTTTGGTGAACTTTTTCGGCGACCCGCGTCCCCGGGAGGCCGTTTTTCCGGAGTTAGTCAGTGACAGCACGAACTCCGGCCAGCATCGCGCTGGCCGCCCTGCCCCAGGAGGCTTCTCATGACCCAGCGCTCGCAGCCCCCGGCCGACCGCCCGAGGGCCCGACGCGACTCCACCCGCCCCTCGCGCACCCGCCACATGGCGGACCGGGCGCCCTACCCCGGCGCTGCCACACCCACGTGGAGCACCGGTTCGCCGACCCACTCGCGGCGCACCGCGACCACCACCCGGACGCGGGCGACAACCGCGACCGCGCCGACCCCGGCCACGGTCTGGTCGTGCGGCCCCGACCCGATCGACACCCACGCCGAGTGGCCGGTGCCGATCGTGGAAACCATCGTGGCAGGCTTCGCACACCCCGAAGCCCGGGTGCTCCTGCTCCCGTGGCCCGCCTCGGCCGAGGCGGGCGGGCCGGCGCAGCCACCGGCCGGCGGCGAACTCGCGGCGGCGCGCGAGGCTGTCCGGGCACTCGGGCGCAGCTGCGAGATCGTCCACCTCGCCGCTGCCGACCGTGCCACGGCGGCAAAAGCGTCGCGGCCGTTCTGGGCCGACCTCGTCACCGACCGGCCGCACCCCGCGCCCGGTACGTCACCGCCGCCCTCGCTCATTCCGGCACGCCCAGCCGGGGCGGCCGGCACCGCTGTCGGCGACTCGGCCGGAATCGCCGATCTGGTCATCACCGCCCTGCCCCCGCATCAGGCTGGTGGCGGCTCGCTCGACCGGGTCGCGCTTGTCGCGGCCCGTCTGCTGACCGTCGGCGGCATCCTCGCTGTGTACACGCACAGTGACTGGTATCAGGGCAGATTGGTCGACCCGACGGGTGCGATGGTCGCCGCCGGGCAGAACGCCGACCTGCTCTACCTCCAGCACATCGTCACCCTGCACACCCCCATCCGCGACGGCCACCTCCACCCCGCCGCCACGCCCGCCGAGGCCGAGGACTACGCCCGCGCACGGCACCGGGCGCAGCTCCGCGATCTGCCCGCTCCGCACGCGCACGCGCACGGCGACGTGCTGGTCTTCGCACAGCCACACGACCACCACGACCTGCCGTCCACACCGCCCGGTCGGCACGACGAGCGCGGTCCCGTCGACCCGGCGGAGATCCGATGACTCGCCGCCTCGCGCCCGCTGCGGCGCCCACTCCTTCCTCTGCGCTGACCCTCGCGAAAGACAGGTGCACCATGCCGCACACCTCGGCTTATCCCAACCGCGTCACCGGCTCGTCCGTGTCATCCGGAGGGGCCGGCGAGCCGACCGTGCGCATCCCGTGCGCGGTCATCACCGCCCTCGACACCGGCGCCTCCGGCGTCGCCCTTGCCCGCCCGGCAGACACCGGCCCAGCCGATCCCGCCGATCCGCCGCCAACGCGAACCGGGCTGGCCGACGAGGTGCCGATCTCGGTGTGGGCGACCGCGCAAACCTCTCCGGCGGCGCAGCGCAAGGGCCGGTTCGTGCCTGAGTCGACGGCACACCCGGCCAAGATGCTCCCGGCCATCGCCGCGCACGCCATCCGGCACTACACCCGCCCCGGCGACCTCGTGCTCGACCCGATGTGCGGGATCGGCACCACCCTCGTCGAGGCGATCGACAACGGGCGCCGCGCGGTCGGGATCGAGTACGAGCGCACTGGGTGACCGTGGCGCGCGCGAACCTCGAGCTCGCCCGCGACCGCGGATACGACCACGACGGTGAAGTCGTCGCCGGCGACGCCCGCCAGCTGGAGACGCTGCTCCCACCGCAATACCGGGGCCAGGTCGCGCTGGTGGTCACCTCCCCGCCCTACGGGCCGTCCCTGCACGGCCAGGTCAGCACCGCCAGCGACCCCTCCGGAGACGGCAAGGTGCACAAGTACCACCACCGCTACGGCAACACCCTCGACCGCGGCAACCTCGCCAACATCGGCCACCACCGGCTGCTGTCCGGGTTCACCCGCATCCTCGCCGCCTGCGCCCAGGTCCTGCGGCCCGGCGGGCACGTGGCGATCACCGTGCGGCCATGGCGGGAACACTCCGAGCTGATCGACCTCCCGTCGCAGATCCTCGCCTGCGGTATCCACGCCGGGCTCGTCCCAGTGGAACGCTCGGTCGCACTGCTGGCCCGCGTCGCCGAGCACGAGCTGGTCGCCCGCGGCAGCTTCTTCCAGCGGGACTTCATCCGCAAACAACGCGAAGCCGGGCTGCCGCTACACCTGATTTCGCATGAGGACGTGATCGTCCTCATGCGTTCACAGGCCGACGAGCCCCGGCAACCGCGTCCCGGCACAGGCGCCCGGGTGCGGGATGAGTACCGGGCGATCGGGCCAGGCCGGTGGGCGGCGTGAGCACCCGAGTGCACTGCCGCGACTGCGGATGGGACCGCCACTACCGGCGCCCAGCCGCCGCCCACCGTGCCGCCGCCCGCCACCGCTGCCCACCCCCGGCAGACCAGGCCCCACAGCGGCACCAGACGCTGGAGGCACTCCGTGCCGCCTGACGGCCACGACGTCACCGACATCGTGCCCTCGGTCGCCGACGAGTTGCGTTTCACCGCGACCGAGGGCCCGGTGATCGGGTCGCTGTGCACCGGAATGGCCGGGCTCGACCTCGGCGTCGCCGCAGTACTCGGTGGCCGGATCGCGTGGTGCGCCGACACCGATCCTCATGCCGGCCAGGTCCTCGCCGCCCGGCTGCCCGGCGTACCGAACCTCGGCGACCTGCGCGCGGTCGACTTCACCCGCGTCGAACCGGTTGACGTGCTGATCGCCGGATTCCCCTGCCAAGACATCTCCGCCGCCGGACGGCGCGCGGGCATCGAGAAAGGCACCCGCAGTGGCTTGTGGGGACCTACATCGTGGACGCCGTTCGCGTACTACGACCCCGCCTCGTCGTCGTGGAGAACGTGGCCGCGCTCCGCTGGCGCAACGGCGGCCTCGACCGCGTACTCACAGGGCTGGCCGAAGCGGGGTACGACGCGGTCTGGCGTTGCGTACGCGCCGCCGACATCGGCGCCGCCCACCGCCGGGAACGCGTGTTCCTGTGTGCCATCCCCCAGCACACCGGGAACACGGATGATGCCCACCCCGCAAGCCCGCGACGGTGAACCACGCGGCCCGGTCGACCCGGTGACTCGTCGAGCGGGCGGACATCAGGTCAACCTCAACGACGCCGTTCACCAGGTCGTGAAACCACTGCCGCCTCCGCGGACATCCGGCACTAGGCCGAGCCCGCAGCGGCCGATTCCGGCCGGGTGCGTGGCGCGAGCCGACTCAGCCAGATCCCGGCGTACGCCGAGCGCAACGCCCACGAAACCGACGACGGGATCGGAGGGTTCCGGGGTGTGGTGCGGCGCAACGAAGTTCCACGGAGGCGGGCTTCGTGGCTGTCTGTCCCCGAGCGTCTGGGGACCTACAGCGCACACCGACCACGCAGGACAGGAGGACCGCCGCTGTGGACACGCAACGGCTCTTGCCGACGCCGCGCGCGACTGACGGCACGAAGGGCTGCCCGGCCCAGCGCGGCTCGAAAGGCGACCTGATGCTGCCCTCGGTCGTCATCGCCGTCACCACACCACCGCACTCATCCAAGAAGGAGACCGACAGCGATGACCGCCCACGCCCGGCCCGCCGAACCCGACCGCAGCGCGGTGGACTGGGGTGAATACGCCGCCGCGGTCCACCGCTGGGAAACGATAACCGGCCGCCGTGCCCCGTACCCGACCCAGCCCGGCCGCCACGGCCGCCCGGTACTCGCCCCGATCTTCGTGGAATGGCTCATGGGCCTGCCACCGGGCTGGGTCACCGCCGAACACCTCGATCTACCCCGGACCGGGCAACTGCGCGTGCTGGGCAACGGGGTCATGCCCCAGCAAGCCGCCCACGCCCTCGCCCAGCTCCTCGACGACCTCACCGAACTCGGCCACCACCTCGACTTCACGACACCGCGCCAACCCCAACGCCCATCCGCCCGCCAGGCACCGTCGGCTCGGCCCGCTCGCCGGGCACCAACCGGCACGTCGCGGCGGCAACGTCCTGCGGCGACCCGGCCACCTTCCGCGGCCCGACGACCCCGGGCCCGCACACAAGGCCCTGCCGACAGCCGCACGCGGTGACCGCCCCTGCACGAAACCCGCACCTCGATCGCGCCCAAGTCACGGACCAAAACACTGCCGCCACCGTTGAAAGAGACGACACCATGCCCACTCCGCGAACCACCCGCCCGCTTCACACCCCGCGCCGACGCTGGTGGCCCAAGCTCCGCGCCTGGCTAACTCCCCACCGGAACACCACCGCCACAGCGGCCCCGCCTATCGCGGGACAGCACCGCACCATCCCAGCCGTCGTCGGCGAGGGTGGGCCGGCGGTCCTGCAGAGCGCGCACCAGGCCACCGCCACCTTGATCCGGCAGGGCTGGAACCTGCACCAGCCTCCCTACGGCTACCTGACCATGACCGTGTCCAGCGCGGGCTCGGCCAGCGGCCGAGCCCGCACCCGCCTGACCCCGGACCCACACCGTGCCCGCGTGGTGCAAGACATCTTCTACTGGCGCGCCATCACCGGACTCGACGTCGACCAGATCACCCAGCGGCTGAACAACAACCCCGACCGCTACCCGCCACCCGGCAGCAGCTGGCAACCCGCCGCCGTCGCCGGGATCCTCACGAATCTCAAGTACACCGGGTACCAGACCTTCAACACCCGCGACGAGATCGGCCGCTTCCGGCCCGCCGAACAGTGGGTGCTCTCCGAGCAGCCGGCCCACCGCGCCTTGATCACCACCGCGCTCTTCTGGGCGGCGCAGAACCCCACGACCGACACCCAGCGCGCGCTGCGGCACCGCCTGCTCGCCCTGCCGCGCCACCTCGCCGCGTAGTCCCGGAGGTGCCACGTCGATGGACACCACACGATCAGCGTCACGTCGCCGCGATACGGCAAGGCGCGCCAGCAGGCCGCCCGCCGGACCGCTGACTGCCCGGCGGGACTGCCCTGGCCCCCGTACATCGAACACCGTGCCCACGGAACGTGACGGGCGACACCGAGAGCCCAGCGTCCACCGCACCGCCACCCCGGGCCAGGAGGCGGGCGCGGTCCACGATCTCGATCGCCTCACCGCCGCCACTCGAACGGGCAACCCGCCGCCGTGGTCCCGCGACAGTTTGCACGCGCTGGGCGTCACAACCGATCTGCTGACCGCCGCGCGCATTCTCCGGATCGGCCGGACGAAGGCATATCAACTCGCGAAGTGCGGCGGTTTCCCCGTCCCGGCCACGCGCATCGGCCGCCATTACGTCGTCGCCGTCGCGCACCTCGCCGACCTTCTCGGACTGGGCGAAAGAGCCTCGTCCTAGCGGCTTCCCCTCTGTGCCGCACGCGAGCGTCCATATCCGCTGCACACAAAACCAGCGGACTGGATGAAAGGACTATCCGCAATGCCCCCACGCGCCTCCACACGCATCAAAGGCCGCACCTACAAACGCTGTGCCTGTACCGACCCCGTCACCGATAAACGGCTCGGCAACACCTGCCCGAAACTCAAGCGCCGCAGCGGCGCGTGGAGTTCGGACCACGGAAGCTGGTGCTACCAAGCTGAACTCCCGCGCCGCGCCGACGGGAAACGGCGCCCGCTGCGGCGCGGAGGGTTCGCCGGGCAGACCGAAGCACAGGCCGGACTGGACCAGGTCGCCGACCTTGTCGAGCTCGCAGAACACCGCGGCCCCGCCGAGCTGACCCTCGTCGGCGACCTCATCGAAGACGCGCTGCGCGCCAAAGAACCCCTCCCCACACCGGAGGAAGTCACCAAGCGCCTCGATATGGGCACCGACCCCGACGCCATCCCCACCGTCGGACAATGGCTGGAGACCTGGCTTGCAGGGAGGAAGAAACTCCGCGGCGGCACCAAACGCTCCTACAGCAGCCACATCCAGCTCTGGCTGATCCCGCACCTCGGGCACTACCGGCTCGACGAGCTCACCATCGACCACATCTCCCGCATGTTCGACGCGATGGCCGAACGCAACGACCGCATCGAAGAAGCCCGCGCCAGTGACGACCCGGAAATCCGCGCCACCGTCTACGGCCTGCGCACCATGGGCGCGGCCACCATGCAGCGTTACCGCGCCACCCTGCGCGCCGCGCTCAACGCCGCCATCCGCCTCAAACGCGGCCGGAAAGCAGTCCCGCTGATCACCTTCAACCCCGCCTCCTACGTCGAGCTGCCCTCCGGCAAACGCCCCAAGGCGCTGCTGTGGACACCCCAGCGGGTCCGCCGCTGGAAGGAGACCGGGAAGAAGCCGTCCCGGGTGATGGTGTGGATGCCCGAGCAGGTCGGCGAATTCCTCGACCACGCCTACGGCCACCCCTACTACCCGCTGTACCACCTCATCGCCTACCGGGGCCTGCGCCGGGGCGAAGCCTGCGGCCTGCCCTGGTCGGAAACCAACCTGGACACCCAGGACATCACCATCTCCTCCGCGCTGGTCCAGCTCGGCTGGAACGTCGAGTTCGGTGAACCCAAGTCCGAAGCCTCCGGCCGGATCGTGGCGCTCGACAATGCCACCACTGAGACGCTGACCGAGCACAAGGAGCACCAGGACCAGCAACGGCTCGCGGCAGGAGACGACTGGCAGGAATCGGGGCTGGTGGTCACCAACCCCGACGGCACCCCTGTGCACCCGGCCAAGGTCACCGACGTTTTCCAAGAACTCGCTGACGCCGCCGGGCTCCCTCCGATCCGGCTGCACGACCTTCGCCACGCCGCCGCCACCATCGCGCTCGCCGCCGGAGCCAGCCTCAAGGAAGTGCAAGCCCTGCTCGGACACTCCAGCATCACCATTACCGCCGACACCTACGCCCACATCCTGCCCGAACTCGCCCGCGGAACCGCCGAAGCCTCCGCCGCACTCGTACCCCGCAAAACCCGCCAGCAACCGCCCGCCGCCTAACGCGGCGCCCACAGCGCCATGACACAGCCCCGGCCCCGTCCAGCAAGGGCCGGGCCAAGCTCCTGGTCGGGCATCACGGCGCGCAGCGGGCGGCCGGGTACCCGGCGCGGGGACGGGAGGCGGCCAGCTCAGAGGCCAATTTTTGCCTGGGGTTACCCGATCCGGCATCCGCGCCCCATATAGAGGGTGCCAACTTGTTGACGACGATGGAGGGACGCGATGTCCACAAACGGCACTCCGGAGCCAGCTGAGCCGGTGGTGGTGATCCAGCGCGGGCTGACCGGGCTGGCCAAAGCGGCGATCCTGGGTCGTCACCGGGTCGAAATGGCGCAGCAACGCGCGGCCACAATGACCGACGTGGCAGCGACCATCACCACCGCAGGGTCTGCGGCGCGTGTGGCCAGCAAGGACCCTGATGGTGCGGAATGGTCGATGGAAATCGTCCCGTTCTCCGGTGGCGTGGGCGGGCAACCCGATGTTCGGGTCATGCCCTGGTGAACGGCGAGCCCACTCGCGTGCAGGAGGTGGACGAATCCCGATTTGTCGACCTCCTGCACGCGCAGGGACCCCAGTTGTTGCGTTACATCCTGACGCGGGTTGGCGATACGCACGCCGCCCAGGTCATCCGTCAGGTAGTCCTCGGAGAGCTGCTGGTCTACTGGCGCCGCCGCCATGGAGTGCCAGACGACGACGCGGTCCGCCTCCTGTATGGGTTCGCCAGGCGCAAGATCGGCAACTGGCGTCGCGAGCAGACCAACGCCCCGGTTGCCACCGACGACGAGGTGCTTCACCGATGGCTGGATACTCACGCCACGGACACCTGCGCGCTGATCGACACCCGCGTCGACCTCGTCCGTGCACTCGCTCAGCTCGATGAGCTGCAACGACAAGCGCTGATGTATGTCTACGTCGACCAACTGTCCTACGACGCCGCGGCCGCCTTGCTCCGCGTCAGCCGCGACGGCCTGAACAACGTGCTGCGCGCGGCGAAGAAGGCCGCGCGGAAGTGCCCCGAACTCACCGAGTACGGCACACAGAAGGAGGCGAGCGCATGACCGACCTCAGGCCGGACGACCACGCCGAAACCAGGGTTGCGGCAATGCCCGAGCAAGGGCGCACGTTCGTGCAGCGCACGAAGGAGACGGCCGACGCAATGCCCCCACCGACCCTCGCCCAGTTGCAGGACGCGGTCGACATGCTGACCCCGGCCGAGACCGACGAGATCATCCGGGAAGGCGAGGACATCGAGTTCGGCTACGCCGCACTCGAACTCGCTCAGGACCTCCTGGCCGTTGGTCATGTCCAGCGTGCGATCCGGTGGCTGCGTGCCGCCGCCGACCGCGACATCCCTGGCGCACAGGGACAACTGGACGAAGCCACACGCCTGCACAGAAGCCTGACCGACGCCGTCCACGTTCGCCGCCAAGGACAAGCTGTCATCGGCATCGCTTCTACTTACGACGGAGGCGCCGAGGACGAGCAAGTGGGCTTGTTGGAGGATCCAGGATCGAAGGCCGCTGTCATCCGCTCGGCCGATGACACGGCAGCCCGCATCATCGCCGAAACCCGCGCATCCCAAGAACACGCACGCGACCGCCTGCACCACGCCACCGACCTACTCAGCCCGAAGCGGTTCACCGACACTGCGCTACCCATCGTCGTGTACGCCCCACCCGGCACTGGGAAGACCCACACCCTGGCCGACATAGTGAGCAGGTCGATCGCCAGAGGCGAACATTGTTTGGTTGTCGCGAACTCCTACTCCGTTGTCGAAAAGGTGTTACGACGCCTGGATCATGCGGCGGCGCCCGGGACAACGAGTCGCGACAACACCGCGGAAAACATGGAGGCGTGGCTGTGGTCGGTTGTCGAAGCGCTGTGGCCTGCGGCCAGCAGTCTTGATCTGCACGTCAAGGAGGCTCTTACGTCCTGGGCGCGACCAGCTGCTCGCCGGGCAAAGCAGTCGGAGAGAAGTCTTCTGCTTGCGGCCGCGGTACTCGAGTCAGCGCCTGCAGCGGTGGCGATGGAAGGCGTCTCGACGCTGGCTCGACAAACCTCGCCCCATGAGATCGCAGACTTCATCGGACCGAGCGGTGAGCTCATCCACGTGAAGCAGGGACCATACGAGGCAGCTGCGACCGATTTGTACCTACCTTGTCGACGCTCGCACGCCATGCTGGGCTTGCCGGGCCTCTCAGCGGCAGAGCCCAAAGTCACCATGGACCGCTTGAACCCAGGCCCCACGTTGGGCCGCGCGCTCGACAACACAGCCCTACAGACCGACACCACCGCCCTCGTCCAGTGAGCCGGGTCCATTGCAACTCCTACGCGGACCCGACGATGCTGATCGGCGCGGTCCCCTTAGTCACCCGGGAGCGCCGTCTGTCGAGTCGGTTGAGGTTGCCAACTCTGCCGGCGTGGCTTTCGGTTTCTTGTCCGGGCGGTGTCGTTTGTCGAGTGCGTAGATGACAGCGGGTTTCCCGTCACCCGGGCTGCGGGCGGTCCAGCTCGAACAGGGTCGTCGCGGCGATCAAGTCGCTGAGTTTGGCGTAGCCGTAGTTGCGGGCGTCGAAGTCTGGGCGCTGTTTGGTGATGATGTGACCGACCGTGGCGAGGGCGGCCCAGCCGTCATCGTCGGAGGCCGCTTCGATCGCGTTGCGCAACTGCCTGACCAACGCGGTGTCCTGCTTCAGCTGTGCGGCCGATGCACGCGGGGGCGGCTTGAGCGCGATATCGGTCGGCGCCGCCGGGCTCGCGCTGTAGGTGAGGTTCTCGGTATAGATGAACTTGTCGCAGGCCACGACGAACGGCTTCGGTGTCTTGCGCTCACCGAACCCGTAGACAGTGACGCCAGACTCGCGCAGCCGTGCGGCCAGCCGGGTGAAGTCGCTGTCGCTAGAGACGATGCAGAACCCGTCAAAGCGGTCCGAGTAGAGCAAGTCCATGGCGTCGATGACCATCGCCGCGTCGGTGGCATTCTTCCCGCTGGTGTAGGCGGATTGCTGGATAGGTTGGATTGACTGCGCGAGGAACTGGTCTTTCCACCCGCGCAGGCTGGTGCCGGTCCAGTCGCCGTAGGCGCGTTTGACGTAGGCCGTGCCGTACTTGGCGACCTCGGCCAGCAGCCCGTCGACGATCGATGGCTGGGCGTTGTCCGCGTCGATGAGCACTGCCAACTTCGCGGCGTTCTCACTCACGATGAGCACACTCCCTGGACATCAGGTACGACTTCTGCTGCATTCGAGGTGACACATGTGGGCAAGTACGCCAGATACTGGGCTTCGGCCAGCGTTCTCCCAGCGCCGCGCATCCCCGGCCGGTCCAACACTATTTGCCCTCGGCGGTTGACTCGGCTTGATCGAGTTGGGTGTTGGGTGAGTCGTCGGGTTCGTCGTCGTGCGGCAGTCCGTACTGGGAGGTGAGTTCGGCTACGTGCTGGATGAGTGGGAGGGCGAGCGCGTCACGGTAGTCTTCAGCGAACCGCTGTTGGTGAAGGAACATGGCCCAATGTTCAGCTTCGACAGCATCCGAGAACCCAATCATAGTGATTTCCAGGAGCTCCGGATTCCAGGCGTTCTTATCCGGACGAATTTCTTCCTTCCCTTTCGAGTTGATTCGATGAGTAAGTTTCGTTGATTCCACGGAGAGCGTGTGCGTTCCGGTCTTGTCGCTCGTACTGTAGAAGACACGGCTATTCTCGTCGATGTTTGCCAGACTCCACAGCCCTTTGCTGATGCCGCCTGATTCATCTTTCTTCGGCGCCCACCATTGCGGGGTTTCGTCTCGGTCGTTGGTGGCAATACGCGCGATGCGCAGGTTCTGGCCGAAGAGTCGGATGCGTTGGGCTGGGCCGTTACCGAGCTTAACGCGGTCGGCGATGAGGCCGCTGTTTGTCAACCAGGGCCATCGGTTGCGGGTGTTCTGGGCGTGGGTGACGACGAGTGTGGGGGTGCCGCGCATGGCGTAGAGGGTGTTCTGGACGAAGGCTGCGACGGCCTTGGTCTGCTGGTCAGCGGTGGAGAGGTCTTGGGGGCGTACCTGGCCGGTGAGTGCGACGAGTAGCTGCGGGTAGGGCACCCACTCGGTCATCTCAGGCGTCCGGCCGAGGATGCACTTCTGCCCGGGGCGGATGAGGACCGCGACCGGGGTGAATTGTGACCGATTTGTCTCGCCGGTGGCTTGGCGTTTGACGATCCAGAAGGCGAGCTGGTTGAGGCCGTCGGGGATCTTGTCGCCCACTGTGTGTTCGGGCACGAGGCGCATGCCGAGTTGGCGCAGTCCGTCTGCCCATGCAGCAGCGACACGGAACTCCGCATCATCGTCGGGATCGTTCGGTTTTCCGGGGATGAAGAATTGGCTGACCATGCTGGCGTCTGCGCAGCCAAGCCGGATGGCGAATTTCGGGTCGGTTGTTCGTGGCTTGAACTTGTCGCGCCCGTCGAGTTCGACGAAGGTGATGACGGTTGCCTCGCCGAGTGCGGAGGCGAGGTCGCGCAGGTGGGAGACGACTGCGGAGCGGCGGTCGCCGATCGCGTCGATGTGTTCTTGACCTTTTCGTGGTGCTTGTTCGCTGGTGCCCAGTGGTGCTCCCAGGGCGCCGAGTTCGCGGGCGTGTATGCGCACTCGAAGGTCGGGTGTGTTCCAGCTCCACACGTCCGGCCCGGCCTCTTCGCGGTAGTCGGCGAGTCCGAGGCTGGCTTCTGCGGCGTGGATGAGTTGTTGCCGCATGTGGCTGGACTGGTACAGCAGGACGGCGGTGAGATCCCGGCCGTTGAGGGCGAGGGACGTGTACTCGCGACGGCGGACGGAATTGTCGAGGTCAATGAGTCGATTCTTGGTGACCGCCTCGTCGATCTGTTCTTGCGTCGCATCCTTCTTGGGAACAGGAACTTTCGGTGTGAGGAGCTTCGTCGGGTTCTGTCTGATGGTGCTGCGGGTCAGCACCGGTGCCGGGATGAATTCGGGCTTGAGCGCGGCGGCGGCCCATTCGGTGAGGCGGCGTCGTTCGGCGGGCATGAGCCCGGCACCGACACCATGCCAGCCCATCATCGTGTGGTAGTTGGCGGCACCCTTGATTCCGTCTCGTTCGTCGATCCAGCTGTCGGCTTCCTTGGCGAAGACGTCGGCGGCGGGGAGGTTGTCGACTGCGCCGACGCGGGCGAGCATGCCCTCCGGGCCCCCTTGGACCCATTCGATCTGACGGGTGCGGGGGTTCCAGGCGAACTGGGCGACGGCGAACCGACCGGGCTGCTGGCCGTCGTTGATGAATGGTTCCTTTGTGAGCAAGTAGGCGGACACCCGTTGCGTCCCTGACATCGATACCTGGCCCGAGACCCATCGGCGGATTCGGGTGCTCAGGTAGATCCGCGGGATCGGGGAGAACGGCACGGTACGCAGCGACACGCTGATCACGGCGGAGTAACGCCAGTCTCGATGGCTGCCGTAGCGGTTGCGGGCGTCCTTGTCGTTGACCTTGGTGGTGTGTTTCAGTGGCGGCCAGGACATCAGTTCGGCGCCGTTCGCGCGGGCGTCGACGGCGACCCGGTGGAACCGCACCTGTTCGCCACCGAATTCGTAGGGCTGTTGGGCCGCGATGCGGTCGGCCAGGATCTCCGGGAGGACCCGGTAGAGCCGTGCGGCCGGCATGCAGGTTCCGCCTGGCGAGAGGTCATGCTCGAGGAGGTCCACCGTGTCGGACTGCCAGCGCAACGAGTCCACGTCGAGCACGCGCGCGGTCTGCCTGAAACGTTGGAAGCCCTCTGCCGTGGGTTGCAGGCTGCGCAGCCAGGCGTGCACCATCCGGGAGAGGATGTGTGGCGGGTGGTCGGTCCGGCTGTAGAGCCAGGGCTGGGTGGCGTCGAACGAGGCGTTCGCGTCGACGGTGACCAGGTCCGGCGCGACGGTGCGGATCAACGAGTTCAGCGACCTGATCGGCACTTCTTTGATCTTTGCCTGTGCTGCGTCGGACTTGCTGGACTTGTACAGGTCAAGCACGGGTTCGCGCCATGATGCGGGGAAGGCCAGTGTGTGCAGTTCGGCGTGGAACGGCCCGCTGTCGGGATCAGGGATGAACGCGGCGGGTTGAATTTCGTTGAAGACCATGGGGTTCCCTGTCGTGGTCGCGGGTTCAGTCGAGGTCGCCGAGTGCCCGATACAGCGGCTCGTACAGGGCTTGCACGAGCGATCGGTCGAGCGGAGTGGTAGTTGGGGCGGCGGTGAAGTACGGGTCGAGGACGGCGCGCATGCTCGCCAGCAGGCTGGTGTCGGGGGTGTCGACGGCGTGGAAGCCGGCTTGGCGGGGCGCGAAGGCCGCGTCGACGCAGACCACCCTCGCGGGGACACCGCCGCGGACCAGCCGGCCGATCACCTGCCACATGACGACCAGCTGGTCCCAGGTGAAGCTGGTTTTCTCGGTCGGCGTCAGGCTGCTCCACGCCACTTGCCGGGTCAGGAACCGGTTCCACTCCTGGCGCGCTCGCCTGCGGAATGCCAGTGCGGCCTGGTCGGGTGTGCCAGCGGCGAGGGCGTCGGTGTGGAACGTGCGGGCTGGGTTACGGATTTGCCGTACGGCCCAGTCGTTGATGGCGTGGATGGCGAGCGCGATGTCGTCTGGTCGAGGGTGTGGCCGGGCGAGGAAGTAGACGCTGCCGATGGCTGCCTTGCCTCCGGGCAGGACGATGTTGTGGCCGCGTTCGACCGCTAGCAGAGGAGCCACGAGGATGTCGCTGCCGATGTCGGGAAACTTGGTCAGCTCGCCGCGGCGCAGCACCATCCAGCTGTTGTCGAGATCGGCATCGTCGGAGACGAGCTGGGTGACCCGGCCGCTCCATTCCGGGATGCTGTCGAGATGGCGTGCGGCATGTTTCGCCTCGGCGTAGCTGCCGACGAGCAGCAGGATCCGACGCCGCTGTGGGTCGTCGATGTCGGCCAGTTCCGCGTCGAGCATGCTCGGGGCGTCACCGAGGCTGCGGTCCGGGACCGCGAGCTGGTTGAGCATCTGCTCCAAGACCTTCTCGCGATCGTCTGGACCGCTTCCGGAGAGCCTCAGCGGCTTCGGCGGCGAGGTGCCGGGCCAGTACAGGAACTGGGTCCGCATCGTGGTGTCCAGGATCGCTGCGACCTCGTCGTCGTGCGGTCGCAGGACGGCGTCGACCGGAGCGTGGACGTGGTAGCGGGTGGAGGTGCCGGCCCAGCTGGTAGCTGACATGAGCAGGACGTTCGGGCCGGGCCGATCGTCCACGAGGGGCAGGTCGGGCAAGCCGAGCAGCAGCTCGCGTCCGACGCCGCTGCAGCGGAAGAACCGTAGCTCGCCACTCTGGTCGCCGTCGGCTGTTCGTTCGCCGAGTTGGAACTGGAAGCCGAGGACGTTGCCCATGGGCGATTCCGGGATGACGGG
The DNA here is from genome assembly GCF_047608695.1 of Amycolatopsis sp. cmx-11-32. Lineage (NCBI taxonomy): Bacteria > Bacillati > Actinomycetota > Actinomycetes > Pseudonocardiales > Pseudonocardiaceae > Amycolatopsis > Amycolatopsis sp. cmx-11-32. The sequence continues at coordinate 233,752 of NZ_JADNQN010000010.1, read as the reverse complement.
CTCGTAGTCCTTGGGCGGACGGCGCGAGAGCACGTTGGACGTCGCTTCCAGGTTGAGCGCGGCCTCCACTCTGCCCCACAGGATGGTCATCCGGTCAAGCCGATGGTGCAAGGCCGCCAGGATGAGGGTGAGTTCGAAGCGTTTGGCGTGGGTTTCCAGATCATCGGCGATAGCCGGGTCGTGATCGACGAGATCGAGCAGCACGTCCCGCAGCCGCTGACGGATCAAGGAGTCGCGGTGAGCGTGCAGCAGCTGCAAAGTCAGGTGCACCAGCGTGTTCGCCACGGGGGTGACTCGATCGGCTGGGTCCCGCGGTGCCCTTTCCTCCAGTGGGTCGTCGCGGAACTGGTCAAGGACGGCCTCGACATGGTCCATACAAGCCTGTCGCTGTGCGTGGTCCGGCGCCGCGGCACCCACCGTGGCCGCCTCGTCGTCGTGCCCGGTGAGGTCGGGAAACCAGGACCGGATCAGCCACTGGTGCAGTGTCATCGCGCTGAAGTAGTCCGCGGTGATCCAGCTGCGCAGCGGTGGGGTGCCGATGAGCAGCGCGTAGAGACGGTCGGTGGCTGCCGACACGGTGTCGACGGCGCCTGTCCAGTCATCCACATCCTGGGCCGACAGCTGCAGCCGTCCTCGGCGTGCCAGCTCCGCCACCTTGTGGCCGGCGACCTCGTCTAGCCAGGAGTTCGGCGACCGTCCCGCCAGTGTGGTGGCAGGAGCGAATGCACGGTCGAGCTGCATCTGTACGCGGTCAGCCTCGTCCACGATGACGAGGTCGCTCAAGCGGCAGGCCGCCTCGAGCTGGCGAAGGCGTTCGGTTTGCTGCGTCGGCGGGACGCCGCTGTGGACAAGGCTCGCCGGGGTTGCGACCCAGATCTGGGCATCGACCAGGCTGCGCGCGCCGTGGTGTCGGGGACATACGGTCCACAGGGGACAGCCGTGCCTTTTCCGGCGCCCGGTTCGGGACGAACGGGCGGTGTCATTGCTGCTGGTGGCGAGGAGGTCGTCAGCGTCGGGATCGGGGTGCTGGACGGGGTAGAGCGCGTTGCAGGGTGCCTCGGCGATCCGCAGGGGCTGGCGTGCTTCCAGGCCGCGTAGCGCGTCTAGCGGGCAGGCGCTGCTGAGGTAGTCGAAGCTGGGGTGGTCGTGGCCGAGCATGGTTTCGGCTCCGGCTGAGGCCATGCGACGGTGCAGCCGTTCGAGGTTGCGCTCGCGCGTCGAGTGGCCCAGGACCGGGGCGGCATCGACCCCGAGGCGGGTGAACTGGTTGACGATCGCGAGGGTTTCGGCGACGTCGCCGACGACGATCGTGATGCGCCGTCCGGTTTCGGTGGCAGCCCAGAAGGCGAGGATGTCGCGCAGCGTCGATTTCCCGGCGCCCACCATGCCGACCAGGTTCATCATCCGGTCGACCCGCAGGCGCTCATCCTCTGGCGCGGCGAATTCGCCGCGGGCGTCGTCGCGGATCAGCAACTGCACGCGTCCCAGACGGTGCGCCCAGTGGTTGGACTTGCCGGGCAGGTTCTGCTCGATCGCGTCCATCTTGGCCGCAGCGTCTTCCAGCTCCGCCCACGTGACCTCCATCGGCGCTCCGCCGCAGGGCGGCAGCCCGTTGAGGTCGTGCCCGACCGGTGCAGGGATGTCAGCGAGAAGCTCCGGCGGGAAGGCGACCGAGTAGCGCCGGTCGCGCACATAGAACTCGTACTCCCCCGGCCCCGCGAGCGGTAGCGGCTGGCGCGCGAAGGACGGCGGTGTGGTCAGCAGCGCTTCGTACACGTCGAACCGGTCCGCCGCACGGCTGGGCTCACGTTGCTCCGGTGTGCTGTCGATGCCGGTTAGGCGATAGCCGCGTAGCTCCTCGGGAACGCGCAAGTACGCCTCGACTGCGCGGATCCATTCCCGGCGGCGGCGCATATCCCACAGGTAGTGCCGGCCGCGCATCACCCGAAGCGCCGTGTCGGCGGTTTGTGCCCCGAACACCTCGCTGTAGGGGTACCCGCCGAACAGCGTCCAGGCATCCTGCGCGGTGTGTCCCGGCGTCGCCGAGCAGAGCAGGTAGAGCCCAAGCTCCACATCAAGCATCTGCCCCGGCCGGAAATCCGCAAGGGAATCCGGCCAGACCGGGGTGAGCTGGCCCAGCAAACGGGCGTGCCATCCACTGCGCTCACGCATTGGCAGTCCCCTTCACGTCGGCGACGACCTCGTCGCGGCGGGTACGCCGGAGCTCTCGATCCACGCGCGCCAGCAGGTCGCGGTCGGAGATCAGGTCGACCTGGCCGGTCAGCTCGTCGGGACGGTGGTGGGCGAACACCCGGCCATAGTCCTCGCGCTCGTCGAATCGGTACTGCGGCGCGACCAGGAAACCCTCGTCGTAAGGCGGGTCGTGCCGCAACCGCTGCGCGCCGCGGCCAAGCAGCGCGGGATTGGCGCGGTCCTTCACATCGATCGCCCACACGCGTCCGCGCGGCAGTGTGATGCGCAGGTCGTACGCGTCGAAGTTGGGCCACATCTCCGGGCGGAGTCCGCGCTCAAACAGCGCGGCTTCGAGATCGGTCTCCGCCAGCCCAGGGCCGGTAATGAACATCCGCATCGGCCGGTTGAGCTGGTAGACGCCACCGCCACGGCGTGCCTCGACCCTCTTGCCGATCCGGGGATGCTGGTCGCGTCGGCATCGGTCCAGTTCGCAGACGTAGCGGTCCCGGCCGATCGGCGCCAGCAGACACCCGCACCGCGCGCACAGCGCGTACGCGCTGTCGCGCAGGTATGACGCTGGCGCGGGCTCGTAGCAGCGCTTGATCACATCGTGCAGCAGCTCCAGGTCCAGGTCGTCGGCGAGCGCGGCGCGTTCGGCATCGGTCAGCACTGGTTGACGGATCAGCAGCCGTCGGAAGACGGTGTAGGACTCGGGCGCGTTCGCGGCCCGGCATTCGGCAATAGCCGTCAGCATCAGTTGATTCTCGACCTGTTCGGCGGCGACGTCGCGCGCCGCGACCCGCCACTCCCAGCACTGCTGGGTCGGGGTGTGTGTCTGGCCGTCGACCAGGATGGCCGCACCGCCGTCGAAGTCGTCGGGCAGCGTCCACGGCCACGGGTCCTCACCGATCGGGTGCTCGGCCGCCCACCGCACCATGTCCGGCACGCTGGCCGGCGGTGTGTGTCCTTTCCGCAGGCACAGCAACACGAGCTGGTTGTAGGTGTTCTGCACCGTGGCGTCGTAGACGGGCTCCTGCGGACCCTGTTGTTGCGAGAGCCGCACGATGGCGCTGGCCACCATCCTCAGCAGGGTCTCGCCCTCGAAAACGGATTCAGCTCTCGACTGCTGTTGCTGACGCGGCACCGGTGTGGTGGTCCTTCCCGTTCCCGTCCGGGCCTTGGTAGCTCGGACACCACAGTGATACCGGACACCCCCGACAGTTTCGGCCCGGTCGCGCCTCGAACAAGCGATCCGTCCGCCACGGGGCGGCCCACTCGCGCAGCACCGCGCGGGCCGTCTCGACCCGCTCGTCGTCGTTGGGGTCGATCAGCACGATCTCCGCGCCCGTCGGGCGCAAGATCTCCAGTTCGACGCGACCCGCGCCGCCGGGACCGAGCGCGCCGGCGGCCAGCACCGCCACGCCGAGAGCGAGCTGCGGGAATTCCCGCAACGGATCGGTGAAGGTCCGCGGTGTCTTCTGGGTTGTCTTGAGTTCGCGCCAGACCCACTGCCCGGCTTCCCGGTACACCAGATCAGGTTTCGCCAGCACAATCGCGCGCGCCGTCGTGTCGGCGAAGGTCAACTGCGGCTCGACCCGAACGGCGTCGATCTCCGGCGCCTCGCGAAAAGGACACACCTCGACGTGGTGGGCCAGCATGCGGATGCCGGCGTCCGCCAGGTCGCCAGTGATCTGCCATTTCCCGGCGGACCAACTCGAGCCAAGCGCTGGCAGAGCCTCTGGACCGCATGCGATCGGCTCAGCCTCGTGCGCTGCCTCCAGCCACGCATGCACCGCTTGCCCCAGCTCCGCCTCGGGGCTGTACTCGTACGTGCGCGGCAGGTGAACCGAACGCAGGTACGCCTGCGCCGGACACTGACGGTGATACCGAAGACCGCTAACCGAGACCGTCCGTAATGGTCCCTGTGACGAGTCAAGTCCCAGCAGTCCAGGCGTCCGGATCGGCCCGTCGCACACCGTGACTCGCTTGCAGCTCGCGCACCCCGAGCCTGGAACCGCGTCACCGCCCGCCACGATCGTGCCGACCTGGTCCCGACCGTGCTCGGCGAAGTACTCCTCGACCTCCTTCGCCGTGCCGTCGAAGTACGGCTCCATCGAGCCATCGACCAACCCGACGTCCACCACCAGTACGCGCTCCGTACCTACTCTGCCGCTCGGGCGAAAAGGTTGTGACCACGGCTCCGGCCAGGCCGCCGGTGCGCCGAAGGCGGCGGCGTAAGCCGCGAGCGCGATCTCGGTCGGGTCCCGCACACGAGAGCCCACATCGCCCAACCGCAGGAAACGGAACTCTCGCAGCCGGCCGTCAACCGACTCATACCGGCGTCCCCACGCGTACAGCTCCCACACCACCGACTTGGTGATCCGCTGAGCCACCCACAACTCGCGCACCGGCCTCATGGTGACGTCACCTCGCCGGTGCGACGCGAGATACAGGCGTGTCGCATGCTCGGCAAACCGGGTGACCCCAGGATGCGTCGGCTTGCCCAGGCGCTGGACCTCCGAGATAGCCTCGTCCGCCGACAACCCGTCAAACTCGACTTTGTCCAGGGCGGCCATCACTGGGCGCAGAACGAAATCGTCCAAGCGCTCGTAGGGGAAGCGGCTTACCGAGCGTGATCTCGGCCGAGACTTCCAGCCCAACGACGACGGACACGTCCACTCATCTGCACGACCCGCGCCAGCCCCCACGCGAACAAGATCGAGCACCGGTAGCGCATCGTTCTGCTGCTCGGCTCCCTCGGTACTCACACACGACCCCGGCGCGGCGCACAAGAGAACGGGTCGCGATAGACAATCCACACGACGTCACATCGTATCGACGCGATCACCATTCGTGAGACATAACGTTGCGGATCACTCAATCGGCCCAGACCAATGACTGACCGATAGTCGCAAGTAGTCAGGTACCCCCGGCGCGACATATGCTCAGGTCAACGGCACGCAGAACGGTCCAGACTACCAAGCCGCCTATTCGATCTTGAAAAGCGGACATAGTGCCGGGCACGGTGGTGATTACGCATGCTTTCGCGGCGTAAACGCCCTGTCAGGAGGCTCGACTCCAACCAGGGGCCTGACTAGTTACCGACAGTTTTCGCTCGAAGTAGGCCAACCGAAGCCGAGTACGTTTCAACGGGTAGAGCCACACGATAGACGAGACCAACGTCCCTAGATCAGTTCATCGGCCAGGTCGTGGACGAGCCGCTTCCCCACAGCCGGCCGGTCGTGCTTGTCATAGCCGAGATGGTCGGCGATCTCGCCCTCGAGCGCCGACCAGCCGTTTAGTCAGCTGCGACAGCACCCCGCCTTCGCCAGTTAGCTGCAGCCCACCAGCCTTGGCGCGGCTCACCAGCGGGCCGAGCGGAATGGCAAGCGCTCTGCGGTGACCCGGCTGCGGCCAGATGATCAGGGTGGTGATGCCGTGGTCGTTGTACCGGTCCTCGGACCATGCAGCAACAAGCCAGGACCAAGTTCAACGAGCGGATTGCGGTCGAACCGGAAAGGCCGGGGTGACCCACGACGGCGGTGTCTTTCAGGCTACCCCGGAGAAGCGCTCGAAGTATTCGGTCAGCCTCGCGATAACGCGCTCCTTCTTAGTGCCGAGGTTGTTGTCCTTCGCGAAGCGCGAGACCGGCGGCAGGATCTGGGTGATCGCCGTTCCGTTGGTTGCGATCGCGCCGTCGAGGAAGGCGGCTTCAATAAACGACTTCGTCTGCTCGGGTCGAAGGCGCTCGGAGTCGATGATCTCGGCGAGTTCGACTTCTCGTCGTCGGGTGACAAAGATGCGCCAGTCGTCGCTGAGCTCGCCGGTGACCGACATGGAGGCAACGAAGTCCATGATCAGGTCCTTCTTGTTCCGCAGCGATGGGCTGGCATCGACGGCGTCCTCGATGGCACGCAGCGGCGTCCTGGCTTTGGCCTGGCCCTCGTCACGCCACCTCTGCACCAGCATCAAGATGTAGTCGATGTTGACCTCAACCTGTTTGATGAGCTCGATCTCGAAGACGACATCGTCGAGGATCGACTCCTTCTCGCCGGTGTCCCGCTTGCGGTGCCTCTCCCACAGTGCGTTGTAGACGCTCGTGTAGTTCTGCAGTTGCCTCGGTGGCAGCGACTCGTCGTGAGCGAACTCGTCAAAGGAGGTCAGGATGTTGCGCAATTTAAGGATTCGGCCGAAGAGCTCGACAAACGCCTTCTCCTGAGTCTCCCCGAATGGCTCGGTTCCGGGCGGGCACTGCTCCAGGAGTTGCTCGACCAGGCTGACGTACGCGGCGTGGTAGTAGCTGTACGGCTTGAGCAGCACCACTCCGCGGGACTCGGAGTTACCGAAGAGCACCAGGGCGTCGTCGACGGCCTTCTCCAGATTGCGGAAGCAGACGATGTTGCCGTAGGCCTTGACCGAGTTGAGGATCCGATTGGTGCGGGAGAACGCTTGGATCAGCCCGTGAGACTTGAGGTTCTTGTCCACCCACAGCGTGTTCAGTGTGGTTGCGTCGAACCCCGTCAGGAACATGTTGACCACAATGACCAGGTCGACCTCACGCTCCTTTACTCGGCGCGCGAGGTCCTTGTAGTAGTTCTCAAACTTCGCTGCCGAGGTGTCATACGTCGTGCCGAAGGCGGCGTTGTAGTCGCTGATCGCGCGTTCGAGGAAGTCGCGGGACGAGGAGTCGAGTTGGTCCGCGTCCATCGCCTCGTCATCGAGGATGCCGCCGACCTGCTCGTCCTCGTTGGCCGCATAGCTGAAGATCGTGGCGATCTTCAGCGGCTGGTAGGACGGGTCTGCGGCTGCGCGCTCGGTCTGCTGCTGGGCGAACTCGTCGTAGTAGATCTTCAACGCGGGGATAGACGCGGTCGCCAGCATCGAGTTAAAGCCACGCACCCGCTTCTCGCCCAGGCTGTACCCCTGGGTGCGCATGGTCTTCGCATCGAAGTGGTCGAGGACATACCCCACGATCTTCCGAATTCGCTCGGGGTGGCGCAGCACTTCTTCGGTGTCGATCGCGGCGACCTGCTTGTCTTCGACGTCGTCTGCAGCCCGCACGGTATTCTGGTAAGAGACGCGGAAGGGCAGCACGTTTCCGTCGTTGATCGCGTCCACAATCGTATAGCTGTGTAGGCGCTCGCCGAAGATCTTTTCGGTAGTGTCCTTGACCGCCCCGCCAGCGTTCTCCGGGAAGATCGGGGTTCCGGTGAACCCGAAGAGGTGGGAGCGGCGGAACGCCTTACGCACCGCGGTCCCCATGTCACCGAACTGGCTCCGGTGACACTCGTCGAAGATCAACACCGAACAAGCCTTGGTGATCTCGTGACCCTTGTTCTGCTCGATGAACCGCGACAGCTTCTGGATCGTGGTGACAATGATCGAGGCGTTGCGGTCCTGGAGTCGCCGCTTGAGCTCGGCGGTCGAGCGTGACCCGTTGACCGAGCCCTTCTCGAAGCGGTTGTACTCCAGCATCGTCTGGTAGTCGAGGTCCTTACGGTCCACCACGAAGAGAACCTTGTCGACACCCTCCATCTTCGATACGAGTTGCGCGGTCTTGAACGACGTCAGCGTCTTTCCCGACCCGGTGGTGTGCCAGATATAGCCACCGGCTTTCTGCCCGGTCGCCTTCGCCGAGGACACCACCCGCCGCAGGATCCGCTCAGCCGCCACGATCTGGTAAGGCCGCATCACCAGCAGGGTGCGGGAGACGTCGAAGACGCAGTACTTCGTCAACACGTTCAGCAGCGTGTGCTTGGAGAAAAATGTCCGCGTGAACGCGGTGAGATCGCCGATGCGCCGGTTTTCCGCGTCAGTCCACCACGAGGTGAACTCGAACGAGTTCGACGTCTGCTTCCGACCACGCTTGCCGCCCTCGGACTCCGCCACCTTCCGGGCACGAGTCGTGTTCGCGTAGTACTTGGTGTGCGTACCGTTGGAGATCACGAAGAGCTGGACGTATTCGAACAGTCCGGCATCGGCCCAGAACGACTCCCGCTGGTAGCGATTGATCTGGTTGAACGCCTCCTTCAAGGGCACCCCGCGCCGCTTCAGCTCCATATGCACCAGCGGCAACCCATTGACCAAGATCGTCACGTCATAGCGGTGTTTGCGGGCCGTGCCAGCACCCTCACCGACAGTCTCGTACTGGTTGATCACCTGGAGCCGGTTGGCATGGATGTTCGACTTGTTGATGAGCTTGATGTTCTTGCTCGTGCCATCGTCACGCGCGAGGACCTGGATCGGGTCCTCCTGGATGCGCGCCGTCTTCTCGACAATACCCTCATTCTTCGAGGCAATCTTCTTGACGAAGAACCATTTCCACTCGTCGTCACTGAAGACCACATCGTTCAACAGCTCCAGCTGACGACGAAGGTTTACCTCCAGGTCAGCCGACGACGTGATGTGGAGTTGCTCGTACGCCTGCTGCCCCAGCATCTTGATGAACTTGGTCTCAAGCTCAGCCTCAGACTGGTAGCCCTGATCGCTGCCGCCGTCCGGTTCGTACGCCGCGACCACCGTCGCCTCGTCGCTCACCGCGATCGGCTCGTACCGCAGCGCCGAGTCCGGTGCCTCCACACCACCGCCCTGACTCACGCCACCCGCTCCTCGAACTTGAACAACTTGTCCCGGTAGTACTCGTACTGCTTCCACCGGGCCTCGATCTCCGCTGACAGGCCAGCAGACAAGTCTGTCACCATTCCGTCAAACTTGTCGAGAATCGACACAATCCGCGCCTGCTCCTCAAGCGGAGGCACAGGGAGAATGATTCCAGACAGATCGTCCTGACTCACCTTCCACACTCCCGACGTGAGCTTCGCCGATCTCTGGAGCTGCACCCGTGTCGCGGGACTTTCCCAGATGTAAAATAGATACCGTTGGGACACTTGGCCAAGGTCGGGCCGGACTCGAATCATCGTGTCAGGAAATGCAATCTCCTCCGTGCGCTCCACCATACACGCCCGCGCGATCAGATCTTTCGAACCGTTCCCACGTACAACGAGTAGGTCTCCAGCCTCGATACGGAACCGCCGCCCAGTTGCATCATCCCATCTGCCAAGTTTGTGCCGACTGACGTCCACAACGGACCCGTGTAGTGCAGTAAGACGAAGAACTGGATAACCCAACCCATCTGGGACCGATCGTCCGTTAGCCAAGGGCTCTTTCAACAGTTCGCTCAACCTTGCACGCCTGACACTCTCGCCCTCAGCAAAGGTGAAAATTCCGCGGCGGTGGTAATGGAACTGTTGCGTGCGAGCCTGCAGCTCAGCTTGCAGCTCAGCTTGCAGCTCAGCTTGCAGCTCAGTCGTCTTGTCGAGGATCCGTACGATCTCGCGCTGTACTTCAAGTGGAGGAACCGGGATAGTGACCCTGCTCAGTCCACTGCTGGAGAGCCTTTTCACCTTGGCACGGGAGACATGCTGTTCCTTTTCAGCGCGGAAGGTGCCGGTCTGGAAGTAGTAGGAGACGTAGGTCGGATCGAGTTCGCTCCGGAACAGAAAAGAGTCATCGTGGATCGCGACCTCTCCTTCGCCAAGCCAAGCCACGGCCTTGCCTACGTCCTCGACTGTCTCCCCGACACCAGCGATGATGAGATCCCCCGGCTGGGCGTATCGTAACTGATCACGCATGTCCTCCCTCACATGTGAGACGGTGGTGCGCGCGGATATGCCGTATTCTGTGTAGATCTCCCCGTAGTGGATACAGGGGATTCCTTTCTCGACCATGTCAGCTTTGGTAAAGCGACGTCCACGGACGAAGGTTCCGATCTCGCCGAGCGTCATGACCTCAACGCCGTCCGGGCAGTGCTCGGCAAGCAGCCTGTAGATCTCGCTCATTGCACCATCGCCCCACCGGAAGGCACGTTCAACCCGTTTATATTCCATCCGAGTGCATCGATCGCCCACTGCATATCTTGATCGCTAGCGACATTCTGAATGATTCCTATGACCAAGCTTCGGCAGGGGTGGTACTTCCGCAGGGCCATTTCCTCACTTGAATCTCCGTGGACGATCTCACTCAGCTCGCTGAACAACTTGTATCCTTCGCTGGAGAATGCCAGCGGAATGATGTGATGCCGCTCGTCGACCTCTTGCAGGAGGCTGCGGAACGGCTTGCGAGCGCCGTTGTTTCCGGTGGTGGGTATGCCTGCGATATCGGCGACCTGCTTGGTGATCGCTTCGAAGATCTTCCGGAGGTAAACCATGGATCCCGCTCCGAGCTGTTCCTCGTAGGCGAGCTGCGCACGCTCTAGCAGATCATCGAAATCACCGGCACCGGCACTGACTCCGACTCGTCTCGCCATGCCGCGCCGGTTGTCTACGTAGCGCTCCAACCGCACGGTCGGCGCCTGCCCGTCCAGTTCATCCCTGGACACCACTAGGAACCAGGCTTCTACGGTCGCTTCGCAGACTGGGCATTTGAGGCACGCGTCGATGCTCACCACACGATCACCAACGCCGAGGCAGGACAGCCTGTCGCCCGACATGAACGTCCGAGCGTCGTCGCAGGTCTTGCACTTAAAATTGATAGCGACCTTGCCTACCTCGATCGTCTTGTGTTTGCCCCAGGCCAGGCGAGCATTGAGGAAGCGCTCGACCTGCGCCTCCTCCTTGGCAGGCGCTTTGGACAACAATTCAGACAGCCGCATCGTCGGATTCCAGGTCACCGACAATGGCACCGATTTGGGCGCGCAGCTCAGCTTGGCGGGCGACTATCCGAGCAATTTCGGCGTTCAACGCCTTGATATCTACCGCCTCGCGGGTGTCCTCGGCCTCTACGTAGGAACTGACCGCGATGTTGTACTTGTTGTCGCGGATGGTCTCGTAGTCGACCAGGGTCGCGAAGTGGTCGACGGCCTCCCGGCGCGTGAACGCCTCCAGGATCTTGGCTTGGTGGCCGGCGGTGAGCTTGTTCTTATTGCCCTGGCGCATGAACTCGGCCGAGGCGTCGATGAAGAGCACCTGGTTGTCGATCTTCGACTTCTTCAGCACGATGATGCAGGTCGCGATCGTCACCCCGAAGAAGAGGTCCGGTGGGAGCTGAATGACGGTGTCGACGTAGTTGTTGTCGATGAGGTACTTGCGGATCTTCTGCTCCACACCGCTGCGGTAGAGCACACCGGGGAACTCGACGATCGCGGCCGTGCCATTGACTGCCAGCCAGGACAGCATGTGCATCGTGAACGCCAGGTCAGCCTTCGATTTCGGCGCCAGCACACCGGCCGGGGCGTACCGCTCGTCGTTGATCAGCAGCGGGTTCGAGTCACCTTCCCAGCGCGTGGAGTAAGGCGGGTTGGAGACGATCGCCTCGAACGGCTCATCGTCCCAGTGGAACGGGTCGATCAGCGTGTCGCCGTGGGCGATGTCGAACTTCTCGTACGGGATGTCGTGCAGGAACATGTTGATCCGGCACAGGTTGTAGGTGGTCAGGTTGATCTCCTGACCGAAGTAGCCCTGCCTGACCCCATTTGGCAGCACCTTCTTGAACTTCAGCAGCAGCGAACCCGAGCCGCAGGCAGGGTCGTAGACCTTGTTCACCTCAGTCTTGCCGACCACGGTGATCCTAGCGAGCAGCTCGGAGACCTCCTGCGGTGTGTAGTACTCCCCGCCAGACTTGCCGGCCGAGGACGCGTACATCTGCATCAGGTACTCATACGCGTCACCGAACAGGTCGATGGTGTTCTCGTTGAACTCGCCGTTGCCGAAGCTCAGCGACCCGATTGCGTCGAGAAGCTTGACCAGCTTCTCGTTACGCTTCGCGACAGTGGGGCCGAGCTTGCCGCTGTTGACGTCGAGGTCGACGAAAAGGCCCTTGATGTCGTCCTCGGAAGCGGTACCGACCGCGCTGGCTTCGATGTTGGTGAAAACCCGCGTCAGAGTCTCGTTGAGGTTCTCGTCCTTGCTGGCCCGCTCACGCACGTTCGCGAAGAGGTCCTGGGGCAGGATGAAGAAGCCCTTTTCCTTGGCCGTCTCCTCGCGCCCGAGTTCGGCGTCGGCGTTGGACAGGTAGCGGTAGTCGAAGTCCTCGTTGCCTGCACTGCGCTCGGCCTCGTTGAGGTAGGCCGTCAGGTTCTCCGAGATGAATCGGTAGAACAGCATCCCCAGCACATACGTCTTGAAGTCCCAGCCGTCCACGCTTCCACGCAGGTCGTTGGCGATCTTCCAGATCACCCGGTGAAGTTCGGCTCGCTCCTGCTCCTTCTTGCGGTCCTCAGCAGTGATGGTCCAGGCTGGCTCAGTCGTCACAAGGTGAAGTCTTACCAGAGCTGGCCGACATCTCGCGTTACCGATGGCGGAAGGTGCTTGACAACGTGTCAACGTGAATGCTCGTCGCCACGGTGTCGACGTGCTCCGGGCGCCACGGCTCAGTCCGTGGCCGCTGGCACGGGACGATCCCGACCTCGAAGTTCCTCAGCAGGTCCATGGCCCTCGCGCTAACGCAAAGGTAGACGTCACGGCGGGAGGACAGTCGCCGTCTCGTCACCGTACGTGACCGACCGGACCAGAACAGACAGCGCATTGCCCTCACTCATCTCCATAGCCTGTTCTCCAACACTGACCGTCACCGAGGTCCGGTCAGCAGCCTCGACCTGAACCGGCTGGTACGTCTGGACCCCGGCGACGACTTCGACGAGGCCGTGTTCGCCAGTCCAGACGATGCGCTGCTGGACACCAGCGGCTGCCCGATCGCCGACCGCGCGGCAGGGCTGGCCTGCACTCGGCCAGCTCCGCGTTCAGCAAACCGGCGGCCTCAACATCGCCAGCGCCGCTCTCAGGATCGCCAATGCCGTTGCGGACACAGAACGATAGAAGTCAACCGAGGTCAGCGAGCCAACTGTTGGTTATTGCCCGCCATCATGCAGCCAGGGCCATCGACGGGATCGGGCGGTAGTCGATAACCTCGGCGCGTGGGAGGACATAGGCCCTTGGGCCCTGAGGTGTCAGAACAGATCCGCTTCGGCCTGGACCGGTTGCGTGCGAGGAACGGGTTTCATGAGTTCGAGGTGCTGTGCCTCGACTTCGCTAACGCAACTCTAGGCGGTCATTTCGTGCCTGCCACCGGGCCAGTCGGCGACGGCGGCGACGGCGGACAGGACTTCGTTTCACACCTGCGCCTGATCCAGAAAGAAACGGAGATAGCGTTCGCTGACGAGGTCGTCGGCATCTGCACCATCCGAGCGGGCGATCTCGTCACGAAGATCCGCTCCGACCTGCGAGCGGTCGCTGCGGCTGGTCACGTCACGGGGGTGTTCGCCTTCCTCACCGCCGACCTGCCGATCAGCCGGATCCAAGATTTGCAGCGAGAGGCCAACGCAAAGCACGGAATCAGGTTGGAGGTTTTCGACGGGAATCGCTTGGCGACCGCGATGGCCAGGGTTGACTTCGCGGAGATCGCGTACCGTCGGCTCAACCTCGACCAACGTTCCCTAGCCGCGGCGGTCCGCTCGACGGACGAAGCGCGACGGTGGGCAGAGGAGACGACACCCGGCTCGTTTCACCCGGAGTTTTATGACTACCTCAAGGCGGTCATGGAGGCGAGCCGCCAACATCCGTGGTCGTTCGTCGATCAAATCCCGGATCTGGACGAGCTTTACCAACCGCAGACGCTTCGGACCCCGAACGGCTCTACCTGCACCTGGCGACAGGCGGTGGAGCAGTCCGAGCATGTGTTCGTCACCGGCCCCGCGGGATCGGGCAAGTCGAGCCTGCTCCGACACATCGCCACCGCTCTCTCTAGCCGATGGCTCGGCAACGAAGCACAACCCTGGGTGCCCGTACCGGTCCACGCGCATGACCTCGCTATGGGTAAGTCTTTGACTCAAACGCTCCATGATGGCGTCGAACGGCAACTCAGAAGCCTGCTACACCGGCCGTTGGAAGCCGACTTCTTCGACCGCGAGCCGCTGTCCGGGCGATGGCTGGTCCTGGTTGATGGCCTCGACGAGGTACGCGACCACGATCAGCGCCAAACGGTCCTCCGGGTGGCGGAGTTCGCGACCCGCATGTCCTCGATGCGCTTCGTGATCACAAGCCGACCCGGCGGTGCGAACAAGGTCCCCGACCCATTCACCTCCTACGAGGTGAAGCCGTTTAACGCGGCCAACGTGAGGCAGTTCGTCGAACGGTGGCTCGAACTCCGCGATCGCCCCTCCGAGGCAGGCGCCCGGGTCACGCATAGTCTGACCAGCCTGCTCGATCGGACCAGTTGGGCCCCGTCCCCACTGGTCCTTCTGATGATTTGCACGCTGGCCGACAACGATTCACGCCAACCACTCCCAGAAACCCTGGACCAGATCTACGCCAAGTTTGCCGAATGGCTCGTTTCCCGCCTGAAGTCATCCGGCGAACCGGTTATCGACGACCTCCAGAACCAGATTCACACGCTGCTCGAGGCTGCGGCCTCCCACCGGCTGCTCGAGGACCCTGAAGCCCACCTCCTTGACCTGGCGATCAAGTTGGCTGCCACCCGCGGCATCACTCCCCCCGCCCCCCTTGCGGCCAACTGGCACCGGACGGTGGAGGAAGTTCTGCTCCGATCCGGGCTGATCACCAAGCTCGGCGGCCAGCTGGACTTCCTCCACGCCTCGTTCGAGGAGTACTACGCGGTGCGCGCGTTCCCGGATCCTTCTCCGGAGGACCTTGTCGACATACTTGCCACTCAGGAAGCGAGCTACGACAGCGTCGTCGACCTCGTGAGCGTCAACCTCCATCTCCTCGAACTCCTCCTGGACAGAACCGACGACGCGGATGCCGCGATCGCCGCCATCGTGGAGGCCTACCCGAGCGCCGTCACGGTCATCGTCGAGCACTTCGAGCACTACGGCCTCAGTGAACGAACCGCCGACGCCTTGAAATCGGTCGCGGACGACTATTACGAGCTGGACGTCCAGGCCCAGGCAGCGGCCGCACTCGACGACATCGAGCCAGGCAAAGGCCTCCAACGTCGGCTCGCGCTGAGCATCGACCTCGACATGGAGGATGACGACCGGCTGAACGTCATCAGTGGGCTAGTCCGTCATAGCAGTGACGTTGCCGCCGCCATCCAGTGGCTGACGTTCGAGACACTCGACAACACCTTGGACTCTGCCTGGAAGTTCCAGGCTGCCCCGCTCGTGACCTTCGCAGTGTCCGACGAAGACCGGGCACGCGGACTCCAACTCCTCGCCAGCAACACAGAGCTACCAGAGCACCACCGGATCGCGGCATGTTGCGATCTAGCCGGGTACGACCAAGAGCAGGCATACCGCCTGCTCCGCAGCTTCACACAGACACGATGGCTAGCGATGAACCTCACCGATAGCCGACGAGAAAGCTACGCTCCAACCCTGCTCAAGCGGTTCGTCCTGGACGACACAGTGGCTTTCACTCACCGCCTCGACGCCATCAAGTACGTCGAAGACGACGACCCACGCTGGGCGCGAACCCTTTACGACGCCCTTGCTCACTCCCCCGTATTGACCGATCAGCAGCGCGACGCTGTGACGTCAGCCGTAGAAAACCACAGCTGACAAAGCTGTACTGACATTAGGACGATGCTTCTGTATTCAGTTTACACTCTGGCCATACACGAATTCCCTGGTCGAAAATGGCATTTTCGGCTAATGGATCTGTTTACGTTTACCGTCGTCCGGCCACCCGGCTGAGGTCTCATCCAGCAGGAGCCTCTGAACCCGAGGGTCGGACCAGACTCGAACCAAATCGTCTAGCAGTGGCCGCATTTCCTCGTCAGCCGCGACACCGTCCTCGAGCAGTTTGGGGAACCAAATCAAGCGATGCTGTTGAAGGTCCGCTTTGGCGTCGGCGAGATCGATGTCCACGGCGTCCCGGCCCTGCGCTACCAGAGCCGCACGTTTCCGTTCATCGTCAGAAGCGCTCCGCAGCGCGAGTCGACGTGCCGAGTCCACGTTCTGCGGGACGGGACCGAAATGAGAGTGGTCGACCACGCGAAACCGCGCGATCAGCGACCACGGCAGGCCGGTTACCGGGTCAAGATCGCTGCCTGGTCGGGTTAACCATGCCGCCGTTCGTGTTTGGACAGCGCGGTGTGCCTTCCGCACCGCCTGCGAGGTTCCAGAATCAGCCTGCGCGGCGTGTGCAGCCAGGAGATCGCTCCACAGCTCCTCATCGCTCGGGGGTGAACTCGACAGGGCCGTCAATCGGTCGGTCAACAGCGCGTCGATATCGCCACCGTTGACCAGCCAGTCAGTCAGAAATGTTCCCACCTCCTCGAGATCCACGTCAGGCATGTCGGCCCGCAATGCTGCGTCCTGCTCCCGCCATGCCTCGATCGACAGCGAGCCGGAACCAGCTTGCGATCGGAGTGAGAACAGACGATCAAGCACCTCCACCGGCCAGCCCCACAACTCATCAGCCACCAGCGCCTGAGCAAAGTCCATCCACGCAGCATCCCAGATCGCCACGGCACCAGGGCACTTCAGCACGGGCGTTATCGGGCACGATGTGGCCGGACAACCGAGGAAACTCACGTGAGGTCGATGCGCGGATCTTGATGCCGTCAATGACGCGGGAAGGAGGCAGCGGCGTACGCTCCCACCTCGGTCCCCAGCGTCAAGCCTGGAGTCGGATCAACCATCTGGGCCACTTCGCATGTGCTCCGACCGTGGAGCGTCGCCATGATGCGGCATCCGAGTGAACACGCCCGATTGGGTTGCATGCGAGCGAGGAAGGATGTTTCTCGGTGAAGCGATGGGCTGCGCTGAACACCCGGCAGCACACGCTGCTCAACCAGATCAGCGAAGCCGCCACCGCGGTGGCACGTGAGGTGGCGCATCCCCGCACGATGTCCGCGTTACGCGACCGCGGCCTCATCAGGGCTCAACGTACTTCAACCGGGTGGGACGCCTGGCTGACCGAGTCTGGCCGCTTCTACCGTGACCATGGCCACCACCCCGACCACCCGGCCTACCACGACCACAGGCTGCTGGCGAAGTCGGCCGACGGGCACAACCCGGTGGTGTGGGATGGGGAACCGCTTGAACACGACGGGATGCTGTGGAAACCGGGCTCTGACACCACCGTCACATTCGACGAATTCGTGTCCGCTCGCACGACCGTTGTCGAAATCCTCGGTCACACCATCTGGAATCCGTGGATTCGCGAAGAACGCGAGCCCGAGCTCCGCGCCGCCATGACCGTATTCGGTCAATGGGACCGCGCCGAGCCCGGTTTCCACCAGTGGGACGAGGATGAGGCCATCGCGTGGCTCGACCAGGAACGCGCGGAATCAAGCGCACGCGGCGAACGCGAGGACCAGCAGCGCCTGGCCAGAATTCCACACTACGACCAAGCCCGCGACGAAGCACGACTCAAGCTGCTCGAGTATGACGGACGTCCGTATCTGCCAATCGAACCCGACGCGCTTGATGACCTGCGTCGTCTGGTAGGTGACCCCGAGACTGTGATCGACCGGCACGGCTGGCTCCCTGCCGAACGACGTCGCCTAACCCGTGTCGGGTTCTCCTGTTGGCGGCACACCGAAGTCAGACGGCGTCGCTCGCTCATTGCTGACCTCCGCGCGAAGTATGACGCCAGTACCGACCGTGCCGAACGCGGCGAGCTCCGCGCCACTATCGCCCGCGAAGACCAAGCCCGCCAAGAGCACGAAATCATTCCCGAACCCGACGTCGCGAACATGTGCGCGGACTGCGACAGACCTTCCAGTTGGCACCACAGCCGGTCAAACGTCCTGCCACAAGGCCACTGTTACGCCTGGCCTCAGTACCTCGACGAATGCCGTCAAACCGTCGAGCTCCTCCGCCAACTCGCTGCTAACCGGAAGAAGCCCGAGCCACCGAAGCCGAAGCCCCTCGCCGTCATCCCCTCCGGCCTGTCCATCGACCAGATCATGAGTCGACTCGCCACACTCAAGGCACAGCACCCCGACGCCACCGTCCGGCGCGGCAACGCCAACAAATGGGAACTCTGGCCACCACGGAACGAAAAATAAGTTCCTGCGACGTGCGGCAAGGTCGTCCAGCAACCCTGCGACACAGGAGCACCGACGGAGCACTGCATGAATTTCAAATATGCAGATCTGCCAGACCTAAATGGAGAAGCGGCAGGTAGAACGCAGATTGCCAGAAAGTCGCACGTAGAGCGTTATGGAAACCAGGTGTTTAAAAGTCCGCAGCTCTACCAATTGAGCTAACGGCCCGTGCCGACGAGTCTAGTAGATCGCCGCCGGCCACCAGGATGGCGGGGTTGCCGCTGAAGCGCCACGGAATTGTCGGGGGTCTCTGCCAGGGTCGGGGGATGGACACGATCCCCGAGGAGAACTACTCGGTCGACTGGTCGGGTGACCGGCCGAAGATGCCGCGCACGGCCAGCGAGCGCGAGACTCTGACGTCGGTACTCGACTGGCATCGACACACGTTCGAGCTGAAGTGCCAGGGTTTGACGCCGGAGCAGATGGCCCTGCGGTCGGTCGATCCGTCGACCCTGTCGCTGCACGGGCTGCTCAGGCACCTCACCGGCGTCGAGCGCTGGTGGTTCCGCATCCAGTTCGCGGGTGAGGACGTCCCGATGCTCTATTACTCGGACGAGTGGCCTGAGCAGGACTTCGACGACACGGGTGGCGACGTCGAGGCCGCGTGGGCCGCGTGGCGCGAGGAGTGCGCGCGGTCGCGGGAGATCGTGGCGGCCGCTTCGCTCGACGACGTGGGCAAGAGCCGCCGCGACGGTGAGCCGTTCTCGCTGCGGTGGCTGCTGGCCAACCACATCGCCGAGTACGCGCGGCACGACGGCCACGCGGACCTGCTGCGCGAGCGCATCGACGGGAGGACCGGCCGCTGAACGACGAAAGTGCGATGCTGGGCCGATGAACGCCGATCCCGATTCCGGCCTCCTTTCCCCGGTCCGCGCGGGTACGCCCGCCGAGGCGGCGACGGGTGATCTCGCCTGGGTGCGGGCCCTGCTCGATACGGAGGCCGCGCTCGCCAGGGCGCAGGCCCGCACCGGGCTGATCCCGCGGGCCGCGGCGGACGCGATCACCAAGGCCGCCGCGTCGGCCGAAATCGACGTGGTCGCGTTGGCGAGGGCGGCGCGGGAGACAGCGAACCCGGTCGTGGGACTGGTCAGGGAACTGACCGAGGCGGCGGGTACGGAGTACGTCCATCGCGGCTCCACCAGCCAGGACATCTTCGACACCGCGATGATGCTGGTCGCCACGCGGACACGCGACCTTCTCACGGCCGACCTTGAGACGACCGCGGACGCGCTGCGGGATCTCGCCCGCGCGCACCGCGACACGACCATGCCGGGCCGCACCCTCACCGCTCACGCCGTCCCGACCACGTTCGGGCTCAAGGCGGCGGGCTGGCGGCGGCTGACGCTCGACGCGCTCGACAGGCTGAACCGGGTCGTCCTCCCGGTCTCGCTCGGCGGCGCGGCCGGCACGCGAGCCGCGTACGCCGAGTACGCGCGCCTCGCCGAGTTGCCCGACGGCTATCCGCAGCGGCTGCAGTCGGCCTTCGCCGCGGAGACCGGTCTCGCTGAGACCACGCTCCCCTGGCATACCCTCCGCACCCCGACCGCGGACCTCGCGGCCGCCCTCGCGTTCACCGCCGCCGCGCTCGGCAAGATCGCGGTCGATGTCCAGTTCCTGACGCGGACCGAGGTCGGCGAGATCACCGAACCCGCGGGCGAGGGCCGTGGCGGTTCCTCGGCGATGCCGCACAAACGCAATCCGGTGCTGGCGACGCTGATCCGTTCGGCCGCGCTCCAGGTCCCGGTGCTGGCCACCGGCGTCACCCAGGCCATGGTCTCCGAGGACGAACGCTCGGCGGGCGCGTGGCACGCCGAGTGGCAGTTGCTGCGCGAGTGCCTGCGCCTGACCGGCGGCGCCGCGCACACGGCGGCCGAACTCGTCCGCGGTCTGGTCGTCAACGACGGCCGCATGCTCGAGAACCTCGGGCTCACACACGGCCAGATCGTCTCCGAGCGACTCTCGACCGTGCTCGCCCCGCTGCTGGGCAAGGCTCGGGCCAAGGAGATCCTCGGGCACGCGTCCCGGCTCGCTCTGGAGCAGGACCGGGCCCTCGGTGAGGTTCTTTGCGACTTCACCGAAATAACCGGAGTCCTCCCTGCGGAATCCCTCGCCGACCTGCTGAATCCGGCGAACTACACCGGCTCGGCCGGGGCACTCACCGACGCCGCGCTGGACGACTGTGAAGAAAATCCGAAGATTCCTTGAACCGGTCCTGTGAGGGGCCCGTGTAGGGGGTACAAGCTCACCGCGCCAAGCCGCGGAACCCCTACGAACAAGGAGAAATCCCATGCTTCGCAAGCGTTTCGTCGGCGCAACGGCGTCTGCGGCAGCGGGCCTGGCGCTGCTGTCGGCCTGCTCGGGTGGCACCGAGACCGCCGCACCCGCCGTCGCTCCGGCTGCCGCGGTCGCCGGCGCCGGCGGGAACGCCCCCGCCGCCAAGGGTGAGACCAAGGTCGCCGTGGCCGAAGCCGGGGATCTCGGTCAGGTGCTCGTCGACAAGGACGGGTTCACCTTGTACCGCTTCGACAAGGACAGCGCGAAACCACCGAAGTCCAGTTGCGACGGTGACTGCGCGAAGGCCTGGCCGCCGGTGCTCGCCGACGGCGAAGTGCAGATCGAAGGCGTGGACCAGGCCCTGGTCGGCGAGCTGACCCGCGCCGACGGCCGCAAGCAGGTCACCGTCGGCGGCTGGGCGCTCTACCGCTACGCCAAGGACGCCAAGGCCGGCGAGGCGAAGGGACAGGGCGTCGGCAGCACCTGGTACGCCGCGAATGCCAAGGGCGGCAAGGCGGGCCAGGCCGCCAAAGAGGCTCCGGCCGAGCAGAAGGACGGTGCGACGAAGCTGGTCGCGAGCGACGTCGACGGCATCGGACCGGCCATTGTGGACAAGGAGGGCTTCACCCTCTACATGTTCACCAAGGACAAGAAGAACAAGCAGCCGACCTGCAACGGTGACTGCGCCAAGACCTGGCCGCCGGTACTCGCCGAGGGCGACGTCCAACTCGAAGGCATCGAGCAGAAGCTGCTCGGCACGGTGAAACGCGCGGACGGCACCACGCAGGTCACCGTCGGCGGCTGGGCCGTCTACCGCTACGCCAAGGACGCGAACGCCGGTGAGGCCAACGGCCACGGCGTCGGCGGTACCTGGTTCGTCATCGAGCCCGCCGGCTGCAAGAGCACCGCGCCGGTAAAGGGCAGGGCGGCCCAAAGCGGGAACGCCGCCCCCAAGAAGGAAGACGGCGCTCCCGCCCAGTCCGGCGGTTCGGAATACGGCTACTGAGCCCTTGATCTAGCGGGCGAGGCCCGGCGGTCGCTCATCATGAGCGACGGCCGGGTTTTTCCCGTGCTTCGGCCGTCGCGAATCCTCCGGGACGGGTTCGACGACCGTGGCACTGTCGGCCCGGCCCGGCACCACCGTCTCCTCTTCGTCCTCCGGCAGCAGCACCTTGTGCCGCGCGGGCAGGAACGCGATCACCAGACCGAGCGCGGCGAGGCCGAGGTGCAGCCAGTTGTCCGGCCCGTTGAGGTTGAACGGGTTGCCCGCCTGTGAGACGGGGTTCGTCGAAACGGTCCCGGCGATCATGAGACCCCAGACGAACAGCGCCGCGAAGGCGGCGAACGTCAGGAAACCGAACACCCGGGACCGGCCCGAGCCGAAGGTCAGCAGCAGCCCGAGCGCGCCCAGCAGGACGAACCCGAGGTTGTAGAGAGGGTTCACCGAGAACCCGAGAACGGTCGCGTCGTTTCGGCCGACGAAATTGGCGAACCCGGTCCTGGTGAATCCCACGATCCCGAACACCAGGAAGGCCAGGCTCGCCAGCCCGGCGAGGACCTGCGCGGGCTGGAGCCCCGCCGTCCGAATACGAGCGCGTTGTGCACGTGCCATTGCTCCGCCTTCCAGAGTTGGCCACCTAAAGTCACGCTGGGAGTCACATACCCCGGTGACCTCCCGGACAAACCGGAAAGACGATCCCTGGCGACACCGCGGGGTCAAGTCGTCACAGAACTCACGGCCAAACGAGACCTGCGCCACACGAACGGCCCAGCCGGGAACACGAATGGGTGATATGACCAATAAGTCGTGTGGGCAAGGTAAGCGGAGTCTTTCTCCTGGCGGGGCTGTGCCTGGGAGCCATCATCGCGATGCTGCTGGTTCCGCCGTCGCGTTCCGATACGACAATGGTCGCCGACGCGGCATCGGGTGTCGCGACGATGACCGTCGAATCAGCGCCGGCCGAGCCCTCGGCCACACCGGCACAGTCGAAATCGGCCGTGCCCGGCAAGCCCTCGCTGGAACTCGATCCGAAGACCCTCGCGGGGCTCGTCCCCGACGGTCAGGTGAGCGTGGTCGTCTACGACCGTGTCGCCAAGAAGAACACCGTTTCCCTTAAACCGGAACGTTCTTACACTTCGGCGTCGCTCGTGAAGCTCCTCATCGCGCTCGAAACCCTTCAAGCGGGCGGATCTCCGGGCGCCGTACAGCGGATGCTTTCGGTCAGCGACGACGGCATCGCCAGCAGGCTGTGGTCCGACCACGGCGGTCCTGTCATCGTCACCCGCTGGGCGGCCAAGATCGGTCTCGGCGGCACCCGCCCGCCCGAGGATCCCGGCCGCTGGGGTGACACCCGGATCACCGCCGCGGACGTCGCGAAGATCTACCGTTACGTGCTGGACCAGACCAGTGCGGGAACGCGGACGACGATCATGCGGGCGTTGAGCGGCGCGATGGAAAGCGGCTCCGACGGGGTTCGCCAGTATTTCGGCGTTCCGGACGCCGTCGGCACCCGTCCCTGGTCGATCAAGCAGGGCTGGGCGTGCTGCCGTGGTTCCCGGATCCTGCACAGCTCCGGTGTCGTCGGCGACAGCGATCGCCACATCGTCGTCGTCCTGACCTCGCAGCCGACGTCGACCACCTACGCCAATGGCGGCAAACGAGTGACCGAAGTGGTCAAAGCGCTGGTCCCGGCGCTGAACCCGGAATGACCCACTGTCGACGACCGTGAACACCCGCCCGTCTTCGCTTGTACCCCAAGGCTTACCGCGCCAAGCTCACTCGACGACGTCGACCAGCGCGCCCTTCGCGCCGGTGTTGGGCAGGGGCCAAGGGGTGACACCGCCGTTGGAGATGATCTTCTTGTCCTGCGGCGCGCTCGGCGGCACGGTCCGCGCGCCGATCCACGCCAGCACGTCGGGAACCTGCGCCTTGAAGGTGTTCATGTTGTGCCCGGCGTCCGGGATCCGCCACGACGAGAGCGTCGCGGGTGCGCGGACGGCGGCCTGGAGCTGGTCGATCGAGAAGCTCTCGAAGCTTTCCTTGTCCCCGGCGATCGCGAGGATGTCGACCGGCGACGGGTGCTTCCGCATGTTCACCGTGATCGTGTTCGCGTCCACGATGTCTTGCCTGCCCTTGAACAGGTTCTCTGTCTCCGCGTCCACCGAAGCCTTGTAGTACCCGCTGACGCTCGCCGCCTGGCCGTACCACTGCGGGTGCCGGGTCACCAGGTTCATCGCGCAGTATCCGCCCGAGGACCAGCCCGCCATCGTCCACGCCTTCCGCTGCGGATTGGCGCCGAGCCGCTCGATCGCCCAGTCGCGGATGTCGGCGCTCAGGTAGGTGTCGTTGGCGGTCCCGTTGACCTGGTCGATGCATTCGGTGTCGTGGCCGACCTTCGGTTTCCCGGTCGGATCCGGGATGATCACCAGGGTCGGCGGGAGCACGTGCTTCGCGATGGCCGCGTCGAGCTTGGCAGGCATCTCGTAGGGTCCGGAGACCACTTCCGGACCGGACGGGTAGTTCGGGATCCATTCGATGACCGGGAACTTGAGCGCCCGATACGCGGGATCGTAGTACTGGGGCGGGAAGTAGACCGAGACGTCGCGCGTGAGGCCGGTGCGCTTCCCGGTCACCGTCATGTGCACGACGGAGCCCTTGCCTTCCTTGGCCCGCATCGCCCCGGCGTCACGCAGCTTGTCGAGGTCCGAGCCGTTCTGGCTCGCGACGGCGTCGACGCTCTCCCCCGAGTACACGCCGGTGCCGAACAGCGCGCCGGCGGTCGGGAAGAACCCGCCGATCATGTTCCCGCCCATCCCGGTGCTGACCACGATCAGCACCACCGCGACGAGGATCGTGGTGCTGCGGCCGAGCACCTTGCGGCGCCAGCGTTCCCAGAGGAACGGCACGGCGATGATCGCGAGCAGCGTCAGCACCACGACGATGACGAGGTTCAGCGTGGAGTCGAGCCGGATGGCACTCAGTCCCAGTCCCATGGCGATCGTGTTCCTCCCCGGCAGGGGCCGTGCACCCCATGTCCCACATCTGGATCAAGAGACGTGCGACCGCCGGGAAGTGTTGTCCAGGGTGACGCGTGTCACCCTGGACAAACCGTGTCCTGGGCTACTCAGCCTTCGAGAGCGGTGCGCAGCACCCCGATCGCCTGGTTGATCGCCGCTTCCGCGGCGTGCGTTTCACGCAGCGTGTTCAGCATGACGAAGTCGTGGACGATGCCCTGGTACCGCACCGCCGTCACCGGTACTCCGGCCTGACGCAGCTTCGCGGCGTACGCCTCACCTTCGTCACGCAGGACGTCGGCTTCCCCGGTGATCACCAACGCGGGCGGCAAACCGGCCAGCTCGTCGAGGCTCGCCCGCAGCGGCGACGCGGTGATTTCCGCGCGCTGCGCCGGGTCGGTCGTGTACTGGTCCCAGAACCACTTCATCCCGTCGAGGGCGAGGAAGTAGCCATCGGCGAACCGCCGGTAGGACTCGGTGTCGAAGTTCGCGTCGGTGACCGGATAGAAGAGGACCTGCTGACGGAAGACGACGTCCCCGCGCTGCTTCGCCATGAGGGTGAGCGCCGCGGTCATGTTCCCCCCGACGGAGTCACCCGCGATGGCGATCTTCGTGCTGTCGAGCCCGTTTTCGGTACCGTGCTCGGCGACCCATTTCGCGACGGCGTAGTTCTGCTCGATGGCGACCGGGTAGCGCGCCTCCGGCGAACGGTCGTATTCGGGGAAGACGACGGCCGCGCCGGTGCCGACGGCCAATTCGCGGACGAGGCGCTCGTGGGTGTGGAAGTTCCCGAAAACCCAGCCGGCGCCGTGGATGTAGACGATCACGGGCAGCGGGCCGGTGGTGCCCACCGGGCGGACGATACGGACCTCGACGCCGTCGACGTGCGTGGTCTCGACGTCCGCGGCGGGCAGTTCGACGTCGCCACCCTGGACTTCGTCGACGGCCTTGCGGCCTTCCGCGGGCGGCAACTCGAAGAGGAACGGCGGGTTCGCGGTGGCCTCGACGAAGGCCTGCGCGGCCGGTTCGAGGGTCAGGTCGTGCGGGTTGGCGGTCATTTCTGCCTCCTGGGATCCGAAGTCGATGGCACGAAAGTAGCTCACAACTAAATTGTGCACAACTAAAATGTCCTCAAGGAGATCTGGCGCACTCAAGTGGCGGGCTGAGGCATGATCGACGCACCATGGGACGAGGAGGACCGATGCCGACAGACAACGCCGGATCGCTGTGCCTGGACGATCAGCTGTGCTTCGGGCTCTACGCGGCATCGCGCGCCGTGACCGGGCTTTACCGCGTGGTGCTCGACGATCTGGGCCTGACCTATCCGCAGTACCTGGTGATGCTCGCGCTCTGGGAGGAGGACGAGCGGCCGGTCAAGGAACTCGGCACCGTGCTGAACCTCGACTCCGGCACGCTGTCCCCCCTGCTCAAGCGACTGGAGAGGTCCGGACTGGTCCGGCGTGACCGGCGGGCCGACGACGAACGGTCCGTTCGCATCAGCCTGACCGAGGACGGCGTCCGGCTCCGGGACCGCGCGAGCGGGATCCCGGCGATCATCGGCGACGCGATGGGCCTCGACACCGCGGGGCTCGCCCGCGCCCGCGCGGAACTCGATCGCTTGACCGAATCCGTGAACGCCTACCGCGAGGCCTACGTCCCGGCCGGTTAGCATGGGATTTCCGGCGCGGACAAAGGGATGACGATGATCGATCACGACGCGGCGCTCAAGGCCGTCGAGAACAGCTTGGACCGACCGTCCGCGGCGCGGGTCTACGACTACTTCATCGGCGGCGACACCCACTACGCCATCGACCGCGAGTTCGCCGAGAAGGTGCGCAAACGCCTGCCGCTCATGGGCGACTACTGCACGACCAGCAGGCAGTTCCTCGGCCGGGCCGTGCGGCACTGCGCGGAACTGGGCATCCGGCAGTTCGTCGACATCGGCTCCGGCCTGCCGACCGCGGGCAACGTGCACGAGGTCGCCGACGAGGCGCGGCCGGAGGAGGACACGCACGTCCTCTACATCGACAACGAGCCGATCGCGCTCGCGCACTCGACACTGCTGCTCGCCGACACCGCCGACCCGGACCGCCACCACGCGATCGCCGCGGACCTGTTCGACCCCGAGGACCTCTGGAACCGGGTGATGGACTCCGGCATGGTCGACGTCGAGCGGCCCATCGCGCTGGTGATCAACGCGGTCATGCACTTCATCAAGGACGAGCAGGACCCGGACGGGCTGCTGGCCTTCTACCGTGACCGGCTCGCGCCGGGCTCGCTGCTGGTGCTCTCGCAGATGACCAACGAGAACCCGGCCAACGACGAGGAGCGGCAGGCTCTGCTCGACATCCTCGACTACTACGAGACCACGACGAACCCCGGTTTCCTGCGCACGATGGCCGAGTTCCAACGGTTCTTCGGCGGCTGGCCGCTGCTGGAGCCGGGCCTGGTCTACGCGCCGGCGTGGCACCCGGACGAGAAGACGGTCTTCGCCGCGAACCCCTCGGAGTCCCGCGTCATCGGCGGGATCGCCCGCAAGCCTTAAGTAGCACCGCAGTACATGAAGGCCCCCTTCCTTGCGCCTAGGTACAGGAAGGGGGCCTTCATGTATTTGTGACGCGTGTCGCCTTGCAGTGCAACTAGGTGCATATGAAACTGGGTGCATGGCATTGGAGCACGCGATCCTGGTTTCGCTGTCCGAGCGGTCCGGCTCGGGCTATGAGCTGACGCGCCGCTTCGAGAAGTCCATCGGCCTGTGGTGGAACGCCACCCACCAGCAGATCTACCGCGTCCTCAAGCGTATGGAGGACGCCGGCTGGGTCGCCGTCGACCATGTGGCGCAGTCCGGGAAGCCCGACAAGAAGGTCTACACCGTCGGCGACGCGGGCCGGGCCGAACTGGCCCGCTGGCTCGCCGAACCCGATCCCGCCGCCTCGGCGCGGGAACTCGCCGTCAAGATCCGCGGCGCGACGCTCGGCGCTCCCGGCGCCGTCGCCGCCGAGATCACCCGGCACCGCGACGCGCACGCGGCGAGGCTCGACGCCTACCTGCTGATCGAGAAGCACGACTTCCCCGACCCCAGCGTCCTCAATGGACAGTCGTTGCACCAGTTCCTCGTGCTGCGCGGAGGAATCCGAACCGAACAGGGTCACGTCGAGTGGCTCGAGGAAGTCCTCCAGGCATTCCACCACGACGCGTAAGGACCAGCGATGAGCCAGTACCCGAACCTGCTGTCCCCTCTCGATCTCGGCTTCACCACCCTGCGCAACAGGGTGATCATGGGCTCGATGCACACCGGCCTCGAGGACAAGGAAGCGCGTTTCCCGCAACTGGCCGAGTACTACGCCGAACGTGCCCGCGGTGGCGTCGGGCTGATCGTCACCGGCGGGTTCGCGCCGAACCGGACCGGCTGGCTCCTGCCGCTGGCGTCGAAGCTCTCGACCCGCGCGGAAGCCAAGGCGCACAAGCAACTCACCGATCCGGTACATGAGGCGGGCGGCAAGATCGCCCTGCAGATACTGCACGCGGGCCGGTATTCCTACCACCCGCTGAGCGTTTCCGCGTCGGGTATCAAAGCGCCGATCAACCCCTTCAAGCCACGGACTCTGTCCGGGTACGGCGTACTGCGGCAGATCCGCGCGTTCGCCGATTGCGCCTTCCTCGCCAAGGAAGCGGGCTACGACGGTGTCGAGATCATGGGTTCCGAGGGTTACTTCATCAACCAGTTCCTCGCCGAACGGACCAACAAGCGCACCGACAAATGGGGCGGCAGCGCGGAAAACCGGCGGAGGATCGCCGTCGAGATCGTGCGTCGCACCCGTGAAGCGGTCGGCGAGGACTTCATCATCGTCTATCGACTGTCCATGTTGGACCTCGTCGAAGGCGGCCAGCGCTGGGAAGACGTCGTCGCGCTCGCCAAAGAGGTCGAGGAGGCCGGAGCGACGATCATCAACACCGGCATCGGCTGGCACGAGGCGAGGGTGCCGACGATCGTGACGTCCGTGCCGCGCGCGGCCTTCACCTGGGTGACCGGGAAGCTCAAACCGCACGTCGGGATCCCGGTCGTCACGTCGAACCGCATCAACATGCCCGAGGTCGCCGAGGAGGCGCTGGCCGGCGGGGACGCGGACCTGGTGTCGATGGCGCGGCCGTTCCTCGCCGACCCCGGATGGGTCCGCAAGGCCGAGACCGGGCGCGAGGACGAGATCAACACCTGCATCGCCTGCAACCAGGCCTGCCTCGACCACGCGTTCAAGCGGAAACCGGTTTCCTGCATGGTGAATCCGCGCGCGGGCCACGAGACCACGCTGACCATGTCGCCCACGCGCAAGACCAAACGCGTCGCCGTCGTCGGCGCGGGTCCAGCCGGGCTCGCGACCGCGACCGGCCTCGCCGAACGCGGGCACGCCGTCGAGCTGTTCGAGGCCGACGACGAGATCGGCGGCCAGTTCGGCATCGCGCGGAAGATCCCCGGCAAGGAGGAGTTCGCGGAGACCATCCGGTACTACAAGCGACGGCTGGAGGTCACCGGCGTCAAGGTGCGCCTCGGCGCCCGCGTGACCGCCGCCGACATCGTGGACGCGGGGTTCGACGAGGTCGTGCTGGCCACCGGTGTGGCGCCGCGGGTGCCGTCGCTGCCAGGGATCGACCACCGCAAGGTGCTGTCCTATGTGGACGTCGTCAAACACGGGAAGCCGGTCGGCGGGAAGGTCGCGGTGATCGGCGCGGGCGGGATCGGCGTGGACGTCAGCGAGTTCCTGACGCACACCACCTCCCCCGCGCTCGATCTGGACGCGTGGATGGCCGAATGGGGCGTCACCGATCCCGAGCACGCGCCGGGCGGACTGACCGAGCGGAAGGTCGAGCCGTCACCGCGGCAGGTCTTCCTGCTGCAACGCAAGAAGTCCGGTATCGGCGCGGGACTCGGCAAGACCAGCGGCTGGGTGCACCGGGCGGCGCTGAAGGCCAAACGCGTCGAGCAGCTCACCGGGGTCACCTACGACCGGATCGACGACGACGGCCTGCACATCACCGTCGGTGACAAGCCGCGTGTGCTCGACGTGGACACGGTCGTCGTCTGCGCGGGTCAGGAGCCGGTGCGCGACCTCGCCGACGGCCTGCGGGCGGCCGGGGTACCGGTGCATCTGATCGGCGGCGCCGACGTCGCGGCGGAGCTGGACGCCAAACGGGCCATCGATCAGGGAACGCGTCTGGCCGCTGTTCTCTGACGAGTGGGCTCGCAGATGGCAGGATGAACCCTTGTGCGAGACGTATGCGTGATCGGGCTCGGGTTGATCGGTGGTTCGCTGCTGCGCGCGGCCAACTCGATCGGCCGCACCACGTTCGGGGCGGCGATCTCCGACGCTGACGCGGACGCCGCCAGCAGAGCGGGTTTCGACGTGACCACGCAGGTCGAGGCGGCGCTGAGCAAGGCGGCGGAGCGGGACGCGATGATCGTGCTCGCGGTGCCGCTGCCCGCGGTCGAAGACGTGCTTCGGACCGTTTCGCGGGTCGCCGGGCACTGCGTGCTCACCGACGTCACCAGTGTGAAGGGCCCGGTGCTCGACGCTGTCCGGCGCCGCGCCCCGTACGCGAAGTTCGTCGGCGGGCACCCGATGGCCGGGACGGCGGAATCCGGCTGGAAGGCGAGCAACCCGGCGCTGTTCGGCGGCGCCGCGTGGGTGCTCGGCGTCGAACACGACACCGATCTGACCGCGTGGGCCGAGGTCGCCCAGCTGGTATTGGACGTCGGCGCGCACGTCGTGCCGCTGCCCGCGGACTCGCACGACGAGACGGTCGCGCGGATCTCGCATCTGCCGCACATCTTCGCGGCCATCCTGGCCACGATCGGCGCGCAGGGCGGGCCGCTGGCGATGTCGCTGGCCGCCGGGTCCTACACGGACGCCACGCGGGTGGCGGGTTCGAGCCCTGCGCTGGTGCGGGCGATGACCGAAGGCAACCGGGACGCGCTGCTCCCGATCGTCGACGAGGCGCTCGGGCGGCTGGGTGCCGCGCGGGGTTCGCTGGCGTCGACGGGCGGGCTCGCGGTGACGGTCAACGCCGGCCACGAGGGCGCGCAAGCGTTTGCGACGGGCAAGGACGCGGAACGCGCGGGGGTGCGCGTCAGCCTGACCGCCCCCGACGCGCGGGACGGTCTGATCGCCCTCGGCGAGCGCGGTGGCCGGATCACGGCGATCGACGGCGACACCGCGCTCGGCGAAGTCTCCTGACGCGTTTCGTCCTCTAGTTGCGGTAGTTGCGTGTGCAAGGACCGCAACTAGAGGACTACTTGCGGGAGGTTACTGGCCCTGCGGCGGCTGCTGGCCCTGCGGCGGCTGGCCCGATTGCTGCTGGCCCTGGGGCGGGTTGTCCGGGTTGTCGGGGGTGTTGTCGAACTTGTTGATGAAGCCCTTCGCCTTCTCGACACCGGAATCGATCTGGGAGTCGTGGCCGGAGAACTTCGACTTGGCGAAGCCCGCCGCCTTGTCCAGGCCGCCCTCGATCTTGTCGTTGTGCTCACGGAGAGCGTCGGTGGCCTTGTTCTTCAATTCATCGAAGTTGATGCCCATGGCCTCATCGTCACACAGGTACCGGTGAACCCGCGCGAACGATCACCCGTCGCGGGGACCGCTCAGCACGGCCGGTCACCCACGATGGCGACACGTTCGGCCACCCGCGCGTACGGGTGGTAGTCGTTGACGGCGTAGTGCTGCGTGGCGCGGTTGTCCCAGAAGGCCACCGAACCGGGCCGCCAGCTGAAGCGCACCTGGAACTCCGGGACGTGCGCGCGGCTGAAGAGGTACCGCAAGAGCCTGTCGCTCTCTTCGCGATCGAGCCCGACGATGTGGGTCGTGAAGGCCTGGTTCACGAAGAGGGTGCGCCGCCCGGTTTCCGGATGCGTGCGGACGACCGGGTGCTCGACCGGCGGGAAGGCGTCCTGGTGACGCAGGAGCAGTTCCGGATCGGAGAAGCGGGCGAAGCCGGGGACGAAGTCGTGCACCGCGGTCAGCCCGTCGATGCGGGCACGGACGTCTTCCGGCAGGTTGTCGTAGGCGGCGGCCATGTCGGCCCACATCGTGTCGCCGCCGACCGGCGGGACCTCGATCAGCCGCAGCACCGAGCCGAGCGCCGGCGCTGGCCGGAATGTGACGTCGACATGCCAGATGTTCTCGAACGCGGGCATGGTCGCGGACCGGGTGAACCGCGTGGTGTCCTCGGTCTCCCCCTTGGGGATGAACGGGTTCGTCTCCAGTTCACCCCAGTAAGCGGCGAACGCGCGCTGGTGCGCCGTCGTGATGCGCTGGTCGCGGAAGAACAGCACCTTCCACTCCAGCAACGCGCGATTCAGCTCGGTTTGGAGTGCGGGTGTCAGGGGTTCGGCGAGGTCGACGCCGCCGATCTCGGCACCGATCACGCGTCCCAGCGGACGCAGCGCGAACAGCTCGTAAGGGCGCTCTTCAGCGCCCTCCGGCAGGCGCCGCAGCACGCGCGGTCCTTCGAGGATTCCACCGTCGGGGACGGTCGCCGGGCGGACGCGGACACGGTCGGACAGTTCGATGGACATGCTCGGCTCCAGGGTTTCCGATTTCCGGGGACGACGAAGACGGCCACCTTCACGGATGGCCTTCGCGGGAAATGCGGTTACGCGGGCGGCGAGCCCAGCCGTCCGCGGCGCAGGAGCAGTGCGGTGACGCCTTCACCCACCGTACGGCGGGGTGCGAACTCCCAGGTGACGGACACCACGCCATAGTGGACGCGTTCTGGCACTCGGTCAACACCGTCCAGGGGGCGGGACGATCATCGGCGCCGCTCCGACGGGAAGCTGCCCGACCAAGCGTTCCGCTGCTCGCGCGGTCGGAGCGCCTCGGCCAGCACCCACTGCGAATGTGTGGTCCCGCCCCGGCCGACCGGGCCGAGCTGAAAGGTCACCCAGCCGACCCAATGTCCCGTCGTCGTCGCCCGCCACATCCCCAGCAGCCCGGGGACGGTGGCGGTCAGGTCGAGGCCGTCGGGCAGACGGGTCTTCGCCGGGCCGACCGCGTACACCAGCTTGAGGTCGACCCAAACAGGCTGGTTGGGCCGGACCATGTGCAGGTGACGCGGCCCCGGCGGCGACGTGTCACCAGTGTCGAGCATGCGTCGATTATGCTTGAAATCTCGAACATTAGTTCGAGAGGATGCTCACCCTCCCCCGGACGGGTGGGTGTGTCGCTAGGGTCGGTGCCATGCTCGTCTGGATCAACGGCCCGTTCGGCGGTGGCAAGACGCAGACCGCGCACGAACTGCACCGGCGCCTGCCCGGCAGCGTCCTGTCCGATCCCGAGGTCGCGGGCTTCGGCCTGCACCGGATGCTGCCGCGGGGGCTACGCGGCGACTTCCAGGATCTGCCCGCGTGGCGTCAGGGCGTTTTCGAGATGCTCGACTTGCTGCTCCGCGAACAGGACGGCGTGGTGGTCGTGCCGATGACGCTGGTCGAGCCGAAGTACTTCGAGGAGATCGTCGGCGGGTTGCGGGAGCGCGGGCACGACGTCCGGCACTTCGCGCTGCTGGCCGAACGCGAGACCGTGCTCCGGCGGCTGAGTGAACGCGGTCTCGTCCATTCCTTGCGCGGTGTGCCACCGAAACGCGAGAGTTTCGCGGTGTCGAAGGTGGACCTCTGCCTGGACCGGCTGAGCGGCGCGGAGTTCGGCGAACACATCCATACGGACACGCTCACCGTCGCGCGGGTCGCCGACCGGATCGCCGCGTCGGCCGGGCTGGCGCTCGGACCGAACACGGACAGCGCGCTGCGGGGCCTCGTCCGTCGCAAGTGGACGAGCGTCAAGCACATCCGGTTCGGCTGACGTTCAGGCGCGGCGGTGATACGGCAGGAACCGCCGGACCAGCCGCAGCGGCGCGCGCTCGACGAGGTCGGGGCCTCGCACGGCGTCGAAGGCGGCGCCGATCTGGTCGACGACGCCGGACAGTCGCTCGTTGTCGGGCATCGGCATCTCCGCCGGGTCCCGTTCTTCGCGGACGGCGGCCGCGAGTTCGGCGAGCGCGGCGGTCAGGAGGGCGACGTCGGCGGCGTCCGGCGCGGGGGCGCCGCGGCCGAGGGTGACGCCGACCTCGGTGACGGCGTCGGCGACGCGTTCGAGTCCGGCGATCACCGGCCACCAGGCGACGGCCTGCCGTCCGGCGGCGGAGGGTTCGACGACGACCTGTTGGAACGCGGTCCGCAGGTCGGCCAGCGCGCGGTAAGCGCGCCGGCGGGCGCGTGAGCGTTCCAGGCGTGCTTCGCCCGACGGCGCGAGCACGAGTCCTTTGTCGACGTACTCCACCAGGCTGTCGAGGCTTTCGGCAAGCCGTCCGCCGATCTGCGGGCGACGGCTGCCCGGCCAGAGCAGGTAGCCGAAGAGCAGGACGATCGCGCAGCCCAGCACGGTGTCGACGAGCCGCGCGAGCACGACGTCCCAGCTTCCGGTGCTGGCGAGGTCCATCTGCAGGATGATCAGCGGCGTCACGAAGGCGCTGAGGATGCCGTAGTTGCGGACTTTGCCGACCGCGACGCCGCCCGCGAACACGGCGATCAGCAGGACCAGCAGCCGGCCCTCGCCACCCGCGGCGAGCACGGCCGCGCCGATGCCCACGCCGATCACCGTGCCGATCCCGCGCAGCACCGCGCGGCCGAACACCGAGCCGAAGTCCGGTTTGAGGACGATGCCGACGGAGAGCGTGATCCAGTAGGAGCGTTCGAACGGGACGAACAGCGCGACGACTTCGGCGATCGCGACGCACAGCGTGAGGCGGAGCGCGGCGAACCAGGTGAGCGGGCCGGAGATGAGCGAACCCGCCCAGCCGCGGAGGCGCTTGTGCCATGGCTGGACCTCACGCCGCTTCCGGTTGTCGCCCTTGCCTATCCGGGTGAGCCCGGCGTAGAGCGCGGCCAGGACGGCGTCGAGGTCCTCGCCGGGCGGTGACGGCGGTTCCGGCAGCGGCTGGTTCGCGAGCACGGCGGCCGATGTCGCGATGAAGTGGTCGATCACGTCGTCCGGGGCGCGGCGGCCCGCGTTGACCATCGCGACCGACGCCTCGACGGCCGGGGTGCTTGCCGACAGCAGGTTGAGCAGTTGCCGGTAGGTGGCGTCGCGGCCCGACAGCCAGGATCGCGCGGTGAGCAACCGGTCGTAGGCGGTGTTCATCGCGGTTGTGAGCTGGTGTCGCGCGACGCGGGAGGTGGCTTCGTCGGTCGCGGACAGCATCGCGGCGAGTTCGACGTAGACGTGGGCGACGGCGCCGCGTTCCGGGCTGGTGGCGCGGAAGGTCCAGCTGGACAGCGCGACGAGCAGGCTCCAGGCGGCACCGACGCAGAAGTAGCCGAGCAGGATTTCGACGCGCAGACCGGTGACGTGCTGGCCGGTGCCGAGCACGCAGAAGACGAACATCTGCAGCCCGGCGACCGACGCGTTGCTGCCTGCCGCGCTGATCAGCGCGGACACCGCCGCGACTCCGACGACGACCGGGATGGAGGCGGCGGGGATGCCACCGGTGATCAGTCCGGCGAAGTAGCCGAGGGCGGCGGCCGCGGTGGCACCGCCGAGCCGCCGGGCGCGGTAGCGGTACGGGCCGGCGGATTCGGACAAGACGGTGGGCAGGGCGCCGGTGGAGATGAGCGCGCCGACGCCGATGTCGCCGAGCGCGTAGCCGACGGCCAGCGGCACGGCCAGTGCGAGGACGGCGCGGGCGACCATGTTCCACGGGATGGGGACCGGCGTGCTGCGGAGCAGTTGCACCAGCCAATGTGGTGCGGCGATCTCGCGGCGCGTCGTGCTCACGCCCCTATCTTGACTTATCCGTGGCGCCTGAAGCGGTTATCGTCGCCACATGGGCAAGACGTACTCCTTCGAGATCAACCGGACGAGCAGCGCCTCGCCCGCTTCCCTCTTCGCGCTGGAGGCCGATGGTTCCCGGTGGTCGGAATGGGCGAAGCCGGTGGTGTTCCACTCGCGCTGGGCGCGGGAACCGGGCGCGGACGGGGTGGGCGCTGTCCGGGCTGTCGGCCTGTGGCCGGTGTATCTCCACGAAGAGACACTGGAGTACGAACAGGACCGAAAGCACGTCTACGGCTTCGCGGGCCTCAAGCTCCTGAAGGACTACCGCGCCGAGGTCTCGTTCACGCCGAACGCTTCCGGCGGTACGGATCTGCGCTGGACCGGCCGGTTCACCGAACCGCTGCCCGGCACCGGCGCCGCGGTGTGCACCACGCTGCGCACCGTGGTCTCGCTACTGGCCACTCGCCTGGTGAAACACGCCGAACGCGCCTGACCCCACCCCCCACCCGTCCCAAGGGGGGCGACCCCGAGTCCAGTCTACCGGGGGTGGAGGACGGGAACGGCCGCTCAGCGGAGTTGTCCACAGGTGACGGTGATTGTGGACAACTCCTGTGGGCTACTGGGTGGGCTGAAGGACGCCATAGCCGCATAAGACGCGGCGAAGGGAGCTTTCACCGCATGAGACGCGGGGAAAGTCCCCTTCAGCCCCCCGCCCGAAACGTCAGCCCGCGCCCAGGCACAGGAACGGGCGTCGCAGGGGATCGGCGGCCGTCGCTTCGGCGAGTGCCAAGGCGGGTGCGGTCCCCGAAGCCAGCCGACGGTGCAGGTCGGACATCGCGTCGGCGGCGGCCTTGTCGCCGACCCGCGCGATCGCGCCGATGACCGTCCGCGAGCCGCTGGCGAGCAGCGTCCCGGCGAACCCGAGCGCCTCCTCGCCGGGCCGGATGTGACTCATCGCGAGTTCGCACGCGGCCAGCACCACCCGTTCCGGCGGCTTCGCGAGCCGGGCGGTTTCGTGCGCGTACAACGGGCCGCCGACGAGTTCCAACCGTGAGAACAGCGCGTTCGCCGGTTCGTGCG
The DNA here is from genome assembly GCF_047608695.1 of Amycolatopsis sp. cmx-11-32. NCBI lineage: Bacteria > Bacillati > Actinomycetota > Actinomycetes > Pseudonocardiales > Pseudonocardiaceae > Amycolatopsis > Amycolatopsis sp. cmx-11-32. The sequence goes on along the minus strand of NZ_JADNQN010000010.1, from coordinate 197,372 downwards.
CGCCGTGCGCGACCAGGTGCGCCATTCCGGAACCGTCCAAGGCGAACAGTACGGTCTCGCTGGTCGCGTCCTTCCCGTCGACGAGCCGGGCCTGCGGGTACACCGTCCGCAGGTTCCGCACCTCACCGACCGAACCCGGCACCCCTGGCCCGCCGGCGAGCAGGACCGGCCCCTCGCTGTGCCGCCCGGTCGCGGTCACCCAGGCTGTCGCCGACGGCGCGATCGACACCGGATGCCCGTGCAGTGACGGCAAAGCGCCCCAAGGCAACGCGTACAACGAACCGATCGGCACGATGATCAGCTCGCGGTTTTCCAGTGTCTTCGCCAGCGACGCGGAGATCAGTTTGTCCAGTTTGTCCGCTCGGCGCCGCGCGGAACCGGTGACGACCTCGACCAGCGGCGCGGGCAGGTTGTCCGGGGCCAGCGCGTCGAGGTCCGCGTGCAACTGCCGCGCGGTCTCGACGATCTCCGCGAGCGGCCCCAGCTTCAACAGCCGGAACCGGCCGCGGTCGACGACCACCGCGTACAAGGTGTCGCGGTACCCCATCAGGCTGACCAGCACACGGTCTTCGAGCCGCTCGACCACCTCTTCGGGCGCCGAGACCGGCCGCGGACGACCCCATTGGCTGGTGTACCACCCGAGCCGGGTCGCCTCCTGCTGCAGCCGGTCGTAGCGCTCCTCGAGCTTCCCGACCGGTTCACCCGACAGCCGCCGCGCCTGGATCGTCCCCTGCACGTGCCGCATCTCGTTGATGTGCCGGGCGAGCGCGGGATCCTCGATGACCGGGAGCGGTTCGTAGCGGTAGACCTGCGCGCGCGTGCGTTCCAGCCACGCGAACAGGCTCTTCGCCCCGGCGCCGCTGCGCCTCGCCTTCTTGAGCACCAGCGTCAGCGCGAGTTTGCCCAGCTCTTCACCGTGCGCCGCCGTCCCGCAGACGAGGTCGAGCCCACCCATGCGGTCGCGGATCTGCCCGAGTTCGGCCAGCCCGGCCCGCGCCTGCGCGAGCGCCGACCGTGGCCGGTGGGACGCCACCGCGAGTTCGGCCCGGCACAACCGCAACAGCATCCGGTGGTCGATCGGCGTGGTCTGCCGCGGTTTCGGTACCTGCGCGAGGAGTCCCTGCGCGGTGGCCGTCTCGTCGCGACGGATCAGCAGCCGCACCGCGAACATCCTGGCCGCGCCCGCTTCGTCGCGCAGACCGAGTTCGGCCAGCCGGACGGCGAGATCGGCCAGTTGGTCCGGCAGTTTCGCGGACGGCTTCTTCTCCCGGTCCGCCAAGACCTTCACCGCGTCGGCGCGGAGTCTCGTCAACGCGGCGATCTCGGCCCAGCGTCCCTTGCCGCGCCTCAGGAAACTCCGCCGCGCGGACGTCGCGAGCTTCTTCGCCAGCGCGTAATCGCGCTCCAGGATGGCGGCACCGGCCCTGGCGACCTCCGCCTCGGCGACGAGATGCACCGCTCCGTTGTGTCGCAGGTCCGGGATCGCTTCGTCGAGATGCCGCGCCGCCTCTTCGGCGAGTCCCGCGGTGAGCAACGCCTTCGCCTGATCGAGCCGGACGAGCGGTAGCGAACCGGGACCGTCGGTCACGAAGATCGCCGCGGCCCGTTCGTAGTTCCGCAGCGCTTCCGGGATGTCGCCGAGCAGCTGCGCGTGATCACCGAGGTTGTGCTGGATCTTTCCTTCCAGCAACCGATGGCCGTGCTCGACCGCGAGGTCCAGCGCCTCGACGAGGTCCCGGTACGCGGCGTCCGGGTTGCTCATCTCCAAGTGCAGCCAGGCGCGGTTCACGAGCGACCGGGTCAGCACCACGCTGTACTTGCCCGCCTCGGCGGCCAGTCCGGGGAGGAAGGCGTTGTTGAGCGCGAGCGATTCCTCCAGCCGACCTGCCCGCATCAGCACGACGGCGCGCTGCAGCCCGACGACGAACCGCAACTCGTGCCGGACGTCGCCGTCCGGCAGCAGTAACCGGATGCGTTCCGCCTCGTCCAGCCGGGCGAAACCGTCCTCTTGGGACACGAACTCGGCCTCGGCCGCCGCCAGGCTGATCAGGATCCGGACCCGGATCTCCAAGCGGGCGACCAGATCCGCGTCCACCGGGCCGAGCAGGTCGAGCCCGCGCAGCAGCAACCGGATCGGCCTGCTGAGCCCGTGATCCGAGGCGGCGGCCCTCGCTTGACGATGGAGGTCGGCCGCTTCCTCGGCTACGGGATCGACGACAGGAGGAGACGACGCGGGCACACGCACTATGGGAGCACACCCACGTCGCATAACGGAACAGCCGTCCGGTTAGAGCACCACTGTCGGGGTCACGACGGTCCGGCGACAGGTCACGTCGCCGAGGTGGATCACGATCTGGGTGGTTCCCTGGGGAACGTTGTCCAGCACGAACCGGCCTCCCTCGTCGGCGGTGGTGGAACTCGTGCCGTGCTCGGCGACGCGAACCTCCACTCCGTACTCTCCGGCTGGCACGAGCCAGCCGTCGATCCGGTGCTTCTTGCCGATCTTGGTGAGGTTGATCATCACGGTCAGATCGCTGACGGTGAAGGTGATCGTGCCGGTGTCGCTGCCGCGAACGCCGGCCGTGGCGTCCATCCGTTCCCAGCGAGCGACCTCGACATCGAGGTTTTCGAGTGCGAGCGCGAACTGAACCCGCTGCACCAGGTCTCCCGGTGGCGGGTCCAATTCGTCCATGAAGCGCCCGATATCGGCGAGCAAGGCCTCATCGCCCGGGGAGGTCATCTCCCCCGGCGTCCCGAGGTCGTTCATCGGCTTCCCCCTTCGTGGGCCAGCAGGTCGCGCATCGATTCGAGGCAACGGCCCCTGGTCGGGCCGACACTGCCGCGCGGCATGCGGAGTGCTTCGGCGACCAGTTGGTATTCGGCCCGCCCGGCGAGCACGGTCAGCCGAAGGAGCTGCTGACAGCGGTGCGGCAGGCGGAGAAAGGCGCGCCAGACCCGGCGGTCCCGGTCGGCGCGGACGGCTTCCTCTTCGGGAGCCGGGTGGGTGCTCTCCATGTTTTCGGCCACCTCGTCGGTCAGCGGAACGGGCTGAGCGCGGCGGCCGAACGGGTGCTGTGCTTCACGTCTCGTGGTGGTGATCAACCAGGCGGCGAGCGCCTTGGGGTCACGAAGTTTTTCGAGCTGGCTGAACAGGGCGAGCCACACCGTCTGGACTACGTCCTCGGCGGTCAGGCGATCGAGCCCGTTCGCACGCGCGACATGCCAAACGAGCGGGGTCAGCTCGCTCACCAGTCTGTCCATCGCCTGGCGGTCACCGGCCCGCGCCGCGCGCATGCAGGCGGCATGCAGATCGGCACCGGTCAGTCCTTCCCATGGCGGGTCTACCTCGGTCGTTTGCACGTCGGTCACCGTATCTGCCCCACTTCGGACGTGTCTTCGTGTCGGCGCTGGCAGTATCGCGGGCCCTTCGGGGAGAAGGAGCGTGCAAGAGGCTCTGGGATACATCAAGTCACTAACTTTTTTGTGTCGGCATTCCGGGCGTCCCCTCGGTCTGGTGGGGAGGGCAAAGGCACCGGCCGGCGCGAGCAGGTGTGGACTGCGCACCGGCCGGTCCTTTTTCCCTCCCCCGGGCCCGCTCCCCAACGGGCCCACGTCCGGGCGTCCCCCTCCCCCGAAGGAGCACCCGGAGGCGATGTCCGGAGGCCCCCTCGGCCTCCGGACATCACCCGTCTGTGTTCGTTCAGTTCACCGGCGGCTTGGTGCCGTGCGGGTCCCAGTTGCCGTCCGGACGCGTTCCGGGGCGGGGCGGGACCGGTGCCGTGATCGGGCCCGGCTTCGGGGTCTTTTCGAGGTCGTCAGTGGCCGTGGCCTCGTCGTCGACGGGTGCGGTGTTGATCTCGGTCGTCATCGGGTGTCCCTCATTTCCTCGACTGCTCCATAGGACGCAACGAGGCTGCCACCAGATACACGCAGAGCCAGCTTTTTCGCGGATATTTCTTGAACTGTGGCAGGCGGGTGACCTGATCAGCGGTTTTCGGGCCGAATTGTGTCGCTGAGTAGTTGACGACTCACGTCCGCGAGCTGCTCGGCCCAGCGCCGGTAGCCCTCGGGACCGGGGTGGAAGCGGTCCTCGGCGAAGGTCGCGGGGTCCAGCATCGCGGCGGGCATCGGGACGTGGACGACGCCGGGCAGCAGCCCCAGCCCGGCGGCCGCGGCGTCGAGGGCGCCCGACCGCGCGCCGAGGACGTCCCGCAGCGGACGCGGCAGCCCGGGGAAGCGGCCCATCGGCGGTACGCCCGCCAGCACCACCGGGACGCTTCCGGCGCGGCGCCGCAGGGCGACGAGCAGGTCGAGCAGGTCACGCCGGTAGCGCGCGGCCGAGTGCAGTTCGATCGTGTCGTTGACGCCGAGCGCGATCACCACGAGGTCGGCGGGTTCGAGCAGCGGCAGCAGGTCCTCGCGCACCACCCTGGCGTTGGCCCCGGTCCGGCCGACGGCCTGCCAGGCGACCGCGCGACCGTCCCGCGCGAGTTCGTCCGCGAGCCGCCCGGTCAGTGCTTCGGCGTGCGTCGCCGCGCCGACGCCGTCCACAGTGGACTCGCCGAGCACCGCGAGCCGCAGCGGGCGGCCCTCGCCTCGCACGAGCCCGCTGGCGGGCCCCGTCGCGCCGGGCAGCCTCGGCGTCGTGCGGCGCACCCGCACCGCCTGCGCGAAAAGGATCGGGGCGAGCATCACCGTACGACTGATCACCGGCCGACCCTACTTCCGCGTTTCGTCCTCTGGTTGCGATCGTTGCGCACGCAACAACCGCAAGTAGAGGACTAATCGCGGCGTCAAGCGCGGGCGATCGAGGCCGTCCGGTGGATGAGCGAGTCGTCCGAAGCCGCGCGAAGCAGGTAGTCGGCGACGTCGGCGCGGTTGATGCTGTAGCTCCCCCGGACGTTGCCGTCGGTGCGGGCGGCGATCGCGCCGGTGTGCGGCCCGTTCAGCAGCCGCGGCGGGCGCACGATCGTCCAGTCGAGGTCGCTCGCGCGCACGATCCGCTCGGCGGCGATCATGTCCGCGAACGCGTGCCGGAGGAACTTGCCCAGGATCGGCTTGACGAAGTTCCTGGTGAAGAAGGTGTCGCCGTCGACGAACGCGCCGCTCGCGCTCACCAGCAACAGCCGCCGGTTCCCCGCGGAGCGCATCGCGGCGAGCGTGGCGTGCGCCCCATCGGTGATGACGGTCGTCGGATTGCGGTCGCGGGTGCCGAGGGCCGAGATCACCACGTCGCGCCCCGAAACGGCTTCGGTCAAGGCGCCGTGCTCGGACAACTCGGCGACGACGACCTCCAGCAGTTCACCCTGGACGTCCAGCCTGGACGGGTCGCGGACGACCGCCGTGACGTGGTGCCCCGCGGCCAGCGCCTGCTTGACGACTTCGGAACCGACCCCACCCGTGGCACCGAGAACAGTGAGCTTCATGATCACGCCTTCCTGGGTTAGTGAACACTCACCCACTATGGTGAGTGTTCACCCACCACTTGTCGAGTGAACGCTGAGAAGCCCTCAGGAGCGAACATGGGAAGCCGCGAGGAGATCGTCGCCGCGGCGGCGAAGGTGATGCGCGAGCAGGGTTACGCGCACGCCACCACGAAGGCCATCGCGCGGGCGGCGGGTTACTCCGAGGCGTTGCTGTACAAGCACTTCAAGGACAAGACCGAGATCTTCATGAGCGTGCTGACCGAGCAGCTGCCCGCGCTGGGGACGACCTTGGACGAGCTGATGAAGACCGCGGTGGACACTCCGCTCACGGCGAATCTCGCCCGGCTGGCGCGGATCACGCTGTCGTTCTATCTGGAGAGCTTCCCGATCGCGGTGTCGCTGTTCTCCTCGCGGGAGCTGCTCGCGACCCATCGGGAACGGGTCACGGGCAGGCAGGGCGGGCCGGACGTCCCGCTCGTACGCGTCGTCGAGTACCTGGGCGAGGAGGTCCGGCTCGGCCGGATTCGCGAGGACGCGGATCTGGAGGCGTCGGCGTCCCTGCTGCTCGGGGCCTGTTTCCAGTACGCGTTCCTGGCCTCCTTCGAGGACCGCGAACCGTCCGAAACGGAACTGGGGGAATGGGCGGGGCGGCTCGCGACGACGCTGGTGGTGACGCTGGTCGCGGAGGCTGAAGGGGACTTTCCCCGCATGTGATGCGGGGAAAGCGCCCTTCACCGCGTGAGACGAGGGGAAAGTCCCCTTCAGCCCCCGCCCGCTTACTTGCCCTTTTCCGCCCGCATCTCGTGCCACTTGGCGTACATGTCGTTGAGTTCCTTGATCATGAAGCTCAGGAAGTCCCGCATCTCGGCGACCCGTTCGCCCGCCGGCGTGTCCGTCCCCAGCGCCGCGACACCCTCGTCGGCGGCGTCGCGCCACAGGGTGATCATGCGGTCGCGTTTCATGAAGGTGGCGTACCAGAGGTCGTCGAAGAGCCGGTAGTGGTCGCGGCGCGAGCCCGGCTCGCGTTCCTTGGCGACCAGTCCGATCTGCTCCAGCCAGCGGACGGCCCCCGAGATCGCCGCGGGGCTCACCGAAAGCTGTTCGGCCAGTTCGGCGGCGGTCAGGCGGCCGGCGTCGGTGGTCATCAACGCGGCGAACACCCGCGCGGGCATGCGCTGCATCCCGATCTGGGACAGTGTGAGGCCCAGGTGCTCCACGTAACGGCGGACGGCGTCCTCGTCTCTCTGGGTGCTCGAGGCACCCTCAGGCGTCGTCGTCATGGGCACATCCTCTCGTACGACCCCCAGAGTGATCACATCTTCCATATGTTTTCTTAACTTCACAACTTCATGAAATAACCGTACCTTCAGTCGTATGGAAAACGCCATCTCCATCTCCGGCCTCCACAAGTCCTTTGGCCGGACCAAGGCCCTGGACGGCCTTGACCTGCGGGTACCCGCTGGGGAGGTGCACGGTTTCCTCGGCCCGAACGGCGCGGGGAAGTCGACCACCGTCCGGGTCCTGCTCGGCCTGCTCCACGCGGACTCGGGCGACGTCCGCCTGCTCGGCGGCGACCCCTGGAAGGACGCGGCGAGCCTGCACCGGCGCCTCGCCTACGTCCCCGGCGACGTGAACCTCTGGCCCAACCTCTCCGGCGGCGAGGTGATCGATCTGCTGGGGAGGCTGCGGGGCGGGCTCGATCAGCGCCGCCGCAAGGACCTCGTCGAACGCTTCGACCTCGACCCCAAAAAGAAGGGGCGCACCTACTCCAAGGGCAACCGGCAGAAGGTCGCGATCGTGGCCGCGCTGGCCTCGCACGTGGACCTGCTGATCCTCGACGAGCCGACCTCCGGCCTCGACCCGCTGATGGAGGCCACCTTCCAGTACGCGATCCAGGAGGAGCGCGAACAGGGCCGCACGGTACTGCTGTCGAGCCACATCCTGGCCGAGGTCGAGGCGCTCTGCGACAGGGTCAGCATCATCCGCGACGGCCACACCGTGGAGACCGGGACGCTGGCCGAACTCCGGCACCTCACCAGGACGTCGATCTCGGCCGAACTCGCCGGTCCGCCGAACGGGCTGACGAGCCTGGAGAACATCCACGACCTCAAGGTCGAGGGCAACCGGGTCCGCTTCGACGTCGAAACCCGTTCCCTCGACGACGCGCTGCGTCAGCTCACCCAGGTGGGTGTCCGCAGCCTGACCAGCCAGCCGCCGACGCTGGAGGAACTGTTCCTCCGCCACTACACCGGCGAAGCGAGCGCGAAATGACCGCGACGCTCGACCGTCCTGCCGTTTCCGGACCGGCGCACGGGCTGGTCGGCACCTGGCAGCTGACCAGGCTGGCGCTGCGACGGGACAGGATCGTCCTGCCGATCTGGATCGTCCTGCTGGGGATCATGCCGTCGACGTCTTCGGGGACGTTCGAAACGCTGTATCCGACGGCCGCCGAACGGACCGGGCTCACCGCGAGCATGGGCGCCAACCCGTCGCTTTCGCTGATCTACGGCCCGGCCTTCGACCTCTCGACCCCAGGCGGGTTCACCGCGTGGCGGCTCGGCGGGTTCCTCGCCCTGGTCGTCGGGCTGATGGCGGTCTTCACCGTCACCAGGCACACCCGCGCCGAGGAGGACACCGGCCGCGCGGAACTGCTGGCGTCCGCGGTGGTCGGCCGGTACGCCCTGCTGAGCGCGGGCGTGCTGGTGTCCGCCGGGGCGAGTGTCCTCATCGGACTCGTCGAGACCGGGCTGATGATCGGCGCGGAACTCCCCGTCTCGGGCTCGTTCGCGCTCGGCGGCGCCACCGCGGCGACCGGGCTGGTCTTCACGGCGGTCGCGGCGGTCGCCGTCCAGGTGGCCGAGTATTCGAGGACGGCCAACGGGATCGGCGCCACCGCCGTCGGTGTCGCGTTCCTGCTGCGCGCGGTCGGTGACTCGACGACGGACGCGACCTGGGTCTCCTGGCTGTCCCCGATCGGCTGGGCGCAGCGGATCCGGCCGTTCGCCGACGAACGCTGGTGGGTGTTCCTGGCGCCGCTGGCCGCGACCGTGGTCGTCGGCGCCGCCGGCTACGCGCTGCTCCCGAGGCGTGACGTCGGCACCGGCCTCATCCCGCCGCGTCCCGGGCCCGCCGAAGCGGCGACGTCGCTGCGCGGCCCGTTCGCGCTGGCGTGGCGGCTGCACCGGGGTCCGCTGCTCGGCTGGCTGATCGGCACGGCGGTCTGCGCCGCGGTGTTCGGCTCGGTCGCGAGCGGGATCGGCGACGTCGTCGGGCAGAGCGAGCAGGCGAAGGAGATCTTCCAGCGGCTCGGCGGCACGGCCGGGCTGATCGACGCCTTCATGGCGGCGATGACCGGCCTGTTCGCCATGGTCATCGCGCTCTACGGGGTGCAGGCCGCGTTGCGGATCCGTGCCGAGGAGACCGCGATCCGCGTCGAGCCGCTGCTCGCGACGGGCGTGGGCAGGCTGCGGTTGCTGGGGAGCCATCTCGTGTTCGCGTTCGGCGGCACGGCGCTGATGATGGTCGTCAGCGGTGTCCTTTTAGGACTGTCGAACGGGGCGCGGGCCGGTGAGGCAGGCGGGTCGATCGGCGACATGACGGTCGCTTCGCTGGCGCAACTCCCGGCGGTGTGGGTGATCGTCGGCCTCGCCGTCACGTTGTTCGGCCTGGCACCGAAGTTTTCGACGGCGGCGTGGGCGATCGCCGGACTGGCGTTGCTGCTCAGCCTGTTCGGCCCGGTGCTGAACCTGCCGGAGGCGCTGGTGGACGCCTCGCCGTTCGCGCACGTTCCGAAACTGCCCGCCGCGGAGTTCGCCGCGGCACCGCTGCTCTGGCTCACCGGGGTGGCCGTGGTCGCGCTGACGGCCGGACTCATGGGCTGGCGGCGTCGCGACGTCGGCTAGCCAGGGGAAACCGTGATGGCCGCCCACCGGGGAGGGCGGCCTTCACGGTGCTTGCCGCACTTCTCCGCCCGGCGTGACGACCAGTTTCGCGACCGGCACCCCGCCTCCGCAGTCCTCGCCCGCCGGGTAGGCGATCGACGGCGTCACGTCGAGGACGTGGGGTTTCCCGTCGTCGAAGGTCACCGTGGTCCGGATCGGCGTGGTCGGCAGGCCCTGGACCGGCACGAAGACGTGCTCGCCACCGGTCGCGGACTCGGTCACGCAGTCACCGGCCCAGCACAACTCCAGAGACACGCGGGTGAGGCCGACGGTCACTTCCGGCGGGATGTCGAGGGAGATCCCCTCTGCCAAGGCGATGGCCGGACAGGCTTTCTCACCGGACGGGCCGCATGCGGTCAGTGTCGCGAGCAGGAGCACGAAAACGGGTAGGCGCCGCATACCGGGCAGACGGCGCGGAGGGCCGTCGAGGTTGCATCAATCGATCCGGTATCCCGTACCTCAAGCGGCTTTGCGCAGCCCATCGACCACGACGCGGACAAGATGACGATCTTGGCGTGAGTATCGTTCCGTGGCGAGGCAGCCGGCGATCAGGGCGCGCAGATCGTTGCCGTCGACGTCCTCGCGCACCACGCCCGCGAGCTGTGCCCGCGTCAACAGTGCCTGCAGCGCCGACCGGAAGTCGGTGCCCGCGCTCGCTTCGAAACCCAGCCCGGTCGTCTCGGCGAGCGCGTCGCACAGGGCCCGATTGAGGGACGCCTGTTTGACGACGCGCTTGAAGAAGTCGAAGAACGCCGAGCCGGGGTCTTCGGCGGCCAGCAGGTCGCGTGCTTCCTGCGCGAACTGCTCGATGCGCTCCACTACGACGGCCTGGAAAAGTGCTTCCTTGCTGGGGAAATGCCGGTAGACCGTACCCGCGCCGACACCGGCGAGGCGGGCGATCTCGTCGAGGGGGACGGCGAGACCGTCGACGGCGAAGGCCTCTTCGGCCGCCGCGAGCACCTTCGCTCGGTTGCGTCGCGCGTCGGCGCGCAGCACGGGCTTGTCCACTGTTCCCCTCCTCAACCGGGTCCGGCGTTCCGATTCAACGCCGCCGACGGCGGGGGCATTCCGGGAGCTGAGAGATCCGCGGCACTCCGCGGAGGCCTCCTTTTGGTATCGCTGGCGCCTGCGAGGGGGCCGAGTCGGGAGGATTTGGGACGTTCGACGTCCCAAATCCCTTCATCAACCCTGACTCTCGAGCTTCACGGACTTTCTTCCGCCACCAAGGGCTCACCGCACCGCGGTCTGAGTCCCGTCCGGCGGCAGCCACCCTTGCACGGTGTCGAAGAGGTACTCCCAGACGCCCGGGATCAGCACCACCGCGGCGACCGCGAACACCGGGAAGATCAGCCGGTTCTCGACCTTCTTGCCGGTCCGGAACCGCAGCGGCTTCGGCGGCCGGATCTCGTACCAGGTCTCACCCGCGATGGGGATGGGGAACAGGAACGGGCAGCCGGACTCGGTCAGCGCGTCCCCGAGGCAGTGCACGAAACAGCCTGCCGCGACGGCGATGCCGAGCCAGCCGGAGATCTCCGCGAGCTGCGCCGCCTTGTCCGGCGGCGCGGTCCACACCCACCACCCGACCGCGGCGCCGCTGACCGGCAGCAGCCAGTCGCCGAGCGCGCCTTCCGCGAGCAGCAGGCCGAGGACGACGACACCGAACACCGCCCACGGTCCGCCTTCGGTGGTACCCCAGGAGGTCAGGAAGCCGAGGCCGACGGCAAACAGCACGGTGTGCGAGAGGTGTCGGTGCTTACCGGTGCCCTTCTCGTCGCGGGGTCCTTTGGTCAGCGCGTAGAGGGCCGCCGAAACACGGCGCAGAAACCAGGAGAGCACGCCGGTGAACCAGCCGAGCAGCCTGGACGCGCGGGCGCCCGGGTGGTCGAGATCGGGCAGGAGGGCGAAACCGGCCGTGGTCGCCGCGAACACGACCGCTTGGTGCACTGTGCCCGCTCCGACGACGGGCGCGAGCGCGAGGCCCGCGCACCAGCCGGTCAGGGCATGCGTCCGCCCCATCATCGTGCTGCTTCCCCCAGGTGTCGCGGATCACGAGCCCACGACCGTAACGGGGGATCAGGCGGGAGGCTCCTCCGACACGCTGAGGTGCTCGGCGACGCCGGTGAGTTCGATCACTCGGCTCACCTGGGGGCTGGGGACCAATTCGAATTCGACCGCCTTCTCGGCGGCTTGGCGCTGCGCCTGCAGCACCACGTTCAGCGCCGAGGAGTCGAAGAAGGTCACGCCGGTCAGGTCGGCGACGACCCGGCCCGAAGGTTTGTCCGTGATCAAGGCGCCGAGGGTCTCCTGGAGCTGCGGGCTCGTCAGCAGATCGAGCTCACCGGTGACCACCACACGCGGCGTGGGTGCGTCGGCGTTCAGCGTGATACTGAAACCGGGCGGCGTGGTGTTCTGCTCCGCTGCGGGCATGCACATTCTCCTCATCAGGTGAGAACCGGCGCTTGATGCCGGCCGCTCGCCTGTGGTCTCAAGCTTCGGCCGTGCCCAGTCCGGACACGGACGCACGCTCTTCTTCGGCGGGTAGGCGTGGCTGTCCCCGCAACGACAGTCCCAACCCTAACCCAGTACGGACGGGGCGCCACGATCGCCGTCGTTCGCGTCGCCGACCGGCGCCTGGAGAGCCCTCAATGCGCGGTCAAGGCCTTGCGCCCGGCACGGCGTTCCCGGAGGAACAGCTCGCGACGCTCGATCTCGCCGAGACCGCCCCAGATGCCGTAAGGCTCCTGGACCGCCAACGCGTGCTTGCGGCACTGCGCCAGCACGGGGCAGGTCTGGCAGATCGCCTTGGCACGGGATTCGCGCCGCTCACGGGCCGAACCGCGCTCGTTGTCCGTGTGGAAGAACAGGCTGCTGTCCGCGCCCCGGCACGACCCGTCGAGCTGCCAGTCCCACTCTTCCGCCACCACGTTCGGCAGCCGGCTCACGTCAGCCATGTCGGTCCCCGCCCTTTCAGGAGATCGTTTGTCGCCGGTTACATGCCCGCCGCCTGCGCGGGTCAAACGTGGGTTTGGTTTGCTCACACTCAGGGCATTGAATCCACCACCGGGCGCGCAGCGCCTCCTTCGCGGGAGGCGGCGGGGGCATGGGTGGAGGATCGGCAGCGCAGCTTGAGAGAGGAACACACGTGGTGGACAACACCCCGCCCAGCGGGGAGGGCGCTCAACTCATCGAGGTACGCACGGCCGCGGTACCGCATGTGGTGCCGACTCTCCGGACGATCGTCGCGGACATCGCGATGCGTCAGGACTTCGACCTGGACGCTGTCGAGGATCTCCGGATGGCGGTGGACGAGGCCTGCTCCATGTTGCTCCCCTCGGCTTCCGACGGCCGTCTGAACTGCGTTTTCTCGTGGAAGGACGGACGGATCGAGGTGACCGTCTCGGTGCTTTCGGACTCCCCGGAACCCGACGACGAGACCGGTCTGTCCTGGCAGTTGCTCACCGCGCTCGCGACGTCCGCGCGGCGGAGCGTCGTCCCGGCCGACGGCGGCTATCTGTCCAGGGTGGAGCTCATCCGGGAGAGCGAGGCGGCCCGGCCGTGACGGAACCCGTCGAGCAAGACGGCGCGAACGTACCGGCCCTGTTCGAGCGCATGTGCGCGCTGCCGCAGGACACCCCAGAGCGTGAACGGCTGCGGGACGAGCTGGTGCGCGCGCACCTGGAACTCGCGCGAAACCTGGCACGCAAGTTCCGTAACCGGGACGAGTCGATGGAGGACCTGATCCAGATCGCGACGATCGGGCTGATCCACGCCGTCGATCGCTTCGATCCCACTCAGGGCAGCGACTTCCTCGCCTTCGCGGTCCCGACCATCTCCGGCGAGCTGCGGCACCACTTCCGCGACAACAGCTGGTCGGTCCGGGTCCCGCGGCGGCTCAAGGAGCTGAACGCGAACATCTCGGCCGTGCGCGAGGAGCTGACGGTCCGGCTCTCCCGCGCGCCGAAGCCCAGTGAGATCGCCGCTCATCTCGGCGTCCCGATCGACGAGGTCTACGAGGGTCTCCGCGCCGGTCAGGGCCGGTACGGGACCTCACTGGACAACCTCCTGGAGAACTCGGCGCACACCCGCTTCGGCGAGGCGGACGCCAACCTGAGCCAGGCGGAGCTCCGCGAGGCGCTGCGACCGATGCTGGAACGGCTGCCCGACCGCGAACGCAAGATCGTCGCGCTGCGGTTCGGGTCCGGGATGAGCCAGTCGGATATCGCGCGCCGTGTCGGGGTCTCCCAGATGCAGGTGTCCCGTTTGCTGGCCGCCACCCTCAAGAGACTGCGTGAAGGATTGACCGAGACCGAACTGACGGACGGAGTCTGATTCGACCTTCACCCAGGTGGGTATCCGGGAGGCGAACAGTGGATCTGGGAGTCTCTCGTGAGGGAGGTGCGGAACCATGACGATGTCGATGACACGATCGGAGGGCTCGTTGCCGGTTGTTTCCCTGCCCCTGCCGGTCGATGTGACGGCTCCTGCCGTCGCGCGGCAAGCGGTGCGGACGACTCTGGCGAGCCTTGGCTTCGACGACCTGGCCGTCGACGACATCCTGCTGGCGACCTCCGAACTGGTCACGAACGCCTTCGAGCACGGCGAGAAGCCGGACAGGCTCGAGGTCGAGTACTTCGAAGGCAGGGTCATCCTGCGGGTCTTCGACTCCGGCTCGAACCGGCCGAAGTTGAAGGAACCCTCGCCGACGGCGGCGCGCAGCCGCGGCTTGCAACTGGTGCACGCGTTGTCCGACGACTGGGGATACGAGCCTTGCGACGGCGGGAAGTACGTCTGGGCTGTGTTCAGCCTTCACCGGGCCGACGCCCAAGCCTGAGTGCGGCGTCCGTTTCGGCGATGCGCTCCCGGAGCGATTTGCGCTCCAAGGCCTCGACGGCGGCGAGGAGCACCTCTCTGAGCGGGTACGGCAGTTCGGCTTCCAGCTGTTCGGCCGCGGCGCTGGTCGCCGCCCATTCGGCTTCGAGCGTCGGCATCAGCCGTCGGGTCTTCTCCGTCAGCGAAACGATCCTCTGCCTGGCGTCGGTCCCCGGCCTGAGTGTGACGAGGTCCTGGCGCGCCATCTGCGCGATCGTCTGGCTCGCCGCGGAATGCGTCACCCCGACCTCGGCGGCGAGATCGCGGATGGGCAACGGTCCGCGCGCGACGATCGCGCGGACGAACGGGGTGAAGCGCGGGCGGTAGTCCTCCAGCCCGATGTCTTCGAAGAACGCGGAGACGTCCGCCTCGGTCGTTTCGAGGACATGTCTGAGCAGTGTGCCCATCCCTCGTTCGCGCGGCGGCCTCCCCACCAGCGGATCATAACGACATAATCGCCGGATGACGCCCGAAGAGCTGCTGACGACCACCCGGACCGTCCGCAAACGACTGGACCTGACCCGGCCGGTTCCCCTCGAACTGGTGAAACACGCCCTGCAGGTCGCGCTGCAAGCGCCGAGCGGGTCGAACACCCAGCGCTGGCACTGGCTCGTGATCACCGATCCCGGGCAGCGGGCCGAACTCGGCAAGCTCTATCAGCGGGCCTGCCGCGAGTACCTGGATTCCCCGGACGCGGCCGGGAAACTGTTCGCGGACGACCCTGCGCGCTCGAAGGTGCAGAAGCGCGTCGGAACCAGTGTCGAGTACCTGGCCGACAAGATGGGTGAGGTGCCGGTGCACGTCATCCCGTGCCTGGAGACGAAGACCGCCGACCTGCCGGCAGGCAACCAGGCCGGTCTGTGGGGGAATCTGCTGCCCGCCGTGTGGAGCTACATGCTCGCGGCGCGCGCGGTCACCCTCGGCACCGCGTGGACGACGCTGCACCTCGCGTACGAGAAGGAGGCCGCGGAGATCCTCGGCCTGCCGGAGAACGTGCACCAGGCCGCGCTCATCCCGACGGCGTTCTACACCGGCGACACCTTCCAGCCCGCCGCGCGTCAGCCGCTCGAAGAGGTCATGCGCCTGGACCGCTGGTGAGGTAGGACTCCAGGCGGTCCGCCAAGGCCTCGGGGTGGCTCAACGGCAAGGAGTGCGAGCCCTCGATCTCGTCGGGCGCAATCCCGAGCCTGTCCTGGACGACCCGGCGTTGGAACTCAGGCGTGAAGAAGCGGTCTTCGCGCGCGATGAGCACCTTCGTCGGGACGTCCGGCCACTTTTCCAGCGGCCACGGCTGTCCCCACTCGGCGCTGACCTGGTTCCGGCCGTGCGAGCCCGCCTCCGCGACGAGGTCCGCCGGGACGCCGTTGAAGAACTTCTCCTCGTCGCTGAGGCCCTTGGCGTCTTCGAAACCCGTGTTGCCCCACCAGTCCCCCGGCGTCTCACCCGGCTTCGGGATCATCGCGGTGAGCAGCACGAGCAACCGCGCCGAATGCTTCCCGGCGACCAGCGGCGCGGTGAAACCGCCGTAGGAGTGGCCGAGGACGACCAGGTCGCCACGGTCGCCGAGCGCCTTCGTGACGGTGTCGACGTGCTCCGTGAAGCCCGCCTTCTCGTCCTCGATCGGCAGATTCACCGCGAGGACGTCGTGCCCGCGGCCGGTCAGTTCCGCCTCCAGGAGGTGGAAGTCCCAGGCGCTGCCGCCGCCGCCGTGGATCAGAACGAAGGTCGCCATCGGCCCAGCTAAGCCGAAGCCGGGGGGATCAGCAACGACCGAGCATGTCGCCGAGCGCGCTCTTCTCCGCGGTGGTGATGGTCAGGCCGTAGTAGTGCTTCACGGTGATCCAGTCGGTGGCGTAGGTGCACCAGAACGACACGAGCGGCGGCTTCCACTGGTCCGGCGCCTTGTCGCTCTTCTCCTGGTTGACGTTGTCGGTGACGGCGAACAGCTGCGGCCGGGTCAGGTCGTTCGCGAACTGACGCCGCTTCTCGTCGTTCCACGACTTCGCGCCACTGACCCAGCTCTGGGCGAGCGGGACCATGTGGTCGATATCGATGTCGGTGGGCTCGGTCCAGGTCTCGCCGTCGTAGATGCTGGTCCAGCTGCCCGAGGTCGGGGCGCAGTCGGAACCGGCCCTGACTTCCTTGCCGTCGCGCTTGAGCACGAACTCGCGCGTGTTGCAGTTGTTCCCCTGGTTGTCCCAGTGCGGGTACTTCTTGCGGTCGTAGCCGTCCATCGACCCGCGCGGCGCGACGGTGAGTTCGTCCAGCTGCTTGCGCGCGTCGGCCGAGCCGGCGGTGTTCGCCGGCGTCGGCTGGTTCGGCTGCAGCGCGGAACCCTTGCCGGTCACCAACCAGATGCCGACGAGCACGACGGCGGCGAGCGTAATCAGCAGGAGCAGCCGCTGAGCCGAGGTCATCTGCCGGGTACGCGTGGCCACCGCGCGATTCCTCTCGACGGGGACGGGGAGAGACCAAGTATCGCCGTATCGCGCGGGAACCGGGTGCGACACGACGATGACAGCAGGTAGTTGTTGTCACATCGGGGCCCTGATCTGCGACTACCCCAGGGACGCTGCCGGAAGGAGCGGGTTTGTGGGCGCCGAAAAACGCAAATGGAACACCCGGGTCGACGACTATCTGAACCGGAAGGCCGCGGAGCGCGGACACGTGATCGCCATGGCACGGATGGGATCCACCGCGCTGGAGCGCGGTGATCTCGACGACGCCGAGGCGTGGTTCCGCAAGGCCGCCGCGGGCGGGGACAGGGTCGCGATGGGCAACCTGGCGCACCTCCTGCGCGAACGCGGCGCGCCCGAACAGGCCGAACGTTGGTACCGCGAAGCGGCGACGGCCGGTGATTCGCATGCCATGGCGCAGCTGGGAAATCTCTGTGCGCGGCGGGGAAGCCTCGGCGACGCCGAGGACTGGTGGCGGCGGGCCGCCGCCGAGGGCCGGGCCGAGGCGATGGCGGAACTCGGACGGTTGCTGCACCGCCGCGGCGAACTCCAGGAGGCCGAGAGCTGGGCGGGCCAGGCCGCGGAAGCGGACAACGTCGAAGGCATGATCACGCTCGGCGCCCTGCTGTGCGACACCGGGCGGACGCGTGAAGCGGAACCGTGGTGGCGCCGGGCGGGCGAGGAGGGCGACGCGTCCGCGCTGTGCAAACTCGGCCACCAGGCAGAACAACGGGACGATCTCGCGCGCGCCGAAAGCTGCTACCACGCGGCCGCGGCCGCCGGGGCCCCCGAAGCCGCCGTCCGCCTCGGCCTGGTGCTGCACCGCCGCGGCGAACTCGAGGCCGCCGAACGCTGGTACCTCAAGGCCGCCAAACGGGGCGACGCGGCGGCGATGACGAACCTCGGCGTGCTCGCCAACGACCGGAACGACCCCGGCGAGGCCACCGCCTGGTACCGGAAGGCGGCCGAACTCGGCAGCGTCCCCGCGTACACCAACCTCGGCAGGCTCGCCGCCGAACACGGGAGTTTCCAGGAGGCCGAGCACTGGTTCCGCGCGGCCGCCGACACCGGTGATCAGGCGGGACAACGGGATCTGGACGCGCTGTACCGCAACGCCGGCGCCCGGCACCGGCCGCGGCTTTAGCTTTGCCAGTTCCGCATCGCCGCGAAACCCTCACGCAGCCGCTCGATTTTGCGACTGCGGTACGGGTCCTCGCCGTCGTCGAACCGCCACCGCTCCTCGACGCCGGCGCGGAACACCGCGAGCCCCTCGAAGCCGAGCCCGCCGGTGAAGTCCGCGATGCTCACGTCGACGCGCCCCGAACCGTCGAGATCGAGACGTAGCAACCACTCCGCGAGTTCCTTGGGCTCCGGCGGCGAGTCCGCGCAGGCCTCCGCGTACAACGCGAGCGCCCCGCGGACCTCGTCACCGAGCGCGCCGAACGAGTCCTCGACGAAGTCCAGCGCCTCCACCACCAGCTCGACGATGCGGCACAGCAGCGGCCCGTCCATCACCTCTTTGGCGGTGGCGAGCACCTCGCGGACCTTCTCGGTGTACGCGAGCGTGCCCTGGAAGCCGACGAAACCCCGCAACCGCAAGGTGCCCTCGATATGGCGCCGCAACGCGTCGAGGTCTTCGCGACCGGCCTTGAGCGAGAGTTTGCGGAACAGGACGGGGTCCTCGTTCGCGTGCTCGACGAGCAGTTCGATCAGCTCGGCGCGGTCGAGCGACTCGACGTACCCGCGGATGTCGGCCGCGCCGCCGTCCGCCACTCCCTCGAGGACGAGCAGGCCCACGGCGACGCAGTGCTTGCAGAAGAAGCCGTCCGCCGCGTGCGGGCAGGAACACTCGCCCACCAGCTCGCCGTCGACGTTGCGCAACCGGACCGTGTACCGGTCGGTGCCGCTGACCACCGCCGCGACCCCGCCCGCGACGTCGTCCAGCGTCTCGACCGCCTCCAGGTACTTGGCCCCGCGCGCGAACGACACGTCACCGGCTTGCCTGCGGAGATCGTCCTCGCTGAACCACGTCACCGGCCCATTGAACCCCCTCAGGTTCGCGGGCCGAGGAACAACCCACCGCTCGCGTCGAGGACCTGCCCGGTCACCCAGCGGGCCTCGTCGGAGGCGAGGAACGCGACGACGTCCGCTATGTCGTCTTGGTTCCCCAGCCTTTGGTGCGCCGTGAGGTTCGCGATCACGGCCTCCAGCGCGGGGGTGAAGACCTCCTCGTTGTCCGGCGTCTTGGTCGCCCCTGGCGCGACGACGTTGACCGTGATCCCCCGCGGGCCGAGTTGCTGGGCGAGCGTGCGGCTCATCGTCTCGAGGGCGCCCTTGGTCATCGCGAAGGACGTCTGCGCCGGGTTGGCCACGCGCGTGGCGACCGAGGAAAGGTTGATGACGCGGCCGCCGTCGTTGATCCGTGCTCGTTGAACGAGGAAGTACGGCGCCCGGACGTTGACCGCGAAGAGGTGATCGAAGCTTTCGGGCGTGTCCGTCTCGATCGGCCCCGCCGGTGGTGCGGCCGCGTTGTTGACCAGGATGTCCAGGTCGCCTATGCCTTCCAGGGCTTTGTCGACACCTTCCATCGTCGACAGGTCGGCCTGGCCGCTGTCGTGTCTCAGGACACGGACGCCGTCTCTTTCGAGCCTCCGCGCGATCGCCGCCCCGATCCCGCGCGAGGCTCCCGTCACCAAAGCAGTCTTCATACGCACCCCAGATGTTAGTGACTACCACTTTGATAGTGTCTACCACGTGAACCTCCGCGACCGCCAGCGCGCCGAAACCCGGCTTCTTGTGCAAACGCACGCCATCCGCCTCTTCAGCGACGTCGGCTACGACGCGACCACCGTCAACGACGTCGCCGCGGCCGCCGGCGTCTCGGCGATGACGGTGTACCGGCACTTCCCCACGAAGGAGGACCTGGTCCTCTACGACGAGTACGACCCACTGACCGCTTCCGCTGTTGCCGCTCAACCTGCTGGCCCTTTGGCTTTGCGGATCGGGCGTGCTTTGGAGTCGACCGCGGCTTCCGGGTCGTCGAAGGAGAAGGCGTTCCTGCTGGCACGGCTGCGGCTGATGATCTCGGTTCCGGCGCTGCGGGCGCGGCATCTGGACAGCCAGTACGCGACGGCCGATGCGATCGTCTCGGCCCTCTGCGGGCCTTCTCCGGAGCCTGACGAGGAGTTTCGGGTGCGGGCTACGGCTATGGCGTGCCTCGGGGCGGCGCATGTTGCGCTGATCCGATGGGCCGCGACGGACGGTGAGGGGGACCTGCCGGGGTTGATCCGGCAGGCGCTGACCAGCGTGTTCAGGGCCTAGCCTGCTGACCCACCAGGGTGTTGCGAGTATGTACATGTGAAGCTGGATGCATCAGCGGACGTCCGAACCAGGATGAGCAAGCAGAAGTCTCGAAATACTCGAATCGAGATGGAACTGCGCAAAGCCTTGTTTGCCCTCGGGTTGCGGTACCGCGTCCATCGCAGGCCGGTGAAGGGTGTACGCCGGGAAGTCGACATCGTGTTCGGTCCTGCACGGGTCGCCGTCTTCGTAGACGGTTGCTTCTGGCATGGCTGTCCGAAGCACGCGACCTGGCCGAAAAACAACGCTGATTTCTGGCGTACGAAAATCGAAACCAATCGCCGACGTGACTTGGACACCGACGCACGCCTTGCCGAAGCGGGATGGCTCGCCGTCCGGGTATGGGAACACGAAGCAGTCGAAGCCGCGGCCGCCCGCGTGCACGAAATCGTGCTCGACAGGCGGGCGGGCTGAAACCTCAGTTCACCGCAGCGATTTGTTGGAAGTATCCGGGTACCGCTCCGGAAGGAGCTCCGACAAGCAGCGTGCGATCCAGGAAGCTGTTGTTCAGTTCGCAACTCGTCTCGGGCAACAGCACGCACGCGTGACATGCCGCGAGATTGACGCTGCCCGCCCCGCTCGCCCCGGATTCCATGCACAAGGGGTCGTTCGAGCACCAAGCCGCTCGAGCAAGGGCGGACAGCAGCGTCGCGGCCAGACGCTCCGGATCACCTTGCGCAACGATACCGCCGAGGCTTCCGGCGGAGTCGCTCGTCGCGGTATAGACGAGGATTCCGGCCATGGTGTCACCGGCGTACAGGCGTTCTCTGAGCGCGGACGCGGGGTAACCACCGTCCAGGCTCCACTCGTTGATCAGGATGTGCGCCAATGTGTGGAGCAACACGAAACGCGGAGACACCGGGGACTTGGGCACACTTGTCTTCGGAAGATTCGACGGGGTCCGCTCCCGGATGAGAGCGAGGTGGTTCAGCCGCATCTGCTCGACCTGTTCGATCACAGCGGGCTTCGTCTCCCACTCGTGCAAGCGATCTTCATCAAGTCTGACGAAGACACCTTCGCCTTTGACTTCGATCGCGGGCAACCAGTTGACGTCGTGGGACAGGTGGAGTTCGGCGAGCCGTTGCTCTGGTTCGCTCTCCAGTGGAGCGACGCCACGGGTGAATCCTTCCAGCGCGCGAACCTCACGCAATCGCTTCACCACCATGATCTCGGCGAGACTGAGCGCGTGCACCGGCGTGAGATCGCCTTCCGGCTTCTCACAGACGAACGGCTGCCACTCCGATGTACGTTGTTCGGGATTGCCGCGACACAAACGTTCGTATTCCTCCTTTCGCAGAACCGTATGGGGGTCGACAGGAGTGTCTCCGCTCTCGCTCGGAGTCGGTTTGTCCTCGCTCATTTCGCGAGCGAATTCGATCACCTCCTCGATGGTCGTGTCCGCCCTCTTCAAAAGTCCTGGTCGCTTCTCGAAGTGCCAGCGGATGGCATTCTCGGGTGCCCCGATCAATTTCTCCCGCTCGACCAGTCCGCGCGGTCCCTCGCCCCAAGGCGGGATCGACAACGCACTACGCATGACCGGATGCCAAGCGGAAGACGAACCTCGCTGCATGGCCCGAGGATGGCGCGTGCACGGTTGCGGCTTCGCTCCGCTGAGCCACGGCCGGCGTCCTTCACAACGAATGCCCAACTCTCTCAATGCTTTTACACGGAAAGCGCCCTCCATCGAGACGTCCGGCACGCCGCATGTACACCTCACGACGACCGACCGAAGCGACGCTGTGTTGCCTTCCGTCCGCAGTGCCAACGTCCCACCGCAGAGACCTCTCGCCTGCTCGGAACCTCGATGCACCCACTTCCAGTAGGGAAAGTCCTCGATGTGGCCGTCGTCGCACGCCAGGACGAATCGGGAGGGCAACAAGTCTTCTTGACAGGTCGGACAGTTCGCACGACCGGGTAGGCAATTGAAGGCGGAGAACGGCTGGAGGACACGGCACTTCGGACACGAGTAGAACTCGGGGAATCGCCGAACCCGGACGCCGTCGTCACCGCGGTCGGGATCGGGCGCCGGCGGCAAGCGGAACGACTTGACCTTGAGTACCTTCGCGAGTCTGCGTTCGAAGATTTCCGTTGCGTCGTCGATGTTCCACGAGTCGATTCCCGCGACGATGAACGACTCGTTGTCGATCGCGATCATCGCGCCCACCCCATAGGTGGTGACGAGCTGCGATCGTCGCACCGACCCGAGTTTGCGCGCGCGCGGTCGGGCGGGAACGCCGCCGCTTCGGCGCCGTGATGATGGAGGAGGGGCCACTTCGTTCCTACCGTTTCTCGAGAAAGAGCGTCGACTCAGCGTCGACGTCACGAAGGCTCCAGAGGGTGTCCCAGCCGCCAGTGCCGTCATTGTTCCTGTCGAACCCCTTTAACAGGGCGGGATCTTGGCTTCCGCGCTTGGCTTCGTACACGAGGTCCGGTTCGGCATCGGCTTCCTCACGCCACCAGGCGATGAAATCGTCGAAGTACTCAGCCGTCGCCTCTGACTCGTCGGGGTCGACCGACTGGACTCGGTCCAGAATCGCGGGGCGTACCGTTGAAATGATCTCGGGCAGGAAGGTCTCGATGTCTGAGGCCGCCTGGTTGGGAGAGGCTTTGGCGATCGTCAATCGGGTGAGCGCGACAACCACTGCATGGAACCCCCTGTCGCGGGCACGTGCGGAGAAGGGTGTGACGCTGGTCGACTCCACCTCGCGATAGAGAGCCGAGTGGAAGCCGGGGAAGTTCTCGTAGTGCGAACGATCCCTCGACCGCGCCGAGTTGAGCATGACGGCGATGAGACCTGGATGACGGCGTCCCACCCGGCTGGTCGCCTGGATGTACTCGGCGGTGGTCTGTGGTTGCCCCATGACCGCCATGAGACCGAGCCGGTCGATATCGACACCGACAGAGATCATGTTCGTCGCGAGCAGGAAGTCCAGGGTATTTTCCTCGTCCGGCCACGCGCACTTCAACAGCTTCAAGTAGCTGGGGATCGCACTCGAATCCGCACGGCTGCTCAGCTCGATGTGAGCTGACACCGAACGCGTGTCACTGGAGCCATCCCGCTTGGCCAGCAACTCCAAGCGGTCCTGTACGTCGTCGAGCACTTGCAGCTCTGCAGCGGACAACAGCCGCAGACTGTTGAAGTATCCCACGAGCGTCCAATAGGCATCGCGTACCTTGGGATCGGCTTCAGTACGTGCCACAGCCTGGAACAGTGTCGCGTAAGTTCTGACCAGCAAGGTCGCCTGACTCGTCGCCGGCGTGAGCAGTCCGATGTAGCGACGTGACGCCTTGTCCTTCCGCGGAGCCTCCACGGCGAACCACGAATCCCTGGAATCGAGGCCGGCGGGCGGGAATTGCGCCAGCTTTCGATCGAACAGCGCTCCCACCTGGCCGGAGGCGCGGCGGATCGTCGCGGTCGAGGCGACGATCTTCGGACGGCAGGCCAGAACGTCCACCGCCGTCTCGTACAGACCGGTGAGGGTACCGAGCGGACCTGAGATGAGGTGTAGTTCGTCCTGGACGATGAGCTCCGGCTTCCGGATCTCGCTCCCGAGGTCTCGGTTGAACAACGCCGCCGTCTCCGGCCGCCACGGCATGGAGGCGAACTTGTCCACTGTGGCAATGACCAGTGTCGGATGAGCGTCGTACACTGCCTCGTCCACCAGATGGACGGGTAATCCCTCGTTGGTACCGAATTCGCAATCCGTGTTCGGACAACGCACCAGCATCCGCGTGAGCTGCGGACGTACCTCGTAGTCGCCTGCCCCCAACGGCTCTCCACACCACGGGCAGGAGTGAAGCTGGACCGGGTTTTCCTTCTGGAGCGGCTTTTCCGGATTCTTGCGTAGTTCGTCGAGCTTGATCTCGGCGCGGCCGAGCTTGTTCGGGGTCGCCGACATACCCACCCACATGCCGATCGACACCGGTGTGCTGCCGAGATCTCCTCCTCTCCGCTCGGCGCGAACTCGTTCCATGGCGCAGATCAACGCCGCGGCACGCTCGAACTGTTGGAGAGTGAGAAGGCGGAGGGTGTAGCGCATCAGCACGGTCACTCCGCCGCCGTGCTCGCCGTCGCGGAGGCGACGGAGAAACACGGTGAAGGCCACCAACCCGAGATATGCCTCGGTCTTTCCGCCACCGGTCGGGAACCACAACAAGTCGGCGATACCACGGTCCTCGTGATTCGGGTCGACGATACCTTCCAGACAGAGCAGCATGAACGCGATCTGGAACGGTCGCCATCGACCCGCCTCGGGATCCGGCGAGCCTTCTCGTCCCCTTTCGATCCATTCCGCTCGACCTCGCTGGCGGGCCATGGCCTGGTTCGCCAGGCGGAACGCCTCGATCGGCATGGGGTGAACAGGATCGGCCAGCAGCTCGACACCTCTCCTCATCCGTTCGAGCGCTCGCCCACAGTACTTGACCTGCTCGCGCGCCACGTTGGCGTAGTCGGTTTTTTCCAGCGCGAGCACCTCCTGCCTCCGCGCCTCGATCCACTCCTCATAGCCGTCGAGCATGCCCGCGAGCGCACCAAGGATGTCTTCGACCGTTCCGTGTCCGAGGCGGTGCATACCGAGTGCTTTGTCGTCGATCTGTGGGTTCGAATCCGTCAGCAGCACCTCGTGGCTGGGCACCAGCTCGGTACGGATCGACGAAACAGCGGCCCGTGTCGACATGGAGGTGCGGATCGGCGGAGCCGTCCAGTCCCACGCGACGGAGCAGCCGTGGCCGGTGGCGAAGTAGGGCGCGTGCCGGTGCAGCAACCGACTCAACGCGTGCTCGGCGTCTACCGCACCGAGGGGTGCCTTTCGCTCGACGAACGGTCGAGTGCCTTCAGGGCCGGACGCCTCCAGCTCGGGTTGGAAGAAGCAATAGGCATCTTGGAGGTCGTACACACCTGCGCGCCACGTGTTGACCAGCGTCACTGTCACCGTGACCGTGCCGCCGTCGTCAACGGGACGGATCAGCGTACGCAACTCCAGCCCAGGACACAGTTCCGCGGTACACATGCCGGCAGAAGTGACATCGACGACCACGGGTTCGCAGTCTGCAGGAACACGACGCCAACGCTCTCGTTGCTGTTCGGTACTGCGAGCCTCGCTTCGACGCGGCTCGACAGCGACACCGTTTTCGTCCTCCGGCGCATAGTTCGCGACTCGGACCTTCACACGCACCGAACCCGCGATACCCGGATCGACACCGAACGTCATGCCCATCGACGATGGTTTGCGGCGGTTGGCGAGGGAGACTCCGAGATCGGTCTCCCCCTGCTCGGAATCGTCCCCGCGGACGACGTCCGGGGGGGTGTCCACGCCGTCGGTCTCCGCGAGCGGATCGGAGTTCTCGATCTGCGGAAAAAGGACGCCGACGGGATAAGCGGTGATCGGGGCGTCGGTGGCGAGGATCTCCTTCGCACCGCCCTGCGGACCGAGGAGGTCGGCGCGCAGGGCGGCGCGGAGGTCCTTGCGCAGCGCGTAATGCGCTGCATGGCTGGACTCGGTCACGGGATGTCCTGTCCTTCCGGGACCCGTTCAGCGTGGGTCCAGTCGAATCGGCCGAGGCCACCAAGACGAGGGGCGAGCCATACACCTCGGCCGCCGAGACCATGGCGTTCGGTGACCGCGGTCGAACCGACAACCGTTTCGACACAGTCGATTTTCAGACCGGTAATCAGGTACGGCCACTGTTTCACCCGGTAGCCCGCGGACCTCTTGAGCAGACGCCACAGGTCGTGTCGGAATACCTTGGAGACCTCGCCGATCGGAGTGTCCGCGTGGAAGATGCCGTACGGTGGCGTTTCGGTCGAAGACGAAGGCAGGTCGTGTAGCCTGCGCAACACCACTGTGCTGCCAGGACGAACCGACTCGAGTAGATACTTCTGCGCCGCCGCCGGGTCGGTCTCGGGCTCACGCACGCCGGCAGGCACCTCATGGCACACATCCGTCTCGACACCTTCTACACCGACGCGTTTCCAACGCTCACGGCCTCCCACGTACCAGCGCCCGACCGGCGCCGGCAGGTGTTCTCCCTTACGCAAAGTCCAAGTGTCAGGGCATTCTACGCGATACAAGTCGTCCCGAGGCCGCGTCATGGCTACATGAAGAAGTCGCGCCTCGGTCAGTGTGTCGGTCTCACCGATCCGTCGCTGTGCGGTCGCGTCGAACCCCGCGATCAGCACACGGTCGAACTCCAGTCCCTTGGCTCGGTGGACGGTGGACACGAGGATCGAGTGCGAGGGCAGCGTGGTCAGTTCATCCGGCAGCCGCCCTTCGGCGGCCACCCTTCGCAAGGCCTCCAGATCGAGCTGGTTGCGTGCGCCTGCCGCGACAGTCCTCAACGAACGCCACGTCTCCTCGATGTCGATGTTTGCAGGAATCTTCAGCTCGGGCAGAAGCTGTTCGAACCGTTCCTGACTCAACGTCACAGCACCGGTCGCACTGACCAATCCGGCCACCCAGGCAAACGCGGCACCGGATCGCGGAGACCGCTGGACACGGTGCGGGACATCGAGCTGCCCGAGTTTTTCGGACAGCAGAAGCACCTGGGCGTTGTCCCGGCAGAGGATCGCCGTTGTACCGGAGAAGTCCCGCAAAGAGTCCTGCGCGAACGGCGTGTCGAGCTTTCCGAATGAGGCGACTTCCGCGAGGCGAGAACGGAGCTCGCGGAGAAGCGAAGCCGCCGCTTCCATATCCACCTCGACAGTGTCCGACAGACGCTGCAGACGTTCTCCGTAAGGCACCGCATGGCGTGTCTCGACGGTACGAGCGCGAAAGTTCTCGTCGAGAACGACTTCGCGCAGCTCGTCCCCGAAAGTGGCACGCAGCCACCTGAAGAACAGGCCCGCTTCCTCAGCCCGCGCCTGCGGGTCGGACACCTGGAACCCGTAGATCGATTGGGCGGAGTCACCGACGACGGTGAAACCCATGTCCGGGAACCTGTCGAGGAACGCTTCGACCATTTCCCGCCGCGGTCCGACAAGGTCCTGCACCTCGTCGATGATCACATGGGCGGGTGCGCCTCGTTCGGTCTCCTCGACGACTCCGTTTTCGATCGCGTCGGTGGCGAGTTCGATCCGTCGATCGAACCCACGGCACGAAAGGTCTTCAGGTCGATATCCCGCTTCGAGCAGGAGAGACGAAGCCCAACTGTCGAAGGTCTGGGCACGCACCCGTCGACCCACGACAGCGCTCCGGCCTGCACGGGTGCGCAAGACCTGTGCTGCCGCGCGGGAAAAGGTCCAGATCAAGATCTCCGATGCCGCGGTTTCCTCCACCGTCATCAGATGTTCGATCCGGCGGATCAAGGTGGTGGTCTTGCCCGTGCCTGCCTGTGCCGGAACCAGCAGTTTGTCACCCTGGGCGCTGGTCACGACGCTCCGCTGAGCGGAGGTGAGTTCAAAGCTCTCCCCCTCTGACTCTGTCACCGCTGTCCCCTCTGCCAGAGATAGTCGAACTTCGTGAACGCGAGGTCCTGATGGAAGTTCCTGATGTTGTCGCGCACATCGAGGATGAGGCAGGTGTCCTTGCCTCCGTTGCGACTTCCACGCAGGCCACGCCCGATCATCTGCTGGTAGTCGTTCGGGCTGTACACAGGCCGGGCGATGACGACGGCGCGGGTCGCCGGCGCGTCGAAGCCCTGCGAGAGCACGCCGTAGTTGGTGAGAACCCGGAGTCGTCCCTGCCGGAACGACTCGATGCGCTGACGTCGCTCCGGCAACGGAGTCGCGGAATCGATCGCGGCGGAGCGGACGCCCCGGTCACCGAGTTTGGCAGCCAGGAACTTGGCGTGGCTGACAGACGTCGCGAACACGAGAACCGGCCAGTCCTCGGGCAACGCGACGATCTCCTCCACGAGGAGTTTGTTGCGAGCCTCGTCGTCGGCGAGGCGCAGCTCCGCACTCCTCGGCAGGAATCCCTTGATCCCACCAAGCTCGTCCGGATCGAGCAGGATATCCGCACCGACCAGCTCACGGTGTTCGACGCGGGCAAGGACGCCCAGGTCCTGCAAGTCGGGAATGGGCTCGCCGGAGAAGACATCGTCGTCGAGGCGGACGTTGCCGAATCTCTGCACCAAACGCCTCGTCAGCTCGGCGTCATTGCGGAACGGCGTGGCTGTCAGCCCCACGAGGTGCCGTGAGGTCTCGCGGTGGGTGAGCCCGAGGTGCTCGAGGATGGAGGTGTATTCGCGGGAGATCGCCACGTGAGCCTCATCGATGAAAACGGCCGAAGCGTTGCGCAACCATGCGTATTCATCTGTACCCAAACACATTCGCAACTTCGCGTCCGTTGCGATGACGAGGTGCGGCCTGCCTGTGACGGGGGTGGCTGAATTCGTCGTCCACAGCCGATCGATGACCAAAGACTGCTCGGGACCGACGTTCTCCCAGACATGCTTCCACGACTGGAAGGCCTGCTCGCAAAGCTCGGCGGTCTGCGAGATCCACAAAATCGGCCCCTCGGGAATCCCGTCCTCCCGGATCCACCGGATCGCGCCTTCGGCCGCGACACGCGTCTTGCCGGCCGCAGTCGGAAGACTCAGCATCCCGCGCTCGGCGTGTTCGTTCCGCAGCAGAACGGTCAGCCTGCTGGCAAGCACCTCCTGGAAGGCGTGCAGTCGAGGGAAATCAGTCGGCCCCTCGGCTTCTTCACGCATGGGTGGAGCAGGGATCCGTACACCCGCGAACACATCAGGGAGCCCGAGATCGGTCACGAACCGCAATGCGGCGGGGCCGCCATCGAAGTTCGCCGGGGCAGTGTCGAACCGTTCGGCGATGTCCCTGGCGTGCACCCGAAGCACGCCATCGTCGTGCGCGTTGTACGCCAGCTGCGCCACCCGGTGGGCATCCGGGTCCTGCCCGGTCTCCGAACTCTCACTCGCGATAAGCCCCGGAGGAAGTCCCTTACGCAGGTTCTCCTCGCCGACCAAGAAGACGATCTTCTCCACAAGGCTGTCACAGTCTCGGATCTCGGTGAGCCGAGCCTGGACTTCGCTGTCCTTTTGCTGTTGGTGATGCGCCTCGATCACCCTCCGACAGCCGGAGACTCCGAGATTCCACCCGAATTCCTTGTCGACGAGAATAAGAGCGTCCTCGAACGACGTGCCGTCGACTATCAGCACCGTGTTGTCCTGTCGGGCGCTCTTCATCGCGACGGTTCGAGTGCCCTGAGGACTGCGGGTCACTTCTTCGAGCTCACTGCACCACTGCAGGTAACACCCCTGGACCACGGTCGCCCCCAGTCGCTGTCGAAGCGGTGGCCACTCGTCGGTGAGCGGGACGGCGGGCCTGCTGTAGACCGGGCGCAGCCGCTTTTCGATGACGTCGACGAAACGACGCATTCCGAGCTCACGGATCAAGAACTCGACCCGCTCGGTCTCGTCCGGGAAATCCGCCAGCATCGCAGGATGGTTCTCCCGGACCAGCGCCGCGTATTCCTCCGCGGTCGTGGCCACCGCGATATCACCACGAGCACGGAGGTCCCACTCCTGGCCTACCTGGCAACGCATTGCCTCTTCCCGTTCGACAAGGTCCGGAGCGAACCGGGAGAGGAGGGCGTAGGCGAAACCCACGAACTTGTCGTCAGTGCTGGACTTCACCCGTTCGAGGAACTCGGTCCAGCGCTGCGGGTCCATGTCACCGACGTTGACAGTCATCCCCAACCGCCGGGCCTTGTCCGGGCTGATGTCCGCAACAGGAAGCAGGGAGGCGAACGCGCTCAGCTGAGGACCGACGGCCTCGCGTACCGCGACCAGTCCCATCGAGGTGTCGACCATGCCGTAGGTACGCAGGAACCAATTGACCGGCGAAAGCACTCGCATCCGAGTACTCACCTTGCTGCCGATCTGCCGAGTCCAGGACTCGACCAGCCCGTCCTCGGGCGCCGCCGCCAGGAACGCGGCCTTGCCCTCATCGGACAGTTCCTGGAACAGGTGCAGTGACCCCATGGTCGGCGCCCCGGTCAACACGACCGTCTGGAGCTGCACCCTGCTGGCGGTCGCCTTCAACTCCCGGCAGTACTCGCCGTGCGCCCACAGGTGGTACTCGTGGAACCAGCTGTCGTTTTCCGGCCGATGACCGGAGGCCGGTCGATCGGTCATGCCGAGCTCTCGCAACACCGGCAGGTCATCGGAGTGAAAGCGGACGTCGACAGCCAACCGGGCGTCACGCGAACCGTCCCCCGGCACCACCGGCCCCGGCAGCAGGCACTTGCCGATCGGACGAAATACCCCGGCAGTGGTCCTGACCCGGAGCCCGGCGGACACCTTTGCCGACTTGTCGCGCACCACACTCACGAGGTCCACACCGCCCGCGGTGCGCCACAACTCCCAGAGCCGAGTCCACTCCTCTTCACCGTAACCAGAGAAGCCCTGGTCGATGACGCTGCGAAAGCGTCCCTCCGCGTCAGCTTCTCGGATCCCGAGCCGGTCGAGTTCCCGAATCATCGTCGGGTCGCCCGAGATCCCACGATCCACGTACACCAGGTCATCGGTGAGACCGTCCTCGTCGTTGGACCGGAAGACGCGGCCGGCTGACGCGGCGACGAAGTCACCGTTCTCGGTCAGGACGATCTCGGCCTTCCTTGCCTCCGTCGCAACCGTTCGGAACGTGACGTCCTCGGCTGCGCGCTCGTCAAGGTGCGCCACGATCCGGATAGCGACGGCGGACGCGACCGCTGTCCCGTCCTCGACGAGTGCCTCCAGCCACGCGACGACGGTTTCCACCTCCACGCCCGCCGCGGCGAGTACATGGTTCACTTTTCCTCGGCGCAATCCACTCGCGTCCACCGAACTGTGCAGCCAGTCCTTCGGCCGACCGGCGTATTCGGTCCACAACGTCAGCGCGATTCGGCTCAGCTTTTCCGGGTGAACGCGCAGGTCGGCGGGTTTACGCAGGACCCCATCCTGATCAGGGAGCGAAGGCCGGACAGCCGCAAGCGCCCAGACCTTCTCGGTCAGGTACTCACATGCCCAGTTCGGCGACTCTTTGGCTCGTCCCGGCAGCAGAGGCAAGTACGCCGCCGGGTCTTCCGCCACCACCAGATCCGACAGTGAAGAAAGAACGAGATCGGCGGTGGCGTCGAGCAGTTCGATGTTGAGTTCGCTGCCGGACAGGAGGTGCTGCCGATCCTCGTTGGTCTTCCACGCGGCATTGACGACGCCGCTGAGCGTGGTCGCGTACTCGGTCGGGAAGAAGGCCCAGAACTCTCCTCGCTCATGCGGCACGTGGCACACGATCTGCCCATGGTCGTTCTTCGAGACCGAATACTCCGGCACAGCCCAAGACATGTCGATCACGACACGGTCGTGCAGTTCACCCGCGCCGATCCGCGTACGCTCGCTGACCTGGTGGGACCGGGAGAACACGCGGTACTGCTCCGAGCGCGACTTCTGACCGCCCCTGGCCTCGTGGATCACGTACCGCACGCCATCGTGCTCGACGGTGATTTCGCGACGGACGACCGGCAACTCCCGGCGGTCCTCGAGCACCATCTTGCGGACGTGGTGCGAGAACACCTGGAAGAGGCGGGGGAACTCGAGGATGTCTTTGCCGAGCAGGTCACCGACGCCGGTCACCAAAGGCAAGCGGACGACGGTGGCCGCTCCCGTACTCATCAGCTCGTCGAGGACGGGATCGAGCGAGCGTTCGTGGTCCTCGACCAGCGGCCAAGCGAGCCTCAGCACTGGAGTGTCGCCCACCGTTTCCAGCGGCTTCTCGCCGTTCGCGATCCGCGCATCGTTGACGGCCGTGAGGATCTCGTCGGCGGAACGCTCCGCGTCGAACCCGAACGAGCCGGAGCGGCTGAAGAACTGCGGAGTGTCGGTCACGGTCAGCACTGACTTCACGCCGACACCGAAGCGGCCGATCTGACTGCCGCTCTTCTGCGACACCCCCATGCGGAGAATGGTGTCCGCTCCCTGCACCGAAATAGGCGCGCCGTCATTTGCGCAGTACATGTGGGTTTCGGTGAGAACGACCTGGATCGTCCCGTTCCGGTGTTCGGGCGCCCGCATCTCGTCCGCACCGTTTTGCACCAGCTCGTATACCTGGCGTTCTCCGTAGCCGCCTTGGTGGATGCGACGCTCGGCGTTGGCGTCCTCCTTGATGCGGTCGGGATCGAACGCATAGGTCCCCAACGCCAGGCCATCGAGCCTGGCGATCATGACAAGCACGGGGCTGACCGCACTGTCGACCATCACTACTTCACTCCTTCAACGGACAGGTTCATGACCACTGTCCTTCTGATCCTCAGCAGATCGGGATTCGAGCGAGTCCGCTGCGCACTGCCACCCGACAGAAACGGACAACACAAAAGTTGGGTACGGCAAGTAGCGGCCCCTGACCGCAGGCCGCGCTTGACTCGGATGTGGATGACTCTGCTGCGGCTCGGATCCCTCCCGAAATGAAGTCGAC
This sequence comes from Amycolatopsis sp. cmx-11-32, assembly GCF_047608695.1. Classification (NCBI taxonomy): domain Bacteria; kingdom Bacillati; phylum Actinomycetota; class Actinomycetes; order Pseudonocardiales; family Pseudonocardiaceae; genus Amycolatopsis; species Amycolatopsis sp. cmx-11-32. The sequence goes on along the minus strand of NZ_JADNQN010000010.1, from coordinate 164,911 downwards.
ACCCGAAGGGTGTGTCGGAGCGATGAGAAGACGAGAAGCGGTACAGTCGAACAGATTCAGCCGACCGAGGTGACGTTAACCATAAGTTGACAGCGCGCAAGTGTCAAATTTGCCTGTTAGACTGCTCTGGACCGCCTGTTGGGAGGTCGCTCGCAGGCACCAGGAAGGCAATCAGGCGAATGAGCGCTCAGCAGGGCGAGGACTTCGGCCCGTGGCTCGGACGGCAGTTGCGCCGGGCATCGAAATCCCAGGCCGAGCTCGCGCAACACCTGGACTTGACCCGTGCCGCCGTATCCGCATGGATCACCAGCCGCTCCGAACCTCGCGAGGAAGTCAAGCGACGGATCGCCGAGTTCCTCGGCATCGACGTGGCCTCCCTGCACAACCGCACCGCGGACGTGGTCGCCAAGCTCCCACTGGAGTGGCACCACAGGCCGGCACATGCGGACGGCGGACGTGAATACGGCAACGCCGCCGCCTTCGCCTTCAACGCCGACCTGGCCGTCCTCGCCCGCGAGGCGACCCAGAACTCGCTCGACGAACGCCATGATCCTTCCAAACCGGTCCGGGTCCACTACACATTGCACGAGTTGAGCGGCGGACACCTCGACTCGTTTCTCGAGGCGTTGCAGTGGGACAAGTTACGCCCGCACTACGACAAAGCCGCTTCGGCGGAACAGAAGGTCTCCCGAAGTCTGCGAGCGGCGCTGGACGACCTGGACCGAACCAGGTCGCTGCTGTTGTTGAGGGTGGACGACTACAACGCCGCCGGCCTCACCGGTCCTGAGTACAGCGACGGTCGCTTCGCGGCTGTCGTCCGAAGGCAGCTCGACAGCCACAAGCAGTCCGGCAAACGAGCCGGCGGTTCCTACGGGCTCGGAAAAGTCACCCTTTGGGCCACCAGTCGCTTCGGTCTGGTCTTGATGAACTCGACGCTGTCGATTCCCCATGAGGGCCGGACCGAACGTCGTGTCATCGGCAGGCTCGACTTGCCTTGGCGAACCGTGGACAAGACGGCTTACGCGGGGCCGGCCTGGTTCGGGGAGCCGGACACCACGCAGAGCCACAAGGGTGTCTCCCGCTCATGGTGGGCGGACGAGGAGTCCGTTCGGGGATTGCAGCTCGAACGCTCCAACGCGGAAACAGGCACGTCGTTCCTCATCGTCGGGGCGCATGACGCCTCCGGGGACGCGGAATCCTTGGAGGAGATGCACGAGAAGCTGGTGCGTTCGCTGGCCGATGGTTTCTGGGCCGCGATGATCGGTGGTGATCGGGCAGGCGCGCTGCTCGAAGCCCGCGTCACGACCTTGCGCAACGGCCGGGTGCTCGTACCCGAACAACAGGTCAATCCGCATACCCACCATCCCGCGCTGAGCAGAGCCCTCAAGGCGTATCTGGACAACGAGACCGTGACCGAGCGGACCGCGGGCGATCAAGTGGCCAGTGTCGAAGTACCTTTGTTCGTCACCCCGTTGAAAGGCGAAGGTCGAGCCCAAGGCAAAGGGGCAAGACACTCCGCCGTCCTTCTGCTCACCCGTGCCGAAGGGGAGGAACGAACCAACCGAGTGGCCTGCATGCGCGGCAACCGCATGACGATCCTCGACAGGCGCCCCAGGGATCTCCCCCTGGGCACCGACGCCTTCCAAGCCGTCCTTCTCGCCGGCCATGCGACCGAGAACGAAGGCGAAGACGTCGACCTCGCAGAACAGTTTCTCCGCGCGTCCGAGCCCCCTGAGCACCACAAGTGGGATCGCACGGAAGAACTGACGTCTTTGTACCAGCGAGGAGCGCTGTCCCGCATCAGCGAGTTCCTCGAAGAGATCGACAAAGCGGTACGCGAGCTTGTCGGGCGTCGGGAAATCGGCCATCGTGGTGGCCCGAGCGTTCTGAAGGAGTTGCTGAAGCTCGACGGTGCCGCCGCCGGCAGCAGACGCGCACAGGGCGTGCCGACGGTCCGGAGCATCAACGCTCAGCTGGACGACACCGGCGCCTGGCACGTGAGCGTCGACATCAAGCTGCCCAACGCGGAAGACCCGTGGTTGCTGACACCGGTCGCCAAGTTCGACGTCAGGTCCGGCGGGCGCCCGGCCGTCGAGTGGAGCCTTCTCAGCCCTGCGAAGAACTGCGACATCGAGAACGGCAACCTGGTCGTCCCGCCGGGGATGCGATCGGCCTCGTTCATCGGTGTCACGGATCCGGGAAGTCATCCTGTTCAAGGTCGTCTGTCCCGACTGGTCGTGGACGTTCAGAAGGCCCGCGGAGGTGTCGCGTGAGAGCCGCGTTTCCCTATCCGACGCTCTTCGGTGACGTGAGTCTCGATGTGACGGCCGTGAGTGTGGACGGCGCAGAGCTGCCGTACTCACACGTGTCCAAGGTCGAGCAGACAGTGGCGTTGCATCGAACCGGACGGGAAGAATGGGAGGTTGCGACTCTGCACCTGGCCGCCAAGCTCCCCGAGGCGGAGCTTTCCGAAGGACCTTGGGTCGATCCGGTGTGTTTGGCGGTGCTCACCGAGAAAGCCACCAATGCCCGGTCGACAACACGTCTGACCCGTTCCCGTGACGGTAGTTGGCGCGGAAGCATCGAACTGGCTCATGCCCGTCATCTCAACCGCGCCTCACTCGGTTTGACGGTTGTCGCCACACTCGACGACATGGCGGGCCGTTTCATCGGTGCCACCGAAAAGGACTGGTTCGTGGACCTCAAGGTCACCACCCCGGTCCGACAGCGCGATATCGAGATCGTGGAGATCGACTTCCGCGAAGGACCGCACGAATGGTTGCATCCGTTCAAGGAGTCACCATGGATCGTCGAAACCACGGGTGAGATCCCGACGGTCTATCTGAACACGAGCGCGGTGGAGGGTTTGGTCGATGCCCTGCACGGCACAGGCGGCAGCCCTGAAGAGAAGATGCTGCGTGAGATGACGGCGAGTCAGGTCGCACAGGACGCCTGGACAGCCATGTTCCACACGGCCATCAGCGACCTGGATCTGGACGAGGACGGGACACCTCAGATGCCTGCCGGCTGGCGCGAGGCCGTGGTGCGGATGATGCTGCCGGACGTGCTGCCGGGACGGCAGCTCACGGACGCGCTCTTCGACATCAACGAACGTCGTACCAAGGGGTTCGGTTGGTCCGAGCTCCAGACGAGTGTTCAGTACGCGGCGGGCAGGCGAAGTCAGATCACCAAGAAACTGACCAACGCCGTGCGGTCTGTTCATCGTTCGGACAGGAGCGATGAACGATGAGTCTTGAAAACAAGGCCGACCTCCCGCTCGTTCTGGGTTTGTTGCCGAACGCGGCGGTGGCCAAGTTCCTGACTCGCGGTATGCAGTCAGGGCAAGAAAAACCTCCGCTGGTCACACTCCGCAAGGCATCGATTCCTCTTCCGTCGACGGAAGCCCGTTGGGGGATCGCACCGATCCGGGAGTTGCTCGACGTAGCGATGGAGCGCTTCGAAGGGAGACCTGTGGATGCCGACGGCTGGCTGGCACCGAGACTGCATGCCACCCTGCGGATGACCAGGGCCGAAGCTGCCGACAGTCGCCTGTGGAACTTCCTCTCCATGATCGCGGCCCCGGATTACGTGGTATGGCGCCACAAAGGCGCCGAGATCACGCCGGCCTCCCGGTTCAGCGGCCCGCACTACACCCAGGCCTTCGCCCGTCTGTGGTGGGCGGCCGAGCTGTTCCGCAACGCGGACGACTACAGCCCGGTAGAAGTCGCGTGCAGCGTTCAAGACGTCCTGAACACGACGATGCGCCTGGACGTCATCGACCATCGCCCGACCGCGTTCGCGATCATTCGCGTGCTCGAAGAGTTGAAGCGCTCGAACGTTTCACGTCTGGGAGACCGGGCCAACGCGTTGTCGTCCGCGGTGAACGCGGCGGGGAGCACCCTGCTGTACGACGTTCTGGCGCCTGACGAGCTGGTGGATCAAGACGCGGTGCACGACTGGATCGCCGAGGCCGAGAACATGGCACCAGTGCACTGGGACCGTCTTCCCGACGGACCGGACGACGGCGAAGTCAGCGAGGACGCAGTCAAGGCCCTGACGCCCTTGTTCAGCCAACTACTCGAAGAAGCGCCTATGCGACAACGGAAGAAGGCTGCTGACTCTCCAGAGTAGCGTCCTTTTCGGACGGAGTCGCGATGGGCGTCGAGGGCAGCTGAGGTCGGTCGTAAATTCCCGGATCCCACTTCGCAGCGACAACCGCGTCAAGGTCCTCGGCTTTGAACTCAACCCCCAAGGCCGCAGCGAGCACGTGTGCGGCCAGACGCGGCGGAATGGCGTTGCCGACCTGCTGCGCGATCTCCTTGCCGGACCAGGGGTAATCAGCGGGGAAGGTCTGCAAGAGCCCGGCCTCGTCTTTCGTCAGCCGGTCGAGCTCTTGCTTGGGCCAGGCGGACGAATACAGCCTATTTCGTGAGATTTTGCCGGTGACCGTGGCGGAAGGCTCGTCGGACCTGCGCCTTCCCCGCAACTTGGGATCGCCGCCGGTTCCGTAGTTGGACACCACTTCGAACGGCTCGTCCCGATTGCGCAAGGCGTCGGACATCGTCACCCACGGCTTGAGAGTGGCTACTCCCTCAGACCGATCCTTACCCTTGTAGTACCGACGGTGCGTTGGCGTGGGCAGGGAAGCCTCGCCGTGAAGTCGTGCGATGAGGATCGCGCGACGGCGAGTCTGCGGGACTCCGAACTCTTCAGTGTGCAAGACGCCGCAGGCGACTTTGTAGCCACGTTCCTTCAAAACACCGGCGTATGCCTGCCAGACCGGCAGGACCGTCGGAACCTGTTCCAGCACGATGGCTTTGTAAGGCATCTCGTAGTCGAGAGCTTCCAATGCCCAGCGCAACGGCTCGAGTACCAGACCGGAACGTTCTTTGCCATTACGATTGTCGTCGCCTGCGCGTTCGTCGTCTTCGTGCATCTTCTCGAGTTCGGCGCTGATGTCTTCGCCTGCGGCCATCCGCTCGACGAAGCCGAGGACCGTGTCCAGTGCACGACGACCGGCGCCGCCCCCCGCGACGGTGTACGTCTGGCACGGAGGCCCGCCCGAGAGCACGGTGGCATCGGGGAAGTCCTTGGGCCCGTAGGCCCGCACGTCGTCGTGCTTGGTGCCAAGACCTGCGGCTGTCCTGGTCTTGCAGGCGTTGTCGTCCCACTCGATGCCGTCGACGTGCACGCCCAACCAGTGCGCGGCGACGTCCAGCCCGCCAGGCCCCGCGAACAGGTCCACCATCTGGATCTGCGCAGTCGTGAACAGCTGCGGCTGCACAGGGGTCATGGGGTGGAAGCTTAACTCGTGTACGACGGCCTTGAAATCATCAGGCTCCACCGCGTGTCAGCGCGGCACGAATGGCAAGTCCCAACGCACGGGCGACGGGTGGTGGTGAAGCGTGACCGACCTGGCGGTAGCGAACGGTCTTCTTGCCTTCGAACCGCCAGTCCGGCGGGAAACCCTGCAGACATGCGGCTTGCTCGACAGTCAGTTTGACCATGCCGTCCCGGCCGAGCGCCGGGTCCCACACGAAGTCGGAATCCGGCACCTCGTTCGCGACCGTGGCGCCGTCCACACCCATCTTGGCCCAGGCCTGCTTCGACCCGGTGGGGCCGAGATCCGGACCTCCCCGTTCCCAGGATCCTCCGACCAAGGTCGGCGCCAGTTTGTTCGCCTGCCGGGCCCACTCGCTCGTCTTGGCCCAGCCTCGCGCCTTCATCGACTCTTCCAACGCCTCACCCACCGTCACCGGTGGTTCCAGGCTCGGTTCGGGTACTTCAAAGGCGTCGATGGCATCGCCTTTGAGCGCCACCAGGATGCCTTGCTCACGATTCTGTGGGACCTGGTGGTCTGCCGCGTTGACCACGAACCACTTGTACCGATAGCCCAGGTGGTCGAGTTCCTCGTGGACGAATTCCCTTACTGCACTGTAGTCGTCCTTGGTGACGAGGTCCGGAACGTTCTCGACCAACAGTGCACGCGGCTGAACTCCATGCATCAACATGATGGTCGCCTTGAGTAACTCCAGCTCGATGTCACTTCCACGAGTCCGGTTGACCGTCGCCGAAGCCTTCACCCGCGGAAGGCCGGCGGACAGCAAGTCCACGTCGTAGACCTGCTGATGTTCTTCTGCGACGAACTGGAGAAGATCCAGTTCGAGGACATCCCATCCAGGACGATTCGCTCGCAGCGTTTGACACGCCACATCGCGATTATCCAGCAGCAGAACAGGATCGAAGCCTGCCTGTTCCAAACCCAGCGTGAGCCCGCCCGCCCCCGAACAGACATCGAGCGAGGAAAATCGTTTTGCTTCCGCCATAGTCCCCACCGAACCCCTCGACCACAGGAAGTGTTTCAGCGTATCTTAGAACAGCGTTCAAGGACGCCGGACAACCGAAGACTCAAACGAGGGTCCACAAAGGACAGACAAAAAGGCCCTCCCGCGAACGGGAGGGCCTTAGTGCTGTCTCAACCAGACGTGCGCCCGAAGGGATTCGAACCCCTGACCTTCTGATCCGTAGTCAGATGCTCTATCCAGCTGAGCTACGGGCGCTTGTTCAGTTTTCAATCTAGCACCTGCCGAAACAGGGGCCAGCGGAGGCTCCGGGATTTGAACCCGGGAGGGGGGGTTACCCCCAACCGCATTAGCAGTGCGGCGCCATAGACCAGACTAGGCGAAGCCTCCCAGGTCGAACGACCACTGCCCAGATAGGTTACACACTCCGCGAACCCCCGCGAAAGGGACCCCCCTTAGCTCCGCGGCAACGCCCTGAGCAGCAGCGGAGAGCGTCCGCCGAGCCTTTCGGCTTCAAGGACGGCGGTTCCGACGCTGGGGAGGTCGGGGGGGGGGACGCCAGGTAGCGCGCGGGACCCAGCGGGGCTGGCACTTCGCGTTGAAGCGGTAGAGGGTTTGGATCCAGCGTGAGAAGAATCGCAGTGTCCGTGCGGACGGGCCGGCGCCAATGCGTTGGCCTTGTTCGAGGACGGCGCGGAAGGCGGCGAAGTTCAGGGAGACGTGCTGCGCGGGGGTTCTCAGGAGCAGTTCAGCTCGTTGACGCCCGGTCGCGGCGCATGACGTCCAGCGAGAGGACTTCCTCACCCAGGGGAAGATGAAGCAAGCCGCGAACGCGACCCTCGTGCTCGGTGGTGACCAGGACCGAACCTGGGTCGCCCCATCCGTCCCAGTGCCATCGAGATGTAGGTGGCGGCCAGGGTGCGGAGTTCGTCCAGCTCGGCAGGAAGCAGGTCTTCCGCCTTGCGGACGGTGTAGCCGGCTCGTTTGGTGCGTGAGACGGCTTGGCGGACACCGCGCCTGACGCGGCCGTCGAGGGTGAAGGTTTCCGTGCCGACGACGGCTTCGTCGCGATCGCCAGGTTCTCGATGCCGAAGCGTGCCCAGTTCCGAGCAGCCCATGGTCGCGGGGCCCACGCGTACCGACGGCGGACGTCCAGGTACTCCTCGATCGCGCCGGCCACGCTTCCGGGTCACCGAGGGGCCCGCCGAGCACAGCGCGACGCCGGCGATCACGCGATAGGTCACGGCAGCTTCCCTGACTTCGAGAAGACCACGAACTTGTCCCCGCGCAGGGCGAGTCGCTCTCGTCCAGCAGCGCCCTGAGCCGCTCGACCTCGTCATCGGACAGCTCGGGCGCGGTTCGGCGAGCGGAGCGGGGAAATAGCCGACAGGGTCCTCCAGCCACAGCGCGTGGACATCGCCGGGCCGATATCCCGGGCCGGGGAGTGCGAGGAAGTATCGCCGCGTCGCGATCAGGGCGATCAGCAACGCGAGCGACACGAGACCGGTGCCGAGGTGCGACACCGTCAGGAGCACGGCGGCGGCGACCGCGAGTTGCCAGGCCCGTCGCTTCCTCCGGTTGAGGCCGACGGCGAGCAGCACCAGCGCGACCGTCGCCGCGCCGACCGTGGCCTCGTGCGGCGGTTCCAGCCATTCGGCGACGTGGCCGCGCAGAGTGCGCCGCCCGGCCGGGGACCGGCACCGAGACCAGGGTCGGCAGCCCGGCCAGGCGCGTCACCCAGGTGACCTCCCCGCCACGCGCCCGCCGAGTCCCGCCCCTACGTTCAGCTCCTCGCCAGCTCCACGAACGGTACAAGGGCGTCGGGGTTCAGCAGCGCGTCGCGGCTGACGGCGCGGTCAGGGGAAACGCCCGAAAGGATCTTCTTCACCGGAACCTCGCATTTCTTGCCGTTCAGCGTGCGGGGTACCTCGGTCACCTGGACGAACCGGTCGGGCACGTGCCGTGGCGAGAGGGCGCCTCGTAGCTCCTTGCGCAGGGCCGGCTCGACCTCGTCGAGCGAGGCGCCCTCGGCCAGGACGAGGAAGCACAGCAGTTGCCCGTCCTCGTTCCCCGCTGCCGAAGTGTCGATCACCAGCGAGTCCGCGACCTGGTCGAACGACTCGACGACCCGGTAGAACTCGGCCGTGCCCATCCGGACGCCGCCGCGGTTCAAGGTCGAGTCGCTGCGCCCGTAGATGACCGCGGAGCCGCGCTCGGTGATCCGGATCCAGTCGCCGTGCCGCCAGATCCCGGGGTACATCTCGAAGTACGCCTCGCGCAGCCGCGAGCCGTCCTGGTCGTTCCAGAAGAACACCGGCATCGACGGCATCGGCTCGGTGATCACCAGTTCGCCGACCGTCTCCACCACCGGCTTCCCGGTCTCGTCGAACGCGGCGACGGCGGCGCCGAGCGCGCGGACCGAAAGCTCCCCCAGCCACACCGGGACGTCCGGGGCGGAGGTGACGAACGCCGCGCACAGGTCCGTGCCGCCGGACACCGAGCAGATCTGGACGCGTTTGCCGACCTCGTCGACGATCCACCGGAAGCCTTCGACGCTCAGCGGCGCGCCGGTGGATCCCAAGGCGCGCAACGCGGTGAGGTCGTAACGCTCCGCCGGTTTGATGCCTGCTTTCAAACAGCTCTGGATGTACGGCGCCGACGTGCCGAAGTAGGTGACGCGGTGCTGCTCCGTCAGGTGCCACAACACGTTCAGGTCCGGGCTGCCGGGGCTGCCGTCGAACAGCACGATCGTGGTGCCCGTCAGCAGCCCGGAGATGAGGAAGTTCCACATCATCCAGCCGGTGGTGGTGAACCAGAAGAATCGGTCACCCGGGCCGAGATCGCTTTGCAGGGCAAGGGCTTTGAGGTGTTCGAGGGTGATCCCGCCGTGCCCGTGGACGATCCCCTTCGGCAGGCCGGTGGTCCCCGAGGAGTACAGGACCCACAGCGGGTGGCCGAATTCGACGGGCTCGAAGGCCAGTTCCGCACCGGCGTTGTCGGCGAGCAGCGTGTCCCAGTCGAGCGTGCCGTCGAGGCGGCCGCCCGCGTAGTCGATCAGCACTGTCGCTTCGAGCGTGGGGATCTCGTCCCGTAACGAGTTCACCGTCGACCGGCTGTCGAACCACCGTCCATTGTAGACGTAGCCGTTGACCCCGATCAGCACCTTCGGCTCGATCTGCGCGAAGCGGTCGGCGACCGCGCGGACCCCGAAGTCCGGCGAGCACGACGACCAGACGGCGCCGAGGCTCGCGGTGGCGAGGAAGGCGATCAGCGTCTGAGGGCAGTTCGGCGCCAGCGCGACGACTCTGTCCCCTTTGGTCACTCCCAGCTTCCGTAAACCCTCGCGCGCGGAGGCGACGGCGGAACGCAAGGCGCCGTACGTCAGCTGCGAGGAGAGGCCGTCTTCGCGGTGAAAGATCACGGCGACCTCGTCGTCGGCCTTCGCCGCGCCCGCGACACCGGGCATGAGCGAGTGCTCGGCGTAGTTCAGCGTGCCGCCCTCGAACCATCGCGCGTTCGGCATCTCACCGGTGAGCACCTCGCCGGGCCGGTCGTGCCAGCGCAGGCCGAGAAATTCGCCAACGGCCGACCAGAATTCCGGCACGCGCTGTACGGAGAACTCCCACAGCGCGTTGTAGTCGTCGACCTTCACGCCGCGTTCGGTGCGCAGCCACTGGCGGAACGCGTCGATCTTGGTGTCGGACAGGCGGCTCGGCTCGGGGCGCCAGAGCACTTCTGGGGCGTCGGCGGTGTGCGTCACCCAGCGATGTTAACCCTCGTTAACAAATCTAGCGAGCCCCCGTGAACAGCTCGTACGCCATCGTCTTCAGCCGCCCCGCGTCAAGCGGAGTAACCGTGAGCCAGCCCCGGTCGCGGCGAAGACCGTAGCGGCCATCGGGGGTGTCCACCCAGGTCAGCGTGCCCTCGCCGCGTACCCAGCGGCCTTCCCAGGACTTCCTCGTCGCCCCGAGCCGTCCACTGCCGATCCGCTGCGTCACGATCCGCACCATCACGATGACCTCGGGTTCACGCAGCCCGGCGTCGCGCAGGACGTCGGAGAACGCCGGCTGCCCGCCGCGCTCTCCCGCCTCGCACGCCGCCGTGTAGTCGTCCACGCGCAGGTTCACCGAGAGGCCCCGCCCCTGCTCGCACGGCGGCAACGCCTGCAGCAGGGTCGCGGCGACGAGCGGTTCCCGCAGAGCCGACAGCTCGACATCGGTGCCGGCGACCCCGATCGCGACGGCGCCCCGATCGGACACGCAGCCGACGGCCCGGTACGCCGGATCACCGTCGAGCCGCAGGTCCAGCGTCAGTTCGCTGTTCGCGAGGGTGTGCAGCAGGCCCATCAGTTCCGGTGCGGGAGCCTCCACCGTGCCGAGGCCGCGTTCGGACAGGGTCCCGCTCGCCGTGGCGACCAGTTCGGCCCGGAACTCCGGTGTCCGCCCGACGTGCGGAACCTCCAGCACCGCGGGCAGTTCGTCGCGTCCATGCGCCGACCACAGCAGGAACAGCTCGCCGATGTGCAACCGGATCCAGTCCATCAGCGGCCGTCCCTCGGGTCTTGGCCGATGACCGGCGGGGTCACCTGCCCGCCGAGGCCCCAGACGTCGGAATCCTCGACGAGGTAGTCCGGCGACTTGCGTTCTCCCTCGTCCTGCCGCCCTTGCTGGGGCGCCATCCCCATCGGAATCCCGCCGAAGCCGCCCATGCCCGCGGCCCCGGCCCGTGTCCCGGCCACCTGACCCGGCTGCCCCGACGGTCCGAAGCCGCCGACACCGGAACGGCCGCCCTGTCCGAGCTGCTCGTGGGTCGCGTCGGGGGCGCCGGGCGGCGGCGGCACGAAGGCGCCGCTGCTCGCGCCGGGCGTGCGCGGTGCCTCGACCGGCTCCCGCACCTGGATGGGAGCGGCCTCGTCGGCACCGCTGCTGCGGGTCGAGTCGTCCGGCGGCGTCTCCGGTACTGGCTCCGGTTCGGGTTTCGGCTCTGGTTCTTCGGGCGTCTCGAGGATCCGCGGCTGCTTGCCGTACGACGTGAAACGAGGAACGTTTTCGTAGACCTCGCCGGAGTTCCGCTGCATCCGCGTCATCACGTCGGCGGCCTGGCGGTGCAGGTCCTGCGAGCTCTCGTCGGTGGGTTCGGCGACGATCCGCCCTGCCTCGGCGAAGTCGGACTTCGGCGGCGACGACGTCGACATCGCCTGCGTCGAATCGGAGATCGGGATCGGACGGCGTTTCGGCGGCTCCGGCACCCTGGTGCGGGGCGCGAAGCCCGGCGGCTCCGGCATCACGCGCCGCGCGGTGTCGGCGATGTCCGCCTGGCGGCGTACGCAGTTCGCGACGTTCTCCGCACGCCAGCCGGTCTCGCCCGCCCAGTCGACGAGCTTGATCGCGGCGTCACGAGCCCTGTCCGCACCTTCGCCCGTCCAGCCGTCTGCGGTGGCGACGATGGCCGCCCGGAGCTCGGAACCGACCCTGTCAAGAAAACTGCTGATCTTCGCCCACTGCGCGGCGACGGCTTCCGCGCCTGCCAGGTCCAGCTCGTTGTGGACCATCTCGTAGAGCTCGCGGTGCGAGTAGCTCATCCAGTCGATGTCGGCGGCGAGGTGATCGGGGCCAGGTCGCGGCTCGGGCTCGGGCGGCGGCCACGGCGTGGGCAGGATGCGCATCAGCACTCGTCCTTCCACTCGGTTTCGACGATGTCTTCCATGTCGAAGCGGCGGGCGACCCGTTCGAGCTGCTCCTGCCCTTCCTCGTCCGTGGCGACGTACATCTTCCGTGCCGCCATCACGGTGAGCTGGAGGTCTTTGAGCACCACGGCGAAGTCCTTGAGGACGGGCACGGCGGCCTCGGTCCCCTCGGTCGCGGCGCCCTGGAAACGATCGCTCATCGTGTGCCCGACGAAGTTGTCGCCCAGCTTCAAGGGCGCTTTGAACTCCGTCGAATCCTTGATCAGCGCGTTGAGCTCATGCCGTGCTTTCAGCAGCGCGTCGACGAGCTTCTTGGCGGCGTCCTCGGTGACCTTGACGGTCCCCTTCTTGGCATCGGTCTTGGTGTCCCGGATCTGACCCGCCACCGGAGCCAATGCCGGAGCCGAGGCTCCGAAAGCGGCTTGTGGCGTCACGGGCACCTTGGGTGACTGTGCCATTTGACCCTCCCCTGTCACATCTGAAGGGGAATGCTAGCGCGAATGGAGTCACCGTAGGTGGGCGTCGAACCAATTCAACGTGCGCTGCCAGGCCTCGGCGGCCGCGTCCGGGTCGGCGTCGAAGCGGTGATTGGCGCCAGGGTAATGGACCACGTTCGTCGCGACGTTCGCCGTCGCCGCCGCGTCACGCAGCTGTTCGACCTCGGCGCCTCCGGCCTCGTCCCCGGCGTCGCCGTACATGCCGAGCCACGGGCTGGTGAGCCGTCCGGCGATCTCGACGAGGACCGGCAGCCCGGTGACCCCTTGCCCGCCGACGCTGACCGCGGCGCCCAGCCTGCGGTTCGACGCCACGACCAGTGCCGCCGTCCCGCCGAGGTCGAAACCAACGACACCCACGAGATCCGCCTGGACACCGCGCTCGGCGAGCCAGGAAAGCGTCGCGTCGGTGGCTTCGAGGAGGTCCTGCTGCGTGAGGTCGTCGCGATCGAGGTGCGGGGTGACGGTGAGCCAGCCTTCGCCGGCGAGGCCCGCCAGGAGCAGGCCCAAACCCTCTTCGACCTCTTCGGCCTCCTCATGTAACACCACGAGCCCGCCACGGACGACGCCATCCGGTTCGGCGAAGGTCAAGCGCGACGTACGGCCGTCGGCGTGCTGGTGTTCCACGGTGGTCGTCAGGGTCATTCCTCCATCAGACCACTCTTAGGTAAATATTCGGGGCTTGCCGTCGCGCGGGACGATACGGTGTCGGAGCCGTCCCCCAGACGTAGGAGCGCCGAAGATGTCCCCTGTTTCGCCGCGTGCGGATCTCGAATCGTTGCCGAAGTACGTCCCTGGCCGGACAATCCAGGGCGCGATCAAGCTGGCGAGCAACGAGGTTCCCGGCGGCCCGCTGCCGAGTGTGGCGCAGGCCATAGCCGAGACGGCGCGGGGTATCAACCGATACCCGGACATCACGGCGTCCGCGCTCGTCGAGCGGCTGGCCCGCGAACTGGCCGAGCCCGCCGAGCGGATCGCCATCGGCTGCGGTTCGGTTTCCCTTTGCCAGCAGATGATCCAGGCGCTGTGCGGCCCTGGCGACGAGGTCATCTTCCCGTGGCGTTCGTTCGAGGCGTATCCGATCGTCACGCAGGTCGCGAACGCCGTCGGCGTGAAGGTGCCGCTGACAGCTGAGCATGGGCTGGATTTGGAGGCGATGCTCGCCGCGATCACGCCGAAGACGCGCCTGGTCTTCGTGTGCAACCCCAACAACCCGACCGGCACGGTCGTGCGGCGCGCTGAACTGGAGCGCTTCCTCGACGCCGTGCCCACGGGCGTGCTCGTCGTGCTCGACGAGGCCTACAAGGAGTTCGTGACCGACGTCGAGGTGCCGGACGGCGTCGAACTGGCGCGCGGCCGGGACAACGTCGCGGTGCTGCGGACGTTCTCGAAGGCCTACGGTCTCGCCGGTCTCCGCGTGGGTTACGCGGTCGCGCCGGAACCGATCGCCGTCGCGCTGAAGCAGGTGTACGTCGCGTTCTCGGTGAACATGATCGCCCAGGCGGCGGCCATCGCCTCCCTCGACGCGGCGGACGAGCTGCTGGAGCGCTGCAAGGAGATCATCTCGGAGCGGACCCGCGTGCGGGATGCCTTGGTGGCCCAGGGTTACGAGGTCCCGGAGACACAGGCGAACTTCGTCTGGCTGCCGCTGGGCGAGCGGACGGTGGAGTTCGCGGAGCACGCGCTGGAGCGGAAGCTGATCGTGCGCCCGTTCGCGGGCGAAGGCGCGCGGGTGACCATCGGGACGCCCGAGGAGAACGACCTCTTCCTTGAAGCGGCGGGGGATTTCCCGCGCTGACGGCACATCGGTCAGCCCGTACTCCGTTCGCGGAGTACGGGCTTTCCTATTTGAGGAGCAACTGCACCATCGCGGCGAGGCCGATCACGACGATCACGGCGCGCAACACCTTCGGCGAAAGCCTGCGGCCGATCTTCGCGCCGATCTGGCCGCCGATCGTCGACCCGACCGCGAGCAGCGCGACCACGGGCCAGCTGACCGGCGCGACGAAGGCGTAGATCGCGCCGGCGACGATGTTCACGACGGCCGACAGCGCGTTCTTGACGCCGTTGAGCCGCTGCAGCGACTCGGACATGAGCATGCCCATCACGGCGACCATCATCACGCCCTGCGCGGCCGTGAAGTATCCGCCGTAGATGCCGATCAGGAAGATCAGGAACAGCAGGAGCGGCCCGATCTTATGGACCTTCCCGTTCTCCTCGCGGCGCTTCGCGATCCAAGCGGCCACTCGCGGCTGGACGATCACCAGCACCACCGCGAGGCCGACCAGCGCGGGCACGACGGTCTCGAAGGCGTCCTTCGGCAACGACAGCAGCAGGATCGTCCCGCAGATCGCGCCGAGGAACGACGCCACGGCGAGCCTGACGACCTCGGGCCAGTAACCCTTGAGCTCATGGCGGTACCCGATCGCCCCGCTGACCGTGCCGGGAGCGAGGCCGATCGCGTTGGACGTCGTCGCCGTCAGCGGCGAGTAGCCGAGCGCGACCAGTACCGGGAAGGTCACCAGCGTGCCCGAGCCGACGACCGTGTTGATCGTGCCCGCCCAGAGCCCCGCGACGAAGATCAGGATCGCGTGCCACCACGTCATAAAGCGCTCACGTCGGCACCATAAGCACCGTTACCTCCTTTCGCGCTCTGGATGTGTCTAGTCGAACATTCAGCTGACCGTTATGTCTTTTTCAGGCTCCGGCAGGTGGGCGGGGGTGATCTCGGCGGCCACCGTCCAGCCGAGCGACAGGTACAGCGCCCGTCCCTCTTCCGTCGCGACCAGGACCGCCTTGTCCGCCCCGGCGGCGACCGCCACCTCGTCGAGCCTGCGCATGACGAACCGGCCGAGCCCGCGCCGCTGGTGCTCAGGCTCGGTCACGACCTGATCGACCACCGCCGTGCCACCGGCGATCGCGACCCGGCCGGTGGCCGCGCGCGAGCCGTCGGGTGCGCGCACCACGACGTCGGTGACGACACCGTCGCCGACCAGTTCCGCCCGGTACGGCTCAGGCGCGGCCATGACGGGCCGCATCGCGAGCGGAGTGCTCATCAGGTACTCCGGCGGGCCGACCGTCCAGTTCGATGGGACCGTCTCCGCCACCTCCTCACGCGAACCGCTCACCTTCAGCCACGTCCCTGGCTCGGTGAGCGCACGAGCCCGGCGCGCGACCGATCCGGCGTCCGCCAGCACATATCTCACGCGATGCCCCGGGCGCCCGACGTCGAGCCGGTAGCCGTCCGGTTCGGCCACCGGGACCCCGACGCCGCGGGAAAGCGCCCACCCGTGCACCCAGGCCTTGATCAGTCCTGCCACCCCAGTCATCACCCGATGATGACACCGGTCACCGACAATCCCGGACGGTTCGCCGGACCTGCGAGGATGGGGCGGTGGCCGACGACGAGCGCGAGCAGGTGTGGAGTGCGACCGTCGATCATCTGCGCGCGATGATCGACTCCGGCAAGCTCCCCGCCGGATCGAGGCTGCCCGCCGAACGGGCGCTCTGCGAACAGCTCGGGATCAGCCGCGGTTCACTGCGGCAGGCGTTGCGGGTACTGGACTCCATCGGCTACGTGCAGGTGCGGCCGGGTTCGGGCACGTATGTCCGCGAGAACATCGACGAAAAGCCGCTGCGCGGCTGGTTCTCCGAGCACGAGCAACTGGTCGAGAAGCTGTTCGACCTGCGGACCACCGTCGAGCCGACCCTGGCGGAGCGACTCGCGCTCGATCACACGCCACGGGTGCTCGCGCGGCTGGAGAGCACCGTCGACGAGATGGACCAGGCCGCGGCCGACGACGACATGCTGCGCGTGATCGCGGCCGACGCGGAATTCCACCGGGTGATCGCGGGCAACGCGGGCAACGACGACGTCACCGATCTGCTGCGTTCGGTGCTCTCGCTGGTCGGCGAAGAGCGGCGGGCGGCGTTGCGGCTGCCGGGGCAGATCCGGAAGGCCGTCGACGAACATCGCGCGATCCTCGAAGCGATCCGCCGTTCGGACGCCGTGGCCGCGCGGGAGATCACCCGGCGGCATCTGCTCGACGCCAAGACCTACGTCCACGACTACACGGCGCGGGATTGAGGTTTCCTCGATGGCGGGGCGACCTCGCCACGGGTACTCTTTTCAGAAGATTGTGAAACTTCTGACGGGGGTGTTGGGTGGAGAAGGTCCGATTCACCGAAGAGAAGGCGACCATGCTGGCCACGCTGTACGGCCGGGCGCTCGACGCCCGCGGTGACCGGCCGATCCTCGGCGACAAGGCCGCCGACGAAGCCGTCAAGCGGATCGACTACGACTTCGGCTCGCTCGGCGTCGACGGGCAGCTAGGGCTGACCATCGCGCTGCGGGCCAAGCCGATCGACGACTGGGCCGCGGCCTTCCTCCGGGAACATCCGGACGCGACCGTCGTGCAACTCGGCTGCGGAATGGACAGCCGCGTGTACCGCCTCGACCCGCCGCCTTCGGTGCGCTGGTTCGACGTCGACTACCCCGAGGTCGTCGACCTGCGCGGCCGGATCTACCCGGCGCGGGACGGGTACCGGACCATCGGCTCTTCGGTGACGGAATTCGGCTGGATCGACGAGATCCCGTCGGACAAGGCCGGTCTGGTGATCGCCGAGGGACTGACGATGTACCTGCGGCCGTCCGACGGCGAGGAATTGCTGCGCCGGCTGGTCGCGCGTTTCCCCCAGGGCGGCGAGATGGTCTTCGACATCTTCAGCAGGCTGGGGATCAAGCTGCAGAAGCTGAATCCCGTGGTGCGCAAGGCCGGGGCGACGTTGTACTGGGGCATCGACGAGATCTCCGAGCTCGAACGGCTCGGGCTGACGCTGGTCTCGAAAATCGACTCGACGGATTACGCGACGCCTGAGGTGAAGGACCGGCTCACGAGGTCGATGCGGGCGCAGTTGTGGTTCGCGGGGCTGTTCCCGGCGTTCAAGAAGATGGGGCGGATCCTGCGGTTCCGGTTCTGAGCCTCGTGATCACTGGACCAATCACTGGACCAGTTCCGGCGGGCCGAAAGTCCGTGAAGGTCTCCTCGCGACTGCCCAGTGGCCGTGTCGCGAAAGCCACTTTCGCGACGTCTGATGTCCCGAAAGTGGCTTTCGCGACACCCGAGGCGGCTGCCGCGATACTCACGAGGTGAGGGTCAGCGGGATTCCAGTACCCGCTCCACGAACCGGTGCAGCTTGTCCTCCAGCCGGAGCACGCGTTCCTCGAACATCAACGTCTCCGACGGCTGCGGCACGTCCGGCTTCAGCTCGCCGCGGATGTACTGGCTGCACGCGAGGTTCGCGCACACGTAGAGGCCGAGCGTGTTCCCCTCCCGCCCGGATTTCCCCGCGCGGCGGCCGGAGAACAGCGCGATGTCGGACAGCGGATGTGTCGTCGTGCACAGGCCGCACATGTTGCTCAGCAGGACACGGCCCTTCGGCCGGGGCGCGGCGCGCAGGGACAGCCCGACGGTTTCCCCGCGGTAGGGCAGCACGAGATAAGCCCGGGCAGCGGCCTTCGGGTCGCGCCAACCGAGGAATTCCCTTTTGTCCCAAGGGATTTCATCCGGCCGGGCGGGCAGCGTGACACTCTTGGCCTCACCTCGCGTGCAATTCACGAAGGACGCCCTGATCTCGTCGGAGTCCAGCGGTTCCATACCGGCAACGTAGCCACCGCACGCGAGAACTGGCCAACCGTTTTCCCCCGGAGGTCATACGATCACCGGGTGCGTGGGAAGACGATGTCGAGCCGGTTCCGCCTGGTGCTCAGGACCAGTCTCGGTTTCGCCGCGCTCGGCATCGGCTCCAGTGTGTGCGGCGCCGGTGTCGTGGCGTTGCTGCTGCTCCTGCAGGGCCTGCCGAGCGAGGTCGGCGACCGCGGCTGGATCCTCGGAGTCACCGCGGCCGGGATCGTGGCGCTGTCACTGGTGGTCGGCACCCTGTGGACGGCGTGGCTGCAGCGGCGCACGGCGGTCTGGTTCGTCTTCGGCCGCCCGCCGACCGGCGCCGAAGCCGCGCGGGCGCTGCGGCTCCCGGTCGACATGGGGATCGTGAGCGGGACACTCTGGCTGATCGGCACGATCGTGCTCGGTTCACTCGCCAGGGTGCTCGGGTCGTGGATGGACGCCCTCGGGATGGCACTGGTCATCGGGCTCGGCGGGCTGACCACGGTCGGCCTCACCTACCTCGCCGCGGAGTGGGTCGCGCGGCCGGTGATGACGATCGCGCTCAAGGTGACCCCGCCGACAGGGACGCTCAGGGTCACCGTGCGGACCAGGGTGGTCGTCACCTGGTCGCTGGCGAGCGGGGTCCCGTTCCTCGGCGTGCTGCTGGTGGCCACGCCGCCGGACCTCGGCCAGGGCGACCACGTCGCGAGCCTGATCATGCTTTCGGTGATCGGGCTAGTTGTCGGCGCCATCGGGACCGGCCTGCTCGCGAAGGCCGTCGCGACCCCGTTGCACCGGCTCCGGGTCGCGCTCGACGAGATCGCGCGCGGCAACAAAGAGATCGTGGTCGACGTCGACGACTCCAGTGAGATCGGCCTGCTGCAGACCTCGGTCAACGATCTCGCCGCGGGACTGCGCGAGCAGGAACGGATGCGGGACCTGTTCGGCAGGCACGTCGGGGACGAGGTCGCCCGGCACGCGCTCGAGTACGGCGCCTCCCTTTCCGGTGACGTGCGCGAGGTGACGGCCCTGTTCGTCGACGTCGTCGATTCGACGGCCTTGGCGAACCGCACCCCGCCCGAAGACCTGGTGAAGATGCTCAACCGGTTCTTCACCAGCGTGGTGCACGCGGTCGGGGCACGCGGCGGGCTGGTCAACAAGTTCCAGGGTGACGCCGCGCTCTGCGTGTTCGGCGCGCCGACCCGGCTCGCGGACGCGCCGACGGCGGCGCTTTCGGCCGCGCGGGCGATCCGGGACGCCGTCCAGGAGACCGGCGAGCTGGACCTCGGTATCGGCGTGGCGAGCGGGCAGGTCTTCGCCGGTCAGCTCGGTACCAGCAGCCGGTTCGAGTACACCGTCATCGGCGACGCGGTGAACGAGGCCGCGCGCCTGACCGAGTACGCGAAGTCCGCGAACGGCCGGATCCTCGCGAGCGAGGCGGTGCTCAAGGCCGCGTTGGAGAGCGAGCGCTCGCATTGGGAGCCGTACGCGGAACTGGAGCTGCGCGGACGTCAGGAGCCGACGCACGCCTGGGAGGCGAGCGCGCTCAGCCCGGAATGACGTCCGGCCAGCGCAGCAGCGTCGAGCCCCAGGTGAGCCCGGCCCCGAACGCCCCCATCACGACGCGGTGCCCTGGCTGGAGAGTCCCGTCCTTGACGGAGTCGGCCAGCGCGATCGGGATCGACGCCGCGCTCGTGTTGCCCACCTTCTCGATGTTCGAGTACATCACGTCGTCCGCGAGCCCGAGCTGTTTCGCGCAGGTCTGCAGGATCCGGATGTTGGCCTGGTGCCCGATGAACCGGTCGATGTCGCCGACCATCCAGCCGGCTGATTCCAGTACTGTCCTGGCCGATTCGGCCATCCGCGCGCAGGCGTGACGGAAGACGGTCTGGCCCTGCATCACCAGGTAGTGGTCACGCGGGTCGTCCGAGCGGCGGTTCTTCGCGCCACCGGCCTCGACCCACAGCAGCTCCGCGAGTTCGCCCTCGCTGTGCAGGTCGAACGGGCCGAGCGCGCCGAGTTCGCCGGCCTCGCCCGCCCGCAAGAGGACGGCACCCGCGCCGTCGCCGAAGATCGGCACGGTGCCGCGGTCGTTCGGGTCGACGAGCGAGGTGAAGACGTCCGCCCCGATCACCAGCACGCGGCGCGCGATGCCGGCGGCGATCAGCCCGGCGCCGGTGGCGAGCCCGTAGATGAACCCGCTGCACACGGCGTTGACGTCGAACGCGGCGACGCCGTTCAGCCCCAGCTTGGTCGCGACCTGCGGTGCGCTGGCCGGGCACACCTGGTCGGCCGTCGACGTCGCGAGCACGACGGCGTCCGCGCCGCTCTCCCCCGCCGAGGCCAGCGCCCGGCGACCCGCCTCGACCGCGAGGTCCACAGTGGACGTCCCGGGGTCGACGATCCGGCGCTCGCCGATGCCGGTCCGCGAGCGGATCCACTCATCGGAGGTGTCCAGCCGCTGGGCGATCTCCTCGTTGCCCACCACGCGCGGAGGCAGCCACGAGCCGAGACCGGCGATAACGGCCGCCTGAGATGAGGGCACCAAGAAATCCTTTCGCGCGGAAAAAGAAGGGTCTGCCATTCACTTGTAAGCGCTACCATTCAGTAGACCCGTCAGTTGTGTTCCGGGTCACATTTCAAAGAATTCTCACTTTTCCTCGCAGTGCCGTGCCGGACAAGCCTCAACTGCAACTGACCTGGCAGGACCGGGTGACCGGGCACACGGGCGGCGGGCTCAGGATGCGAGCGGGCTGGACGCTCGACGAGGTCCGCGGGGCCCGCACGCGGGTCAGGTGCTCCAGGCGGTACCTCGAAGCCGTCCGGACGTACGTCGAAACGGCGCTCGCCGGACTCGGTGTCGAGTCGT
Source organism: Amycolatopsis sp. cmx-11-32 (assembly GCF_047608695.1). Classification (NCBI taxonomy): domain Bacteria; kingdom Bacillati; phylum Actinomycetota; class Actinomycetes; order Pseudonocardiales; family Pseudonocardiaceae; genus Amycolatopsis; species Amycolatopsis sp. cmx-11-32. The sequence goes on along the minus strand of NZ_JADNQN010000010.1, from coordinate 143,894 downwards.
CGTTCGTGGCGGTTCACCCGCTGCTCGACGACCCGGCGGAAGCGCGGCGCAGGGTCTCCGACGCGTTCGCGATCACTGTCGACGGCGTCCCGCTCGGCGTGCTCGTTCTGCCGGACGTCGTCGTGGACTCGGCGAGCGCATCGAACGCGTGTTCCCGAACAGCGTGATCCACACCGCGCGGCGGCACGGTTGGAGATCGGGCGTCCGGACGAGTCGCCCGGTTAGCCTGACCTGGTGCACACACCCGACCTCGACCGCATGGACGTCGCCATCCTCTCCTGCCTGCAGTCCGACGCGCGCACGATCGCCGAGTCCATCGGCGCGAAGGTGGGCCTGTCCGCGGCCGCCGTTCAGCGGCGAATCAAGCGGCTGCGCGAGACCGGGGTGATCGAACGCGAGGTGGCGGTGCTGTCACCGCGGGCGCTCGGGCTGTCGATGACGTTCGTGGTGATGGTCGAGATGGAACGGGAAAGCCTCGCGATCCTCGACGGGTTCCGGCGGCAGGTGCTCGGGGACGACAACGTCCAGCAGTGTTACTACGTCACCGGCAACGCGGACTTCGTGCTCGTGGTGACCTGCCGGGACATGGCGGACTTCGAGGCGTTCACGCGGCGGATGTTCTTCGACAACCCGAACGTGCGGCACTTCACGACGTCGGTGGCGATGGACCGGGTCAAGACGGGGCTGACGCTGCCGCTGGAGCCCTGACGGTCCAAAGAGGCTGAAGGGGACCTTCCCCGCGTCTGACGCGACGAAGGGAGCTTTCACCTCATGTCATGCGGGGAAAGTCCCCTTCAGCTCTTCCTGAACCGTCCACAGTGGATGCCGACGGCGTCGTCACCACGGGTGCCCGACCGAACGCAAGGGGTCTGTGCCCGGCGTTACACCACTATGGACATGTGCAGCCGATAGCGTGAACGTCGCCGCAGTCGCGTCATCCCGCGTCAGCCAGGCCATCTCCTTCCCGAGACGAAAAGTTCGCGCCGCGCGAACCACGAGCACTTAGGAGTGGCCGTGCACACCGACGCTATTCACCAGAGCCAGTTCGTTCTGCTGAACAACAGCAGCACGCCCGTTCTCTCCCGCCTGTCCTTCCACGTCGCCGAGCCGTACGCGGTCACCGTGTCGTTCCGGACCGAGCGCGGCCGGTGGGTCGAGTGGACCTTCGCGCGTGAGCTCCTCGCCGCCGGTCTCACCGACCCCGCCGGGCTCGGCGACGTCCGCGTCCGCCCCGACCTCTCCGAGGACGAGGCGATGCTGACGCTGGAAATCGAGTCACCCGACGGTTATGCGTCGTTCGAGCTCGAACGTGAGGACGTCGAGTCCTTCCTCGGATCGACCTTCGAGCTGGTCCAGCTCGGCTCCGAGAGCGAGTACTTCGACGTCGAGGCACTGATCGAAGAAATCAGTAACGTCTAGAGCAGCCCACGGGGTACGAAAGACGCAGGGCGGCCCGAGTGCGCTGGAGGCACTCGGACCGCCCTTCGTCCTTTCAGCGGTTCTCGGCGACCAGGGGGTGGGGTCAGCCGAGGACCAGGGTGGTCCCGGTCGCGGACAACGCCGGCCGGACCGGGAAGAAGTACGTCACCGAGCTGTTACCGCCGGACAGCATGCCCTGGGCCTGGTTGCCCGCGATGAACGAGCCGCCGGAGTCGCCGGCCTGGGAGCGCACGTTGGTGGCGGTCATGCCGTAGACCGTGCCTTCGGCGTAGCGGACGGTCTGGTTCTTGGCGCCGACGGTGCCGCAGGTCCAGCCGGTGGTCGAACCCGACTTGCAGACCGAGGCGCCGGTGGCCGCCACGTTCGAGCCGCTCACGCGGGTGCCGTTGTTGATGACGCCGCGCGGCACCCAGTTGCTGTTGACCCGGACGTGGCCGTAGTCGTTGGTCGGGAAGCTGACTCGGGCGAACGAGCCCATCGCGACCCGGTTGGACCCGGTCACCGTTCCCGGGCCGCAGTGCCCGGCGGTGAGGAAGCCGCCGTTGACCGAGAATCCGATCGAGCAGCGCGAAGAGTTGTTGATGTAGTAGGCGTCGCCGCCGCGGACGTCGTACTTCAGCGTCGGCGCCGAAGTGGTCTCGACCACCGAGACGGCGGTCTTGTCCACACCGGACTTCTCCAGGTACGAGTCGACGACGCCGCTCTTGCCCGGCAGGACGTTCAAGGCCACACGGTTGGCCTTGGTGTCGACGCCCCAGCCGGTGATCGCGCCGTCCGCCGCGCGCTCACCCGCGTTCAGCTTGTCCACAGTGGAATCGAGCTGGGCGGCCGAGAAGCGCACGAGTTCCGCTTCCGCGCCACTGGCGAGGACCTGGCTCAGTTTCGCCGCGTCCGTGACGCCGACGCGGAGCTTGCCGGTGGCCTCGTTGTAACTCGCGCCGCCGAAGCTGCCGGCGAGCGCCGAGGCGAGTGACTGTTCGAGAGTGCCGGCGGCGGTCTCGCTCTGGATCCTGGCGAGTGCCTGCCCGGCGGTCAGGCCGAGGTCCCGTTGCAGGGCGGGAACCATCTCTTGGTTGAGCAGGGTGTCCGAGGACGCCGCCGCGGGGGTACCCGTGACGAGCGCGCCGGTGGCCAGTGCTGCCGTGGCGGCCACACCGAGGAGCTTCGTGATCTTCATGCTTCTCCCTCGTCATCACGCACGGCTCCGGTTCGCCATGCGATTGCCCTCCCCCGATGGGTGAGAGTTCTGGAACCGGACGAGGCCCGCAATCCGGGTCGGCACTGGATAGGTATACCCATTCTTCGGAGCCGAAATCCCCTGCTCCAGGGGTGGCCACTGGAGCAGGCACCCGTACGGACACGTCCGTAAGTAGGGATTCGGAGTGAATACCTTGCGTAGTCGTGAAGACCCCCTGAACGTAGGATGAATCGCCGGATCGGGCTCCTCGCCGATGTTTCGAGCGTCTGGTGATTTTCTAACCGACGATCCGTCAGCCAACCGGTGACGGTGCGTTCGCGGACGGCCTGACGGGGTGCCCGTGCTGTCCGGGTTGGGTGGTTTACGACCAGGTAGGCAGTGCTTAGGCTCCGCAGGACAACGCACAAGATCGTGTCGGGCTCAGCGGGAACTCTCAACCGAGGAGCGCATGATGTGGCTTGCCACCCCTCGCCCGACCTCGGTTTCGGTCCGCGCCGGATCGACGGCACTCGTGGGCCGCGACGTCGAGGTCTCTGCGATCGTGAAGATCCTGCTGCGCCGTCCCGCCGCCGTGCTGATCGAAGGCGAACAAGGGATGGGCCGCAGCAGGCTGCTCGAAGAGCTGGCCGGACGCCGTGAGTTCGCGGCAGGCCGGGTACTGACGGGTGCCTGCCAGCCGATGCGCGAACCGTTCCCGTTCGGACCGGTGCTCGAAGCGCTGCGTTCGGCGGGCGACCGGCCGCTCGGGCCGCTCAGCCCGGTCGCCGGTGTACTGAGACCCTTACTGCCCGAACTCGCGGAAAGCCTTCCGCCCCAACCGGAACCGCTCACCGACCCGTGCGCCGAACGGCACCGCCAGTTCCGCGCGGTCCGCGAACTGCTGATCGCCTGCGGGCCCGCGCTCATCTTGATCGACGACCTCCAGTGGGCCGACGAGGGCACCCGTGACCTGATGCGGTTCCTCGCCGCGGGCATGCCCGCCGAACTCGCCGTCGTCGCGGCGTACCGGACCGGGTCCCCGTCGAGGCACGGAGGCTCGGGCATCCCGTTCCGCACCCCGCCGAACGTCCAGACCGCCCGCGTGACGCTGGGCCCCCTCGACGTCGAAGCCGTCGGGAAGCTGGCGGAAGAACTGCTGGACCTGCCAAGGGTTTCCACGCCGTTCACCGCGAAACTCCGGGAAAGCACCGCCGGGATCCCGTTCGTGGTCGAGGAGACCTTGCGCGCGCTGCGTGACGCCGCCGGGCGGCTGCCGATCGGCGAAGTGCTCTCGGACCGGCTGCTGGAAAGCCTCGAAGTCCCGATCTCCCTGCGCGAAGCCATCACCGAGCGGCTCGAAGCGCTGCCCGAACCCGCGATCCGGCTGGCCCGCGCGGCGGCGGTGCTCGCCGTCCCGTCCGAACCCTCGGTGATCGGCGAACTCGCCTGCCTTACCGGCGACGCGCTCCGCTCCGCCCTTCTGTCCACTTTGGATGGCGGCGTACTCGGCGAGCTCGGCGGCGATCACTACGGCTTCCGGCATCCCCTGGCGCGCAAGGCCGTTTACGACACCATCAGCGGACCGGAACGGACCCTGCTGCATTCGCGCGCCATCCAGGTGCTCGCCGATCAGCCGGTGCCCCCGCTGACCCTGCTGGCGAACCACTCCCGTGCGGCGGGGCGGACCGAACAGTGGCGCCACTACGCCGAAGCCGCCTCCGACGAAGCCATCGCCCACGGTGACACGTCCCGCGCGATCGATCTGCTCCAGTCCGTCCTGGCCGAGACCGGGCTCGGCGAGGACGACATCGCCCGGCTGGCCACAAAACTCAGCCAGGTCGCCCTTCGCGGGTTCCGCCCGGACGTCATCGAGACACTGGAGCGGATCCTCGAAGAGCTCACCGACCTGCGGCCGAGTGTGCGCGGGACGATCCGGCTCAGCCTCGGGATGCTGCTGGTCCGCACGATCGGGCGGCTCGGCCGTGGCCGGGTCGAGGTGGAGAAGGCGATCACCGAACTGGTCGACGAGCCGGAACTGGCCGCCCGCGGGATCAACCTGCTCGCCCAGCCGATCGACGGGCTGACCCCGCTGTCCTGGCACGAGGTCTGGATGGAGCGCGCCCGCGAGGTCTTCGACCTGATCGAAGACCCGGAACTGCGGCTCGCGCTCCTCGGCGACCGGATCTCCACCCAGGCGCATATCGGCGACGGCTCGGCATGGACCGAGTTCACCGAACTGCCGGACCAGGGCAGCGGCGTCGCCGAACGCGTCCAGCTCGCCAGGCTGTGGTGCAACCTCGCCGACGCGCAGTCCTGGGCCGGGCATCTGACCAGGGCGGAAAAGCTGGTCACGGAGGGGATCCGCCGCGCGACCGACGCCGGCGCGCTCTACGCCGCCGGCCTCGCGCAGGGCACCAGGGTCCGGCTCGACTGGGTGCGCGGCAACTGGGCCGGGCTCGCGGAGGCCACCGAACAGCTCCGCGACGGCTACCCCGACCTCGGCCCGATCGTCATGGAGTCCTCGCTCGTCCTCGGCGGGCTGGCCGCCGTCCGCGGCGAGTTCGCCGCCGCGCAACGACATCTGACCGCGGCGAGCGTGCACGCCCCGGAGCACGGGCCCATCCCGGTCGTCCTTTCGGCGGCGGGGGTCCTGATCAGGGTGCTCCTCGCGACGGACGACGTCGACGGGGCGTGCGCGGCGGCCGACAACGCCGTCTCGGCGGCCCGGCGCAAGGGCGTCTGGGTGTGGGCGGCGGGGCTGGTCCCCGCCGCGGCCGAGGCCTACACGCGGGCCGGGCGCTGGTCGGAGGCGGACGCCGTGGTCGAGGAATTCGCCCGCGGCGTCGACGGCAAGGACTCGCCGGTCTCCCAGGCCGCACTGCTCGCCGGCCGGGCGATCCTGCTCGACGCGCGCGGCAAACACCCCGCCGCGGCAACGGTTTTCGACGAGGCGGCGGCGGGCTACGAGGCGCTGCCGATGCCGTACCAGGCCATCGGCGCCCGGGAGCGGGCCGCACTGTGCCGTCTCAACACAGGCCGTCTCACCGCGGGCAGCCGCCCGGCGATCGAGGAGCTCGCGGCGGCCGCGGAGTCCTACGAGCGGCTCGGCGCCACCCGGGACGCCGGCCGGTGCCGCCACCAGCTGCGGGAACACGGCGCGTGGGCCCCCTCGCAGCGCGGCCGTCGCGGCTACGGCCAGGAGCTTTCGCCCCGCGAGCTCGAGGTCGCGAGGATGCTTTCCGACGGCCGCACGAACCGGGAGATAGCGGACGGACTGTTCCTTTCTCCGCGCACCGTGGAACAACACGTCGCGAAAGTCCTTCGGAAACTCGGGGCCCGATCGCGGACGGACGTGGCCCGCCGGATGTCGACCTACGCCCCCGCCGCGATCGACCGGTAGCAGCACTCGAGCGGTCGTTATTCCTTTAGGGGCAGGAAAAGTGCCCGATCGGGCACTGTGATCCATTCCATCGGGTTCGGCGGTGTTCGTATGGTTCCGTACAGTCATGCGCTGTGCTAGTTTGTTTTCGCCATTAACAAAGTCGGCTCTCTTTGTGCAGGTCAGCCGATCGGGACGGGGTCCGACCCCCGTGAGGGAGTAGCGCAGAAGCATGGCTGAACGAGCCGATTTCGCGCTGGGGACGGTAGAAGCGACTGTGGTCGGGCAGGCGCTGGGCGTTGATGTCCGATTGTTTCCCTTGCGCGTCCGCAACACTTCGATCGACCCGGAGCGGTACACCGCCGTCATCCGGAAGGTCTACACCGATCTCGAGCAGCGCCGCCTGTCGGTCGACGGGGAGCTGACCCCCGCCATCCGCACCGCGTTCGCGCTGCTCGCGAACCACCGGATCACCGTTTCGGTCAACGGCATCGATGGTCTCGGCCAGGACATCGCCGTCCTCACCCTCACCGACGGCAGGCAGGCGCTCGGCATCACGCAGGCCCACGGGGACGACCTCCTGCAGTTCGCGCTCTTCGCGGACGAAGAACTGGTCGAGGTCCTCTCCGGTGTCCTGCCGCGGATGCGGCCCGCGTCGACCGGACGCCGCAAGATCGTGCAGAAGGAGGAACGCGCCGTCTCCGCGATGGCCGCGCGCCGCCAGGCCGAGGCGGAGTTCGACGAGGAGGAGACCGACGCGTTCGGCAACCTCCAGTTCACCGGCGTCGTCCGTGCCCGGACCGAGACTCCGGCCCCGCGCAACGACGAGAGCGACCTCGAGGTACTGGAGAAGGTGCTGTCCGGGACCCGGCTCGGCGGCGGGCACATCATCGTGAGCGGCATCGGCCGCCGCGGCGAGCGGCTCCGGTCGACGCCGCTGAGCTGGCTCGACACCGAAGACGGCCGGTACCTGGTCTGGACCGAGACCGACGAAGCCTCGGGCGCCGTGATCGGTCACTACGACCCGGCCAGTCAGTCGGGTGTGGCGAACGCGATCAAGAACGCCATCGCGGACATCTACTGACCTTCCTTACCCCCGGCGAGAGGAGCCTCCGTTGACCGAGGAAGCACAAGAACTGAAGTCGGCGAAGTGGGCCCCCGCACACATCGGGCTCGCGGGCGCGCAGCTGAAGCGCATGGCGCTGCAGGGCGGTTTCGCCGTCGACGAGAGCACCGGCGCTGAGATGATCCGTTCCCTCCAGGGTGTGATCGACAGCCTCGAGGAGCGCTGGAGCGCGCTGACCAAGCTGCAGAAGTCACCGCAGATGAGCGACACCGCCACCGCGCGCTGGGTCTCCCAGCACATGCAGGGCACCGCGACCGACGGGCAGGGCCTGCTCACGCAGCTCGAAGCGGCTCGCGCCGAGTTCCCGACCTACGTCGAAGCGATCGAACTCGCCAAGAAGAACTACCGTGAACGCGACGACGAAAACCAGCGCGACCTGACGCGGATCGACACCGAGATCTAGAGGAGAGACCCGTGACCGAATCCGCGGAGAAGACCACGCAGGTCTCCGACCCCCACTCCGAGTCGTACGACCCGGACAGTCCGTTCTACGACGTCACGGCCGATTCGTCGAGCAACTACTACGTCGGTCCGCTGGCGGACAAGGCCGCCTCCGGTGACGAGATCCGGGCCGGGGCCACGGTCGGGACCGACGTCCTGTTCAACCTCTTCGGCTGGGGTGACACCGCGCTCAACGGCTTCAAGGACCAGTTCACCCAGAAAATGTATGAGGGGCAGCTGGAGAAGGCACGCGAAGGTCTCGAGAAGAACCTGGAGATCCGCAAGCCCGGTCAGCCGCCGTCGACGGTGTGGAGCAACGCCACCCACGAGCAGATGCAGACCGCGATCGCGGGCAACGCGGATTCGGCCGCGGTCGGCGAGACCTCCGAGGAATGGGTCCGGGTCGGCAACGACCTGTCCGCGCACCAGCGCAACCTGGCGAAGGCGATCAACGCGAGCACGGCCAACTGGGAGGGTGAAGGCGGCGACGCGGCCCGCGAGCACCTCGCCGGTGTCGGCAAGTGGCTCGGCTCGACCGCGAACGGCGCGACGCTGACCGGCCGGCAGCAGCAGATCCACTCGCAGACCCTCAACGAGACGCAGAAGCTGATGAAGGCCAACCCGCCGGTGGCGTTCAGCGTGCAGGAGGCCAACGCCAACCTGCAGACGATCAAAGACCCGCAGCAGTACATGTCGCAGCTCGGGAAGGACCTCGAGACCTTCAAGAAGCAGCAGGACGCGCGCGACCAGGCCGCGAAGGTGATGACCGACTTCGACAGCACGGTCGGCTCGGCGATCGCCACCCCGGCGTTTCCGCCCCCGCCGAAGCTACCGACGGCGCAGGCGACCCCGCTGGTGCGGGGCACCTCGCAGTCCGGCGGCGGTGGCGCGGGATCGCCCTCCCGCCTGCTTCGCGACCCCAACTCGCCTGAGAACCCGGATGGCACGCAGCGGCCCAGCCCCTTCAACGTGGGCTCGGACGGCACGCGCCCGGACGGCATCGCCGCTTCGGTGGACGGGACGCCGCAGGGCGGGCCCGGTGGCGTGTCGCCGTTCAACTCGCCGAACGGGCCCGCCGGTGGCGGTCCGGGCGGCGGTGTTCCCGGTGGCGGTGTTCCCGGTGGCGGTGTTCCCGGTGGCGGTGTTCCCGGTGGCGGTCCGGGTGGCAGCCAGCCGGGCGGCTTCCCCGGCGGCGGTTTCCCCGGTGGTGGCCCCGGTGGTGGCGGGCCCGGTTCGAACCAGTACCGGCCCGACATCAACGTCCCGAACTTCCCGGCGGGCGGTGGTCCCGGCCCCGCGACGTCGTCGTCGCCCTATTCCCCGAACATGCCGAAGATCGACGACGGTACGCACACCACGGGCTACACACCGCCGTCCATCACTCCGCCGTCGTACAACCCGCCGAACATCCCCATTCCCGAGGTCGGCGGTCCGCGGCCCGGTGGCGGTCTCCCGTACACCCCGCCCAACATCCCGATGCCGAACATCCCGGGGCCCAACGGCGGGCCGGGGCCGGTCATGCCGAAGATCCCGCCGATGCCGCGCCCGGGTGGCATCGGCGAGCGGCTCGGCGGGCCCACGTTCCCGGACACCGGCTCGTCGTACAAGCCCACGCCCTACACGCCGCCCAAGATCGGCATGCCGAACATCCCCGGTGGCGGTAGCGGCATCGGTGGTACCGGCGGCAGCGGGCTCGGCGGCATCGGCGGCGGCGGGACCGGCGCCGGTGGTTCGAGTGCCGGCGGTTCGGGTGCCGGCGGTCTCGGCGGCGCCGGAAGGTCGACGGGCGCGCTCGGCATGGGCGGCGCCGCGGGCGCGATGGACGCCGAGGCGGCCGCGGCCCGTGGGGCCGGTTCCGGTTCCGGCAAGGCGGGCACCCCCGGTGGTATGGGCCCGATGGGTGGCGGCATGGCGCCCGGCGGGGCCAAGGGGCAGGGCCAGGAGGACAAGGAGCACAAGGTCGCGGACTACCTCGAATCCGACGACCCGTCCTTCTTCGCCGCCGACGAGATCGTGGCACCGCCGGTGATCGGTGACTGGAAGAACAAGGATTGGAAGTGACGGCTTCGTTCGAAGTCGAGCCGGACGACCTGACCGCGCACGCGAGCCATCTCGAAGGGCTCGTGGACCGGTTGGACACCGCGCACGGCGCGACCGGTTCGGCGATGTCGGCGGACGCATACGGCCTGCTGTGCGCGTTCCTGCCGCCGATCGTCAACCCGACCGGCGAACGCGCGGCGGAGGCCATCAAGTCGGCCGCGGAAGGGATTCGGGCGACGGCGGACAACGTCCGCACCGCCGCGAAGTCCTATGTGGAAGGCGACGAGACCAACGCGGAACCGTTCAACGCCGAATTCAAGGCCTTGGACATCGGAGGAAAGAAGTGACCGGCGCGAACGGGCTCGGGGAGCTCACCACGGACCCCGACGAGGCACAGCGCAAGATGGACCAGTGGGCCCAAGGGCTCGAGGACAAGGCCCAGCGCTACGCGGCCGCCCAGGAGCGGACCGAGCAGTTGCGGCTGACCGCGTCCAGCTCCGACGGCGCCGTCAAGGTGACCGTCGGGGCGGACGGTGGCGTGACGGGCCTCGAATTCGGGACCAAGGCGAGGACGTACCCGCTGGAGGAGCTGTCGCGGCAGATCCTCACGACCATGCACCGGGCGCAGGCCGGGATCTCGGACCAGGTCGCCGAGGTCATGCAGGAAACGCTCGGCGACGAGGACCAGGAGACCCGGTCACTGATGATCGGCACCCTGCGCAGCCGCTTCCCCGAGATCGAAGAGGAAGAGCCTCCGCCGGACGACGCTCCCCCGGCGCCGCCGTCCGCCGAGACCCCGCAGGCGCCTCGCGAGAAGCGCCACGAAGCACCGGACGACGAGGGCAACTCACCCTGGTGAGTCCGCCACCCCTCGCGTTTCGTCCTCTAGTTGCTGTCGTTGGTAGTGCGAACTACCGCAACTAGAGGACGAAACGCGGGCGGGTCGCGGGCGGGTCAGGCGGCGGCGAGGGAGACGACGCGGTTCCGGCCGCTGTTCTTCGCCTGGTAGAGCGCCGAATCCGCGACGTGCAGCAGCCGCTCCAGGACCGTCCCGCCGGACGGATAGACCGCGACGCCGATCGACACCGAAAGCCCTCGCACCGTCCGTGGCCCCGACGCCGTCGCCACTTCGACCTCGATCGCCATCACCGCCTGCCGGACCCGCTCGGCCACCGGCAACACCTCGTTCTCCGTCGCGCCGGGCAGCAGCACGACGAACTCTTCGCCGCCGAAGCGCCCGACGGAGTCGTAGTCGCGCACGTGCTCGGAAATCGTCGTCGCGACGACCTTGAGCACGGTGTCACCCGCGAGATGGCCGTAAACGTCGTTGACCTGCTTGAAGTGGTCGAGGTCGAGCATCAGCACACCGAGTTTGCTCTTCGCCCTGGCCGCCGACGAAAGCTCCCGTTCGCTCAGCACATGCCACGCGTGCGCGTTCAGCACCCCGGTCTTGCCGTCGATGTTCGCCGCGATCTCCAGTTGCCGCACCAGCACGCTGCGATGCAGCACCAGCACGGGCAGCAGGACGAACGGGACGAGCGCGGGCGCGTGCACGATGCCCAGCGCGGTCGAGGCCCCGAGCACCAGGGTGGTGACTTCCAGCAGGTTGTCGTCGCCGGTGCCGAACAACGAACGCAGGGACCGGCCCCCGGTGTGCAGGTAGACCGAGAGCGCCACGATGAACGCGTTGGCCGCGGTGAACACGGCCGCCGCCTCGACGATCCGCAGCGACCCGGTGAACCCGGCAGGCAGGCCGTTCCAGCCGGAGACGATGGCTCCCGACGCCAGGCAGGAGAGCACGATCGCCGCCGCGCAGTAGACGACGCGGTAGGCGGGACGGTGGCTCATTCCCCGCCACACCCGGAGCCAAAGATGCAGGTAGATGAGCAGTCCGAGGGCGAGCGCGAGTCCCGATGGCAGAACGAGTACCCCCGCGAACGTCCACACCGAAGTCATGTTGATATGCGGCCGGTCACAAAGGGTGCGCCGCAAGCGTTCCACCGAACGCGAAAGCTCAGCCTGCAGGAAGGCGAGGCCGAGCAGTGAGCCAAATCGGACGAATTCCGTAGTCTCGTAGTTCGATCGGAGCAAGGCGATCACGGCGACTGCCGCCGCAAGCCCTTCCACGACAAGAAAAACCGCAGGTACGCCGCGTGGTCCGGACCATAACTCCCAGCGCCCGACCCTGGCTCTCAGACGTGTGCCGGCCCCTTCTCCGGCGAGTTCCGTATCCCCCATAATCATCGTCACCGGTCCCCCTTCCGTACGCATTTCAATGTATCCGAGGTAGTACTGAGGGTGGCTTGAGTCAATTTCGGAACACACAGATGGAGCAGTGGGAGGGAGGATCATCATGAACGGTCGCGAGGACTGATCCCATCGATTTACCGGTCCGGCTCCCGGCCGGAAGCCACATATCGGGCCCGGTGCCGATGGCAAGTTTCCCCGCCATCGCCATCGGGCCCGCCGAGGCGACGGCGACCGTCGCGGCCACCCCGACGGCCACGAACGGGCCGGTCAACTGCCCGAGCCCGCCCGCCGGCATGATCCCGATTCCCCGCGCCGTCACCGAACTCATCGAGGTCAGGCTCATCGCCTGCGCCCGGACGCCGTCCGGCACCGCGCGGGCCATCAGCGCGACGGCCTGCAGGTGGTACGGCGCCACTGAGCCCGATCGGCGCGAGACAGAGCGGCGGTGAAGGGCGAAAGAAGGCAAAAGCAACGGAACAACGGATGCGAAGGCGAGAATGTCCACTATTCGCGTTTTCCGCCGCGCTGGAACCCAATTCGTGAAGATCCACGATCCAATTACCGAACCCACCGGATCGGCCGCGAAAATGAGGCCGACCGCGAAACCCCCGCCCCGAGTTCGACGGCGAGCGGTGCCGCGAGCCCTTCCAGCGCGATGGCGAACCCGGCGAGCATCTTCAGCCCGAACAACATCCGGATTCCCCTGCCCTGCCACAGTTCCCTGGCACCTCACCACTGAAAGCCCGCGCCACCCGGCTTTTCACCGAGGATTCCGTGACGGCGGGCGTCCGGCGACGGACACGAGCAGCGCCGAGACCACAAAGGTCACCGCGTCGATGACCAGTCCACCACCGCCGAATCCGACCAGCTGTGCCGATGGGATGGTGATCGTGCGAACCGCGAGCCGGCGACGTACCACTCGCCTTGGAGAACGTCCGGGAGCAACGCGAGTTGCGCCGTCCGGAACGGGCCGCCCGCCATCGTCAGGATCACCAGCAGTCCGGCGAGGACCGGCAACGGCGTCCCCGGTATGGCCATCAGGCCGACCCGGCGAACAAGGTGCCGCCGATCAGCGTCGGCAGATACGTCAGCCCGTAGGCCCGGTCAGCCCCGCCGGCGCCGTTCTTTCCCGGACCAGCACCGACAACGCGACTCTTGCCAGCTGGTCACCGGCCTGCGAAGGCGGCCTTGAACGCGGTGTCCTGATCGGAGTCCCCCTTTTCCATGAGCCCCTCCCCTTGACTCACGGTAGTCGATCACCTCCGCTGTGCCAGCGGCCATCCGGCCCCCCACTCCCGGCAGTGTCCACTGTGGAGAGACGATTCCGGATGGTCAGCGGCCTGCGCCGTATCCCCTCATTCCCTGTGCCATTTCCATCGCCAGCGCGTTCACCGCGGCGGGATCCATTATGGTCCGGAGACCGTCCGTGGTCCTGTCCCGCGCTCCGACGTCGGAACGCGGCTGCTCCGTCTGCCGCGGCTCGGCCGGCGGCAGGGCGACGGCTTCTTCCTTCGCGGCCTTTTTCTTCGTCGGGGCGAGCACTTGCTGCTTCACGGTGACCGGAACGTAGACGGTCACCGGCGCGGGCTGCGCGGGCTGGACGACCGGTGGCGCGGCCTGCTGGGTCGCCACCGCGGGCAGCGGCGGCTCGGGCAAGGCGGTGTCGTCGACCGGCTCGAGGGTGAACGTGCCGGCGAACCAGCCGAGCGCGAGCAGCGCCACCCCGGCACCGCCGACCAGCCAGGACCTGGCGCGACGATGGATGACGACGGCCTTGGGCCGCAGGTCCTTGTCGACGACCGGTTCACAGGCCGGGGCCTTGACCGCCAGCGGCTCCGGCTCGACCTTGTTCTTCGGGCTGCGCCGCCGCTTCGGCAGGCTCGCCGCGATGATCCCCGTCCGGTCCAGCAACTCGGTTGTCTCGACGGGCACACCGGCACAGAGCGCGGCATCGGTCGACGGACGGCGCTGGGCGGCGCGCGGCATGGGGACCTCCGGAAGGGGAATCACGAACGTCAGCATTGTGGTGCATTTCCGACGCCGCCGTAAGTAATGCACCCCGATCGAGTTATCCGAAGCCGTTCGGACCACGGAGAGTTACTCCGTTCAGCGGCCCCTCATTTCCGGAAACCCCGCATGCCGAGGCGTCCCAGCAGCGCGAGAGGGCGCTGATAGAAAGAACCGAGGACGCGGGGAATCGCGTCGATGACGTAGGCGTCGCCACCGATCAGGATGCGCGGCGTCTTCCGTTCGATACCGCGCACGATGGTCCGCGCGGCCTTCTCCGGCGTCGTCCTCGCGATCTTCTCGAAGCCCTTGGCGGCTTTGTCGATGTCCCGTTCGACGCCACCCCGCGCGTCGCGGGCGATATTCGTCTTGATGCCGCCGGGATGTACACAGCTGACCGCGACCGGATGCCGGGCGATCAGCATTTCCTGCCGCAGTGCCTCGGTGAACCCGCGCACCGCGAATTTCGCCGCGTTGTAAGCACTTTGCGTGGGCACACCGATGAAGCCGAACACACTCGAAAGGTTGACGATGTGCCCGTCACCCGAAGTGATCAGCTGCGGAAGAAAGGCTTTCGTGCCGTTGACCACCCCGCCGAGATTGATCCCCATCAGCCAGTCGTAGTCGTCCCAGGTCATTTCCTCGACCGTCGCGCCGAGCGCGACCCCGGCGTTGTTCACCACGAGGTTGGCGCCCCCGAAATCGACGGCGACCTCCTCGGCGTGCGCGAGAACGGCGTCACGGTCGGCGACGTCCAGTTCGTACGCTTTCGCGGTGCTGCCCGCCTTCTCGCACAGTGCGGTGGTTTCGGCCGCGCGGACGGCGTCGACGTCGGAGAGCGCCAGCCGCGCGCCGCGTCCCGCCAGCTCGATCGCGAGTGCCCTGCCGATTCCCGAGCCCGCGCCCGTGATCACCGTGACCTTGTCCGTGAACGACTTCATACCCGCTCCTCGCAGCTCGACTGTTACCGGAGGTAACACATACTACGGCTGTGAGCTTGCTGTGCGTTGATCGCTTCGGGCTGTGTTCGTGGACCGCTTATGGTGATCTGTAGCCAAGACAGTCGTGGACGAGCGGAAGGAAGGCGATGCGCCGCGCCCTGTTGTTCGCGCTCTGTGTCGTTCTGGCCGGCTGCTCCGCCGCGTCGGCCCCCGCCGAGACCACCGCCGACGACACCGTCGTGGCGGTGGAGGCCACCCACAACCCGGCGATCGGCGCGCTGTTCCTCGACGGGTCGCATTACTGCACGGCCAGCGTCGTCCACAGTGGCCCGGGAGACCTCCTGCTCACCGCGGCACACTGTCTCCACGACGGCGAAGGCGGCGAATACGCGACGGGGATCTCGTTCGCGCCCGGTTACCACGACGGCGTCGCGCCCTACGGCTACTGGGACGTCTCGGATCCTCAAGTTCCCGACGGCTGGTCCGATTCGTCTGATCCTGACCTCGATGTCGGGTTCGCTACCGCGCGCCAGGCAGGCAACGCGAAGAGCCTCGAAAGCGTCACCGGTGCCAACACCCTGATGACCGGCGGCGGGTTCGCCCACACGATCACCCTGACCGGTTACCCCGACGAACGGGAAGCACCGGTCGTCTGCCACGGCACCAGCGTCAAGGCCGACACCTACCAGATGCGCGTCGCCTGCCCCGGCTTCACGACCGGCACCAGCGGCGGCCCGTGGGTGGTCGCCCCCGACCCGGCGACCGAACTCGGCACCGTCGTCGGCGTGATCGGTGGCTATCTGTACGGCGGGGACGATCCGGACACGTCCTACAGCAGCTATTTAGACACCGACGTCGCCACCTTGTACCGGAAGATGGACGCGCGGGGATGATCTCCCCATGAGCATCCACGACGTCCCGATCACCGGCGAACCGATCCGCCTCGGCCAGTTCCTCAAACTCGCCAAACTGGCCGAAGACGGTTCGCACGCCAAAGACCTCCTCGACGCCGAAGAGGTCACGGTCAACGGCGAGGTGGAGGTCCGGCGCGGCCGTCAGCTGACGAACGGCGACGTCGTGGAGGTCGGCGGCGAAGGCGGCCGCGTCGTCCTGGCCTAGCGTCACGGTCACGCGTGTTGTGCCTAGCGGCCCTGTAAGGGCGCCAGGCGCAGCGCCTTGGCGAGGCCTTCGAGTTCCCGGTGCATCTGCTCGTTCAGCGGGACACCCAGCGCTTGGCACTGTTCGAGGTACTGCGCCTCGCGCCAGCCTGGATAGCGGACCGGGGTCCCGCCGTCCCAGCCGAGCAGGCTGCCGAACAGCGCGCTCGCGGCCTTGTAGAAGCCCTCGGCGCTGCGGAGCGTCGTCGGCGCGATGGCCATCACCATGAGGCCGGTGTCGTGATCGTGGTCGCCGACTCCCGACAGCACCCCGGCGAAGATCTCGACCAGCAGGGCGAATCCGGCGACGGCGGCGCTGTCGACGTCGTTGAGGGTGTCCAGGTCGAGGACGAATTCGGGGTACGCGCCGGCGGGGGCGGCCATGCCGAGCGGGTTCGCGGCCCTCCCGTGCTCACCGCCCGCGGCCATGACGAGCCCGATCATGGTGTGCGGCAACGCCCTCGCGGCGTGGTGCCCGGCGCGGCCGAACGGCCCGACGCCGCGGACGGACAGGAGCCCGACGCCGTAGCGGCCCGCCCGGGACACCGCTCGGTCCATCGCGTCGCTGACGGCCCACAGGCCGGGCGCGCGGCGGTAGTCGATCAGGGCGGCGGCGCCGCGGTCGGCGATCATCAGTGGTTCGGCCCGGGGCCGCACCATGCCGTTGACCAGCATCGGCAGATGCAGCCGGGCCAGTTCGGCGACACCGGATTGCGGGGTCCCGGTGAGATCGCCGTGGCACACCGCCTCGGCGGCCATCCGGGCGCGCGACCACGGCAGGTCGTGCGCGGTGAGGATTTCGGTGACGAGGTCGACCAATGCGTCGATCGGGACGCGCTGCCAGACCTGTTCCGGGATCGGAGAGGGTTCGGCCGGTTCGGTGATCGGTTCGACGGGGGCACGGCGCAGAGAGCGAGGTCTGAGGGACACTCGGCCGAGAGTGCCTTCGCGTGTTTTTCGGCGTCAACGAACCGGGGCACCTTCTAACCGACTGTGTGATCGAAGCGCCCGGAAACGTCGTTGGACGGACGTACGATCGGGGCATGTGCCGGAACATCACCACGCTTCGAGGCCTGGAGCCGGCGGCGACGCCGGACGAGATCGAGGCCGCCGCCCGCCAGTACGTCCGCAAGGTGTCGGGGGTGCAGAGCCTCTCCGACGCCACACGTGAACCGTTCGAAGCCGCCGTCGCGGAGATCACCGAGATCACCCGGCGGCTGCTTTCCGAGCTGCCCGCGCGCCGTCAGCCCCCGGCCAAGGTGCCGCCTTTGCGCCGTCCGGAGGTCCAGGCACGCATCGCCGCGAAAGCCGAGAAGAGTCAAGCGTCCTGAACCAGGCCCCGGCGGTTACGGTGAGCCGGTGACATATCCGCAGGACCCCTACGGTCAGCAGCCGCCGTATGGCCAGCCGTACCAGCAGCCGGGTTATGGCTACGGCCCGCCGCAGCCGCCGCAGGAACAGGGCCTGGCGATCGCGGCACTGGTCGTGTCGATCGTCAGCCTGGTCGTGTGCAGCGGGCTGCCGTCGCTGATCGGCGTCATCATGGGGCACATCGCGCACTCCAAAGCCAAACGCGGTGAAGCAGGCGGCCAGGGGATGGCGCTCGCGGCGATCATCATCGGCTACATCGGTGTCGCGATCATCGTCGGCATCGTGCTGGTGGTCTTGATCGTCGGCATCACGACCGACTGGAACTTCGGTTAGGGCGTGTCTCTCGAACTGATACGGCTGAGTGAGGGACCAGCTGATGTCGCGGCCCGGCCGCGGAAATCCGAAGGCACGCTTTGAGCGACACTGCCTAGTCCGTCCATGCCCCCGCCACCACCCTCGACGGAGCGCTTCGACTAGATCCGAAGCATTTCGGCAAAAGGCCGTCGGATACCCTCGACAGCGGTAGCGTGTCCGAGCGGCCGAAGGAACATGTCTTGAAAACATGCGAGGGCTCTGTCCTCCGTGGGTTCGAATCCCACCGCTACCGCCAGTCTTGAGAAACGAAAGCTCCCCAGGCCCGCGGACCTGGGGAGCTTCCCGTCACGCCGGTACGAGACCCCACACGGTCTCGTCGCTACGGCCGCCCACGAAGGGCCGTTGCTCCAGGAGCGAAGCGGTGCCGTTGTTGACCTGCCGCACCGCCAGTGAGCTGGCCCGGTTCACCAGTCCGTAGCGCGTGTCGGCGCTCCGTAGCAGCTTCCACTGCTGATTGGTGGCCGAGCCGCAGTGCGTCTGTTCGAGCAGCGCGCCCTCCGCCGTACTGCCGGAGACCGGCCGCAGGCACTGGCCGCTCCGCTCGTTGACGATCTTCCAGTACCCGCCGCCCGCGTCGGTGAGCCTCCATTTCTGGCCGTTGTCGTTCTGCCGGGCCACGTTGGTGATCTTCGCGCCGGCGGACGTCGAACCGTCGACCACGGCCGCGCTGTTGCCGTTGGTGGCGACGGCGAGGTAGTACCTCTTGCCCGCCTGCGGGCCGGGATCGGCGACGGGGTTCAGGGTCCACTGCTGGTTGGCCGCCCCGGTGTAGGGCTGCTGGACGAGCGGGGCCGGATACGCGCCGCCGTCGGTGATCGCGTAGCCCGTCATATAGTTGAAGATCGCCACCTTGCCATTGCCGAGTGGCTGGAACGCCCACCGCATGCCGTTCTGGCCGTTGCAGTCGTACTGCAGGATCTGCGTGCCGGGTGCCGTGCCGCTCTGGGCGCTGTCGGCGCACAGCTGGCTGTTGGCGTTGACGAGTTGCAGACCGGTGTTGTAGCCCAGGATCCACTTCTGGCTCGTGGAGTCGGTCCGGGGCCGCTTGCTGAGATTGGCGAGTCCGCTGGTCGAGGAACCCACGACGTCGATGGCGTCACCGTTGGCGCCCGTGATCACGTAGGTCTTCCCGCCTTGGGCGTGCCCGTCGTCGTTGTCGGGGGTGTCCTTCTTGATCAAAAAGGCGCTGTTCGCGACATTCCAGTGGGTGGCGAGCCAGCTGCCGGGGACGGGGTTCGTGCTGAAGTAGTCGTCGTTCCCGCAGTCCAGCAGGCGATCGAAATCGCGCTGTGTGCAGTCGAAGGACTGGGTGTCGCCGTAACACATCAGGTCCCATTCCTGGGAGCAGTGCCCGCTGCCCTGGTAATGCGGGGCGCCCGGCAGGACCGCGCCGAGCATGTGGCCCACTTCGTGGGCGACGGCGTTGACACCCCAGCAGGGCACGGCGATCTCGGTGTAGTGCCTGCCGTTGTTGAAGGCGTTGGCGGGGCCGGGCTGGTCGTCGCTGTCGCCCCAGGTGCCCGCGCAGGTGTGGGGGTTGTCGGAGAACAGGATGTAGTCACGGTCGGCGTTGTGGAAGCCCGCTTGGATGGCACGGTCGCGGATCGCGCCGGACTGGTACGTGCCGTCGGGCACCACCAGGTTGGCGACGGCGACCTGGCAGCCCGCGCCGGCGGTCGTCACGTAGCGGACGTGCCTGCTGCCGCCCGTCACCGCGGCACTGTCGTTGAACGAGTCGTCCATCCCGGACGCGTAGGCACGCAGGGACGGCACGACGGTCGAGTGCCGGTCGGGTTGACCGGCCTCGCGGACGTAGACCAGTTCGATGCGCTTGCCGGAAACTCCGTCGCCCTCACAGACCACCGGGTTGGCGGCGATCTGCGCCTGAGCGACGGAGGGAGCGAGCGGGGCCACCGGGGCCGCGCCGGGCGGCAGCGCCCGAGCGTGATCCCTGGCGGCGAAGGCGGTGGAGTCATCGGAGGAGGCGGCGGCCCCCGCGGTCTCACCCGCGAGCAAACCACCTACGAGGCCGGCGATCACCAGTACGCCGGCGTATCTCCGTTTTGCTTGGGACAAATGTTCTTCCTTTCACGATGGAGGACGCAATAAGAAGGCTAGAGATCGGACGTATAGACCACCAGGCAGAAAAACCAGCAGGCTACTTTTCGATGCCAGGCGACAATTCACTCGAATGGTGCTTGCGGCAAGTCAGCGTAAGGTCGGATGAAATCGCTCATCACAAGAAATTACGCGTGTCCTGCTCCTTTCAGGCGACGAGCACGCCACAATGGCCGCACGATCATCGAGGAGAACCCGCCATGCCCAAGTACCTGCTGCTCAAGCACTACCGCGGTGCTCCGGCGTCGGTCAACGACGTACCGATGGACCAGTGGGCCCCGGAAGAGATCACGGCGCACGTGCGATACATGAAGGACTTCGCGACCCGGCTCGCGGAGACCGGCGAATTCGTCGAAGAGCGGGCTCTCGCCCCCGAAGGCACCTTCGTCCGATACGACGGCGAAGGCCGCCCGCCGGTCACTGACGGCCCGTTCGCCGAGACCAAGGACCTCATCGCCGGCTTCATGGTGATCGACGTCGACAGCTACGAGCGAGCGCTCGAACTGGCGGGTGAGCTGTCGGCCGCTCCGGGGGCAGGCGGCAAGCCGATCCACGAGTGGCTCGAACTGCGTCCGCTGTGGGGCGTGCCGCTCGTCATCGCGGAGTGACCACCGAGATGGACGAGGTGCTGCTCCGGAACCTCACGCCGAACGTCCTGGGGGTCCTCGTCCGCCGCGGAGCCGACTTCGCGGCGGCGGAGGACGCCGTGCAGGAAGCGCTGATCGAGGCCGTCCGCGTCTGGCCCGGCGACCGGCCGAAGGATCCGAAGGGCTGGCTCGTCACCGTGGCGTGGCGCAAGTTCCTCGACATGGCCCGGTCGGACGCCGCCCGGCGCCGTCGCGAGGACCTCGTCGACGACGAGCCGGAGCCCGGGCCCGCTCCCGATTCGGACGACACACTGCAGCTCTACTTCCTCTGTGCCCACCCTTCGCTGACGTCGTCGTCCGCGGTCGCCCTCACGCTGCGCGCCGTCGGCGGGCTGACCACCCGCCAGATCGCCCAGGCCTACCTGGTGCCCGAGCCGACCATGGCGCAGCGCATCAGCCGCGCCAAACGCACCGTCGCCGGGGTGCGGTTCGACCAGGCGGGTGACGTCGCCACCGTGCTGCGCGTGCTCTACCTGGTGTTCAACGAGGGCTACTCCGGCGACGTCGACCTCGCCGCCGAAGCCATCCGGCTGACCCGGCGGCTCGCGGCCGCGATCGACCATCCCGAGGTCGCGGGATTGCTCGCCCTCATGCTGCTGCACCACGCCCGGCGTGCCGCCAGGACCGCGTCCGACGGCAGTCTCGTGCCGCTCGCCGAGCAGGACCGCGGCCGCTGGGACACCGGGACGATCGCCGAAGGCGTCGAGATCCTGCAGGCGGCGCTTGCCCGCGACAAACTGGGCGAATTCCAGGCACAAGCCGCCATCGCGGCACTCCACGCCGACGCGCCGGCCACCGAAGAGACCGACTGGGCGCAGATCGTCGAGTGGTACGACGAGCTCGCCGCCCTCACCGACAGTCCGGTCGTCCGGCTCAACCGCGCGGTGGCCGTCGGCGAGGCCGACGGACCGCGGGCGGGCTTGGCCGCGCTCGCGGAACTGGACGACTCACTCCCCCGGCACACCGCGGTCGCCGCCTACCTCCACGAGCGCGACGGCGACTTGACCAAGGCGGCGAAGCTGTACGGCCAGGCGGCCGAGAAGGCGGCCAACCTCGCGGAGAACGCCCATCTGACGCGTCAGGCGGCCCGGCTCAACGCCCTTCTGAGGTGACCGGCGGCAGGCGCGGGAGGCCGTCGATCTCCGACAGATGCTCCAGCACCCGCCCGAAAGCCTGCCCCAGCACCTTCTGCTCTTCAGGACTCAGCAGGTCGATCAGGTGCTCCCGAACGCCTTCGACATGCGTCGGCGCCGCACCGTCCAGCAGTTCCGAGCCACGCCCGGTCAGCTCCGCGACGACGCCGCGCTTGTCCGCCGGGTCGCGGGTGCGGCGGATGACGCCCTCGGCCTCCAGCCGGACCATCTGGTGCGAGAGCCTGCTCTTGGTCGAGCCGAGCATGCTCGCCAGTTCCGTCATCCGCATCCGGTTGTCGGGCTGGAGCGAGAGGCAGACCAGCACCTCGTAGTCGGCGAGCGTGACGTCATGACGCTCGGCCAGTTCACGGTGCAGGCGTTGCCGGAGCCGCATGGTGGCGACGATGTACGAGCGCCACGCGACCATCTCCGGCTCGGACAGCCAGCGCACATCGTTCTGCTCCACCGCCATCCACGCAGGGTAGATCGTTGATCGCACGAGACGCATACCCACCGGTCACTTTTCGGCCCCCCGAAAAATCCGGCGGAACATTCGCCCGAAGGAGGGTTACGAAGAGGTTGAGACTCGGCGAGAAAAGGCGCATTCTTCTTGTCAGCGGATGGTCGGGCAAGTATCGGGCGAACCGTCGTAAGGTCGCCGGACCTGCTCCCAGCCGGGAAGGGTCAGGTGGTGGTATGGCGGGTGATTCTCGCGGTTGACCGCCTGCTGTGTCCCCGCGACCGGAACGGAAAGGACCGGGTCGGTCGCGACTGTGAACAGCGAAGAGCGCGGGTATCTCGGATGCGCTCGACAATTCTCGCGCATTCGGCGTCACTCCAGCCTGTTTCGGGTTCGCGGCCTCTTCGACCGCCTCGGCAGCGCCGGACGCCGGCCCGCCGATCACGGCCAACCGGCGATCAGCACAAGACAACCTCGGTAGTTCCTGGGTGCGGCCACGCGAAGCGGCCGCACCCAGGCATATCCGGCCCTCTCCGGTTACGCTTCCCCCGTGCGATTCGACGAAGGCGCGGGCCTGGACACCTCCGAGGTCGGGGACCTGCGCGGCGGTGGTGGCGGTGGCGGTGGCGGTATCGGCGGCCGGGTGGCACTCGGCGGCGGCGGGCTCGGCGTGGTCGGTCTCGTCATCTACTTCCTGCTCGCCCAGTTCGGTGGCGTGAGCCCGAACCCGTCCTCGGGCGGGCTCGGCGGCCTGGGTGAGGTGGGTTCCGGGCAGCAGGTGGACAACACGTCGCTTTCGCAGCAGTGCAAGACCGGCGCGGACGCGAACCGGAACCACGACTGCGCGATCGTCGCCGTCATCAACTCGATCCAGGACTACTGGGGCCAGGAATTCCAGCGGTCCGGGTCGACCTACCGCAAGGCCGTCACCAAATTCTTCAACGGCGGCGTGAACACGGCCTGCGGCAACGCGACGTCGGACGTCGGACCGTTCTACTGCCCGGGAAACTCGGAGGTCTACATCGACCTCGGGTTCTTCAACGAACTCCGTACCAAGTTCGGCGCGCGGGGCGGGCCGTTCGCGGAGGCGTACGTACTGGCCCACGAATACGGCCATCACGTGCAGAACCTCACCGGAGTCTCCAAGAAGGGCACCGGGAGCGGACCGACCTCGGGTTCGGTGCGGCTCGAACTGCAGGCCGACTGCTACGCCGGTGTCTGGGCGAACCACGCCACGACCACGCCGACCGAGACCGGACGGCCGCTGATCAGCGAAATCAGCCAGGAAGACGTCAATTCCGCGCTGGACACCGCTTCGCGGATCGGGGACGACTACATCCAGTCCGAGCTGGGCGGCGGCCGGGTCGACGAGTCGAAGTTCAGCCACGGCACTTCGGCGCAGCGGAAGAAGTGGTTCACCACCGGCTTCGAGACCGGTCAGCCCGCGCGGTGCGACACCTTCGCGACCAACAGCCTGGGCTGAGTCACCGGCGCCCTGGTCACCTGAAGTACAGGAAGGCCCCCTTCCTTGCGCCTGGCGCAAGGAAGGGGGCCTTCCTGTACTTGGGGCACGTGCCTACTACGCGGCGACGTGGTGGTCGTCGGCGTGGACGGAAGCCGTCAGGCTCCGCTGCTTGGACCGCTCAGCCGCGCGAAGGGCCTTCGCCTTCGCGGCCTTGCCACCCGGGACACCATTGATGTTCTCGGTGCTGGTCGCGTACACGCCCAGGGCCCAGGCGACGGCGTCGGAGTTGCGGTCGAGCGCGACGCGGTCGACGTTGCCGAGGTTGTCGCACTTCTGGTGGTAGCACTTGTCGTAAGGAACGTTGGCGCTACCGCCCCACTTCGCCGCCTGCGCTGCGGTCTTCACGCCTTCGGCACCGGTGAACAGGCCACCCGCCGGGATGCCGACGGCGATGAACTGGCCGTAGTCCGAACGACCGGTGAAGTCGGTGCCTTCGACCGGGACGCCCTTGCCCTTCTCGAGGTAGTTCACGAGCGTCTTCTCGAGCTGCGCGGAACCGTAGGGGCCGGGGCCCGCACCGGTGGCGTCGGAGTCGTCACCGTCGTAGGCGAAGTACGCCGCGTTCGGCGAGCCGATCATGTCGTAGTTGTAGTACAGCGCGATGTCGAGCTGCTGTTCGAAGCTCAGTGAGTTGACGTAGTGGGTCGAGCCGACCAGCCCGAACTCCTCCGCGCTCCACCAGCCGAAGCGGACGGCGTTGTTGACCTTGGCCTTGGCGCCCAGCTGCAGGGCGGTCTCCAGCAGCGCGGCCGAACCGGTGCCGTTGTCGTTGATGCCGGGGCCTTCGGTGACGCTGTCGAGGTGCGCCCCGAGCATCACGACGTTGTCCTTGCGGCCGGTCTTGGTCTCGGCGAGGACGTTGTAGCTGGTCCGCGCCTCTTGGAGAGCACGCAGGTCGAGGGTGACCGGGGTACCGGCCTTTCCGGCGAGCACCTGGCCGTCGGCCTGGGTGACGCCACCGGTCGGGATCTTGCCCGCGGCCGGGTCACCGAGGGTGCCGTTGACCGGGCCCGGGACGTTGTTGTAGACGATCGCGCCGATGGCGCCCGCCTCGGCGGCTGTCGCCTGCTTCTGCGCGAAGGAGCAGCCACCACGCTGGATCAGCGCGATCTTGCCGGTGACCCCGCCGGCGTAGTCGGCCGCTTCGCAACCGCTGGTGTCGTCGACCGGGACCACCGCGAGCGGCGCGGTGATTCCGCCCGCCGGCGTCGACGGGCTGTAGGACATGATGATGATGGGGACGTCGGCGCCCGCGACCGTCAGCTTCTCCGCGAGGGTTTCCGCGTAGGTGAACGGGAACTCCTGGCGGGTGACCGCGAAGCCGGCCTGCTCCAGCTTCGTGGCGACGTACTCCGCGGACTTCTTGTGGCCCTCGGTGCTGGCGGCGCGGCGGCCGCCGTTCGCGTCCGAGATCCGCTGAAGGGCGATCAGGTGCCGGTTGACACTGGCGCCGTCGACCTTGTTGACGAGCTGCTTGGCCAGCGCGGGGCCGTCGAGCTTGGGCGCGGCCGTCGCAGCGGGAGCCATTCCGACCGTGAGCGCGGCGGTCGCCATCACCACGATCGAGGGAACGATGCTTCTTCGCGAATATGACATGGGGGTCACCTTTATGTGGTTTGCGCCACAGGTCAACCGACGTTCGGCGGACTTCAGAACACCGGGATAGGGTCGGCTGTATGTATGCGATCACCATCCGTGAGCCCGGCGATCCCGATGTTCTCGAATGGACAGAGGTGGCGGATCCGGTGGCGGCCGAAGGCGAAGTGGTGATCGACGTCGCGGCGAGTGCGGTGAACCGCGCTGACCTGCTGCAACGCCAAGGTCTCTACCCGCCTCCGCCGGGTGCCAGCGAAATCCTCGGCCTCGAATGTTCGGGCACGGTCGCCGAAATCGGCGAAGGCGTCGAAGGATGGCAAATCGGGGACGAGGTTTGTGCTTTGCTCGCCGGTGGCGGCTATGGGGAAAAGGTCGCCGTTCCGGCCGGACAACTGCTTCCGCTTCCCGCCGAAGTCGAATTGCTGGCGGCCGCGGGACTTCCCGAAGTCGCGTGCACGGTTTGGGCCAATGTGGTGATGCACGCCGAGCTGTCCGAGGGCGAGGTTCTGCTCGTGCACGGTGGCGCGGGCGGGATCGGCACGCACGCGATCCAGGTCGCCAAGGCGCTCGGCGCGACGGTCGCGGTGACGGCGGGTTCGGAAGAACGGCTGGAGAGCTGCCGCCAGCTCGGCGCCGACATCACGATCAACTACAAGGAGCAGGACTTCGTCGAGGTTCTGCGCGCCGAGACCGGCGGCGCGAACGTCGTCCTCGACAACATGGGCGCGAAGTACCTCGACCGCAACGTCGACGTGCTGGCCGCCGACGGGCGGCTCGTGATCATCGGCATGCAGGGCGGGATCAAGGGCGAGCTCCACATCGGCAAACTGCTGGGCAAACGCTGCAGCCTGTACGGCGCCGGCCTGCGGGCGCGGCCGCTCGAACAGAAGGCGGCGATCGTCGCCGACGTCCGCGAACGGCTGTGGCCGCTGGTGGGGCAGGGTTCGGTGAAGCCGATCGTCGGGCAGGTCGTGCCGATGGCCGAAGCCGCGTCCGCGCACCGGGCGCTCGAAGAAGGCACCGTTTTCGGCAAGGTTCTGCTCGCCGCTAAATCCTGACCGGCCAGGCGCAGCCTGTCCGTCGAGGGTGGCGGCGGGGCGGGGTCCGGGCTTAGCGGATCTCCTCCAGTACCCGGACCAGCTGATTGACCTCGAAGACGTTCGAGTAGTGCGCGAGGCCGATCCGCACGGCGCCGCCGATTTCGGCGGCGCCCAGTGACCCGAAGACGCCGCTGGTGCCGTCGTCGGCGAAGGCGCAGAGCCCTTGCGACGCGAGATACTCCGCGACCTCTGGCGACTTCTTGCCCGCCACGGCGAAGGCCAGCGCGGGAATCCGGCGCATGGCGTCGCCCATGACCATGACGTGCCGCAGCGAACGCAGCTCCGTGGACAGTTGCGCCAGCAGTCCCGCGTGGTACGACTTCGCCGAACCCAGCGACGTCACCAGCCGCTCGCGCCGCGAACCCATCGCCGCGTCGTCCAAGCCGGCGAGGTAGTCGATCGACGCGATCAGCCCGGCGAGCAACGGGTACGCGTGCGGCCCCAGTTCCATCCGGGCCGGGCCGCGCGCGGCCGGGTCGAGCGAGACCGACGGCAGCCGTTCGAGCAGTTCGGGATCGCGGAAGACCAGCGCCCCCACCGATGGTCCGCCCCAGGCCTGCGCCGAAACCACTATCACGTCGGCGCCGAGCGCGTTGAGGTCCAGCGGCACGAACGGCGCCGCGTACGTCGCGTCGACGACGACCAGCGCGCCGACGCGTTTGGCGAACTCGATCACCGTCGGGACGTCAGGCCGGGTGCCGACCGAACCGGACGCCAGCGTGACCGCGACGACCTTGGTGCGAGCGGAGACGAGGTTCTCGTACTGCCACGCGGGCAGCTCGCAGGTCTCGATGTCGATCTCGCCCCAGCGCACGACCGCGCCGACACGTTTCGCGGCGCGGCGCCACGGCGCGAGGTTGGCCTCTTCGTCGAGCCGGGAGACGACGACCTCGTCACCGATCGTCCAGCGGTCGGCCATCGCGTCGACGAGACGGCGGATGAGGTCGGGCGCGTTGGGTCCGAGCACGACTCCGGCCGGGTCGGCGCCGACCAGGTCGGCGACCGCCCGGCGAGCGGCCGTGACAATGCTTTCCGCGCGCTGGGAGGCCGGAAACGCTCCGCCCGGCCCCGACACCGGAGCACGCATAGCCGTGGATACGGCCGAAGCGACCTGTTCAGGTACGAGCATTCCGGCGGCGCCGTCGAAGTGAATCCAGCCGTCACCCAGCGCGGGAAACAACCCACGGATACGAGCGACGTCGAACGCCATGGGGACACCGTACGGACGTGCGGTTCGACGCTTTACCCGGGGTTGGGTGCCCGACCACGGGGCGCGACGATTCCCGCTACGCTCGGAGACGGCGCCGAAAACCACGCTGCGCTTCGTACCCGACGTAAGCCAGGATGGAGCACATGACCGACCCAGTTTCCCGCGAATCGACCACCCCCGGCGACGGCGGCGGAGACTCCTCTCCCCACGTGGTGGTCGTCGGTCCCGACGGCACCCCGGTCGGCACCGCGCGCCTCGCCTCCGGCTCCGGCGAGCAGGGCGAAGGCGAGCAGCACGAGGAGTCGCTCGGCGACCTCGTCGAAGAACCCGCCAAGGTGATGCGGATCGGCACGATGATCAAGCAGCTGCTGGAGGAGGTCCGCGCCGCACCGCTGGACGACGCCAGCCGCACGCGCGTGCGTGAGATCCACCAGACCTCGATCCGCGAGCTGGAGCAGGCGCTGGCGCCGGAACTGCAGGACGAGCTGGAGCGGCTGGTGCGGCCGTTCACCGAGAACTCGACGCCGTCCGATGCCGAGCTGCGGATCGCGCAAGCTCAGCTGGTCGGCTGGCTGGAAGGGCTGTTCAGCGGCATCCAGACCGCGCTGTTCGCGCAGCAGATGGCCGCACGGGTGCAGCTGGAGCAGATGCGGCGCGGTCTCCCTGCCGGCCCTTCCGCCGGCGGCGGCACGGGCTTTGGCGGCGGTCCCGGTGAGGCGCACGGGCCCGGCCAGTACCTCTGACGCTCACGAGCGCGCTATGAACGGTCCGTTCCTTGCAAATTTTGCAAGGAACGGACCGTTCATAGCGTCCGGGGGTTGCGCAGCGGGCTGAAGAAGGTCCGCAGGTCCGCGATGAGCAAGTCCGGCACCTCCAGCCCGGGGAAGTGACCGCCGCGGTCCGGAGTGGACCAGTGCACGATGTTGTCGGTGCGCTCGGCGAGGTGCCGGATCGGGTGGCCGGTGTCCTTCGGGAACACGGCGACCCCGGTGGGCACAGTGGACTTCGGCGGTTCCTCGCCCCAAGCCCCGCCCGGCGCGGCGTAGATCCGCGAAGACGAGTTCGCCGTGCCGGTGAGCCAGTAGAGCATCGCGTTGGTGAGCAGATCGTCGCGATCGATCGCTTCTTCGGGGACGTCGCGCGAGTCCGAAGAGGACTCGAACTTCTCCACCAGCCACCCGAGCTGCCCGGCCGGTGAGTCGGTGAGCCCATAGGCAAGCGTTTGCGGCTTGGTCGCCTGGATCATGGCGTAGCCCAGCTCGCCGTACTGGAACTCCTCCGGATCCGACTCTGACACCGCCTCAGCGCTCGGCAACATCGTCAGATGCGCCCCGATCACCCGTTCCGGGCACCGGACGCCCACGGCGCGCGAGACGATCGCGCCCCAGTCGCCGCCGTGCAGCCCGAACCGCTCGTACCCGAGCCGCGACATCAGCACCGGCCAGGCGCCGGCGATCCGGTCGGAACCCCAGTCCGCCTCGGTCGTCGGCCCCGAGAAGCCGAACCCCGGCAGCGACGGCACGACGATGTGGAACGCGTCGTCGGGGTCGCCGCCGTACGCGCGCGGGTCGGACAGCGGCCCGATGACGTCGAGGAACTCCACAATGGACCCGGGCCAGCCGTGCGTGAGCACCAGCGGTATCGCGTCCGGCTCCGGCGACCGCGCGTGCAAGAAGTGGACGTTCGCGCCGTCGATGTTCGTCATGAACCCCGGGAAGCCGTTGAGTCGCTCCTCGTGTGCCCGCCAGTCGTAGCGGAGGCGCCAGTACTCGACGAGGTCCTGGAGGTACCCGAGCGGCGTGCCGAGCCCCCAGCCGACACCGTCGATCTCGTCCGGCCAGCGGGTGTTCGCCAGGCGGGTGGCGAGGTCGTCGAGGTCGCGCTGAGGAACGGCGATCTTGAACGGCGAGATGGTCATGCGACGACGGTAGGGAGGATCGAGGACAGCCGCGGACCTCGATCCAGCGGGCTCATACCCGGAACTGCGGCAAGACCCAATCCGACATCAGGTCGGCGACGTCCTCGACCCGTTCCTCTTCCACCTCCCTGCCCTCCGACCGGAGGAACAGGATCGTGTCGATCAACTCGATCTCCCTCGCGAGCAAGGGCCGGATCTGCAAGATGCTCGTTTCCCTGGCGACGGCGTCGAGGAGAGTGGCCCGGAAATCACTGCTGACGTCCATGTCCCCCGCTCAATCCCCAGACGGCTTCCACCCGGTCCAGTACCCGGTCCACACCCTGCCCGTCCACAACGGACGCGGCCGTCTCCGAGAATCGCCGCCGCACCACCGGATCCCGCAGCAAGGTCCGCAGCGTCTCGACGGCGTCGTCGTTCAGTGCCGCCGCGCTCCCCAGGCCGGCCGCGAGCCCGAGGTCCAAAGCTCCCCGGTACCCGGTCTCCTGGTTGTCGACCAGCCGCACGACGCCGGTCGGAACTCCGAGGCAGCACAGCTCCAGCAGCGTGACACCGGCCGCGCTCACCGCCACGTCCGTCTCCACCAGCAGGTCGAGCAGGCCAGGACCGGGCGGCGCGATGCGGAATTCCTGGCCGGGCAAGGCCTTCGGCACCACCGGTTCACCACGCACGAGGACATCGGCGACGAACGGCAGGCCCGTGTCACGCAAGGCATGCAGCAGCGCGCTGACCGTCTCGGCCCATTCCGTCCCGCCGCCGAGCACCACGGTCACGTGCGGCCGCTCGGCCCCCTCGCGGCCGCGACGCTTCTCTCGCGCCTCCCGGACCACATCTCGCAGCGGCGCGTAGGCCACTCCTCTGAGCAGTTCGGTGGAACCGTCGTCGGGCCGCGGCGCGGGCGCGAAGCCACAGTCGACGACGAGGTCCGCCGCGCGCCTGCCGAACACGTCGTCCTCGATGGACACCAGCAGCGCACCGGCGGCGTTGACGCTTTCACGCAGCTCGCCGAGGCCGTAGTGATCGACGAGCACCACGTCGAAGCCGTCGAAAGGCACGGACGGCAGTACCGGCACGGACAGCTCCCCGAACCGGGCCGCCAGCCACTCGGCGTTGTCCACGAAACCCGAGAACGCGACCTCCCAGCCCCGCGCGACCGCGCGTTCGGCGTAGGCGACCATGCGCGAGACATGGCCCGCGCCGATCGTCCCGGAGGCGTCGGCCCGCAGCACCAGTCGAGTCACCGGGCCACCTTTTTCTGCTCCACGTGCGCGTTGAGTCTCGCGAGATCGGGTCGCGCGCGCAGTACGGCGACCACTTCGCGCCAGTCGCCGACGCGGTCTCCCAGCTCGGCGACGACACCTTCGATGACCGCCCAATCCTCGGCGGTGTCCAACGTCACGCGCAGGTCCTCGGCGGGCGGGCTGACCACGACACCGAAGCAGGAGTACGTCTCCGGCCGCGAGTAAATGCCGGATGTCACGTGCTCCCGGTCGGCACCACGGGCGGTCTCGACCTGCTCGGCCAGCACTTCCGCACGCACGAGTTCGGCGTCGAAGCCGCGGGGCAAGGTACGCACCAGGGTCGTGCTCAGGTAGTCCAGCGAGGGCTGGGCGCGCCACAGGGTGACGAGCTGCCCGATCAGTGCCGGGTCGAGCAGCGGGCAGTCGGCGGTGAGCCGCACCACGGCATCGGCGGGATGAAGCGCACAGGCGGCGGCGAACCGCGCGAGGACATCGTCCAGCGGGCCTCGGGCGACCAGCGCGCCGTGCCGCTCGGCCTCCGCGGCCACCGCGTCGTCTTCGGCTTCGGTGGAGGTCGCGACCACGACGTCGTCGATTCCCGGCGAGGCCGCGGCGGCACGGACGACCCAGCCCAGCACGCTCCGGCCGGACAGGGGCCGCAGCACCTTGCCCGGCAGCCGGGTCGACGACGCCCGCGCCTGGATGACGGCGTTGACCACGTGGGCCCCGGGGGCTGGATCCATGGGTGACATGATGGCCTGCGGCAGTAGCACCGAAACGCGGAGGTCGACGATGTCCGAGCTGGATGGCTCCAGCATCCTGCTCACCGGCGGGACCGGTTCGTTCGGCAAGGCGTTCATCACCTACGCCCTGGCCGAGCTGAACCCGCGACGGCTGGTCGTGCTCTCCCGAGACGAGCTCAAGCAGTACGAAGCGCGTCAGCAGTTCGACAACGACCCGAGGCTGCGCTGGTTCATCGGCGACATCCGGGACCGCCGCCGCCTCGAGCGCGCGATGCACGGGGTCGACTACGTGGTGCACGCCGCCGCCCTCAAGCAGGTCGACACGGGTGAGTACAACCCGTTCGAATTCGTGCAGACCAACGTCGTCGGCTCGCAGAACGTCATCGAGGCCGCGATCGACACGGGCGTGAAGAAGGTCGTCGCGCTCTCGACCGACAAGGCGTCCAGCCCGATCAACCTCTACGGCGCCACGAAGCTGTGCGCCGACCGGATGTTCATCAGCGCGAACCACTACGCCGCGACGCATCCGACCAGGTTCTCAGTGGTCCGCTACGGCAACGTGATGGGCTCGCGCGGAAGCGTGATCCCGTTCTTCCGCGCGCTCGCGGCCAAGGGCGAGTCGCTGCCCATCACGCACAAGGAGATGACCCGTTTCTGGATCACCCTCCCGCAGGCCGTGCAGTTCGTGGTCGACTCGTTCGACCAGATGAACGGCGGCGAGCTGTACGTGCCGCGTATCCCGAGCATGCGGCTGGTCGAACTCGCGCAGGCCATCGCGCCCGGGTCACCGATGCACGAGGTCGGCATCCGGCCCGGTGAGAAGCTGCACGAAGAGATGATCGCCCCCGACGACGCCCGCCGCACGCTGCGGCTGACCGACCGCTACGTCGTCCAGCCGCATATCGCGGGCTGGGGTTACGAGCCGCCGTCGAGCGGCACCGCCGTGGCGGAGAACTTCGCGTACCGCTCGGACACCAACGACCTGTGGCTCGACGCCGATGAGCTGCGCGACCTGGTCGAGCAGTATGGCTGAGTCCGATGCCGCCTCCGCGGGAAAGAGCACGTCGGCTGACTTCCTCCCCTACGGCCGTCAGTCCATCTCGGACGAGGACATCGCCGCGGTCACCGAGGTACTGCGCGGCGACTGGCTGACCACCGGCCCGGCTGTCACGCGGTTCGAGGAAGACCTCGCCGAGCACACCGGCGGCACCCCCGCCGTCGCCGTCACCTCGGGCACCGCGGCACTGCACGTCGCGTACGCGGCGGCCGGGATCGGACCCGGCGACGAGATCGTCACGTCACCGATGACGTTCGTCGCCACCGCCGCGACGGCCGCGCTGCTCGGCGGCAAGGTCGTCTTCGCCGACGTCGAGGCGGACACCGGGAACCTCGACCCGGCCGCCGCTTCGGCTGCGGTCACCTCGCGGACCAAGGTCGTCGCGGCCGTCGACTACGCCGGACACCCCGCTGAGCTGGACGAACTCGGCCGCATCGCGCACGACAACGGCGCGCTGCTCCTGGAGGACGCCGCGCATTCCGTCGGCGGCAACTGGCAGGGCAGGCCGGTCGGCTCGCTCGCCGACCTCACCACGTTCTCCTTCTTCCCCACCAAGAACCTCACCACGGCCGAAGGCGGCGCGGTGATCGCCGGTTCGGACGAGCTGCTGGCGCGCGCCCGCGGCTTCCGCAACCACGGGCTGGTGCGGGACAAGGCCGCGCAGCGTTATCCGGACGAGGGCGCGTGGCACCAGGAGGTGCATGAGTTCGGCCTCAACTACCGGTTGCCGGATGTGTTGTGCGCCTTGGGAAGCAGCCAGCTGCGACGGCTCGCGGAGTTCAAGAAGCGCCGCGCCGGGATCCATGCGCGCTACACCGCCGCACTGTCCTCTTTGGACAGCGTACTGACGCCCGCGGTACGCGACGGCGCGGACCCGGTGTGGCACCTGTACCCGCTGCGAGTCCTCGAAGGACGACGGCGCGCGTTGTTCGACCGCTTGCGCGCCAAGGGAATCGGCGTGCAGGTCAACTACATCCCCGCGTACTGGCATCCGGTGTTCGAAGAACTCGGATACCGGCGGGGCCTGTGCCCGAACGCGGAGCTGTACTACAGCCAAGAGCTTTCGCTGCCGCTGTTCCCGGCGTTGACCGACGCCGACGTGGACCGCGTCATCGACGAGGTCCACGCCTTCTTCGGCTAGATCAAGCCCCAGCTGAGCGCGGTGCCCTTCGGGACATCAGAGGCGAACTCGCGGCCGAGCACGTTCACGATCTCCGACGGCGCCAGCCCACCGGCGGGCCGGATCGAGCGCACGTTCTCCCGCGTCACGGTGTCCCCGGCACGCACGTCCTCGACGACGTAGAGGGACCGCCGCAGCCGCAGTCCTTCCTTCTCGCTCTCGCGCGGCCCGATGACCGCCGCGCCCAGCGCCTCCCAGGCGCGATGCGACTCGGTGACCAGCGCGGCCAGCTCGGCGGGCTCCAGGGAGAACTCCGAGTCGACGCCGCCGTCGCTCCTGGCCAGGGTCACGTGCTTCTCGATCGCGACGGCGCCGAGGGCGACGGCCGCCAGCGGGGCGCCGATACCGGGCGTGTGGTCGGACAGGCCGACGAGCGTCCCGGTCACACCCGCCAGGACGGGCAGGCCGCGCAAGTTGCTCTCCGCGGGCGAGGCGGGGTAGCTGGCGGTGCAGCCGAGTACGATGAGCTGGTCGTTACCCGCCCCACGCGCGGTTCGCACCGCCGCGTCGATCTCGGCGACGCTGGCCATCCCGGTCGAGATGATCAGCGGTTTGCCGGTCTTCGCGCACAGTTCGATCAGCGGCAGGTCGACGATCTCCGACGACGCGATCTTGTACGCGGGCGCGTCCAGCGATTCCAGCAGGTCGACCGCGGAGGGGTCGAACGGGCTGGAGAAGATTTCGAGACCGTGGGCGCGGGCCCGTTCGAACAGCGGCTCGTGCCACTCCCACGGGGTGTGGGCGCGCTCGTAGAGCTGGTAGAGGTTCTCGCCGCCCCACAGCGAATGCGAGTCGCTGACCCGGAAAGCGGGGGTGTCGACGTCGATGGTGATCGTGTCGGGCCGGTAGGTCTGCAATTTGACCGCTTGCGCGCCGGTTTCGGCGATCGCGTCGACGATCTCCAGCGCCCGGTCCAGCTCACCGTTGTGGTTCCCGGACATTTCGGCGATGACGAACGGCGGATGCCCGGCTCCGATGCGGTGCGCGCCGATCCGGACTTCCTTTGCTGACATGGACGAAACGCCTCCCTGACGACGGTCTGCTCAAGCCACAGTCTTACGCAGCTTCCGGAAACCGTCGACGGCGGGCGCGGTCTCGGTGTACCCCGCCCGGTCGAAGAGCGCGGCCGACGCGGCGTTGTCCTGGTGCACGGCCGCCACCACGACCCGCGCCCGGTGACCGGCGGTGAAGGCTCGCTCACCCGCGGCCAGTACCGAGCCCGACAGGCCACGGCCCCGGCTTTCCGGCGCGAGGGTGATGCTGACCTCCCAGACACCCTCCTCCTCCTCGCGATCGAACCGGACGGTGCCGACCGGGACCCCGTCGAACTCGACGACGTACAGCGCTCTCTCGGTCGACGCGAGTACCCCACGCAGCCAGGCCGAATGCTCGTCCAGCGCGATGACGCCGGTCGAACGCGAGGCCTGCCGGGTGCGGGGGTCGTTCCGCCAGTCCAGCAGCAGCCCGGCGTCGGCCTCCGTGGCCGCTCGGGCCAGTACGGTCACCGAGCCTGGTCGGCGGTCTCGCGCTGCTGGTCTTCGAGGCGGCGCAGCCGGTCCTCGTAGCGGGCGATGCCGGCCAGCCGGACGCGGATCTGGGCGTGCTGACGCTGGATCTCCTGGATCAAGCTGCGTGCCTCGGCCAGTTCGGGCTTGTCTGCGTGCGCCGGCAGCGAGATCGACACGCGCAGATCCTCCAGCTGGGCCTCCTGGGCCGCGACGCTCGGGATCAGCCGGTCCAGCTCGGCGCGGGTCCAGCGCAGGTCACCGCGTGCGTGCTCGAGGCCGCTCTCGGCGCCGTCGAGCCGTCGGCGGTGGTCCGCGGTGGCGTGTTCGAGTTCGTTGACCCGCCCGTTGAGGTCGCGGAGCCGCTCGTCGATCCGGAAGTCGATGAGCCGGGCGATCCGGCCGAT
Organism: Amycolatopsis sp. cmx-11-32; assembly: GCF_047608695.1. Taxonomy (NCBI): domain Bacteria; kingdom Bacillati; phylum Actinomycetota; class Actinomycetes; order Pseudonocardiales; family Pseudonocardiaceae; genus Amycolatopsis; species Amycolatopsis sp. cmx-11-32. Next base: position 108,353 of record NZ_JADNQN010000010.1, on the reverse strand, counting down.
CACGCCGTTGCGGAGTTTCTGCACTGCCATGGGGTGGTTCCTTCTCAGGGTGGGCTGACTGCGGTGTCAGCGCAGGAGTTCGGTTTCGCCGGTCTTCGTCCAGGAGTCCAGCAGCCTGCCCTCGGCGGCGATCTGGTGTTCGGGGCCGACGATGCAGGAGTCGCCCGCGGCGTGCTCCCAGTGGGTCTGGTCCGGGTCGTCGATGAACGAGAAACCGGACAGGATCAGGTTGGCGTGCGGGAACGACGTCCGCGCGATCCAGGCGGCCAGCGTCCCGGTGGTCGACCACAGGCCCTGTTCGCGGCTCGGCAGGCCGAGCGCGTCCGAGAGCGGCAGGACGACTTCACGGTTCGGCACCGGCACGTAACCGAGGTCACCGGGCCACCAGCCCGGGATGTCTTCGGGTTCCCAGTGCATCCGGCCCGGCTCGACCAGCAGGTAGAGCCGCTGACGGTAGTCACGGAAGACGTGCTTGGTGGCGCGGACGGCGCGGTTGAACACGACGACGTGCACCCGGCTGCCGACGGTTTCGGGGCCGCCCGGCTCGTCCACGACGAAGCCGTTGACCCGGATCACGAGGTCACAGGCGTCGATGGCCTTCGCCCGCCGGGGGTCCGGCGGCAGCGGCTGATTCCCGACCACGGCCACCGAACGGGGCTCCGGCCGGTCGGCGTATGCGGCGAGCAGATTGACCATCAAGCTCGCGTCGCCGAGTGCAGCAGTCATGAGGGCAGAAAGTACCAGGCACGCACCGCGTCCGGGCGCCAAGCCGACGGTAGCTTTCCGTGTCCGGACGGGGCGGCCCAGGCACCGGCCGCCCCATCGGTACCCTCGTTCCCGTGCATGCCACCAGCACGGTTCACGCCGCCGACAGTGCTGCGCCGACCTCGGTCCCGCCGATTTCGGACAGCAAGACCTTCGCGCGCGCGTTCGCCGACATCAAGACCGGTTTCGCCGCCAAAGAGCTGTGGGGACACCTCGGCTGGCAGGACATCAAGCAGCGCTATCGCCGCTCGGTGATCGGCCCGTTCTGGATCACCATCAGCCAGGGCGTCATCGCACTCGGCCTCGGACTGCTGTACTCCCAGCTGTTCAACATGCCGACGGCGACGTTCCTGCCCTACATCAGCACCGGCTTCATCATCTGGGGCTTCATCAGCGGCTGCCTGTCCGAGGGCATGGAGACCTTCATCTCCAACGAGGGGCTGATCAAACAGCTCCCGGCGCCGCTGTCGGTCTACGTGCTGCGGACGGTCTGGCGCCAGACCCTGATGCTGGTGCACAACCTGATCGTTTACGTGATCGTCGTTTCGATCTTCTTCACCGCGCTGAACCACAAGTACACGCTGAACACCGGCAACTGCGACGGGAACTTCTCCGGTATCTGCCACCCCGGTATCGGCTGGTACTCGCTCACCGCGATCCCCGGTTTCTTCCTGCTCGCCCTGAACGCCGGCTGGGTCACCTTGCTGCTGGGCATCATCTCGACCCGCTACCGCGACATCCCGCAGGTGATCAGCTCGGTCATTCAGCTGCTCTTCTACCTGACGCCGATCGTCTGGCCGATCGACCAGCTGATGGACGGTGGCGCGCGGGTCGGCACCTCGTGGGCGCTGCCCTACGTTTACGGCAACCCCTTGTTCCATTTCATCCAGATCGTGCGCGCGCCGATGATCGGGCAGGCCGTCAGCCCCTACAGCTGGGTGGTCGTGGGTGGCATCACCGTCATCGGCTGGATCCTCGCGCTGGTCGCGATGCGTAATTACCGTTCCCGCGTCTCTTATTGGGTGTGACAAGTGGTCAGCATTGATGTGCACAACGCCTTCGTCGACTTCCCGATCTTCGACGCGAAGACCCGCTCGCTGAAGAAGCGGGTGCTGGGCAAGGTCGGCGGCAAGATCGGCACCGAGAGCAAGGTGCCGATCATCGAAGCCCTCCACGACGTGACGCTTTCGCTGAAACAGGGCGACCGCGTCGGCCTGGTCGGCCACAACGGCGCCGGGAAGTCGACGCTGCTGCGACTGCTGTCCGGAATCTACGAGCCCACGCGCGGCTCGGCGAAGATCTCCGGCAAGATCGCGCCGGTCTTCGACCTCGGCATCGGCATGGACCCGGAGATCTCCGGGCTGGAGAACATCATCGTCCGCGGCCTGTTCCTCGGGATGACCGCGAAGCAGATGGAAGCCCGCGTCGACGACATCGCGGAGTTCACCGAACTCGGCGACTACCTGCAGATGCCGTTGCGGACCTACTCGACCGGTATGCGCGTGCGGCTGGCGCTCGGCGTGGTCACCTCGATCGACCCGGAGATCCTGATCCTCGACGAGGGCATCGGCGCGGTCGACGCGGCGTTCCTCAACAAGGCGAAGGACCGGCTTAAGGACCTCGTGAAGCGGTCCGGGATCCTGGTGTTCGCCAGCCACTCGGACGAGTTCCTCTTCGAGCTCTGCGACTCCGCCATCTGGATGGACGAGGGGCATGTCAAGCAGCGCGGTTCGCTGCGCGACGTGCTCACCGGCTACAAGGGGCGCGACCCGTTCGAGAGCATGAGCAAGGAGACACTGCAGCGGTTCGGCATCGAGCCGGAGCCGGTGTCGCTGACGAACGGCGGCCAAGGATGACCAGCGAGACCCGGCAGTTACCCGAAGGCGCCGTCGTCGGTGTCGTCGTCACGCGCCATCGGCGGGAACTGCTTTCGGACTCGCTGAAGGTGATCGCCGCGCAGACGCGGCCGATCGATCACCTCGTCGTGGTCGACAACGGACCGGACCAGTCGGCTCGGGGCGTCGTCGAGGACTATCCGCTTCCCTTCACGTACCTGCCTTCACACCGCAATCTCGGCGGTGCGGGCGGGTTCGCGCTCGGCATGCTGCACGCGCTTTCGCTGGGCGCGGACTGGATCTGGCTGGCCGACGACGACGGCCGCCCCGCCGACGAGAACGTGCTCGCGATCCTGCTGGCCGAGGCCGAAAAGCGGGGCCTTGCCGAGATTTCCCCGGTGGTGTCCAACATCGACGCGCCGGACAAGCTCGCGTTCCCGTTGCGGCGCGGGCTGACCTGGAAGCGTTCGTCGTCGGAACTGGGCGTGGACTTCCTGCCAGGTATCGCCTCGCTGATGAACGGCGCGCTGTTCCGCGCGTCCACTTTGGACGTCGTCGGCGTGCCGGACCTGCGGTTGTTCTTCCGCGGCGACGAGGTCGAACTGCACCGGCGCCTGGTGCGCTCGGGACTGCCGTTCGGCACCTCGCTCAAGACCGCGTACCTGCACCCGGACGGCTCGGACGAGTTCAAGCCGATGCTGGGCGGCCGGTTCCACGCGCAGGATCCGGAGAACGAGGTCAAGCGCTACTACACCTACCGCAACCGCGGGTACCTGCTGTCGCAGCCGGGCATGCGCAAGATCGGCGCGCTCGAAGTGGTGCGGTTCGGGCTGTACTTCGTCGGTGTGAAGCGGGACCCGAAGGCGTTCCTGCAGTGGCTCAAGCTGGTGCGCCAGGGCCGCAAGGAGAAGTTCTTCCGCTACTGAGACGGCTTCCAAGTACTTGAAGGCCGCCGCCTTCCGTGCGCTAGGCGCCAGGGCCCCGGCAAAGTCGAGGTCTGCAGGTCAGGCGAATATTCGTCGCTATGTGACCTCGCGAAGCTTGATCAACAGAGGTTCAGGGACATGCTCCCTCCGGTAGACGCCCGAGTGGGGAGGATTTAGGACGTTGAACGTCCGAAATCCTCCCCGCTCGACCCTTACGGGCACTGGCGATGCCGAACCCGGATTACCACCAGCAGTGCAGACCAGCAGCTCTGCGACCCTGCCACTAGGCGCGGGGGCCTCCATGGACTTCAAGCGGGCAAAAGCGCCGGTACCGAGCCGGACGTCCTCTATTCGCCGATCACCGGCGGCGCGGTGCGCATGTCGGTCCCGAAGACCTCGTCCGGGTCGCCCTCGACGAGGTACGTCGGACGCTGGTGCTCGGTGTCCTCGTCCCCGTCCGCCTGCTGACCGCGGCCACCCATACCGCCACCCATACCGCCACCCATACCCGGCCCGCCACGACCGGCCGCGCCACCGCCGAGACCACCCATACCGCGGCCCGCCGCCGCTTCGGCGGCGCCGACACCGCCGGGACGGGCCGCGCCGGACGCGGACCCCGAACCGGGCGTGGAACCGGCGCCGCTGCCGGGGCCGAATCCGGTTCCGCCACCGCCGCGGCTGTTTCGTCCGTTGTACTCGGAATCACCCATCCCGCCGCCGCCCATCATGGGCGCCATCGGCATGGGGCTCATCGGCATCGCGTTCGAGTTCGAGGGACCGGGCGTGCTGATCGGCGCCGGTCCGCCCTGGAGACCGGACGGTGTCGTCCCCGAGGGGAGGCTGCCGGATCCCGTGCTCGAACCGGGGCCGGGGAGGTGGCCGGTGCCACCCGGCGGGATGGCGGTGCCGCCACCGCCGCCGCCCCCACCGCTGCCAACTCCACCGCCACCGCCCCCACCGCCGCCGCTACCGGGCGGGATGTAGGTGTTGCCGGGCGGGTTCGAACCAGGCGGGTTCGAACCGGGAGGCAGCTCGTACGGCTGCGGCCTGATCGGGGTTTCGTCGATGCCTCCACCGCCGCCCACGCCGAACTTCGGCGGCTCGGCGAACGCCGGCTGCTTCGACGCGGCCTCGTACAAGGACTTGTCGTAGGCCTGCATGGCGGAAGCCGCCTGGGTGTGGGCCTCCTGGCTGTCCTTCTGCTTCTGGATGGACTTGTCGATGTTGTCGCCGAGGTTGAACGGGTTCGACGTCATCCAGCCGCCGACCTCGTCCTTCCAGTTGAAGGGGATCGGCGCGGGCATCACGTTCTTCACGTGGGAAGCCGCGGTGCCCTGGTCGTAGATCGTCTCGGACGCGAGCTTCGCGTTCTGGGAGTTCGTGTCCGACCACTTGCTGAGGCTCTTGAAGTAGCCCTGCGCGTTGCCCGCCGCGTCACCTTCCCAGGTGCCCTGCGACGCCGTGACGGCCTTGTCCATCGTCGTCGAGAAGGTGTTGAACGCCTTGTGCAGGTCGTGGTACGCCGTGGAGACCTCGGTGACCTGCTCGACGTTCAAGTCGCTCTTGATGAACTGCTCGAGCTTCTCGTGGTCGTAACCCTGGTAGTCCGCGTTCGACGGCTCCAGCCCCTCGACGTACTGGACGTCGCCGTTCTTGGTCAGCTGATCGACGTTCTTGTCGCCGACCTCCTGGGACTGCTGGTGCGCCTTCCCGGAGGCCATGAACTGCTTGACCGCGCCGAACAGCCAACCGTCACTGGGGTCGACGCCCTCCTGGGCCTTCTGCTGGAAGTACGCGTCCCGTCCCGCGGGCGAAAGGTCGGAGACCTGCTTCTCGCTCAGGTTCGGTGTCTTCGTGGTCATCCTGATTCCCCCTTAGCTCTTCGGAAGCTTCGGTTCGACGATGTCGGCAACCTTCTCGGCGATCCCACAGGCCTTCTCGGTGTCGTCGGCCGCGACCAGGACGTCGACACGCGCCGACGCGCCGAGTTCGAGGGCCATCAAGCACCCCGCCGGGGGCCTGGGTGCCAGAACCGCCTTGCGCCCGTTGACATTGCCGGTGGTCTTGCCGTTACCGGCGTCGCTCACCGTGTCGAGACCCTGTGTGTCACGGACACCGACACCGATCGAAAGGCTTTCCGAGGCTGTCGCCGCCTCCTTGTTGAGCGTGCAGAGACGGGCTCCGCCCGCGTTTTCGGTCGTCGGTGGCTTGAATGTCCCATAGGACGCCAGGTCCGTCGCGCCGACGAGTGAACACGGGTCGATCGACGCGGTGTCCGCGCCGGACGTGGGCGCGGCGCCGGACGCGCTCGACGACGCGGGAGGGGCTGACGGCGCGGGACTGGCGTTTCCCGGCTTTTCGCTGGAGCACGCGGCCAGCAGCAGGGCGGCCGCGGCGAGCGGCACCACGTAGAGCTTCTTCATCGTCCTCAGGCCTGAACCTTCTTGGTGGCGTCGAGCGCCCGGTCTTCGGCACCCTTGTACAGTCCGGCGGCCCTGGCCAGCGCCTCGTCGGCGTCCTTGACCACCTGCTCGAACTGCCCGATGACCGCGCTCGCGGAGTTGGCCGACTGGGCCGCGCCCTTGTGGTCGTGGGCCGCGACCGCCTTGCCGTAAGGGTGGCCACCCAGCTGCGGTGCGTCGTTCAGCGCCATGGTCTTGATCTTCAGCGCGCTGAGTTCCTCCGACATGTTCGCCAGCGCCTCACGAAGCGGCTTGACACCCTCTTCGCTGATCTTGAAGCCGCCGCTCTTGGCGGCCGAGACCAGCTTCTGGGTCTCGGCGCTGACCTTGGCGATCGCCTCCTGGTTCAGCCCGCCCTTGGCCACATAGCCGGCTGCCGCGCCCATGGCGGCGCCGATCGAGTAGTCCGGTGCCGCCTGTCCGCCGTCCGCTTCGAAAGCCATCGTCCGCCCCACTGCATCGTCTGCTCGCCCGTGCGTACCGCCCGGCAGTCTACTAGCCGGGCAATCGGCGCAACGGTGATTCTCCGATCACCGAAGATCTCTCCAAAACTGTGACGAAACAGGCGTCAACCCGGTTCCCGACGGTTCAGAACTGGCCTTCGAGCTGGGCGTACAGCTGTTGCGCGATCCTCGCGTTGTCGGCCGGAGCGTAGGTCAGCCAGCTTTGCCCGTCGGCCGCCTGGCGCGAGGTCATCATGAACCGGCCAGCTTCGGTGTCGAACCAGGCCAGCGGCGGGAAGACCTGGCCGCCGCGGATGAACACACTGAACTGGCCCACGCGCGTCTTCGGCTTCTCGAAGATCCGCTCCACCTGCCGCTGCTGCGGGTTCGACCCGTGAGAACGGGGACCGCTGACACCGGCGAAGGGGTCGTAGGCGTCGTCGTTGCGAGGGCGCTTCGGCGCGCTGACGGGCTTCGCGATGGTGACGGACTGGCCGGGGCCCGCAGGGGTGAGCGGCAGCAGGTCGACGATCGACGCGACGATCGCGGTCGGCCTGGTCTCCTCGAAGACGAGCAGGTTCTCCTCCTGGCGCGCGACGACCGCGAACTGGCCGTTCGTCGCCGCCCTCGCGAAGAGCTGCTTGTCCTTGTCCATCTGCGCGACCGCCCAGACGGCGAGCTGCGGGTTGACGAACGTGGCGAGCGCGAGTTCGACGTCGGCGTCGAGCCTGCCGCCGCGCATCAGGCCGCGGCCTTCGAGATCACGGAAGACTGCCTCACGCACCATCGCGCGCTGATCGGTCGTGGTGCCGATGTGCGGGACGTCGAACGGGACCGGCGCCGGCCCGAACCGGCCGTGTTCGAGCAGGATGTCCACCGCCGCCAGCGACAGCGAGAACGAATGCGGCATCGCCTTTTCCCCCCGCGGGTGTCTTGTTCGTCGGGATGAACGTAGTCCACGTACCCGATACGCCCGCAGCGAACCCGCTTGCCCGGCTGTGATCAAGACTGGTGCCATGGGTCCATGGCAGATCAGAAACCCGCGCTCGTCCTCCATCTCGCCGCCGGCGGGGAGCCGCTGCTCTTCGCGCTCACGGCGGAAGAAACCGAACGGCTGACCAAGGACCTTTCGCATTTCGTCCGCACCGGTTCGGTCCAGACGGTCCAGACCAAGGACGACTCCGAGGTGGCGATCAACTTCTCCCATGTCGCCGCCGCCTACATCGACGACCTGAACCGCAAGAACCGGGTGTTCGGGTTGCACTAGTCGCGGGAAGAGCTTCAAGCCCGTCTTGATCTCCGGGCGGCTGGCGGCGACCAGCAGGAAGGTGGCTTTCCGGACGAACCGCTGGGGGTGTCGTCCGGCGACTACCGACGTGCTGCCGTTGGCCGCGACCAGCGCGCCCGCCGCCCGGGCCGCGGGCAGTGACGGCGAATCGGCGAGGCCCGCGTCGAGCCGCTCGCGGACGGCCACGTCGGTCGAGACGGTGCTCCACGCGGCACGACACACCGCGGGACTGATGCCCCCAATGCCACATTGGGGGCAGCGACCCTCAGCCCACTCACGACCCTGGGCCCAGATGCAAGGAACGGTCCGTTCCTCGCGAAATTTGCGAGGAACGGACCGTTCATGGCATTGCCTACAGCTCGTAGAGCCGCTTCCAGTTGTCCCGCGACGTCAGTTCGGGCATGGAGCGCTTGTACTGCTCCTGCACCGCGGCGCCTTCCTTGCGAAGCCGCTGGATGACCTTCGCGCCCTTCCGTGCCAGGTCGAACATCTTCGCGCGGTCGTACGAGCGGACCCGCACGCCTTCCTGCGATGCGTCGGTGACGACGGCGGTGTCGAAGGTCGCGACGTGCCACCAGTGGGCCTCGTCGATCGGGATCGCGCCGAGCGAGTGACGGCTGCGGCCCAGCACCCGGTCGAAGATCCGCTTGATCAGCACCAGGCGCTGCATGCTGGGCCGCGGCGCGCTGTTGATGATGCCGATGTCGTTCGACGCGATGCCCGGGACGTCGGTGGCCTTGTGCCGCTTCGTCTCGGGGAACTCGTCGCGGATCCGGCGGATCTCCTTCATCGCGGCGACGCCGCCGTCACGCAGGACCTCCGGCCCCTCGAGGAAGTCCTCGACGGCCTTGATCAGCGTGGCGGACAGGCCGTACTGCATGCCGAGCAGATACCGGACCAGCTGCGCGACGAGTACGCGCGAGAGCAGGTTCAGATTGAACGGCGAGTGCAGCGCGGCGGTGATGATCGAGTTCCGCAGGTTGAAGTAGCGGTGCCACTCGTCCCAGTCCTTCCAGTGGAAGTCGGCGTGCCAGACGCCGGCGCCCGGAAGGGTGACCGTGGGGAAGCCGTGCGCACGGGCGCGGTAGCTGTACTCCGCGTCATCCCACTGGAAGAAGAACGGCAGCGGGTAGCCCGTGGCCTTGACGACCTCGTAGGGGATCAGGCACGACCACCAGCCGTTGTACCCGGCGTCGAGGCGGCGCTCCTGGCGGTTCGGCTTGAGGGTCTCCTCGTCGACGCCGAGCAGGTCGGCGGTCGAGAGCGAGTGCGTGACCGGCTGGCCGGGCTCCAGCGTGTTCAGCCGGGCGTACTCCGCGCCGACGTGCAGCTGGTTCGGGTGCAGCAGGTTCAGCATCTGCCCGCCGACGATGACCGGGTTGACCGTGCGGTTGGAGAACGCGGTCATCCGGATCACTAGATCCGGCTCCAGCAGCACGTCGTCGTCCATGAACAGGACGTTCGCGTGCTCGGTCTCGGTGTGCCCGGCGACCTCGTAGAGGCCGCGGGTGAAGCCGCCTGCACCGCCGAGGTTCGGCTGCTTGATGTAGTGCAGCTTGTCGCCGAGGTCCTTCGCGACCTGCTCGAAGCCGTCACGCGACTCGACGAGGTCGGTGCCCTGGTCGGCGACGTAGATCGCGTCGAGCGTCTCCAGCGAGGAGACGTCGGCGGCGAGCGCCTGCAGGTTCGACAGGCAGTCGTCGGCGCGGTTCATCGTGCAGATGGTCACCGCGGTCGGGCGGATCTTCTCCGGCGCCTCGACCGTCCAGCGGACGTTCTCGACGCGGAGCGACTGGCCGCCCTCGGTCTCGAGGTCGAGCCAGAGCGCGCCGCCGTCGTAGAACTTGTCGAGCTTCGCGGACAGCGTCACCTTCTGCCGCTTCGCGCCCGCGACGATCTCGGCGGCGACCACACGCGAGTCGCCCTCGATGTCGGAAGCGCCGACGGACAGCTGCCCGTCACCGGTGACGACGGCCTCGACGGCGACCTCGGTCACGTCGGTCCAGCGCTGCCAGTAGCTCGCGGGGAAGCGCCCGAAGTAGGTGTTGCCGGACACCTTCGACGCCGGCTCGATGGCGATGCCCGCGCGCTCGCGCACGGCACTGCCCCATTCGAGCTCGGCGTAGAGGTCCTTGCTGACGATAGGGGCCGGGCCGGCGTAGAGCCCGCGCTGCGCGGTGAGACGGCCCTGCGGGGTGCGTTCCGCGAAGCGGGTGTCGTCGACAGTGCTCACCATGGCGCTCGGGGCCTCTCCGGTGACGGCGGCTTTACCGGGCATGAATCCTCAGTTCTCCTCTGTGCTTATGGCGGTGGCGCGGGGCTCACGGAAGACGACCCACTTGAGCATGACGAAATTGATCACGGTCGCGGTTGCCTGCGAAACGACCCAACCGAAAGTGGCCTTCCAGGCCGACTCCGGCAGGACGTGCAACATCGTGCGGTTGACGCCCACGGCGACGAGGAACGTTACGGCGTACAGGAGTACGAAGCTACCGATCTGACGTGCGCCCTCCTGGCGTCCACCGGCGAAGGTGAACTTGCGGTTCAGGAAGAAGGCGGTCGTGGTGCCCACGATGAAACTGAGCGCGCGGGCGATGTCCACCCACGGCGACACGTCCATTCCGAGGGCACGAAGCCCCTGGTAAACACCGAAATCAACCAAGGCGCAGAAGCCGCCGACGAGCGCGAAGCGGATGAGCTGCCCGAGCAGCCCGGGAGGGGACGGCGCTGCCGTCGAACCGGCTTGCGGGTCGGTCGCCACCACTGCTCTACCTCATAAACTGCTGGGGCTGGTGCCCAAAGTGTAGAAGCGAGCACTTCAGGGTCACGTTCCGGGCAGTGTTCGGCGTGGTTACCCTGGTCGGCGTGACCCAAGCACCCAAGACACAGCGGCAGACGCTCATGGGCTGGGCGAGGACGTCGCCGAGTATCGCGGACGTCCTGAGCACCCCCGACGTGGAGTCCATCGCCCGCGCGGTGACGCAGGCCGGGGAACGCGGGGTCATCGCGCGCGGTCTCGGCCGGTCCTACGGCGACCCGGCCCAGAACGCCGGCGGCCTGGTCATCGACATGACCGCGCTGGACCGCATCCACTCGATCGACCCGGATTCGGGCATCGTCGACCTCGACGCGGGCGTCAGCCTCGACAAGCTGATGCGAGAGGGCCTCCCCTACGGCCTTTGGGTCCCGGTGCTGCCGGGTACCCGGCAGGTGACCATCGGCGGAGCGATCGCGAACGACATCCACGGCAAGAACCACCACTCGGCTGGCAGCTTCGGCAACCACGTCGTGTCGCTGGACCTCGTCACCGCCGACGGCCAGGTGCGCACGCTGACCCCGGAGGGCCCGGACTCGGAGCTGTTCTGGGCGACAGTCGCGGGCATCGGCCTGACCGGCGTCGTCGTCCGGGCCAAGATCCGGATGACGAAGACCGAGACGGCTTACTTCAAGGCCGACATCCAGCGCACGGCGAATCTCGACGAGACCCTGGCGCTGGTCACCGACGGCTCCGAAGACAACTACACGTACTCCTCCGGCTGGTTCGACTCGATCTCCACCGGTTCGAAGCTGGGCCGCGCCGCCTTTCAGCGCGGCTCGCTCGCCAAGCTGGACGAGCTGCCGCCCAAGCTGCGCGTGGATCCGCTCAAGTTCAATCCGGGCACCCTCGCGACGCTGCCTGACGTGTTCCCGAACGGGCTGGCCAACAAGCTGTCGTTCTCGGCGATCGGCGAGCTGTACTACCGAAAGACCGCGAAGAACGCGCGCGACCAGATCCAGAGCCTGACCGCGTTCTACCATCCGCTGGACCTGTTCGGCGAGTGGAACCGCGCCTACGGCTCCAGGGGTTTCCTGCAGTACCAGTTCAGCACGCCGCTGAACGCGCACGAGCCGCTGCGCCGCATCATCCAGAAGGTCGCCGACTCCGGGCACGTGTCGTTCCTCAACGTGTTCAAGCAGATGGGCGAGGGCAACGCGGCGCCGCTGTCGTTCCCGCACCCCGGCTGGATGGTCTGCCTCGACTTCCCGATCAAGGACGGCCTGAGCCGCTTCTGCCAGGAACTCGACGAGGACGTGCTCGCGCTCGGTGGCCGCTTGTACACGGCGAAGGACTCGCGGACCTCCGCGGAGAACTTCGCGAAGATGTACCCGCGGCTCGAGGAATGGCGCAAGGTCCGCGCTTCCGTTGACCCCGAAGGCGTTTTCGCCTCTGACATGTCCCGAAGGTTGGAACTGTGATCGACGCTGTTGGCAACCCCCAGTCCCTGCTGCTGCTCGGCGGCACGTCCGACATCGCGCTCGCGATCGCGGAGAAGTACCTGGCCGAGCGCCCCCTCCGGGTCGTGCTGGCCGGGCGCCAGTCCCCGCGGCTCGACGCCGCGGCCCAGCGCTTGAAGGACAAGGGCGCCGAAGTGTCCACTGTGGACTTCGACGCCAAGGACACGGACTCGCACCCGGCCGTGCTGGACAAGGCCTTCGATGGCGGCGACATCGACGTCACCGTCGTGGCTTTCGGCCTGCTCGGCGACCAGGAGGAGCTGTGGCAGGACCACGCGAAGGCCGTCGAGGCGGCGACCGTGAACTACACGGCCGCGGTTTCGGTGGGTGTCGCGCTGTCGAACAAGCTCAAGACGCAGGGCCACGGCAAGGTCATCGCGCTGTCGTCGGTCGCCGGTGAGCGCGTCCGCCGGTCGAACTTCGTCTACGGCTCCTCCAAAGCCGGTTTCGACGGCTTCTACCTGGGTCTTGGCGAGGCCCTGGCCGAGTTCGGCGTGCAGATCACCGTCGTCCGCTCCGGCCAGGTCCGGACCAAGATGACCGAAGGTCTCAAGGACGCCCCGCTGACGGTGGACGCCGCGCAGGTCGCCGAAACCTCGGTCAACGCCTCGCGCGCCGGTAAGGAACTGGTGTGGTCGCCCGCGCCGTTCCGCCTGGTCATGTCCGCCCTGCGGCACATCCCCCGGCCGATCTTCCGGAAACTGCCGATCTAGGGAACGACAACCCCCGCATTTAGTCCTCTAGTTGCGGTAGTTGCGCGTGCAAGGACCGCAACTAGAGGACTAATTGCGGCGGGTGGGGGGCTACCGGGTCGCGGGCAGCAGGTACAGCTTTTGGGTGCCCATCCACGGTGAGCTGATCGTCCAGGTGGCCAGTGCGTTCGGTGGCGGTGCCCTCCGGGTGGTGGCCAGCACCAGGTCCGGGGTCGCGGGCGGGACGCTGTGGTCGAAGAACCGGAAGTTCGCTGCCAGCAGGGCTTTGCCGAGATCACCGCTGCGGTTCTTCGTCTCGACGATCGCCGGATCGACCGAGCCGCGATCGGAGAACTGGTCGACGATGTCGCAGTCGCAGGCGTAGGCGAGCGCGCCGACCTCACCGGCGCTTTCCACCTTGCGCCCCTTGGTCAGTTCGCCCAGTTGCGAGCCGATCTCGCGGTATTCGTCGGACGCGGCGTGGTTGCTGGTGATCGGCGCGAACCGGCGCGGCAATTCGGGAGTCGCGTAGGCGACGGCGCTCACGAGCAGGAACGCGCCGGCGAGGGTTCCCGCGCCGAGCCGGGCGCGGCCGGGTACCGCGCAGGCAGCGGCGGCGAGGAAGATCGTCGCGCCGGTGATGCTCGGCGCGTAATACCAGTGATAGGGCGGGACATTCAGCCAGCAGTACGCCAGATAGTGCGCCGCACCGGCGATCGCGAGCGTCGCGAACGGCGCCAGCCGCTTCGCCTGTTCCGAGCCACGCCGGTAGTGAAATGTCCACAGTAGACCGACGAGACCGCCGATCACGAGCGGCAGGAAGGAAAGCGTCGCCGCCACCGGGAAGTTGCGCCAGTACAGCAGCGGCCCGTTGGTGAAGCTGAACGCTCCCCACGACCGCTGCATGATCTTGATGACCAGGGTGTCCGGCACCGCCGAACCCAGCACCAGCCAGCTGAACACGAACCACGGCAGCATCACCGCGAGCGCGGCGAACGTCATCCGCCAGATACCCGCCCAGAACTCGCGGCGCGCGAGGAACAGGACGAACGCGATCAGCAGCAGGTCGATCCGGATCAGCGCGATCAGGCCGATCATCGCGCCCGCGGCGGCTGGACGGCGTTCGTGCAGGAACACCATCAGCCAGACGACGGCCGCCGAGCCGAGGGCGACTTCGAGCCCGACCGAGGAGATCAGCAGCGGGTTCACCAGCAGCAGGCCCAGCGCCAGCGGGGCGAACCCGCCGGGAAGGGCGGTCGCGGCGGCGATGCGGCGCAGGCCGAGCACGAGGGCCACCTGGCTCGCGACGAAGACGATCCCGGCGGCGAAGACGGCGTCACGGACGATGAACGTGACGAGCGCCAGTGCGAGGACGTTCAGCGGTGACGTCGCGGTGTTGGCGGTGCCGTCCTCGATCAGGCCCCAATGGCCGTGGAAGGCGAGGTTCTTCGCATACGACAGTGTGATGTACGTGTCGTCGATCAAATGCCCGCTGACCAGCACGAACACCAGGGCTGAAGCGACCGCCGCCCCGGCGGGCAGCGCCCAGGGGCGGGTAAGGACGGCGGCTCCCGGCAGCGCACCGGAGGCCTGGGTCAATTCAGCGGAGGCGCTTCGCATCACGAACACCGTACACGGTGTCGTGATGTTTCCGTTATCTACCTCCGTGGGCTGGTCACGCCGCGGCGGTCCCACGGACAGGTGATGCTCAGTTTCCGTCGTTACGCCGACCGCGGTCACCAGGACCCTCACGGAAGTCGCGGTGCGCGCCGGGACCGTCCGGACCACGGTGTTCACGGGAGATCCCCGGCCGGTCACCGTGCCTGCCGACGGCGAGACCGACGGCGGTGCCGAGGACACCGCCACCGAGGATGAAGCCGAGCAGGCCGACCGCGACCAGTTGAGTCACCCGGGCGGCGGCGAAGCGGCGGAAACCGCTCTTCTTCGGGCCCGCGACCGGCTGAGCTACGGGCGCTGGGGTTTCGGCGGGCTGCTCGACCGTCTTGTCGTCGTCGGACGGCCGCTGCGGGTCGCTCATCTTTCGCTCCTGGGTCGATGGGAGCGGGCGCGGTGCCCGCTTCCCTCACCGAGGATGCGTGCGCAACCTGTGGATGCGCTGTGCCGGAGCTGTCGAATCAGAGGTAGAACGACAGGAACAGCGTGATGACCCAGCTCGCGCCGAGCACCTGGAGCACGCGGTCCTTGAGTGCGATCTCCTCCGGCTCGCCCGCGTTGCCGCCGTCGACGTCGACGGCGTAGCGCAGCACGGCCACCACGAACGGGACCATCGAGACGATCGCCCAGACCGAGTCGCGCTCCGCCTGGCGGATCTCGAACGCCCACAGGCAGTACGACATGATCAGGATCGCCGCGGACGTCGCCCAGACGAACCGCAGGTAGCTCGCCGAGTACTTCTTGAGCGAAGACCGGATCTTCGCCCCTGTGCGCTCGAAGAGCATGATCTCGGCGTAGCGCTTGCCCGCCACCATGAACAGCGAGCCGAACGCGGTGACCAGCAGGAACCACTGCGAAAGCGCGATACCCGCGGCCACACCACCGGCGATCGACCGCATCAGGAAGCCCGAGCCGACGATGGCCAGGTCGACCACCGGCTGGTGCTTGAGGCCGAAGCAGTAGCCGAGCTGGACGGCCTCGTAGACCGCGAGCACGACCGCGAGCTGCCAGCTGGCGAGGAACGAGATGCCGAGGCCGGCGGCGAAGAACACGCCTGCCGCGACGAAGGCCACCGGCACCGGCACGATCCCGGCCGCGATCGGCCGGTTCCGCTTGGTCGGGTGGGCCTTGTCCGCCTCGACGTCGATCGCGTCGTTGATGAGATAGACCGAGGAGGCCACCAGCGAGAACGCCGCGAAGGCGATCACCGCGGCGATCAGCAGGCCGGTCCGGTCCGTCGACTTCGAAAAGGCGAAGAACGGTGCGGCGAACACCAGCACGTTCTTCACCCACTGGCGCGGGCGTGCCGTCTTGATGATGCCGCCGACGAGACCGCCGGCGACCTTCTTCGGTTCGGCGGCCTCGGTCGCGGCCACGGGTTCTACGTCGTCAGGCTTCGAATCGGCCTTCTCGGTCGTTTCACTCATCGTCGCTTCAGCTTCCTACGTATCAAGCCGCCGACTACGCCCCCAAGGGCAGCTCCGGCCAGTACGTCGGTCGGGTAATGGACGCCGAGGACGAGCCGGGAGGCCAGCATCGGCGGTACCAGGGCCGGGACCAGGTTACGCCCGGTCAATCCGGAGTAGAGCACCGCCGCCGCCGTAGTGGAGGTCGCGTGCGAGGACGGGAAGCTCAGTTTGCTCGGCGTGGAGACCAGGACCTCGACGCTCGGGTGGTCCGGTCGCGGCCGCCTGACCACGCGTTTCACCGCGATGGAGGCGGCGTGCGCGCCGACGACGCCGACCGCCGCGACCAGCCAGTCCTTGCGGCGCTTCTTGTCCACCGCGGCCCCGACGAGGCCCAGCGCGAACCATCCCGCGCTGTGCTCGCCGAAGTGCGAAAGACCCCGCGCCGCCTTGACGGTGACGCCACTCTTCAGGACGCCCTGCGCCTTCGCCAGAACCGCCACCTCGCCGGTGGGAGCGCCCTTCTCAAGCATCGAGGGACCCGTCGAGAGGCGCGCCATCGGTCAGGTGCGGCGCGATCTTGTTGTCGAACGCGGACAGTGCCGAGCCGATGGCCATGTGCATGTCGAGGTACTTGTAGGTACCGAGACGGCCGCCGAACAGCACGTTCTTGTCCTTGGCCTCGGCCTTCGCCAGCTCGCGGTAGGCCTCGAGCTTCTCGCGGTTGTCCGGGGTGTTGATCGGGTAGTACGGCTCGTCGGCCTCACCGGCGAACCGGGAGTACTCGCGGAACACGACGGTCTTGTCGTTCGGGTAGTGCTTGCGCTCCGGGTGGAAGTGCCGGAACTCGATGATCCGGGTGTAGGGCACTTCTTCGTCGTTGTAGTTGACCACCGAGGTGCCCTGGAAGTCACCGGTCTCGACGACCTCGGACTCGAAGTCCACCGTGCGCCAGGTGAACCGGCCGGCGGAGTAGTCGAAGTAGCGGTCCAGCGGACCCGTGTAGACGGTCGGCGTGCCGGCGGGGATGTGCTCACGGACGTCGAAGTAGTCGACGTTCAGCCGCACCTCGATGTTCTCGTGCTCGGCCATCTTCTCGAGCCACGCGGTGTAGCCGTTGACCGGCAGACCCTCGTAGGTGTCGTTGAAGTACCGGTTGTCGAAGGTGTAGCGGACCGGGAGCCGGGTGATGATGTCGGCGCCGAGGTTCTTCGGGTCGTTCTCCCACTGCTTGGCCGTGTAGGCCCGGATGAACGCCTCGTACAGCGGGCGGCCGATCAGCGAGATCGCCTTCTCTTCGAGGTTCTGCGCGTTCGCGGTCTCGAACTCCGACGACTGCTTGGCGATCAGCTCACGGGCCTCGTCCGGCGTGTGCGACTTGCCGAAGAACTGGTTGATGAGCCCGAGGTTCATCGGCAGCGGGTAGACCTGCCCCTGATACTTGCCGAAGACCCGGTGCTGGTAGCTCGTGAACTCGGTGAAGCGGTTGACGTACTCCCACACCCGCTTGTTCGACGTGTGGAACAGGTGCGCACCGTAGCGGTGCACCTCGATCCCGGTCTCCGGCTCGGCCTCGGAGTAGGCGTTCCCACCGAGGTGGTGGCGCCGCTCCAGCACGAGGACCTTCTTGCCGAGCTCGGCCGCGGCCCGTTCGGCCACGGTCAGCCCGAAGAAACCGGACCCGACCACGATGAGGTCGTAGCCGGTGAAATCGGCTTCAGTAATCTTGTCGGGGTTCGTGTGCGCGCTCACGGGCGTCGAGGGTACGCAAGTCGGCTCCGTGCCCTGCAGCGAGCACCGGTTTTCACCTTCGACAGACAGATTTTAGGAAGCAGTGCCTACTCCGGACACCTTCTGGTCGTACTTCGGTGCGACCATCACGTACCTGGCCGTTCTGGCGATCCCCGGCGGGCTTGTCGGCCGGGCCGCCGGCCTGCGCGGCTGGGCCCTGGCCGGGCTGGCCCCGCTGTTGTCCTACACGGTAACCGGGCTGGCCGGTCCGTGGCTGGCACTCGCCGGTGTGTCGTACAACCCCCTGACAGTGGCGGGCGTCACTGCCGTGCTCGCCGGGATCGGCTTCGGGCTCAGAAAGCTGGGCCGGAGTCGCGGCTGGATCAAACCGGGCGCCGAGGAGCCGCCGACGAAGTGGCACCCGCGCGCGCACTACGCCGTCGCGGCCTGTGTCGCGCTCGCTGTCGGGATCTCGATTCTCGTGGTGCTCTCGGCCCGCGGCGGAACGACGGCGGTGTTCCAGCGCTGGGACACCGTGTTCCACGCGAACGGCATCCGCTACATCGCCGAGACCGGCGATGGCTCGCTGACCGGCATGGGCACCGTCAACTGGTACCCGGACGGCTCGTTCTACCCGAACGCGTATCACCTGGTCGGCTCGCTCGTGTACTCGATCTCGGGTACGACCGTCCCGGTCACGCTGAACGCCATCACGATGCCGGTCGCCGGGATCTTCGCGCTGTCGATGGTCGCCCTGATCCGCCAGCTCGGCGGGCGGGCGGTGTTCGCGGGCTGCACGGCTCTGGTGGCCGCCGCGGCGACCACCGGAGCCTACGAGTCGGTGTCCAGCGGGCTGCTGCCGTTCGCGCTGGGGATCGTGCTGACGCCGCTGGCCGTGGTCGCACTGGCCCGGTTCCTCGCCCGGCCCGGCCTCGACACCGGCTACGTGCTCGCGCTGACCGCCGTCGGGCTGCTGGCGGCGCACTCGTCGGCGCTGTTCGGGGCGCTGCTGTTCGCCTTCCCGCTGGTGGTGCAGCGCTGGTACCGCGCGCTGCGGCACAAGCCGCTCGACGGCGTGCCCGAAGGCCGCGACGGACTCCGGATCATCGGCGGTGACGTCGTCAAGATGGTGCCGGTGATGGTGGCGAGCGGACTGCTCGCGGCACCGCACATTCTCGGTGCGCTGAAATTCACCTCGGGTTCGTATCCGTACCACGCCTGGGGCTCGGAACTGCCGGTGGTGAAGTCGCTCGGGCTGCTGGTGACCTTCCGGCAGGTGCTGAACGCGCCGCAGGTGTGGCTGACGGTGCTGCTGGTCATCGGCGTCCTGAGCCTGTTCCGCCTCGGCCGGATGCGCTGGATCGGGCTCGCCGCACTGGGCTTCTCGGTGCTGTTCGTGCTGGTCGCCTCGTTCGGCGCCGAACCGTGGGTGATCTCACTGTCGCGGCCGTGGTGGAACGACCGCTACCGGCTGATGGCGCTCGCCGCGCTCCCGCTCTGCCTGCTGGCCGGGCACGGGATGGCGGAGCTTCAGCGCTGGTTCGCGAAATGGGCGAGCGGCCGGTCCTGGGTGCAGCGCAAGCCCGCCTTGCCCGCCCGGCTCGGGCTGGCGACCGCCGCGTTCGTCGTGGCCGCGTCGGCCGTGCTGACCAAGGGCTTCTACACCGAGTCGAACGCGCGCGCGGTGTCGTTCCTGTACTACAACGGCCCCGAGGGCGAGGTCACCCCGCCGGTCAGCGCCGACGAACTCGCCGCGATGGACCAGCTCACCAAGATGGACATCGGGCCGGACGAGAAGGTGCTCAACGAGCGCTCCGACGGGACGGCCTGGCTGTACGCGATCACCGGCATCCACCCGGTCGCCGGGCACTACGACCCCGGCGTGCCACCGCCGGACGCGAAATACCTGGCGCTGCACTTCCGGGACTACGACACCGACCCCGAGGTGCAGGCCGCGGTGAAGCGGCTGAACATCAAGCACGTACTGATCGGGAGCACGCCGATCAAGATCGGCGCGCCGCCGGCGCCGGGGCTACGGGATCTGGACGGGCTGAACTTCCTGCGCAAGGACTTCGGCAACGCGGGCGCTTCGATCTACACGCTGACGCGCTGACGCCCTCGTGAGTGGCAAGGACGGTTAAGGCCGACCGTGTCTCAGGTCTGTACCTGCCGGTGCGCGGATGGTGGTTTCGCGTGTCCGGACGGACGACACGTGTCATCCCATCAGTCCCGCGAAACTGGCCGTTCGGTCCAGGTGGGCGTCGTGAGTGGAAAAGGCTCGCGTGGTCGCGGACTGCCCCTGCCGTGACCACGCGAGCCTCAGTCCCCCATTCACCCCCGGGGTGACCCATGAGGGGCAGCCACACCGCGGCCGCACCCACTCGCTGTATTCATCCCTCAGACGAGCTGTAGGCGGAACCGGTTTACCCGGCCCGCCAACGTCACCCGTTCGGCCTAAGAGTTCTTTCCTTGGAGTACTGGGAGTACGTCACTCGCGACCGCTTCGAGCGTCGACTCGCGGCCGATGTAGTAGTCGCCGGACCGCGGCCAGTGCGTGACGATGTCGGTGAACCCGAGTTCCCCGGCCCGTCCGGCCGCGTCGGTGAACGCGTCGACGCTGGAGAGCGAGAAGACCGGCGCCGAGTCGAGGCTCAGGAACCGCTGCACGCTCGTCTTGTCCCGGCCGACGACCTCGAGCCGCTCGTCGAAGGTCTTCACGAGCTCCGCGATGCCTTTCCACCACTCGTCCTGGGTGTCGGCCTTGGACCCGGTGGTGACCCAACCCGCGCCGAACCTCGCGGCGAGGGTCATCGTGCGCGGGCCGTTCGCGGCGACCAGGAACGGCAGTCGCGGCCGCTGCACGCAGCCGGGCAGGTTCCGGGCGCCCTTGGCCCGGTAGTACTCACCCTCGTAGTCGAAACCGTCGGTCATCAGCAGCCCGTCGAGCGCTTCGACGAACTCGGTGAAGCGGTCCGTGCGCTCCTTGACCGACAGTTCGGGGCCGTCGAGGACGGCGGCGTCGTAGTTGCTCTGCGGGACGCCGACGCCCACTCCCATGATGAAGCGGCCGTCGGAGATGTCGTCGAGAGTGGTCAGCTCACGCATGAACGGCACGGGGTGCCGCGCGACCGGCGACGCCACGTAGGTGCCCAGTCTGATCCGTGACGTCACCATCGCGGCCGCCGTCAACGTCGGCATCGCACTGAACCACGGGCCGTCGACGAGGTTCCGCCAGCCGAGGTGGTCGTACGTCCAAGCGTGGTCGAAGCCGTATTCCTCGGCGGCCCGCCATTTCGGCTCGGCCGCCCACCAACGATCTTCCGGAAGAATCACGATGCCTACGCGCACACCTGGGAACGTACCGCGAAGCGAAGCTTCTCCTTTGAGGGCGGTGGCGGGGGCATGGATGGAGTAGCGGTGCCCGGCGGCACTTCGCCCGACGGGCGGATGTTCGGGGACAATGTGCCGGTGGAAAAACCCCTTCTGATCGCCTCCGACGTCGACGGCACCTTGCTCGGCCCGATGGAGGTCCTGACCGAACGCACGATCGACGTCGTCCGGCGGGTCGCCGAGGACGGGATCCCCTTCGTGCTGGTCAGCGGCCGTCCGCCGCGCTGGATCGCCCCGATCGCGAACCCGCTGGACCTGACCGGGTACGCGGTCTGCGCGAACGGCGCGGTGCTGTACGAGATCGGGACGGATCGGATCGTGGCGGTCCACGGCCTGCTGGAACCCCAGTTGCTGCACGACGCCGTGAGTGCTCTTGATCACGCTCTTCCCGGCTGCCGGTACGCCGCGGAGCGGGTCGGCGAGTCCGCGCTGGACCCGGACACACGGAATTTCGTGATCGAGCCGGACTACCACAATCCCTGGGGCAATCACGAGGGCGCGGAGGCGCCGAGGGCCGAGGTGCTCGGGCATCCGGCGATCAAGCTGCTGATCAGCAGGCGCGGGATGAGCTCCGACGAGATGGCCCGGGCGGCGCACGAAGTGCTCGACGGCGCTGTCGACATCACCTACTCGACGAACACCGGCCTGATCGAGGTCGCCGCGCGCGGCATCACGAAGGCGACCGGGCTGGCCGAGGTCGCCGAGCGGCTGGGCGTCCCGGCCGAGCGGGTGATCGCGTTCGGCGACATGCCCAACGACGTCGAGATGCTCGGCTGGGCCGGGCACGGGGTGGCGATGGCCAACGGGCACCGCTACGTCCTGGACGTCGCCGACGAGGTGACCGCGCCGAACTCCGAGGACGGCGTCGCCCAGGTACTCGAACGCTGGTTCTAGCGGCGCTCGCGGTCCAGTGTGGCGGCCTCTTCCGGCGTCGGCGCGGTGCCTCCGAGGTGCGCGGGCAGCCACCAGCGCTCGTCGTCCGAGGAGGGCTTGTCCGGGTAGTCGGCCTGGACACGCTCCACGAGCGCGGACATCCGCACGCGAAGGTCCTTCGAAAGGACTTCGGCGTCTTCCTCGACCTTCGGGTGCATCGGCTCGCCGACGAGGATCGAGATCGGGACGTGGCGTTTGGTCAGATCCTTCGGGTGGCCCTTGGTCCACAACCGCTGCGTGCCCCACAGCGCCATCGGCACGACCGGGACACCGGCTTCGGCGGCCATCCGGACGGCGCCGGACTTGATGTCCTTCACGGTGAACGACCGGCTGATCGTGGCTTCGGGGAACACTCCGACGACCTCTCCCGCCTTCAGCCGCTCGACGGCTTCCCGGTACGACGCGAGCCCCGCGCCGCGGTCGACGGAGATGTGGTGCATGCCGCGCATGAGCGGCCCGGCGACGCGGTTGCCGAAGATTTCCTTCTTCGCCATGAACCTGACCAGGCGTTTCGCCGGCTGCGCGCCGAGCCCGCAGAAGATGAAGTCGAGGTAGCTCACGTGGTTGCAGACGATGACCGCACCGCCGGTCGCCGGGATGTGCTCGGTTCCCTCGATTCGGATGCGGTTGTCCAGCACCCGGAACATCAGCTTCGCCGCCATGATGACGGGCGGATAAACGAGATCGGCCATGGGCCCAGGTTACGCGACCGTAGGGTCACCAACCTACGGTCGCGTAGGTCACACGCGTTCGCGACGGAAAGTCACCAGCGCCAGGACGACGCCGAGCAGCGTGCAGTACAACGCGATCACCTGGTGTTTGACGTTCTCCAGGCCGTCGCCCAGCGCCGCCAGCGCGAACTGACCGGCGGCGACAACGAGCAGGAATCCGAGCACGACGCCCACCGCGTCACGCCGGGTCTTCCAGCCACGCCAGGCGAGCAGGGACCAGATCGGCACCAAAGCGAAAAAGCCCAGTGGTGCCAACATTTTGGTCACCGTCGATGCGATCGGGACGCGGTATTCCTGTGCCTCGGGGGCGAAGCCTGCCGACTGGTCGAAGCTGCCGAGGTACGGCGGCCGCGCGGTGAGCAGATCGCCCGCCGCGCGGTCCAGGATTCCGATGGTGCGAAAGGGATGCGTCGCGAAGTACTCGACGACGTTGCGCCTGCTGATCTGCTCGCGGTACTTCGGGTACTCGGGATCCAGCGTGGCCGGCCGCGGATGCCACCAGCCGTTGCCCGCGTACTGGCTGAACGAAGTGGGCAGTCCCAGCGCGGCGAGGTCGGCCCCGGTATCGTGCCGACCGTCCACAATGGTCAGGAAAATCGTGTTGAACATGTTGATCTCACGTGAATCGTCGCCAGGACGCGCGGCGAGCGAGCCGTCGGGCAGCTTCGCCGGTTCGACGGTCTGCTGCGCGCAGGCCGTGCCTCCGGCGAGCGCGCCGATGACGAACACCACGGGAAGCCACCGCTTCAGGCCGCGGACGCCCGCCGGGCGGACGAGCACCGCGGCGAGTGCGAGCAGCGGCAGGATCATCAGCGTCTGGACCTTGGCGTTGACCGCGATCAAGCCGCCGAAGAGCAGCACCGCCAGGCCCACGTAGCGCCACCGCCCGAGCCGCGCGGCCACCAGCAAGCCGCCGACGGCGAGCAGAAGGCCGAGGAACGCCGCACCTTCGCCAAGCACGGAAGCGAAGTAACCGAAGAACGCGGAGTCGGCGACGACCAGCAACAGCCCTACGGCCGCGAAGCACCGGACGCGGCGCGAGTACGGCAGTCCGACGACGATCAGCGCCACCGCCGCGGCGGCGAGCACGCTCATCAGCACGCCGAGCACGACCAGGCTGAGCGTCGCTTCGAGGCCGAGCAACCCACCGATCGACCGCGCGATCCGGGCGAACCAGCTCTGGGTCAGGAGATAGGTGGCGTCACATTCGCCTGCCGGAGCGGTGTAGGCGAGGTGCACGAACTGCTCCGGCTTGCCCTTCCACGGGATGCCCGCGCCGCACAGCACGCGGAAACCGTCGCCGTTGTCGGACATCGCGATCGGCCGCGGCACGAGGAAGCGGACGAGCAACACGGTGAGCGCGGCGGCGAACACGCTGAGGCCGAACAGGCGCGAAGGTGCTTCAAGCGCTGCTGGTCGGCTCAGGGAGACACGGTCGTCGACACTCACGAAGGGCACGGTACGTGGCGGAAGTCGGGCGAGAAGTCGAGGGCCGACGTGACCGATCGCACGACGTCGGCCCGGAGAAACACGGTGAGCCACGACGAGGTTCCTTCACGCGCGAAGGTCGCGACGCGGTACCTCGCCGCGTACGCCGGATCGATCACGCAGGACTGCTTCGCCGAGTAGCCGCTGTCGGTGATGACGGCGATCGTCGGGCGTCGCCGGGAGACGACGGCCTCGCCCGCTTCTTCGGTCTGACCGCGGACGCCGACGATCTGCAACCGCGTCCCGGCGTGGTACGAGAGCACCCCGGGCGCGGACGTGCTCACGACCGAACCGGGCGGCAGGTAGGCGTCGAGCCAGCGGCCGATCTCCTCCATCTGCGCGCCGTGGTCGTGCCAGGCGCGGACGCGGGCCAGCATGTCCGGGCTGAACACCGACACCAGCACCGCGAGCCCGGACAACGTCACCGCGGCGGCGGGCATCAGCCGCTGGATCGACGGCCGCGGTCGCGGACTCGGTTTCGTGACCGCGGTGAGCACGCCGTAGACCGCGACCGCCGCCACCGCGAGCAGTGGCGGGATCGGCGCCAGCAGACGCCACGCCGGGCCCGCGTCGCCGCCGAAGAAGACCACGAAACCGGTGAGCGCGACGGCGGTGACGAGCATCAGCCAGGTCAACGATCTGGCCTCGGCCTCGTGCGGCGTACGGCCGTTGCGACGAAGGAGCAGTGCCACCGCCGCGACCAGGCCGAGCAGCAGGAAGCCCTGGTGCACCACCGAGAAGCCCGACAGATACCGCCAGCCGCGGTCGATCCGCGCGGAAACATCGATGTCGAAGGGGATGAGGACAGACGTCGGCAGGACGTGGTTGTAGTAGGTGACCCGCCACGCCGTCCACGGCGCGGCGAAGACGAGCCCGCCGAGCAGCCAGCCCGCCGGCGACCACCAGGTGTAGCGGCCGCGCAGCGCGGCGACGACCAGCCAGCCCCCGACGAGCACCGCGAGCAGCGTCCCCGACGGGCGCGTCATCATCGCGAAAGCGACGAGCACGCCCGCGACGACCGGACGCCGGGCCGCGAGCGCGGCGAAGACGCCGAACACGAGCAGTACGAACAGCGGCGTCTCGGTGCCGGATCCACCGGACGCGGCGAGCCCTCCGGCGCCCGCGACGAGTACCGCGGCGGCCACCCCGAAGGCCGGTCGCGGCTCGCCCGCCACCCGCGCGACCACCCGGTTCACCGTCACGTTCGCGAGCAGGACGGCGCCGAGGGTGGCGAGGATCCCGAGCACGATCGCCGACGTCTCGATGTCGACCCCGAAAGCGGCCTTCGGCAACGCAATCGCGATCAGCCAGAGGAAATTCGCGTAACCCTCGATCCGCTCACCGGTGTTGAACACCGGTCCATTGCCGTCGGCGATGTTCTGCGCGTAACGGAAAGTGATGTACGCGTCTTCCGCGATGGTCGAGAACACCAGCTGGTGCACCAAGGAGAAACCGAGGGTCAGCGTCAGCGCGGCGGCACGCCAATTCTTGTCGGCGCCGATCTTGGGCCAGGCCACGAGGACGAAGACGGCGACCACGAACCAGGCGACGACGAGCGCGATCACCACCTGATCCTCACCCTCCCGGGCCGAGCCACTGCCCTGACGAAAAGACTACGGTCAAGTATCGATCGCCGCGCCAAGGTGTTTCTTTCAGCGCAGTTACTTGACACGAATGGGCGAGTAAAGTCCGCGTGGTGTAGGTGACGCTCCGACGTTTTCCCACCGGGACAGGACAAGGGAACTTCCGGAAGTACCCGCCGGGCGGCCCGCGTCTCCGGCGCGTTTCGTCCTCTGGTTGCGGTCCTTGCGCGTGCAACTACCGCAACCAGAGGACGAAACGCGGGTGGGTGTCAGCGGGAGGCGAGGCGGGCGGAGAGGGCCGCGGAGGCGGCGGTGATCAGGTCGGCGACGGTGAACATGACCCGCGAAGCGATGGCGAACGCCGTCGCCTGGCCGACGGTGAGGCCCGACGCGGTCAGCACGGCGACCTGGGCGACCTCGCGGACGCCGACCCCGCTGGGCAGGATGAACGCGAACGTCCCGACGGTCATCGCGACGGCCATCGCGCCGACGCACAGCACGAATCCGCTGAACCCCGGCGTGCCGACGGAGTTCGCCAGCAGCCACAGGTGCACACCCTGCAGCGCCCACGCGGCGGTCGACGAGCCGAACACCTTGCCGACGACCGACCAGCTCAGCCGGTGGTCGAGCGGCGGGCGGCGCAGGATCCGCAGCACCAGCGACGTGCCCCAGGTGAGCACGCGCGGATGCAGCATCGCCAGTCCGACCGGGATGAGCACGAACAGCCACATCGCGCGCGGGCTGTTGCTGAACACCGCGGGGGCCGCGAGCAGCGACACGACCAACGCGGACACCACGCCGACGCCGAGCTGGATCAGCGAACCGGTGAAGATCCGGGCCCTGGCGAGCCCGGCCTTGCGCCCCAGTTCCATCTGCAGCAGATACGCCCACACCGACCCCGGCACGTACTTGCCGAGCGAGCCGACGAGACAGATCTGCGCGCCACGGGCGTAGCCGATCGGCTTGCCGAGGTCGTCGACCATGACCTGCCAGCCGTAGGTCGACACCATGATCGCGGCGATCAGCGCGACCAGGCTCAACGTGGAAGATTCCCAGGCGACGTCGGACAACGTCCGCCAGAATTCGTCCCAATTGGCGACCAGGGTCTTCGCGGCGAAACCGACGACCGCGATGATGGCGATCCAGCGGACGACGTCGAGGATCTTCGCCTTGGTGGATTTCGGCTGCTTTACCGCAACCGAAGACTCCCCTTCCGGCATTTCGACAGTCGTCACTGAACCTCCTCGCTGAAGCCTCTTTCGTCGCTGGTCAAGCCTGTACGGTCACCAGACGGCTGAACTCGGTCAGCAGATCGTAGCCGTCCCAAATCGTGGAGAACGTCAGGGCCGATCCGAAGGGAACGACGCGGTCGACACCGCGGCCAGCCAATTCTGTCACGAATTGCGTCAATTCTTCTTTGGTGAAGCCGAATTGACCGACGGTTTGATCCTTGCGCAGGACGATCGGCACGAGGTCGGAAAGCGTGCCGACCCGCGCGTTGGCGAAAGTGCCCGCGCCGAGCCATTCGCGCGGCAGGACAGCGGGGTCGGCCAGCTCCAGTGTCGCGATGCCGTTGCCCTGGAACTCGATGCCGCTGACGAGCCCGTCGACGGCCGCGCCGTACGCCGAAACCCGCTTCTGCACGGCCATCGCGGGCTCGGTGACGTGCTGTTTCGTCGCCAGCACCTCGGCGAGCAGCTTCCGGAATTCCTGCCCGGCTTCCTTGGCCCCGGCTTCGTCGCCGACCCAGAACACCGCACGCGGCGACGAGCAGGCGGCCTGGTCGAACCAGTACGAGTCGTTGTAGAAGCCTTCGGCGGCACCGCGGCGCTCGGCCTCTGAGGCGTTCTGCCAGCCACGCACCGACGCGACCGCGAACGACGACCGGTCGGGGAAGGTCAAGTCACGCGCGTGCGGCGCCAGCGGGTACTTGCGCAGCGCCGCGACCGAAGTGTCGCCGCCCCAGATGACCCGCAGGTCCGCCGCGATCGAGAGCGCGCCGCTGATCGCGTCGCTGCGGTCGTAGGTGACCATGCGCTGCGTCGCGGTGATCGCGGCGGCGGTGTCCGCGTCCACTTCGGACAGCGCGGCGTTCAGTGCCTCCAGCACCGTTTCGGCGGCACCGGCCGAACGGGACGACACGCGGACGACGTTGTGGTTGCCCGCCAGCGCGGAAAGCGCCCATGAGTAAACGAAGATCGTGTCGACGTTGGCCGGCGGGACGTGGAAGACCAGCCCACGCGGGAACCGCAGTGCGTCGCCAGAAGTCTCCAAAGTGGACAATGCTTTGGCGATCTCTCCCTTGCGCAGGAAGAAACCGAGTGACGCCAGCTCCGGGAAGCGGCGAGCCGTCGCGGGCGCGAGGAGCTTGCGCGCGAACTTCGTCAGGAACTCGACGACACGCGGGTCACCCACGCGCAGCCGTCCGCCGACGGGCTCGGCACGCAGTTCGTCGACGAGCTCGTCGACCTCGATCGCGTCCGAAAGCGGGAAACGCTGGTTGAGGGTCATGCCACCGCTCCCTGAAAGGTGTCCGAGCAACCGCGGGCCTCGGCCTTGGGCAGCCTGCCCATGACCGAGAAGTGCTTGCCAGGCCAGTCGCCGTCGTCGATTCCGTGGTAGACACCGAGATCCTCGGTGAGCAGGACGTGACCGGGGTACGAACGCGGCAGCGTGCTGACGACCTCGATCACCCCGGGTTCGCCGACCGGCTGCTCTTCCCAGGTCTCCGGGTTCCGGATCACGACGTCGGCGAAATCGGGGCAGTACAACGAGTTCCCGGACGGTCCTTCGAGGAAGACGGTGCCGATCTGCTCGATCATCCCGTAGTAGTTGTGGATCCGCGCCAGGCCGGTGTCCTCTTTGAACCGGCGGCGGAACTCGGTGTTGTCGACCGCGCGGTCGATCAGCTTCTTCCAGCCCCCGGAGTGGATCAGGATCCCGTTGGACAGATCGAGCTCGTGGTCGCGCGCGACTTCGTAGAGGTACTGCCACACCATGAAGGTGAAGCCGAAGATCAGGAACGGCTTGTCGCCGTAGGTCGCGAGGAACGTCTTGACCGCCTCGACGTCCGGCTGGTCGTTCTCGTCGAGTACGTACGTGTGCTTGCGGCCGAAGTTCGCCATGCCCAGCACACCCGCGCCGCGCGCGGAGAACGAGCGGCGGTTCTTGATGATGCCGATGGTGTCGACCATCAGCATCGGCAGCCGCTCGCCGCCGAGTACCTCCTGCAGTGTCGCGCCGAGCTGCTTGGTCTGCGCGCCGGCGGCGACCTTGTCCAGGTAGATCCGCGACGCGCCCGCGCCGGTGGTGCCCGAGGACGTCAGCGTCTTGAAGACCTCGGACTCCGGAATGGACTTGAGGTCGTGCGTCTTGAACATCCGCACCGGCAGCCAGGGCAGATCCGCGATGGAGGCGAACGACGCGTCCCGCGCGATGCCCAGCGACGAGAGGATCCGGTCGTATCCCTCGGAGTTCTCGCGGTGGTGCGCGGTCAGCTCGGCCAACCGCGGGAGCAGCGACTTCTCGCGCTCCGCCCGCGAAAGCGTGAACACACTCATACCTTGGCCTCCAGCGACCGGTAGTCGATCTTGCCGCTGGCCAGCAGCGGCACGGTGTCGCAGGCGCGGACGTCGAACCCGCTGGTGTGCAGGTGCAGCCGCTCGGACAGCGCCTTCGCGGCGTCCTTACACATATCTTTGTCGGCCCCTTCGGCGAACAGGACGACCTTGTCCCCGGCCGGGACGGCGGCCACGACGTCGATCCCCACCGAAGCGGAACGCACGGCGTGCTCGAGATCATCCAGGCTGACCCGATTGCCGAAGACCTTGCCGATCCGCTTGAGCCGTCCGGTGATGTGGAGGAACCCGTCCTCGTCGAGGTAGCCGAGGTCGCCGGTGGGCAGCACGCCACCCCATTCGTCGCCGGCGGCCAGCCCGGCCTCGTCGTCGGCGTACCCCATCATCACGTTGGGTCCGCGGTAAACGACCTCGCCGACGATCTTCGGGTGTTTGGTCTCGGAACCGTTCTCGCGCCGGACGGCGAACGAGCCGCCTGGCAGCGCGGGCCCGGCCGAACCGAGCTTCTCCGCGAGCCGCTCCGCCGGGACGGTGGTCATCCGCGGCCCGGCCTCGGTCTGCCCGTACATGACGAACATCCGCCCGCCGACCTCGCGGATCTTGTCGTTGAACTGGGCGACGAGGTCGTCGCGGAGCTTGCCGCCCGCCTGGGTCAGCGTGCGCAGCGTCGGGTACTTCGCCGGGTCGAACTTGAGGCGCCGCAGCATCTCGTAGTGGTACGGAACCCCGGCGAGCGACGTCACCTTGTACTCGTTGACCGCGTCCCAGAACCCGCGCCCCAGCACACCCGAGGGCTCGATGACCACGGTCGCGCCGCGGACGAGGTGCGAGTTCAGCACGGACAGGCCGTAGCTGTAGTGCAGCGGGAGGCTGGTCGGCGCGATCTCGTGCCGGTCGATACCGAGCACCTCGGCGATCGCGTCGGCGTTGGACAGCATCGCGCCGCGCGAGAGCCGGACCAGCTTCGGGTTGCCGGTGGAACCGCTGGTCGGCAGCAGGACCGCGAGATCGGGATGCGGCTCGACGCCCTCGGCGGACTCGCGGACCCAATGCCCGTCGGAGACGCCGTAACCCTCGGGCGCGGGCGCGTCCGGCGCGGACAGCACGGCGGCCGGGCGGAAGCGCTCGATGAGCCCCGCCAGGACGTCGGCGTCCAGCGCCGGATCGATCAGCGCGATCGCGCGGCCCGCCTCGAACGCGCCTAGGTAGTTCAGCACGCTGCCGAGGTCCACCGACATCCGCGCGAACAACGCGCCCGGTGGGAGCAGCGACAACGCGGCCCCCACGCGGGTGACCTCGGTGTCGAGTTCCTCACCCGCGAGCGTCTTGCCGCTCGTGACGTCGATCAGTCGCGCACCCACACCCAGAAGGGTCATTACAGAACTAATCCTCCGTCGATGCCCAGCACCTGCCCGGTGATGAACGCTGCGTCGTCACTGACCAGGAACCGGATCGCGTTCGCCACGTCTTCGGGCGTCCCGAGCCGTCCGAGCGGGGTCCTGCCGATGTTCTCGGCCTTGGCGTCCTCGCTCAGACCCGAGGTCAGGTCGGTGTCGATGACGCCGGGCGCCACCGCGTTGACCCGGATCCCGGAGCGGCCGAGTTCCTTCGCGGCCGAACGCGCGATGTTCGCCACCGCCGCCTTCGAGGCCGCGTATACGGTCTGACCAGCGCTTCCGTATTCGCCGACGATCGAGGCGAGAACGACGATCGCGCCAGCGCTTGTGCCTCTATCGCCGGCGGGCGAGGCTTTCTTGCGCATCATCGCCCTGGCCGCGGCCTGGACGGTGTGCAGCGTGCCGGCGACGTTCGTGCTCAGCGTGGTGTCGATCAGCTCGTCGCGGATCATGCCGAGGAGCGCGTCCTCCATGATCCCGGCGTTGGCGACCACGATGTCGAGCTTGCCGTGTTCCTTGGCAACGCCGCGGACCACCGTCGACACGGCCTTGGCGTCGGTGACGTCCAGCGCGAGCCCGCTCGCGGCCCCCGCCGCGGCCGCCGCTTCCTTGGCCCTGGCCTCGTCACGGCCGGTCAGCACGACGGTGGCACCCGCCTCGGCGAGCGCCCGCGCGGTGGCCAGCCCGATCCCCCGCGTACCGCCGGTGACCAGGGCGACCTTGCCCTCGAGCATCACTTGGGCTCTTTTCGAGGTGCTTCTTCCCGGCGAGGAATCATTTGCTCAGCTCGGTGACCATGTCCAAGGCGACCTTGAAGCTCGACATGTCGATCACCTGGTCGGTGTCGAATTCCACGTCGAACTCGTCCTCGATGGCCGCGACCAGCGCCATGTGACCCACCGAGTCCCAGGCTTCGATGTCGCGGTACTTCAGGTTTTCGACGTCGACCTCGCCATCGAGGTCCAGTGCCTCGACGAAGACCTCACGCAGCTTGCCGTCGACTTCCGCCATCTGTGAACTCCTAGTGCTCCTCGCGCGGACGGGCGTCCCACGCCTTCACCAAGGTAGAGAGGTCGCCGGGCAGCCGGTCGGCCAGCCCGTCCTCAGGGAGACCGGCCTTACCCTTCAGCCACGGTCCCAATGCCTCGATGGTGGCCTCGTCCAGCCCTCGGCGGGACAGGCCAACGGTATTGACGCCGGTCACCCGCGCGGGGTTGCCGACGGCGACGGTGAACGCGCCCACCTCCCTGCGGACCGCGGAGCTCATCCCGACCATCGCGCCGGGGCCGACGACGACCCGCTGATGCAGGATCGCGCCCATGCCCAGGTTCGCCCCGGACCAGATGTGGCAGTGGCCACCGGTGATGACGTTCGAGGCCACCGTGACGGCGTCCTCGACCAGGCAGTCGTGGGCGATGTGAGAGCCGCGGAGGAAGTAGCCGCCGTCGCCGATGGTGGTCGTGCGCCAGGTGCCCTGGTGGACGCTGACGTACTCGCGAACGCGGTTGCGGCTGCCGATGACGACGCCGTGGCCGTCGTGATCGGGATCACCGTTCGGCGCGGATTCCCAGGCGGCGGGGTGCTCGCGGCCGCGGTCCTCGCCCGGCGTCCCGATGGTCACGTGCGGGCCGATCCAGTTGCCGTCGCCGAGCCGCGTGGGGCCCACGATGACCGTGAACGGCCCGATGACGTTGTCTTCACCGAGTTCGACACCCTCGCCGATGACTGCTGTCGGGTGGATGCGGTTCACCACGTGAGATCCGTTCGTTGTGGCTGGAGGCAGCCTGGGGTATTGGGCGCTTCGGCGGTCCCGGTAACGTGTGGCCCGCGCCAGAGAGGGCGGCCGGGCGCAGAACCGGCGGCTCACTGTACCGGACGCACCAGAACGCCCAGTCGAGAGAGACTTGCAGATGATCCCCATTACCGTGGTCGACGTCCGTGACGCGGAGGACCTCGTCGTCGAGGTGCTGCGATCCGGCGCCATCGCACAGGGACCGATGGTCAAGCGCTTCGAGGACGCGTTCGCGAGCGTTTCCGGCACGAAGCACGCGATCGCCGTCAACAACGGCACCACCGCGCTGGTCGCCGCCATTCAGGTGCTCGACCTGCGGCCGGGCGACGAGGTCGTCACCTCGCCGTTCACCTTCGTGGCGACGCTGAACGCGATACTGGAAGCCGGCGCGACCGTCCGTTTCGCCGACATCCGGCGCGACGACTTCGCGATCGACCCGAACGCCGTCGCCGCCGCGATCACCGACCGCACCAAGGTCCTCATGCCGGTCCACCTCTACGGGCAGACCGCGGACATGGGCAAGCTCGCGCCGCTGGCCGCCGAACACGGCCTCAAGGTCATCGAGGACTCCGCGCAGGCCGTCGGCGCGTCGTTCCAGGGCAAGCCGTCGGGTTCCTTTGGGATCGGCTGCTTCTCCTTGTACGCCACCAAGAACGTGACCACCGCCGAAGGCGGCGTGATCACCACGGACGACGATGGGCTCGCGGACAGCCTGCGCGTACTGCGTAACCAGGGCATGCGCGCCCGGTACCAGTACGAGGTCGCCGGGCACAACTACCGGATGACCGACCTGCACGCCGCGGTCGGCATCCCGCAGCTGGAGAAGCTGGACCAGCTCACCGCCGCCCGCCAGGCCAACGCGAAGCGCCTCACCGAAGGCCTCGCCGGCACCCCGGGTCTCGACCTCCCGCAGGTCCTGCCGGGCCGCGAGCACGTGTGGCACCAGTACACCGTGCTGGTCGGCCCGCACGCGTTCCTCTCGCGCGACGAACTCGCCGCCGCCCTCACCGAACGCGGCATCGGCAACGGGATCTACTACCCGAAGATCGTCTTCGACTACGACTGCTACCGGAACAACCCGCTGATCCCCGACGCGAAGGTCGAGGATTTCCCGGTGGCCGCTTCCGTTGCCGCGCAGGCGCTTTCGCTGCCGGTGCACCCGCACCTTTCCGAGTCCGACCTGGACACCATCATCGAAACGGTTCGCGAGGTCCTCGGCGCATGACGACGCACAAGATCGCCCTCATCGGCACCGGGAACATGGGTTCGCTGCACGCGCGTGTCCTCGCCGCGAACGAGCACGTGGACCTCGTCCGCGTGATCGACCCGCGTGAAGAGGCGGGCCGCAAGGTCGCCGAGCGCTACGAAACCCAGTGGACGCCCGAAATCGGCTCGCTGTCCGATGTGGACGCCGTCGTGCTCGCTTCGGCCACCGAGGCGCATTACGAGCTGGCGCAGGAGATCCTGGGCCAGGGCAAGCCGTTGCTGGTCGAGAAGCCGGTCTGCAACAGCCTTGAATTCTCCAAGGAGATCGTGGGGCTGTCGGCGAAGAAGGACGTTCCGCTGATGTGCGGGCTCCTGGAGCGCTACAACCCGGCCGTGATGACCGCGCGGGCGCTGGTCAACGAGCCCATCCACCTGATGGCCCGCCGCCACGGCCCTTACGCGCCGCGCATCAAGACCGGTGTCGCGTGGGACCTGCTGGTGCACGACGTCGACCTGGCAATCCAGTTCTTCGGCGGCGCGACCCCGCAGCGGGTCGCCTCCGGTGCCGGCTACTTCCACCCGAATTCGGTCGAGGGCGCCGAAGACACCATCGAGACGGTGCTGTCGTTCGAGTCCGGGCTCGCCACGGTTTCCGCGTCCCGCCTCGGCCAGCGCAAGGTCCGCTCGCTCTGGGTGTCCGAACTGGACCGCATGATCGAGATCGACCTGCTCCGCCGCGACGTCACCATCTACCGGCACGTCTCGCACGACTCGGTCACCGAGGACGGCCTCGGCTACCGGCAGCAGACCGTCATCGAGATCCCGGAACTGGTCACCGCGCGCGAGCCTCTCGCGACCCAGCTGGACCGGTTCCTCGAACTGCTCGAGGGCAAGATCGACGCCGACACCGAGCGGGACCTGATCCTGCCTTCGCACGCCGTCGTCGACCAGGTGCTCACCCAAGCCTCGGCGTGACCTTCTCTCGCAATTAGTCCTCTAGTTGCGGTACTTGCGTGTGCAAGTACCGCAACTAGAGGACTAATTGCGTTATTTGGTGAGGCGCAGGCCCTTCGCGTCGTAGGCGATGAGAGGGGTCAGCACGTTCGACGACTCCACTTCGGAGCCCTCGAACCAGAAGATCACGACAGACGGGTCTTCGCTCCAGACGGCCGTCCTCGCCTCGACCGGCTTACCCCGGACGGTGCTGGTGATCCGCGCCGCCGGAC
This sequence comes from Amycolatopsis sp. cmx-11-32, assembly GCF_047608695.1. Lineage (NCBI taxonomy): Bacteria > Bacillati > Actinomycetota > Actinomycetes > Pseudonocardiales > Pseudonocardiaceae > Amycolatopsis > Amycolatopsis sp. cmx-11-32. Next base: position 73,532 of record NZ_JADNQN010000010.1, on the reverse strand, counting down.
CGGCGAAGTAGCCGAACACGGGGACGAACGTGTCCCCGATCAGCTCGCCGCCGTCCGTGGCGTGGAAGCCGAACGACCGGTCCGAGCCCTTGTATTCGTTGGTAGCCAACAGCGCGTCGTAGGTGCCATCGTCGTTGCGGTAGGCGACATGAAGACCGAACTGGATGCGCGGCTGCGACGGCTCGGCGAACGCGGACGCGTAGAGCACCAGCTCCCGGCCGCCCTCACCCTTGACGCCGAGGGGGACCACGTCGCCCAGCGGCACGGCCTGCGGGTACGGCGCCGTGGTGACCGTCGGGACCGGCGACGCCGGTGAGGACGACGGGGCACTCGCGGCGGGCGGGACGACCTGGGGTTGCTGTGCGGGCTCGCGGAGGGCGACCGCGCCGACGATGACCAGCACCGTCACCACGGTGGCGGCGACACCGCCCGCTCCGGTCGCCAGACGGCGACGGCGGCGGATACGCCTGCCCTTGGTCATGATCGCGCCGAGGTCTGGCGCGGCGAACTCCTCGACGAGCGGCTCCCGCAGCGCCGAGCGCAGTGTCTCGAGATCGGTCATCGGCCCAGCCCCCCGATCAGTTCCGTTCCGTCCTCCGCGGTGATCCGCAGCTTCGTCAAGGCACGGGAGTTGGTGCTCTTCACGGTGCCCACCGAGACACCCAGTTCGCCGGCCACGTCGGACTCCTTCAAGTCGAAGAAGTGCCGAAGCACTACGACCGCCCTCTCCCGGTCTGTGAGCGTACGCAACGCGTCAAGCAGCCATTTCCGCTGGACAACGGCATTGGCGACATCCGCGCCGCTCGGCCGCTCGGGGATCTCCTCGGTGGCGTTCTCGCGGATCGGGCGCCGCCAGCCGTCGATGATGTGGTTGACGAGGACCTGCCGCGCGTAGGCGTAGGCGTCCTTGCGGCGTACCCGCGACCAGGCAGCGTACGTCTTGGCGAGCGCCGTCTGCGCGGCGTCCTCTGCCTGATGACGATCGCTGGTCAGCAGGTAGGCGGCGTGCTGCAGACGGTTCGACGAGTTCCGCACGAACTCGACGAACTCGTCGTCGCCACGAGCCACCCTGGTCCTCATCTCCGTTCGACGGTTGACCACCTGAAAGGTTGCCTCAACCTTTCGGGGCGCTCTCCCGTAGGTGTCTCTGGATGATCTTCGGCCACGGGGGGGGGAACACCAATGAAACCACCCGGGAAGCGGACGCTCCTGGCAGGCGGCGCGGTGCTGGCCGTGGTGCTCATAAGCACCCTGACGGCGAACGCCGCCCCCGCTCCGGCACCCGCCACCGTTCAGGCCGCCGAGGCCCAGCCCGACGACACCCCGTGGGGCGACGTCATCGGCACCGGTGTCCAGGGTGACGGCGGTGAGCTGGTGTTCTACGGCGTGAAGGTCGACGTCGAGCAGCTTCCGGGGACGACCTTCGGGATCATGGCGGGGCGCCGTCCGGCCGGGGGCCAGGTGACCGCGGGCATCACCGCCAACGAGTTCGCGGGCTCCGACAAGGCGCCCGGTTTCCACGCGGTGTCCGGCGGGATCAGCGGCTATCCGTCGTTCGGCTACTACGCCGGTCCCCCCGTGAAGATCACCGCGAAGGTGGACGGCAAGAACGTCACCGCGCACCAGGCGCCGTGGAGCGTGGACCCGAACATCGTCGTGTTCTGGTTCGACTCGGGTGCCGACCCGCTGGAACTGACCGCCTTCGACGCCTCCGGCAAGGACCTGCCCGCGGGGAACACCGGTGTCGGCCACGGCTGACCTCAGGGCTGGTCGCGCTTGCGGCGAGTGAGGCGGTGCGCGACCACGATCCCGGCCGCCACCACGGCGACCGCGAGGACGATCCACACCCAGCCCGGCACCAGGCTTTCGAGAGTGGCCTCCTGGGCCTGCGGCGCCGGGGCGGCGCTGGTCTCGTTGTTCTCCTGGGCCGCCGCGCCGCTGGACGACGGGGGCACGGCCGGGGCGCTGAGGGTGAACTTCACCGTTCCGCTGGACTCATGCGAGTCCGCGAAGGTCACGTTGTAGCGCAACGTGTACTCGCCCGCGGGCCCGACGGCCTGGACCGGCGCGGTGATCACGGCACCGGCGGCCTCCGCCCGGCCGACGGTCCACTTCGCGTTCTCGGGCCCGGTGATCTGGATCGGATCCGCCCCGACGGTGACCGGGCCGGAGAAGGTCAGCTTGATCTGGGTCGGGGGCGTCGCCAGCGAAGCGCCCTTCGCCGGGTCGCTGCTCTTCAGCTCCTCGTGGGCCATCGCCGGATTCGCGGCACCCAGCAACGCCACCCCGACGACCAGCAGCGACGCGCCGAACCGCTTGAACCTCATCTGGACATACCCTCCGGCCGGAAACTCGCACACTGAGCTTAGTAGTCGGGCTCGGCGGGGTGCTGGTTCCCGCCGGCTTCGATCACCGCGGGGCGCCTGGGTTCCGAGAAGCTTGCTCAGGGACGCTGCGCGCGCCGCGTGGTGAGGGCGTCGAGATCGAGAGTGAGCGGGGTGCCGTCGAAGTCGAGGGACACCTTGCCGGTGTGCTCGCCGAAGTTCTCGTATTCGCCGTCGACCAGGCGGTAGGTGATCATGCTCGCCGGAGCGTCGAGGTCGACGATCCAGTAGTGCTCGATCCCGCCCTCCGCGTACTCGGAGAACTTGGTGACCCGGTCGGTACGGCCAGTACCTTCCGACAGGACTTCGATCACGAGCTGTACGTCCTCGGCGGCGTAACGAGGCAGGTTCTTTTCGACGAGTTCCGTCGCCGTGACGAGAACGTCCGGGACACGAACCGTCAAGGGAAGTTCCGCGACGACGAGCTCGGCCTCCGAAAGCGCCATGAGCGGTTCGGGCAAGTGCTCGTTCAGCAGGTACCCGAGGCGAGTGACCGCGAGCTGATGGAATGACATCGGCCGAGGGGCCAAGACCAGGACTCCTTCGACGACCTCTGCCCGGAAGTCGGGTTCTTCCGGCAGCGCGGCCCAGTCGTCGAGGGTCAGGAGGCGGTGAGGCCAGTGCACAACACTCATCGAACTCCTCCTTCGCCCGTGATCACCGGACCATCTTCCCATGGTTTCCCGGTGAACGTATCACCACGGAAAGTGACATCCCATTACGGTGAGGAGTTGCGGGGCCGCAGCGGCTACTCCGTGAAGTCGCCGGCCGGAGCGCCCCACGACCCCGGAGTGTCACCGCGTTCCTCCGCCAGCGCCCGGCGCCGGGCGTTCTCGCCGCGCACACGCTCCACTTCGGACTCGATGTACTCGTCGTCGTACCTCTGGAACACGCGCGCGGGGTTGCCGGCGACCAAAGTACGCGGCGGGACGTCCTTGGCGACCACGGAGTTCGGCTGCACGGTGGCGAAGTCGCCGATCGTCACGCCTGCCATGATCACCACGAGGCCGCCGATGAAGCAACCCTTGCCGATCTTCACCGGTTTGCGTTCGATGAGGTCGCTGCCGGAGTGGTTCTGCAGCGTCATGTTCGCGAGCCAGCTGGAATGCGTGAAGATCAGCGTGTTCAGGCCGATGCTGGTGTGCTCGCCGATCTCCAGCCCGCCGCTAGCGTCGAGCGCGGCGCCTTCGCCGATCCAGCAGTGTTCGCCGATCTTCAGGTTCTCCGGGCTGATGATCTTGACCCGCTCGCGGACCCGCGTCGACTCCGGCAGTCCGTAGAAACGAGCGCGCTCGGCGTCGTTCATGTACTGCGAGACGAGTTCGGTCAGGATCTGCGGGCGCAGGCGGTTGCTGCGCTCGTCATCGAAGAACATCGGCCTCGGTCACCAGTTTCTCGAAGGTGCGCAGGTGTTCCTCGGCGACGACGTCGAGGCCGAAGTTGGCCCGCACCATCGCGCTTTCCCGCCGTGCCACCAAAGCCCGCTTCTCCGGGTCGTCGAGCAGCTCGATGACGGTGTTCGCCACCGCCTCGCTGTCGTCCGGCCGCACCAGCAGGATGTTCTCGCCGTTGCGTAGTTCGATGCCGGGATAGTTGTCCTCGGTGACCGACGCGATGGTCGCGGTGCCCGAGAGCATCGCCTCCAGTGACGCGGTGCCGCAGCCGCCGTTGAGGTCGTGCGTGACGATGTCGGCCGCGGCGAAGTACGCGGGCACGTCCGCCTTCGGCACGGCGCCGGTGACGATGATGGCGTCCGCGACGCCGAGTTCTTCCGCCCGCTTCAGGAAGACGTCGTGGTACACGCGGCCGACGACGACCACCTTCACCTCGGGGTGCTTGGCCAAAATGGACGGAAGCGCCTCGACCAGCGGGAGCCGGTTGCGCAGCGGGATCACGTGCCCGAGCGAGACGATCACCGGACCGTCGCCGAGTTCGTGCTCCGCCCGGACATCCTTCGTGAGCGGCTTCTCGAAGTGCCCGGTGTCGACGGCGATCGGGAAGTAGTCCGAGTTGTCGTCACTGGTGCCGTAGCGCTCGACGCAGTAGTCGACCCCGAGCTTGTCGAGGATGACGTACCGCGGCTTGAGGTAGCGCAGGATCGGGTTCACCAGCACGGTGTCCAGGAACCGGAAGACGCCGCCGTACAGCTTGTTGTCGCTGATCAGCAGCGTGTGGATGGTCAGCAGCGTCGGCAGTTTCCGCCGCCGCGCGTACAACCCGGCCAGCCAGGACAGGTCGAAGAACTGCCCGTGGAGGTGGATCGCGTCCGGCTTGAACTCGTCCAGCAGCTTCCACAGCCGCCGCCAGTTCCCCGGCCGCGGCGAGGCGAAGCTCATGTCGAAGTCGATCGACAGGCCCAGCTGCGGCATCTTCACCGCGGGCAGGCGGACGACGCGGTAGCCGTCCTTCGTCTCGTCGGCCGGGGCGTCGGCGTAGGCCGCGGTGATCGCGAGCACCTCGTGCCCGCGTGCCGCGTACTGCTCGGCCAGGGACGCCGCCATGTGCGCGCTTCCGCCCACCCTCGGCGGGAAGAAGTTGTTGACGACAGCGATGCGAAGGTGGCGGCTCTCCCCCGGCGCCATTACCACGCCGCCTCCGCGGGAAAGAGCACGTCGGCGGGGCTCATTCCGAGGCCTTGACCAGCTCGTGCATGCCCTCTTCCACGGAGATCTTCGGCTCCCAGCCGAGGACCTCACGGGCACGGGAGATGTCCGCGGCACGCCGCGAAACCAGCACGTCACGCTCGTTGAACAGCGGCTCGACGTTGACGCCGACGGCGTCGATGAGGATTTTCGCCAGCGTCGCGATGGAGGTGTCGATGCCGGTGCCGATGTTGATCGGCACGTTTGCCTGCTCCGACTCCAGCGCCGAGACGACGGCGCGGGCCAGGTCCGTGACGTGCACGAAGTCCATCGACTGGTCGCCGCGGCCGTCGATGACCGGCGGCTGACCCGCCCGCAGGCGCTGGATGAAGTGGTTGATCACCGACGTGTAGTAGGCCTCGATCTTCTGGCCGGGGCCGTACACGTTGAAGAACCGGAGCGCGTTCCAGGACAGGCCCTTGGTGCGCTCGTAGAAGCCGAGCATGTCCTCGCCCGCGCGCTTCGAGATGCAGTACGGCGTGAGCGGCTTGAGCTCGTCGTCCTCGTGCATCGGCAGCCGCTTCGGGTCACCGTAGACGGACGCGGTCGACGCGAACACGACCCGCTCGACACCCTCGTCCGCCGCGGCGGCGAAGACGTTGTGGTTGCCGACCATGTTGATGTCGATGGACTCGTGCGGGTCCGCGACCGACTTGTTGATCGACACGGTGGCGAAGTGGATCACATGCGTGCAGCCACGCATGGCCTCGCGCACGGCGCCGCCGTAGCGCACGTCCTTCTCGACCAGTTCGACCTTGCCGGTGGCGACGAACTCGTTGATCCTGGCGCGGTCGCCGCGCGTCATGTTGTCGAAGACGCGGACGGTGTAGCCGCCTTCGATCAGCATCGGGATGACGTGCGCGGCGATGAAACCGCCGCCCCCGGTGAAGAGGACCTTCTTGTCGGGCATTTCTCTCCTAGCTCGGCAGTGCGGCGCAGACGGTCTCGATGACCCGTTCGACCTGGGCATCGGTGAGGTTGGCGTGCATCGGGATGGCGAGGTGACGGGCGAAGAGGTCCGCCGAGACCGGCAAGGTCTGGTTCTTGCCGTAGATGGGTTGAAGGTGCGAGGCGTAGGTGCCGAAGTTGCACTGCACGCCCTGCTCGCGGATCCGCAGCGCGAGCGCGTCACGGTCGATCTCCGGGGCCACCGTGAGGAGGTAGGCCTGCCACGGGTGCTCGCGGTCCGGCAGTTCGACCGGGACGTCGAGAGCGGACAGGTTCTCGAACGCCTCGTGGTAGCGCTTGGCCACCGACCGGCGGGCCGAGAGCAGGTCCGGGAGCCGGTCCAGCTGGACGTTCATGATCGCGGCCTGCACGTCGGAGAGCCGGAAGTTGTAACCCAGTTCGTGGAACTCCGGGATCGGCAGCGCGCCAGAGCCCTCACGCGTGATGGCGGGCTCGATGCCGTAAGTGTGCAGCTTGCGCGCGTGCGCGATGAGGTCTTCGCGGTCCGAGACCAGCGCGCCGCCCTCGCCGGCGGTGATGCCCTTGCGGCCGTGGAAGGAGAACGCGGCCAGGTCGGCGAGGCTGCCGGCCGGGCGGGTCTTGTAGGTCGCGCCCGCGGCGCAGGCGGCGTCCTCGAAGAGCCACAGGCCGTGCTTGTCGGCGATGGCGCGATACTCGTCGAAATCTCCCGGCTGCCCGGCGACGTCGACGGCGAGGATGCCGACGGTGCGGGGGGTGATCAAGCTTTCGATCGAAACGGGGTCGGCGCTCCACACGTCCGGGCGAATGTCGGCGAACACCGGCGTCGCACCCGCCTGGAGCACGGCGTGGCCGGTGGCGGGGAACGTGTAGTCGCCGACGATGACCTCGTCGCCCGGCTTCACACCGAGTACACGCAGCCCGAGGAAGAGTGCGGAGCCACAGTTGCTGGTGGTCAGGGCGTGCGCGGTGCCGACGGTCCGCGCGAAGCGCTCCTCGAAGCGGCGGCACGCGGGGCCGGCGCCTGCCAGCCAGCCGGACCGGAAGACTTCGGCGACAGCCGCGAGTTCTTCGTCGCCCACGGTCGGCTGACCGAGGACCACCTGTTCCTGCTCAGACATTCCTCTTCACCCTCTCCCGCAGCCCTCTCCCATTGCGTGGGGACCGGCCGAAGTGTATAGACGCCATTCAGCCGATCTCGGGCGGGCTGGATCCGCCCAGGTCGACAATGCTCTGATCCATCCATGCCCCCGCCACCGCCCTCAACGGAAAAGCTGCGCTTCCAGGCCTAGTCTCTGACCCATGCGATTCGGCGTTCTGGGGGCGACGGAGGTGCGGCGTGAGGACGGCGCCGCCGTCGCGGTCGGCGGGCCCAGGGTCCGGACGTTGCTCGCGTTGCTCGCGCTGGAGGCGGGCCGGGTCGTCCCGGCGGAGCGGCTCATCGACGGTCTCTACGGCGAGCAGCCACCCGAAGGCGCGGCGAACGCGCTGCAATCGCAGGTCTCGCGGCTGCGCGGCGCGCTGAGGGACCTCGCACCCGTCGAGTTCAGCCCGGCGGGCTACCGGCTGGCCGTGGACTCCGACGACGTCGACGTGCACCGGTTCGAGCGGCTCGCCGCCGAAGGACGGCGCGCTCTTACAGCGGGAAATGCCGCGAAGGCGTCCGAACTGCTTCACGACGCTCTCGGTCTCTGGCGTGGCCCGGCGTTCGCGGATATCACCGACGCGCCGTTCCGCGATCCCCAGGTCACGAGACTGAACGAGCTGAAAACGTCGGCGATCGAGGACCGCGTCGAGGCCGACCTCAGGCTGGGAAGACACGAAGACGTCCTCGCCGAACTTCGCGAGGTCATCGACGACCAACCGCTGCGGGAACGGCTACATGCGCTGCTGATCCGCGCACTGCACGCCGCCGGGCGCCACGCTGACGCGCTGACCGCGTTCGAGAGCGCCCGACGCGTCCTCGCCGAGGAACTCGGCACCGATCCCGGGCCGGACCTCGCCGCCGCGCATCTGGCCGTGTTGCGCGGTGAGAAGCCGCCCGCCAAGGCCAAGACGGCGCCGCTCCCCGCCCAGCTCACCAGCTTCATCGGCCGCGAAGGCGATGTCCGGCACGTGCTCGCCCAGCTGGACCGCTCCCGGCTGGTGACGCTGACGGGGCCCGGTGGGACCGGTAAGACGCGGCTCGCCATCGAGACCGCCGCCGAGATGGACCTCCCGGTGGTCTTCGTCGAACTCGCGCCCTACACCGAGGACACCGATGTCGCCCACGCCGTGTTGACCGCGCTCGGCCTGCGAACGGTCCCGCTCGGCACGGTCACCGCTCCGGTGGAGAACGCGCCGCTCGAGCGGCTGATCGACGCGCTGGCCGACCGGGCGGTGCTGCTGGTGCTCGACAACTGCGAGCACCTGGTCGACGCCGCCGCGAAACTGGCCGCCCGGCTGCTCGGCGCGGCCGCGGCTCTGCGGGTGCTCGCCACCAGCCGCGAACCGCTGGGCATCACCGGCGAGGTCGTCTCCCCCGTGCCGCGGCTCGCCGTGCCACCGCCGGGTACGGCGCCCGGCCGGTCGCTGGAGTTCGCCGCCGTGCGCCTGTTCGCCGACCGCGCTCAGGCCAATGACCCGGGATTCGCCGTCGACGACACCACCGCGGGCGACGTCCAGCGTGTCTGCGCCGCGCTGGACGGGCTGCCGCTGGCCATCGAACTCGCCGCGGCACGTGTCCGGACGCTGCCCGTCGGCGAGATCGCCGCCAGGCTCGATGACCGATTCCGCCTGCTCTCGCGCGGAAGCCGGGTCGCCGAGAACCGGCATCGCACCCTGCGCGGCGTCGTCGAATGGAGCTGGGACCTGCTCGACGAGGACGAACGGCGGCTCGGCAGGCGGTTGACCGTGTTCGCCGGCGCCACGAGCCTCGCCGACGCCGAGGCGGTCTGCGCCGTGCCGGACATCGAGGACCTGCTTCCGTCCCTTGTGGACAGATCACTCGTCGAACGCGCCGGGAATCGCTATCGAATGCTCGAAACCATCCGAGCCTTCTTCGCCGAGAAACTCACCGAAGCAGGCGAGACCGAGCAGATGCGGCGTACGCACGCCGAGTACTTCCTCGCCCTCGCTGAAGAGGCTGACCCGCTTCTGCGCACCGGTGACCAGCTGGTCTGGCTCGACCGTCTCGACGCCGCCTACGACGACCTCCTGGCCGCGTTGCGCTGGGCTTCCGAGGCCGACGCGCGGATCGCGCTGCGACTTTCGGCGTCGCTGGTGATGTACTGGTGGATGCGCGGGCGCCGGTTCGAAGGCTCGACGCTGAGCCTGGAAGTGATCAAACACCTCGGACAGCGGCCGCCGGACGGTCTCGAAGAGGAGTACCAGCTCTCCGTGCTCAACGCCGCCGCCGGACTCCGTGGCCACGAGGCCCTCGTCCGCCACTACCCGGCTATGGACGACCTCGTGCGGAACATGGCCGAGGCGCCGCGGAATCCGGCGCTGCTCCTGCTGATGGGTGTCGTGACCGGTCCGCCGGGTGACGACGACGCGCTGATCAGGCGCAGTCAGGCCCTGCTGGCGCACAGCGACGCCTGGAGCCTCGCCCTCGCGCCGACCGGTTACGGCCTCCGCGCGCTGATGCAGGGCGATCTCGAACCGGCGGAAGGCTTCCTACGCGAGGGTGCGGACGCGTTTCGGGAACTCGGGGAACGCTGGGGCCTGTCGATGGCCCTCGACCACCTGTCACAGATCCTGACTTGGACGAACCGGCAGGCCGAAGCCCTCGAAACGATGAACGAGGCACTCCGGCTGATGCGGGAACTCGGCGCGTCCGACGACAACGCGGACCTGCTGTGCCGTCGCGGCGGAAGCAAACTGCTCCACGGCGACGCGGCGGGGGCGCGGGCGGATTACGAACTCGCCATCGAGATCGCGCGCCGCTCCGGGATGCCGGAAAGCCGGGCGGGGGGCTACATCGGGCTCGCTTTCCTCGCCCGGCACGAAGGCGACCTGGCCGCGGCTCGAACGCTGAGCGAACTCGCGCTCGCGGAGTGCCCCGGCGGCTCGTTCGCGTCCGAGGGGGTCCGCGCCGTCGCGAGGATCTCGCTCGGCTGGGTCCTGGCCGCCGAAGGTGACGCGGACGGGGCGGACGAACTGCACCGGCTGGCGCTCACTTCGGCGGATCAGTGGCACGACAGCACCACCGCGGCCTGCGCGGTCGAGGGGCTCGCCGGTGTCGCGCTGCTCCGGGGCGACCCCGAGCGGGCGGCGGTCCTGATCGGCGCCGCGGTGACCGTGCGGGGCACCCCGTTCGCCGTCGATCTGGACGCCGCCCTGCTCCGGGCGACCGTGCGGGAGCGGCTGGGTGACGACTTCGACCGGGCCTACCGCCGAGGGCTCGGCCTGCGCGGTGCCGCTCAATTGACGGGGTTCTGAGCGCCCGTCAACAAGATCCCCTGCGGCGCGAAGCGGCCGACGGCGACGGCCAGCAAGCTCGGGTCGAGTTCGCTGTCCTGGACGGCGACGTAGAGCGGTTCCGCGTTGACCGGGACCGCGCCGAGCCGGGTCATTCCGGGGCCGACGGGGTCGGTGGTGAGCCGGGTGACGTCACGCCATGGCACGACCGTCCGCTCGACCCGGACGCCGACCGCGTCCAGTTCGAAGAGCACCCACTGCTGGTCGTGCAGCGACTTCACGTAGGCGATGGCGCCGCAGCCGACGGCGATCAGGACGATGCGCAGCGGTCCGGGCGCTTCGATCGAGCCGAGAAGGGCGGCGATCGCGAAGAAGGCCACCAGGAGCCCGGTGAGTTTCGCGGCACCGATCAGGCCCGCGTTCGGTTTGTGCACCCGGAACCGCACGGCACGCATCAGGTGTTTGGTGAGCACGCCGCCACCGACGGCGGCGGCCAGCGCGATCAACGTCACGACCAGCGAGACCGGCGAGAAGTCCATGAGGACCTGGTAACCGGCGACCAGCGCGACGAACGCGCCGGCGACGGTCAGCATCAGCGCGAGCTTGCCCTTGCGGACGTCCCGTTCGCGCTGGTCGAGCGCGGCCTGGTCCGGAGCGGCGAGAAAGCCGCCGTCGATGTTCCTCATCGGGCGTCACGCTGCGATCCGGCGGCCGCCCGGCGCTCACGCTGACGACGGTCGAGGACGAAGAGCACGCCGCCGGCGATGGCGCTCAGCGCGGCGTAACCCAGGTCTTCGAGGCCGTCCTCCGGGTAGCCGGTGGAGAAGTCGACCATCGCCAGTGCGATGAAGAGAACGCAGAACACGCCCCCGGCGATCATGTAGACCTTGTTGCCGATCATGGAATCCCTCGCTTGTCGTTGCGGTGATGGAACGACTTTCGCGCGGGGCACATGACATTCCGATGACAAGCACGGCCACTGACGGTCAGCCGCCGGTGCGTGCGTCGTCAGCGGTCGCGGCCACGCTCGCCGCCATGACCTACATCGCGGGATCACCCGAAGACTTCCTCGCCGTGCGGCATCTGACGCTGCGCGGCACCCAGGCCGAGATCGGCCACGCGCTCGCGGCCGAGATGAAGGCGCGCTCCGGCTGGTCTCCGCCGCCGATCGATCCGATCGTGGCCAGGGCCCGGCGCGTCTGGTTCGCGCGGAACTGGCCGCAGTACGCCGAACGCGCGGCCGGGTTCGCCGAGGCCTACGGGCTCGCGGTGGACGCGGCGGTCTCGTTCGACGACGCCTCGGCGCTGCCCGCCGGGTCCGGCTGCTCGGCGGTGTGGAACGGCGGCACGCTCGGCCGGAACTACGACTTCTTCACCTTGAGCTGGACACAGCTCGGGGCGGTGATGGCGGGCGCGGACCCCGTCGACGACGCAACGGTGCCGATGGCGTCGCGGCCCTATGTGCTGACCACGATCCCCGACGACGGCATCGCCTCGACGTCGCTTTCCATGTCCACCGTGGACGGTGCGATGGAAGGCGTCAACGAGGCCGGGCTCGTCGTCGCGTTGCTGATGGCCGACATCGAAGCGGCCGCGCCACTGGAGCACGACCCCGGCCCGCAGGCGGGTCTCTCGGTGCCGCAGGTCTGCCGGTATCTGCTGGATACCTGTGAGAACGTCGACGAGGCCAAGGAAGCGCTGATGCTCGCCAAGCAGTACGACCACGGGGCGCCCTGCCACTACATCGTCGCCGACGCCTCCGGCCGCGGCTTCGTCTACGAACGCGGCGCGTACGACGTCGAGTACTTCGTCGAGGTCGCCGACGGGCCGCTGTGCGTCACGAACCACCCTCTGCACCGGCACCCGGACATCGACGCGCTGCCGGAGGACACCCCCGGCACCTTCCTCACCTACCGGCGACTGCGCACCCTCACCAAGGAGGCGGACACCGGGCCGCGCGACGCGCTCGACGCGGTATCCGTCGCGATCGAGCCGGGCGCGCCGTGGCGGACGTTGTGGCGCAGCGTCTTCGACCCGGCGGCCCGCACCATGAGCACGCGGTTCTATCTCGGCGACGGCGAAAACGGCGCCGCGCGCCACTCGCCGGAACTCACCTTCGGCGTGTCGAGGTGAACATCGGCAAGGGCCGCAAGATCGGCACACTCGTGGTCTGCGTCCTCGCGCAACTGCTGATCGCGATCGACCTGACCGTCCTGCATCTGGTGCTGCCGTCCCTTTCGGAACAGCTGCGCCCGTCGACAACGGAAATGCTGTGGATCGCCGACGCGTACGGGTTCGCGCTCGCCGGGCTGCTGATCACGATGGGCAACATCGGTGACCGCGTCGGCCGGAAGAAACTGCTGCTGATCGGGGCGTCGTTGTTCGGCGTCGCTTCGGTGATCACGGCGTACGCGCCGACCGCGGAGCTGCTGATCGCCGCCCGCGCGCTGCTCGGGGTCGCCGCCGCGACGCTGATGCCGTCGACGCTGTCGATCATCCGGAACGTGTTCACCGGCAAGGAACGCGCGGCCGCGATCGGGGTCTCCAGCGGGCTGACGATCCTCGGTTTCGGCATGGGGCCGCTCGTCGGCGGTGTCCTGCTCGACCATTTCTGGTGGGGCTCGGTGTTCCTGGTCAACGTGCCGGTGGTGATCGTGCTGGTGATCGCCGGCGCGCTGATCCTGCCCGAGTCGAAGAACCCGGTACCGGGGAGGATCGACGTGGTCAGCGTGCTGCTGTCCATCGTCGGCATGGTCGGGATCGTCTACACGATCAAGGAAGTCGCGTACCAGGGGTGGGGTCACTGGGACATCACGGTCGCCGCGGTACTCGGCCTCGGCGGCGTGGTGGCGTTCGTCCTGCGGCAGCCGCGGCTGGCCGAGCCGTTGATGGACCTGAAACTGTTCGCGCAGCGGGCGTTCTCGGCGACCGTCGGCACCACGATCCTGGCGATGTTCGCGCAGCTCGCGGTCTCCCTGATGTTCGCGCAATATCTGCAGCTGGTGGCAGGCTGGACGCCGCTGAAGGCCGGGCTCGCCGGACTGCCGGGGATGGGCGGCGCGATCCTCGGCGGGGTACTCGCGCCGCTGGCGATCAAGGCGTTCGGCCGGGCGGTCACGATCGCGCTCGGGTGCGGTCTTTCGGCGGTCGGCTTCGCGTTGTACTCGGGTATCGGCGTGACGATCGTGTACACGGATCTGCTCGCGGCGATGATCATCTTCGGGGTCGGGCTGGCGCTGATCCTCGCGACCGCGACGGACACGGTGCTCGGCGTCGTGCCGAAGGCCAGGGCGGGCGCGGCGTCGGCGATCTCCGAAACGGCGACCGAACTCGGCGGCGCGCTGGGGATCGCGGTCCTCGGCAGTGCGCTCGGCGCGTTGTACCGCAGCGAACTCGTCATCCCGGCGGGTGTGCCGCCCGAGGCGGCCGGGGCGATCGCGGACACCCTCGGTGGCGCGGTCCAGGTCGCGACGCAGCTCCCGCCTTCGCAAGGCGCCGTGGTGCTGGACAGCGCCAAACTGGCGTTCGTCGACGGGATGCAGGTGACGATGCTGGCCTCGGCGGGGCTGATGGCGTTGCTGGCGGTCAGTGCGTTGTTCACGCTGCGCGGGGTGCCGAAGGTTCTCGAAGATCCAGAAGAGGAGCCTGCGCCGGCCCCCGTTCCGACGGGCTGAAGGGGACTTTCCCCGCATGCGACGCGGTGAAGGGCGCTTTCCCTACGTCACATGCGGGGAAAGCGTCCTTCAGCTCCTCGGTCCGGCGAGCGGGACGGCGTGTTTGTCGCCCGACCGGACCATGGCCAACAAGGGTTTGGCGGCCACAGCGAGCAACCGCGCCGCGAAGGGGCGGCCGTTGCGGCGCGCGATGTCCGGGCCGAAGGCGTCCATCAGCGCGACGAGCCCGGGCAGCGGCCGCACGAACAACGTCGCTTCGGCGATGAGCCCGTCCTCGTCGAGCTTCAGCACCGCCGTCTCTTCGATCTCCTCACCGCCGATGCGCGCGCTGTAGACGACGACCCGCGTCGAGGCGTCACCGGTGTCGGTGTGGAATCGAACGTCGCGAAGATGCGAGTACGCGACTTCCAGCAGCGGCCCGAGTTCCGTGTGCCCGGTGAACCGGACCCGGCCGGTCAGCGGCGAGTGCACCACCGCGTCCGGCGCGAAGGCGCTCAGTGCGAGGTCGACGTCCCGTGTCTCGAGGGCCCGGCGGTACCGCTCGGTGGTCCGCACGCTCATACGTCCTCCTGGATCAGGTTTCCCAGACCGCGCCACAACAGATCCGTCGTGAGCGCGACGACTTGCTCCCGCGGGATGTCGCGGTTGCTCCACCACCAGGTGGCGATGGCGTTCAGTGCGCTCTTCGCCGCTTCGGCGAGAGCTTCGTTCGCGCGGTCACGCGGCAGATCCGCGGTCAGCGCCAGGCCAGGGACCTGCGCGAACACCTTGGTCAGCTGCCCGGTGGCTCTGACCTGCCCGCGCCGGTGCACCTCGGCGACGGCCGGATCCGACGGCGTCTCGGCGAAGATCATCCGCCAACCGCGTTCGTTCGTCTCCATCCAGGCGAAGATCGCGGCGACCCTGCCGCGCAGCAGCTCCTCGGCGGTGTCCGACTGCGGCAGCGCGTCCCAGCCGGCCAGCAGACTGTCCACTTCGGACTCCAGCAGTCCGGCGTACAGCCGCGCCTTGGACGGGAAATGGTCGTAGAGCACGGGCGTGGTGATCCCGGCCGCCGTCGCGACCTCGCGCATCCCGGACGCGTCGTATCCGGAAGCGGCGAACACGCGCGCCGCCGCGGCCAGGATCCGCTCCCGGCGTTCGTCCCTGCTCAACCGCTTACCTGACATTGGTCAGGTAACCTACCAGCTAACCTGACGACTGTCAGGTATCGGCCCGGGTAACCTGGTCGATCGTGCGCACTGTCGTAGTCATCGGGGGCGGGATCGTCGGTCTCGCCACGGCCTGGGAACTGACCAAACGGGGCCTGGACGTCACGGTGCTCGAAAAGGAGGACCGCTGGGCGGCCCACCAGACCGGGCACAACTCGAACGTGGTGCACGCCGGGCTCTACTACAAGCCAGGGTCCTTCAAGGCGAGCATGTCCACCGCGGGCAACCGGTCCATTGTGGACTTCGCACGGCAGTACGGGGTGCCGGTGGAGGCCTGCGGCAAACTCGTCGTCGCCACCGCCGAAACGGAGCTTCCGGCGCTGAAGGTGCTCGCCGAACGGGCCGAAGCCAACGGCGTCCCGGCCAAGCTGATCACCCCGGGTGAGGCCCGCGAGTACGAACCCGAGGTCTCGTGCGTCGCCGCGTTACGCGTGGAGTCCACCGGCATCATCGACTTCCCGGCCGTCTGCACCGCACTGGTCCGGCTGCTCGACGAGTCCGACGCCGACCTGCGCCTCGGCACGCCCGCGCTGGGCATCCGCGCGGGCCGCACCGGTGGCGTCGAGGTGGCGACCGGCGACGAGGTGATCCACGCGGACGCGCTCGTCAACTGCGCGGGCCTGCACGCGGACCGGGTCGCGCGGCTCGCCGGGCTCACCCCGAGCGCGCGGATCGTGCCGTTCCGCGGCGAGTACTACGAACTCAAGCCCGAACGCCGCCACCTGGTGCGGGGCCTGATCTATCCGGTCCCGGACGCGTCGCTGCCGTTCCTCGGTGTGCACCTGACCCGCATGCTCGACGGCAGCGTGCACGCCGGCCCCAACGCCGTGCTCGCGCTGCGCCGCGAGGGCTACACCTGGCGCGACGTCTCCGCGAAGGACCTCGCCGAAGTCGCCCGCTTCCCCGGCGTCTGGCGGCTCGCGCGCAAGTACGCGTATCCGACCGGGCTCGCCGAGGTCCGCCGATCGTTCTCCCGCCGCCGCTTCGCCGAAAGCCTCGCGCGGCTCGTCCCCGCCGTCACCGAGGACGACATCGTGCGGCACGGCTCCGGCGTGCGGGCGCAGGCGCTGCGCCCGGACGGCGCGCTCGTCGACGACTTCCTGATCGAGACCGCGCGGAACCAGGTGCACGTCCTCAACGCGCCCTCACCGGCGGCGACCAGCGCACTGGAGATCGCGAAGCACATCGCCGACGAGGTGTCGGACTAAGACGAAGCGGGCAAGGTCCCGTTCAGCATCGGGACGGCGGCCTTGATCACCTCACACGCCTTCGCAGGATCATCGAGGTTGCCCGCGATGATCGCCACCGTCGACGTCGCGGTGATCGAGAGGCCCGCCGCGCACAACTTGCTGCCCGACTCGGTGTAGAGCTTCCATTTGCGGTCACCCGAGTCGAAATCCTGCGGTTCACCCTGCGTGATCAGCGTGGGGACCTCGTCCATCGGCTTCGCCGGGTAGAACCAGAGGTCGAACGCCTTCTCTCCCTTGTCGCCGTCGGTGTCGGCCCACTCGCAGCCGACCACATTCGGATCGGAGGTGGACTTCATCGGCTCGCCTGCCGCGCCGAGGCGCAACTGGGCGGTCTGTTCGGGCTTGAGCATGGCGCACGGGTCCGTGGTCACGAGTGGCCCGCCCGGCTCGGCGGGCTTCTGCCCTGGCGGGGCGGTGATCTGCGGATCCTGCTGCCCGCCCGGCAGTTTCGACGCCACGGCCGGGGCCGCCGCCTTGGCGAGGTCGCACGCGTTGCCCTCGGTGCGGTCGGGGCTCTCGCTGGCGATCTCCACGAAGGTGTCCGAGGTGAGTTCCGTGCTCAGCGAGCAGTAGGTCTTGCCGAGGATGGTGGCGTACCGCGTCCAGGTGAAACCGCCGATCCCGAACTTCTCGCCGGGCTGCGCGCCGCTCATGTAGTCGTTCAAGGACAGGTCCTTGCTCAACGAGACCTCGAGGTTCGACGCCTTGCGCACGTCGTCCGACTTCTTGAACCGGCAGACCGCGGGGACCTTCTGCTCAGGCCTGGCGGGGCGTTCCGCACCGGGATACGCGACTCCCAGCGCCGTCGCGTGCTCCTGCGTCAGCAGCGCGCACGGCTCGGCCTTCGTGATCACCGGTCCCTGGCCGGGCACCGGTGCGGCCGTACCGCCGATCTTCGACGTGCAGCCGCCGAGCGCCAGCACCGTCAGCCCGAGCGCGAGCGAATTCCGAAACCGCATGCGTCCCTCCTCATCGGCCCGCACGCACCCTACTGGTGATCGGCTTTCTCGGCGCGGACCCTACTTCGATGTCGGCGCGAGCATCTCGGTTCCGCCGAGGAAGGGGCGGAGCGCTTCCGGCACCCGGACCGAACCGTCTTCGAGCTGGTGGTTCTCCAGGATCGCGACGATCCACCGGGTGGTGGCGAGCGTGCCGTTCAGCGTGGCGACGGTCTGCGGGCGGCCGTCGTCGTCGCGGTAGCGGATGCCGAGGCGGCGGGCCTGGAACGTCGTGCAGTTCGACGTCGAGGTCAGCTCGCGGTAGGTGTCCTGCGACGGCACCCACGCCTCGCAGTCGAACTTCCGGTACGCCG
This sequence comes from Amycolatopsis sp. cmx-11-32, assembly GCF_047608695.1. Lineage (NCBI taxonomy): Bacteria > Bacillati > Actinomycetota > Actinomycetes > Pseudonocardiales > Pseudonocardiaceae > Amycolatopsis > Amycolatopsis sp. cmx-11-32. The sequence goes on along the minus strand of NZ_JADNQN010000010.1, from coordinate 55,731 downwards.
AGGTGCCGAGGTCGCCGGTGGCGGTGTCGATCACCCGGTACGGGACCTCGATCTTGGCGAGCATCTGCTCTTCCCAGTCCAGCAGGCGCGCGTGCTCGGCCTCGGCGTCCTCGGGACGCGTGTAGACGAACATCTCGACCTTGTCGAACTGGTGGACGCGGATGATGCCGCGGGTGTCCTTGCCGTACGAGCCTGCCTCGCGGCGGTAGCAGGACGACCAGCCCGCGTAGCGCTTCGGGCCCTTGCCGAGGTCGAGGATCTCGTCGGCGTGGTAGCCGGCGAGCGGGACCTCGGAGGTGCCGACGAGGTACAGGTCGTCGTCGCGCAGCCGGTAGACCTCCGACGAGTGCGCGCCGAGGAAGCCGGTGCCCGCCATGATCTCCGGCCGCACCAGGGTCGGCGTGATCATCGGCGTGAAGCCGTTCGCCGTCGCTTGCGCGATGGCCATGTTCAGCAGGCCGAGCTGCAGCTGGGCGCCGATGCCGGTGAGGAAGTAGAACCGCGAGCCCGAGACCTTCGCGCCACGCTCCATGTCGAGCGCGCCGAGCCCCTCGCAGAGTTCGAGGTGGTCCTTCGGCTTGAAGTCGAACTTCTTCGGCTCGCCGACGTGCTTGAGCACGACGTAGTCGTCCTCGCCGCCTTCGGGTGCTTCGGGGTGGACCAGGTTCGGCACCACACGGTGCAGCTGCTCGAACTCCTCCGACGCCTCGATCTGCTCGACCTCGGCGGTCTTGACCTGGGCGGCGAGGTCCTTCGCCTTGGCGAGCAGTTCGGCCCGCTCGTCACCCTGGGCCTTGGGGATGAGCTTGCCCAGCGACTTCTGCTCGGCGCGCAGCTTGTCGGCGGCGGCGATCGAAGACCGGCGGCGGGAGTCGAGGGAGAGCAGCTTGTCGACCACTCCTTCGTCCTCGCCACGGGCGCGCTGCGAAGCGCGCACGACGTCCGGGTCATCGCGCAGAGTCCTGGGGTCAATCACGAGTGCAGAGGGTAGTCCGTGGTCTTCGCGCGCTTCGAGGCAGTTTCCCCGTACACACTGTGCGGGCCGCCGCGGATAACCCGACAGTCTGATCGTTGTCGCCCGTTTCGGGCCGTCCCCATACTGAGCCCGACCCCGGATTCCTTGCTGCGGACGGAGAAACCCGATGACCGATGCGGACCTGCTGGCGCGGCACAAGGCGGTACTCCCGTCGTGGCTCGCGCTCTACTACGACGAGCCGATCGAGATCGTGCACGCGCAGGACCGCCGGGTCGTCGACTCGACCGGGCGCAGCTACCTCGACTTCTTCGCGGGCATCCTGACGAACTCGATGGGCTACGACGTGTCGGCGATCAGCGACGCCGTGCGCAAGCAGCTCGACACCGGGATCCTGCACACCTCGACGCTGTACCTGATCCGCTCACAGGTCGAACTGGCCGAGCGCATCGCGAAGCTCTCCGGCATCCCGGACGCGAAGGTGTTCTTCACCAACTCCGGGACCGAAGCCAACGACACCGCGCTGATGCTCGCCACGCAGTACCGGCGCAGCAATCAGGTGCTCGCGATGCGGAACTCGTACCACGGGCGGTCGTTCGCGACGGGCGGCGTGACGGGCAACCGCGGCTGGTCGGCGTCTTCGCTCAGCCCGGTGAAGGTGAGCTACGTCCACGGTGGCTACCGGTACCGCAGCCCGTTCCGGGCGCTGTCGGACACGGAGTACATCGACGCGTGCGTCGCGGACCTGGTCGACGTCCTCGAGACGGGTACTTCGGGCGACGTCGCCTGCATGATCGTCGAGCCGATCCAGGGCATCGGCGGGTTCAGCTCACCGCCGGACGGCCTGTTCAAGGCGATGAAGGAGGTCCTCGACCAGTACGGGATCCTGTTCGTCTCCGACGAGGTCCAGACCGGCTGGGGACGGACCGGGGAACACTACTGGGGGATCCAGGCGCACGACGTCGTCCCCGACGCGATGACCTTCGCGAAGGGCCTCGGCAACGGTCTCGCGGTCGGCGGTCTCGTGGCGCGCGGCGACCTCGTCGACTGCCTGACCGCGAACTCGATCTCGACCTTCGGCGGCAACCCGGTCGCGATGGCTGGCGCGGCCGCGGTACTCGACCACATCGCCGATCACGACCTGCAGGCCAACGCGCTCGCGCGGGGCAAAGAACTGCTCGACGGCCTGCGCGCGGCGGGGAACCCGGTGCTCGGGGACGTGCGCGGCAAGGGCCTGATGATCGGCGTCGAACTGGTCAAACCGGGCAGCATGGAGCCGGACACCCAGGCCGCGGCGCGGATGATGGAGGAGACCAAGGCGCGCGGGCTGCTGATCGGCAAGGGCGGGCTGTACGGCAACGTCCTGCGGATCGCGCCCCCGATGACGCTCACGGCCGATGAGGCGGCCGAGGGGCTCGGGATCATCACGGACGCCCTGGCCGCCATCTCCTGAGCCCACCCCCGTGCTATGAACGGTCCGTTACTTGCAAATTTTGCAAGTAACGGACCGTTCATAGCATCCGGTCAGGACTTCACGAATCGGGCGATGACCTCGCCAAAGCGAGTGCCGGCGTCCTCCTGGAGGAAGTGACCGGCCCCGGTGATCGTCGGATGCTCGAGTTCGCGGGCGCCGCGCATCGAGCCCCGCAGTTCGAGACCCCATGGCGCGGTGATCGGGTCGCCGTCGGAGAACGAGACCAGGAACGGCTTGTTCAGTTCGGCGAGCACCTTCAACGCGGCCCGGTTGGCGGCCGAGGCCGGGTCGTCCGGCGTGATCGGCACCAGTGACGGCATCGCGCGCGGCGCGGCCTTGTACATCTCGTTCGGGAAGGGCGCGTCGTAGGCGGCGCGGACCTCCTCGGACAGCTTGATCTGGCAGCCCGACTGGACGAACCGGCCGACGTCGAGGACCTGGGACTTCTCGATGGTGCCGCGGAACTTGTGCCAGATCTCCGGCATGTCGGTGTCGCCGCTGGGGAGGCCGGTGTTGGCCGCGACGACGCGGGAGAAGCGGCCGGGGTTCTCGGCGACCAGCCGCAGGCCGATCAGTCCGCCCCAATCCTGGCCGACCAGGGTGACCTCGGTCAGGTCCAGCACGTCGAAGGCGAACGCGCGCATCCACTCGACGTGCCGCTGGTAGGTGTGGTCGACCATGTCGCCGGGTTTGTCGGAACGGCCGAAGCCGACCAGGTCGGGCGCGATGGCGCGTAGTCCGGCGTCGGCGAGCACCGGGATGACCTTGCGATAGAGGTAGGACCAGGTGGGCTCGCCGTGCAGCAGGAGAACGGGCGGCCCATCCGCGGGTCCGGCCTCCACGTAACCCACTCTGATCACGCCGCCGTGGAGGTCGACGAGTTCCGCGTAGCGCGGTTCGAAATCGAAATCGGGCAGGTCCGAAAACCGGTTGTCCGGTGTCCTCAAAAGGCGCACGACTCCCACGTTAGTGGGCTTCGTGCGCCTTTGCCGTGTTCAGAGGGTCGGGAAAGTCACGAGATGCCGACGGCCACGACCAGGCCGAGGGCGAGGTGCGCGGCGGCGACCACGACGCTGACCGGGGCGAACTTCTCGCTCTCGATGGTCGAGCGGACGTCGATGCGGGTCGCCCACTCCAGCAGCCGGACCGCCAGAACCTGCACGACGATGCCCAGCAGGCCGTAGACCAGCGAGGTGATGAGGCCCTCGGTCAGGTCGCTGGCGGAGTTCGCGATCGCCACGACGACGATGAACGCCATCGACAGCAGGCCCGACGCGGTGACGATGACCGCGTTCGGCAAACCGCGGCTGACCAGCTGGGCCAGCTTGCCGGGCGTGGTCCAGTCGATCGCCCAGAACCCGGCGAACATCAGCAATAGGCCGACGACGCCGTACAGCAGGATCGCGCCGATCCCTCGCACGAGGTCGGAGCCGAACGTGTCGGACAGCGCAAGGGTGGTCGTCACAGGGTGCTCCCAGAGGTACGGGTCGAGAATGTCAGGTTTGTGCGGGTTGCTTCTATCACGACTCGACGATGCGATGCGGGACGAACGCCGCACCGTCGTCTGTGACGAGTCCTGCCGTCTCGCGGATCCCGAGGCCGGCGGCGTGGTCTCCGACGATCCAGGCGCCGAGCGCGGGCCGGTAGCCCTGGAACTCCGGGAGCGGGTCGAACGCCTGGTAAACGTAGCCTTCGGCGCCGTAGACGCCGTCGGTCTGCGTCTCGTACCCGGTGGCGACGATCTGCACGTTCGCGCCCTCACGGCCGAGTTTCGGCTTGCGGACGTATTCGGTCAGCAAGCCGGGATCGTCGGCGAAGGCGGGCAACAGGTTCGGGTGCCCAGGGTAGTTCTCCCACAGGATCGCGAGCAGCGTCTTGTTGGAGAGGATCATCTTCCACAGCGGCTCGACCCACAGCGTGCGCGGCATGGTCTCAATGGCGAAGCGGCCGAACTCCTCGTCGACCACCCATTCCCACGGGTAGAGCTTCACCACGGTCGCCATCTGCTGTTCTTCGAGGTCGACGAACCGCTTGAGCACCGGGTCCCAGCCGATCTCCTCGATCGACAGGCCGACGGTGTCGAGTCCGGCTTCGGCCGCCGTCTCCTGCAGGTACGCCGTCGTCACGTGGTCCTCACCGGACGGATCGGCGGAAGACCAGGTGAAGTGCAGTTCGTTGGAGGGCAGCTTGTCGGCGAGTTCGCCCCAGCGCTCGACCAGCTTCTCGTGGATCGAGTTCCACTGGTCGTCCTCCGGGAAGACCGACGTCTTCCAGTGCCACTGCAGGACCGCGGCCTCGAGCAGCGACGTCGGGGTGTCTGCGTTGTACTCGAGCAGCTTCGCCGGGCTCTTGCCGTCGTAGCGCAGGTCGAACCGGCCGTAGACGTGCGGATCCTGCCGCTTCCACGACTCGGCGATATGCGGCCAGACCCACTCGGGGATGCCGAAGCGGTGGTACTGCTCGGTGGTCACCACGTTGTCGACGGCTTCGAGGCACATCGAGTGCAGCAGTTCCACGTCCGCCTCGACGGACAGGATCTCGTCCATCTCGAAGACGTAGTGGACCGACTCGTCCCAGTACGGCCGGGACTTGCCGGAGCCGTCACGGGCGGGGGTGCCGAAGACCAGGCCCTGCTCCTCGACGATGTTCTGCCAGTCCCGCCGGGGCGGCTTGGAATCCCGGTACACCTACGAGCCCCCGCTCTTACCGCTGCTGCCGCTCTTGCCGCTGATGCCGAACCCGCCACGCTGGACGGACTTGCCCGATTTGGTGCTGACGTTCGCCCCCGACGGCGCGGTGTACGAACCGCCCGACACCCGCTGCCCGATCGCGCCGGAACCGCCGTAGTTGTAGCGGTAGCTGTTGTAGCCGCCGCCGAAACCACCGATCGGGATGAAGAAGAACCCACCGGACGAGTACCCGCCCTGTGATCGGACGTGGTTCTCGTCGCAGTTCCGGTCGTCCTGGACGATCTCCGTGTCTTTGGTGGCGCAGACCGCCGTGACCTCATCCGGCTTCGCGACGGTGTAGAACGTCGCGACCAAGCCGACCAGCCCGACGGTCACGCCGGTCCCGATCAGGATCTTCTTCTTGGTCGAAGACTTCTTCTCGGCGGCGCGAGCGGCTTCGGCGTCGAGCACCTCCTGGCGTTCTTGCTCCGCCAGTGCCTGCTGCCGTGCCCGCTGCTCAGCCAGCGAAGGCTGTCGCGCCTGCGTGCTGTCGTCCTGGAACCGCATGGAGCCGCGCTTCGGCGGCTCCTGGGGCGGCTGTGCCCCTTGGTTGTCATCCTGCGTCATCGAAGCTCCGTAATCGCCCGCCGGCTTGATCCCGCGTCCAACACTAACCACCCGGTATACGCACCTTACGTGCGGCGCGGGCATCATGGAGTGGATGTCTCAACAGGCCGAGCGGTTCCGTGATCCGCGAAACGCGCTGAGCACCCTGCGCACCCGGCTCGTCATGGCCGGTGTGTTCGTGGGCGCGCTCATCGCGCTTTCGCTGAGTGTGGCGTTCTCGTGGAACGTGGGCCCGGTGGGCGGTGCGGGCGGCGGTGCCCCCAAACTGTCACCCGCGGCGGTCGAAGCGTTCCAATCTCCCCCGGGCACCTGCCTGACCTGGAACAACCCGGACGCCAACGACGTGCGGCGGGTGCCGTGCGCGGAGTCCCATCTATTCGAGGTCACCAGCATCGTCGACATCGGCGCGCAGTATCCGGCTGGCGTGCCGAGCCCGAACCTGGAGCAGTGGCAGGAGATCTCCCGGTCACGCTGCACCGTCGACGTCAAGCCGTACCTCGGCCGAACGCTGGATCCCTACGGCAAGTTGAGCATGAACCTGCTCCGGCCGACTCCCGCACAGTGGGAGGACGGCGACCGGCAGCTGCGGTGCGGCCTGCAGTGGGCGGGCCAGGGCGGCAAGCTGCAGCCGACCAAGGGGCAGGCGAAGGAGCAGAACCAGTCCGCGGTGTGGGAACCCGGCACCTGCCTCGCGCTGCTCAACAACAGCTTCGGCGACCCTGTCGACTGTGCCCAGCCGCACTCCTACGAGATGATCGCGACGCTCGACCTCAAGACGAAGTTCAAGGACGCCTACCCGTCACAGGAACAGCAGAACACCTGGCTGGACACCGAGTGCTCGACGGCCGCGCAGGACTACACCGGCAACGCGGACCTGGCGGCGAAGAAGGTCATCCTCAGCTGGGACGTCCGCGAGCAGGAGAGCTGGGACGCCGGCTCGACGCTGGTGAACTGCAAGGTGGCGGCGGCCCTGCCGGACAACAAGGGGCTCGCCCCGATCACCGGGAGCGTCAAGGTCGGCGACGGCGAGGCCCCGCCCTCCGACGGCGGCCAGACGAGCCCGCCGCCGTCTTCCTCGGCTCCGAAGACCGGCGGGTGAGCCCGTGCCCGTCGAGATGACCCAGCAGCGCTTCGAAGAACTGGTGTCGGAGGCGCTGGACGAGCTTCCGCCCGAATTCGCGGACGCCATGGACAACGTGGTGGTACTGGTGGAGGAGTTCAACGAGGAGTCGCCCACGATCCTCGGGCTCTACCACGGGGTCGCGCTGACCGAACGGACCCACGAGTACGGCGGGGTGCTGCCGGACCGGATCTCGATCTACCGGCGACCGCTGCTTGAGATGTGCGACACCGAGGAAGACGTCGTCGAGGAGGTGCTGATCACGGTGGTCCACGAGGTCGGCCACCATTTCGGCATCGACGACGCGCGCCTGCACGAACTCGGCTGGGGCTGAGCCGCGGGACAGGCGATCAGCAAAGGTCCCCTGCTCCCTTCACGGCGAATTTCGCGCCGAAGGCGGCACGGTCGGTGATTTTCGTGCGTCGGACACCAAGGGCTCTCCGGATTTTTAACTGGGCGTAACAAGCCCACAACTTTGGGCGACAACCCCGCTGACTTTTCCACTCGCCGGCCGGTGCCGTCGAATGCCTGGGGAGGCGTGCATGGCCGAGTCGACGGCACACGGGAGGGGCGACCGGCGATTGCGCTGGTTGCTCGCGTCCAGTGCGGCGTCGAATCTCGGCGATGGAGTCGGCAAGGTCGCGTTCCCCCTGCTCGCGGTCACCCTGACCCGCGACCCACTGCTCATCGCCGGACTCTCGGCGACCCAGTTCCTGCCGTGGCTGCTCTTCGCGCTCCCGGCGGGCGCGCTGCTGGACCGGATCGACCGGCGACGCGCGATGATCGTCGCGAACACCGCCCGAGCGGTGGTCGTCGGCGGGATGGCCGCCCTGGTCGCGGCCGGCGGGGTGACGATCTGGGTGGTCTACGCCGCCGCCCTGCTCATCGGCGTCGCGGAGGTGGTCGCCGACAGCGCCGCGAACGTGCTCGTCCCGGCGGTCGTCGGCAAGGGTTCGCTCGACAGCGCGAACAGCAAGCTCCAGGCCTGCGAAATCGTCGGCCAAACCTTCCTCGGCGGACCAGTCGGTAGTGTCACCTTCGCGCTCTTCGCGACTTTCCCGTTCCTGCTCAACTCGGTGGGCTTCGCGATCGCGGCGGTCGTGCTGATCGGACTCACCGGGAGCTACCGGGCTCGTCCTTCTACGGCCTCCGAGAGCGCGTCCACCGGTTTGCGCGCCGAGCTGGCGGAGGGTTTCCGCTGGTTGAAGGGCAATCGCCTGATGCTGCGACTAGTCATCGTCGCTGGGCTGATCAGCTTGGTCAGCGAACTCGCCCAGGCGCAGTTGGTGCTGTACGCGATCGAGTACCTACGTCTCAGCGAAGCGGCCTTCGGGCTCTTCGCGTTCGTCGGCGGCATCGGCGGTTTGCTCGGCGCGGCCATCGCCCCACGGCTGGTGAAGACGTCCAGCCGTCGCACGGTGCTCCTCGGAGGCACCGCCTGCTGTGGCGCGGCGTTCACCGGCATGGGCCTGACGAATTCGCCGGTGGCGGGGGCGGCCCTGTTCGGACTGTTCGCGGCGGCCGTCGTTTCGGTGAACATCGTGCTGGGCACGGCGCGGCACACGCTCGTCCCCGGCGAACTGCTCGGTCGCGTCCTCGGCGTATGGCGCACCGTGGTCTGGGGGGCGATCCCGGTCGGGGCCCTGCTCGGCGGCGTCCTCACCCACGCCCTCGGTTCCCCGTCCCGGACGTTCCTCACGTCCGGGCTCTTGCTGTTCGGCGTCGCGGGCTTCGCGTTCGCCGCCTTGCGACCGGGTTCAGATGACGAATCGGCCACGGCCTTGCGGGTACTCCACCAAGACCGGTGAAAAGTCGGGCCGTTGGTGCTGGAATAGCGCATCACCGCCAGCTGGCGAGGAGGTCCGCGATGCAGCAGACACTGGTGCCGGAGGCCGGCGTGGGGACGACAGAACCTTCCAGACGCCCGCAAGTGCTCACCGCGGTCGCCGGTTTCGTGATCGGTGCCAGCGTGATCGGCATGCTGTGGGCTCTCTCGAGCGTCAACGCGGGAGCGCTCGAAGACGCGCAGGACGCGTGTCAGGCACTGGCGAGGGTCGGCACGATCCCGGACACCACCGACGCCGCGCCCGGCGACCGGACCGTGGCGGTCCTGGCCCCGGAGATCCTGCACAGGATGACGGCAGCGCGCGAACTCTCCGCCGCGGCGGCGGCCGCCAACGACACCTACCGGCCGCTGGCCGAGCACATCGACGGTGTCAGCCGAATGGTGTTCAGCCTGCACTTCAACCAGATCTCCGGCCAGCGGCACCTGGCACAGGCCGAACAGCTCTGCACCCAGCTCTAGGCGGTCACGCTCCCTTGTGGACCGTCTTGACGGTCAGCTGGTTGCCGGGGATCTTCCCCGCGCAGCCGAGCCCCTGCACCGGCACGAAGTTCGACGCGGTCTCTTGCGGCAGGTAGACCCGCAGGCCACGGGTCTCGGTGGGCTTGCAGGCCGCCTCGTCGTAGTTGCGGACGTTCACGAAGCCGAGGTCGGCGGACGCGCTCTCGCCGTTGTTCAGCTGCACCGGGCCGCCCTTGTCACCGTCACGGAACGCTGCCTCACCGACCTGGTGGCCGTCCGCGCCGGTCACGTAGGAGACGCCGGGGAAGCCCTGGATGGTGCACGCGTGCCCGCTCGAGTTGGTGATGACGAGCTTCCGGTACACCGTCCCGGCCGCCGCGTCACCGTTCGCGACCGAGAGTTTCACGTCGCCTGCCTTGCACAGCCCGTCGTTCTTCGGAGCGGGAGCCTGCCCCTGTGCGGGCTGCGTTGTCGGCACCGGGCTCGAACTCGCACTGGGCGCGGGTGAGGTCTCCGCCGCCGGACTGGACGGCGTCGTGGACGAACTCTGCGCGACCGGGGCCGTTTCCGAACCGCAAGCGCTGAGCAGCAGGAGTCCGGCGGTACCCGCGATGAGACCGCCGATGGAGATCATCTTCGAACGAACCATGGTCCTTCGCCTCCCTGTAGCCGGGTGACCCACCGATCAGTAGACGTGTTGGCGATCCCAGAGGTTGCGCTCCCCCGGTTAATTCCCCACAAGGTGTTAATCGATCTCGTGGGGTGTATTCCCCGGCGGAAACGGAGGCAAACGCTCGCGTTTCGTCCTCTGGTTGCGGTCCTTGCGCGTGCAAGGACCGCAACCAGAGGACGAAACGCGAAGGGAGGGAGTGGCCTCAGGCGGGGTCGACGGGGACGTCCGCCCAGGTGAGGCAGGTCCAGCCGTCGGCGGTGGCGGCGAGTTCGACGATGCCGGTGTTCGGGATGAGGCCCTGGTTGGCGACCTCGGCGGTGACGTTCCCGGCGAGCCACTCGCCGCCGAGCCGGATCGCGCCGCCGTGACTCACCAGCACCACCGTGCCGTCGGGGTCGGCCTGCTCGTGCTTGGCACGCAGCCGGGCGACCGCGTCGAGCAGCCGGGTGCGGACCTGCGCGCCGGTCTCGCCGCCGGGGATCGGCGCATCGAGTTCGCCGAGCGTCCACCGGCGCACGACGCTCATGTAGGTCGCGACCGAGTCCTTGTCGGTGTTGCCTTCGAGATCGCCCGCGGCGACTTCGTGCGCCCCGTCGACAACCTGGACGTCGACGCCGAGCTTGGCGGCCAGCGGCGCCGCGGTCTGCTGGGCTCGGACGGCCTGTGAGGCGTAAACCGCGACGATCGGCTCACCGTCGAGCCGCGTCGCGAGGTCCCTGGCCTGTTCGCGGCCCAGTTCGGTGAGCGGCGGGCCGGGCAGCGCGGTGTCGAGCGCGCCCCGCACGTTTCCGTCGGTCTGACCGTGACGGACAAGGAGAAGTTTCACGCCTGTGCTCCCTTCCGGACCGACTCGACCCAGTCGATCGCTTCGGTGAAGTCCTCGTTGGCGGCGCCCTGCTCCACCGCGGTCATGCCGTCGTCCGCCCGCGGATGGGAACCGAGGAACCGCACGTTGCGGCACCGACGGCGCAACGCGGCCAGCACGTCGCCGATCCGGGGCTCGGCCACGTGTCCCTCGAAGTCGATGAAGAAGCGGTACTCGCCGAAGTTGTTCCTGGTCGGGCGGGCGTCCAGCTTCGTCAGGTTGATGCCGCGGACCGCCAGTTCGGTGAGCAGTTCCGCCAGGGCCCCGGTCCGGTTCGTCGCGGCGGCGACGATCGACGTGCGGTCGGCCCCGGTCGGCTCCGGCAACTCGCCGGGCAGACGGACCAGCAGGAACCGGGTCTTGGCGTCGCGGACGTCGGCGACCTCGGTGGCCAGCACGTCCAGCGGGTAGTGCTCGACGGCGACCGGCGCGGTCACGGCGGCGTCGAACTCGCCCGCGTCGACCGCGACCGCGGCCGCCGCGGTGGACGACGTCGCGACCGGATGCGCGCCGGGGAGGTTCGCCTCGACCCAGTGACGGACCTGCGCGAGCGCGTGCGGATGGCTCGCCACGGTGCGGATCTCAGTCGTCCCCGGCCGGGTCAGCACACTGAAGTGGACGGGCAGCAGCACCTCCGCCACCGCGACGAGCGGCTCGGCCTCGCTGAGGCTGTCGAGGGTGGCGGTGACCGCGCCCTCCACGGAGTTCTCGATCGGCACGCAGGCCGCGTCGGCCGCACCCGAGCGCACCGCGGCCAGCGCCGCCGGAATGGTTTCCGCGGGGATCAGCTCCTCACCGGGGACGAGCCGGCGCGCGGCCTGTTCGGTGAAGGTTCCCTGGGGGCCGAAGTAGGCGATCCGTGACACCCCGCCAGATTACGCACGCCGCGGGTGGCGACTTTCACTCGGACAGCCGGTACGCGAACCGGTTACGCCGGGTGCCTTTTTTTGCCATGCTTAGCGGGTGACCGCCGAACCGGGCACGCACACCGGCCACGAGGATGTCGGCTCCTCTTTCGCTCCCCTGCCCGACCATCCCACCCCGGAGCTGGTGCTGTGCGCCGTCGATGACCTGCTCGCGCAAGCCTGGACCACCGTCGCGGACACTGTGGACGGACGGGTCTTCGTGCACCGCGGGTCGGTGCTCGACGTCGTCGCGCAAGCCGTCGTCAGCCCCGCGAACTCCTACGGCTGGATGCGCGGCGGCATCGACGCCGTCTACGCCCGCGCCTACCCCGGTGTCGAGCAGAACGTGCGCAGCGCCGTGCTCGCCTACCACGGCGGGGAACTCCCGATCGGCGAGGCCGTGATCGTGCCCACCGGTGAGGCGGAGCCCGCCTGGCTGATCAGCGCGCCGACGATGAGGGAACCCGGCGAACGCCTCCCTCGCGACACCGTGCACCCGTACCTTGCCGCCAGGGCGGTGTTCCAGCAGTGGCGCGACGGCAGGCTCGACCAGGGCCGGGTCCGTGATCTGGTGCACACGATCGCGATGCCCGGGCTCGGTACCGGCGTCGGCGGGGTCGCGCCCGCCTCCTGCGCCCGGCAGGTCGCCGCGGCGTGGGATGAGGTCTTCACCCCCGGCCGTTCCCGTAACGGACGGTAAGAGCCTGTCGGCAGAGCCGAGATGTACCTCCGAAAGTGACCGAACGCGTGACCCCGCCATGGCAGAAGGCCCGCTATCGCGGTGGCAGCGCGCCTTCTCCGCATCGGCGAGGTGAATGACCAGGCCGCGTCCTGCCGACGTCGATCGCGGATGTGAGTTCACTACAGGCGCTGACGCCCCGAAGCGGGCTACATCACATCGCAGCGCGTTCACGAGCCGTAAGCCCTACCGTTAAAGCGGCTTCATCCGGTTCGAGGCACGATTATCCGCCGAGAACTCGTCAACACGGCTTTTGTACGGCGCCAGCGCAGGTGACGGGCGAGGAGTGTGCGATGCCGCGGGTCCGTGAGCTCAGTCCCTACGTCGAGCTGCACCGTGAGCAGTGGCGCGAGTTGCGCAGGTCCACCCCCCTGCCACTGACCGCCGCGGAACTGCTGCGACTGCGCGGTCTCGGTGAGCAGGTCGACCTGACCGAGGTCGCCGAGGTCTATCTGCCGCTCTCCAGGCTGATCAATCTCCAGGTCGCCGCCCGGCAACGGTTGTACGAAGCCACCACCACCTTTCTCGGTGAAGACAGTCGGGGCACCAAGGTGCCTTACGTCATCGGGATCGCCGGAAGTGTCGCCGTCGGCAAGTCGACGACCGCGCGCATCCTGCGCACCCTGCTCGCCCGCTGGCCGGATCACCCCAGGGTCGACCTGGTCACCACCGACGGGTTCCTCCATCCGCGGGCGGAACTGGTCCGGCGCGGCATCATGCACCGCAAGGGATTCCCGGAGAGCTACGACCGGCGGGCCCTGCTGCGGTTCGTCACCGATGTGAAGTCCGGGGCGGAACGGGTCAGCGCGCCGGTGTACTCGCACCTCGCCTACGACATTCTTCCCGGCGAAGAACAGGTCGTTCAGCGACCCGACATCCTGATCATCGAGGGACTCAACGTCCTCCAGCCCGGCCCCCGGCTCACCGTCTCCGATCTGTTCGACTTCTCGATCTACGTGGACGCGCCGACGACCGACATCGAGCGCTGGTATGTCGAGCGCTTCCTCAAACTGCGGCACACCGCGTTCGCTGACCCCGCGTCACACTTCCACCACTTCGCCGGGCTCCCGGACGACGAGGCACGGGCCGAGGCGCGCCACCTGTGGCGCACGATCAACGAGCCCAACCTGATGGAGAACATCAAGCCGACGCGGCCTCGCGCGACCCTCGTCCTCCGCAAGGACGCCGACCACACGATCAACCGGGTCCGGCTGCGCAAGCTTTGAATGAGGACATTCCGTAACCGGACACTCACGGATTCTCTACTCACGGCGAGCGTTTCACGACGACAGCCAAGATCACTCCGCCGGAAGCCGATCACACGGGCGAATTCCGGCTGTTCCCTCACAAGCACCAGCCTTCGCACCCCCGGCGAGCCGGCGGTACCGGGCGGTCGCGTACCGCGACCGGTGAGCGGGTTCCCTCGGCCGATCGGCCGATCCACGCTCAGTACGTGTAACCGGTTGGCCGATACCGGCTACAGGCCCCCGAGGCGACCCTTGTGTCAGGGGAACAAGAGGTCTCGAAAAGGACCTTGAGCAGGGAGGAGGCTCACGATGTTCTCGATCATCCTGACCTGGGTCGGCTCGATTCTCGGACTCGCACTCCTGGTGGCCATGGCCGCCGGCGCCTTCGTCGTCGACTTCGACGACGCCCGCGGGGACCGTCGCAGGAAGAAGCCGGAAGTCACGGAAAGCAAGGGCACCCCGGCCGCGCCACTGGGCTGAACTCCCGAACCCTGAACACTGGACTGAGCATCACTGGACTGAGCGACGCCCGACTGAGCGCGGCCGATCAAGACGTCCGGACGTCTTGATCCCTTCCTCAGTCGAACGGGTTGTGCACCTGCGCCCCGAGTCCGGCCATGTCGGCTAGATTCCGGGTGACCAGGGTCAGCTCGTGGATCCGGGCGGTCGCGGCGATCAGTCCGTCGACGGACGGCACTTTCCTCGGCGCGTACTGCCTGCCCCATTCGGCTGCGATTTCGGCGGTCACCGGAAGGATCCGTTCCGAGAACTGCGCGGTGAGCCCGGCCAGCCAGTCGGCCAGCGCGTCCGCCCGCTCCCGGCCTTGATCTCCTCGATGCCTGAGTTTGCCGATCCCCCTCTCGATCTCTCCCACGGTCAGCACGCTCAGATAGAGCCTGCTCGATGACACCCCGCCCCACCACCGGGCGAAACCCGGGTTCCGCGTGCGGCGCCGGGCCTCGGACACGATGTTCGTGTCCAGCAGAAAGCTCACCCGCTCACCTCCACGGCATCCCTCGGCAGATCCTCCGCGCGTTCGGCGGCGATCTCCTCCAGCACGTCGGCCAGCGCCTCCCCGTGTTCGGGATGGTGCTGCTCACCGGAGAGCACGAGTTTGAAATCGACGGCTTCACCGCCTCCGGCCAGCCTGCGGTAATCCATGATGTCCAGCACCACGGCCACCTCCTCCCCATGTTTGGTGACGAACTGCGGCCCCTCGGCCGCGGCCCGGCGCAGCAGCTCGCTCAGCCGCTGCTTGGCGTCCTGCACTTGCCAGGTGGATGCTTCCATCTAGACAGACTAGATTGAACTGGGTGGGATGGCAAGGCCGGGAGAGGTCGTGATCCGGGGGAAAGCGTCGTCAGGCGAGGTCGCCGAGTGCCTTCCGGTAGTCGTCGAGGTCGTAGTCCATTTCGTGTTCGCCGGCTTCGGTGAGCTGGGCGGCCAGCGCGTCGACGAGGTGCCCGAAGATCTCGTCGCGGTCCTGTCCGGTGTCGCTCAGCCGCCGCACGGCCCGCCAGACCTCGGCGGGCTCGTCGGCCCAGAGCTGGTCGACGATCGTGGTCTTGAGCGCGAGCCGCATCCGCGGCTCGCCGTCGAAGGTCTCCTCGGCCAGCGCCTCGTGGTACTCGGGGTGCTCACCGATCACGAGCAGGCGGCGCTGTTCGGGGTCGGTGGGCTCGAGTTCCAGCTCCTCGTCGCCGATCTCCGCGTAGACCGTCGGCACGGCGAACATCCGGCGCTCGAGTGCTTCCGCGAGTTCCGCCGGGTCCTCGATCCCCTCTGAACCGTCGAAGTAGACGTCGAGCGTGGAGTCCTCGTCCTGCGCGAACTCCTCCAGGAACTCGGTCGCGCTCTCCAGCAGCGCCACGCGGGCGGCCTCGGGGAGGCCGGCGCGGTCGGCGGCCCAGGTGACCCAGCCGAGCAGTGCGGGCTCCAGCGCGTCCTCGTACGCCTCGTCGACCTCGAATTCACCGTCGAGCAGCGACTCGAGGAACCGGGCAAGCTTCTCGGGCCCGACCCGCAAGGGGCTGCCCGGCTCGGTCTCGCAGCCGTAGTCGACGAGCAGGCGCGCGTAGAACCTTGTCGCCTCGGTGTCCTCCACGAGCCCGGACCCGATGAAGTCGGCGACGACCTCTTCGCGGACCTGCTCGGGCCACTCGGTGATCTCGGGCGACGGTTCGGGGGTGGGGAGGGTCTGGATCCAGGCCAGCGCGAGCGCGTGGAACCGCGCGTAGTCCTCGCTGACGTCGGGCTCCTCGACGACGTCCGTCGCGGCCAGTCCGTCCGCGAGCAGCTGGTGGGCACGCTCGGGCAGGACCCGCTCCAGTGTGACCAGCTCCGGGTCGTCGGCGGCCTGCTGCCGCATCTCGGACAGCACGTCGTGCGGCTTGTCGACCACGACGACGTCCCGGATCCGGCCGCCTTCGGTGAAGTCGACGAGTGCGAGCAGACCGTGCTCGACACCGCCGCGGGAGAAGACACAGAGAAGGGAGGACTCGTCACCGAAGACGTCTCCGGTCCGCCAGCAGTCCCCGACGGTCACCGCGGCCAGGTCCGCCGCCCACTCCGGCTCCGGGATGCCGCGGCCCAGCACGGTGTCGAGCGCCGCGGCGGCCGCCTCGCGCTCTTCCTCGGTCTCGGCGAGCACGCGCAGTCCGGCGAGCAGCGCGGCCGCGGCGGGGGTGATCTTCCGGGCCGCGAACGCGATGAGCTCCAGGCCCAGCGGCGTTTCGTCCTCCTCGACCTCGATGTCCCACCACTGGCCGAGCACCTCGGAGGTCAGCAGCTCGACGTCGAGCACCTCGGGTGCGGCACCGAGGGCCGAGAAGTCCCGCAGGACGTCCTTGAAGAGACCCGTCACACTCGGGGTGGAGGGCTGGGCTGCCTTCTTGCGGGCACGACTCACCGGACTCATGAATCACATGTTTTCACCGAGCGGGCCGCGGGTGCGTAGCGGGCCCGACGATTCTCGGACCGGACTCATGGATACGGGCTCGTCGCGGTGGTCCTTGGCGCGAAACGCGGGGTCCAGGTCGCGGGGAGGGCGCGGGCGGACACCGGTTCAGGACCACCGCGACTTCAACGGCCCGCCAGTGTGGCTCGACCTTTCTCCGCCGGGTTTCCTCGGTTCGCTTCGAATAACGACCGGCGGCGCGCGTGGTTACGCCTTGACCGATTTCGGAATCGCGATTCTCGCCGCTTTGACCTCGGCGATCAGCCGCGTCTTGCGTTTGTGTATTTCCACCAACGTACCGAGGTACGAGCTGAATTCTTCAGCGGTACCAGACTTTTTGTGCGCGGTGCGCAGTTTACGCAGTTGCCGGGCGGCCTCACGGTAGGAGTTCGGATCTTTTCGCGTGATCAATTCTTCGACATGCTCCCGGTAGATGGGAATTGTTTCGGCCGGATGGGCTATGGAACGCGAATCCGCGAGTTCGACGCGCACCGGCAATGAGGCTTCGAAACGCACCGCCGCCCGCCAGGCCTCGTCGGCGCGATCCTCGCCGAGCAGCGCGCGGACGAGTTCGTCGGCGGCCTCCGTGCTTTCCGCGGCGAGTTCGCGCAACCGGGCCAGCGCGGTCTTGCGCTGCGCGACCCACCGCCCCGTTTCCCATGACTCTTCGCGCAGCGCGAGATACGCCGCGGCGCCGGGTCGCTCGTCGAAGTCCTTGCGCGACAAGGGAAACGGCTCCTCTTCGAGCGGAGGTGCCTCCTCCTTCTTGTCGTGCGTGAGCGCCCGCGCCGCGTGCGCGATGGCCTCGCTGTGCCGTCCCGCCGCGCGCAGCACCCGCACGATCTTGAGGCTGACGTCGACCCGCGGCGGCTTGGCGGCGAGGATCGCGACGAGTGCGTCGACATCGCCGGACACCTCCGCCAGTTCCTCGCGCAACCGCTCGGCCGTCTCGCGTTTCGCCCCGGGCACCTGCTCCGCGAGCACGCTGTCCACAGTGGACCTGATCAGCGTGATCCCCTTGTCCCCTAAAGCGGAAGCGAAGTCGGCCAGCTCGATGACCGGCCAGCCGGGTCCGTCGAACTCTACTTCGAGGATCCAGCGGGCCAGGCCCTCTTGGTCCGGCGGGCGCGCGACGCAGGCCCGGGCGTACAGCTCCACCGCTCGGTCCAGCCGGTCCGCGACCTCGCCCGAGGTGTCGTCGATCTGCTCCATCATCTCGCTGATGTCGTCGACGGTCCGACGGGCGAGCGGCGCCAGATCGGCCCGGCTGCCGGCGTCGAGGAGGCGCTGAAGCGTGTCGAGCACGGAGCCGACCTTCGCGGCGTACTCGACGTTGCCTGCCATCACGGCGGTGTCGAGGAGGCGGTGCGCCTCGGCGAGGTCACTCCCCTGGGTGACGAATCGGTTCTCCAGGGTTTGACGTAACACAGGGTCACGCTCAGCGTGGGCATGGAGCAGGTCCGCCAGCGTCTCCGCGTCCAAGGTGCGCAGGTAGGGGCGCAGATCCGTCGTCGAACTCACCCGGACAAGTCTGCCCGACCGGTTCGCCGACGCGTGTGGGCCAACAGCGTGCTCTTTTCGGCGTAGTCGGGCACGCGGTGTGACCAGCTCAGCGGCGCCGCTTCGAGCGTGCCGGGCAGCGGATGATCGGGATCGGGAGTCGCCGGGCGAGCAGCATCACGACCGCCATCACCGCCCTCGCGAGCAGCGAAACCTCCGCGGCGGCGGCGTAAGCACCGCTTGACACCCCGTGCCCGGCGGCGACGCGCCAGGCGTCCTGGCCGACGGGAGGCGGCGTGGCCGCGCTCGACGCGGTTTCGACCGCGCCGAACCGGCTCCAGTCCGCGCTTCCGACGAGATCCCCGTAAACCGACGGCTACTTTCCGTGAGTTTTCCGGCGGCGGCGTCGAGCCTGGACCGCGTGGTGTTGACGAGGAATCGCCGAGGCACAACGCGACCAGTACCAGGGCCGCACCCGGCACGAACGCGATGGAAAGCATGCGAGAGCGAATGCGAATGACGCTATGCAATTTGCAATTTGCACGTCAACGCCCGTCCGCCATACGGCCGTTTGCGCACCGTGACGATCTGGTAGGCACGGCACGTGACTCTCGAAGACCTCAACCAGCGCCTCCGTGACTTCGCCGCGGCACGAGCCTGGGAACCGTTCCACACGCCGAAGAACCTGGTCATGGCACTATCCGGCGAAGTCGGCGAGCTGACTTCGCTGTTCCAGTGGCTCACCCCGGAGGAGTCCGCGAAGTGGCGTTCCGACCCCGACCTGGCGCACAACGTCGTCGACGAAATCGCCGACGTCACGCTGTATCTCCTCCAGCTGGCGAACAGCCTCGGCGTCGACCTGATCGAGGCGGCCAACGCCAAGATCGACCGGAACGAGCACCGGTTTCCGGCGCCCGAGCGTTAGCCCTGACCGCGATCTGCCAGCCACCGAGCAGACCACCGACCCCCACGTCGCCGCTGAGAAGAAGTAGTCCCTGCGTCCGATTAGCCGCCTTTCGGGTCTTGTGACGTCTTTGGCGAGCGGAAACACTGTGCCGACGTCTTCGGAGGTGGCCCTTGTCGCGTTCGGCTCGCACCATGGTCCTGGCTCTGCTGCTTTCCCTGAGCGCGGTCGCCGCGCCGGCGTACGCGGCACCACCGCCGACGACGCATCGCGACCCCGGCAACGGGCCGGAACGCAACGAGGTCGCCGCGACCGACCCGCCGATGAGCGCCGCACGGGCGGCGGGCGAGAACGTCGCGGGCGACCACTCCGGCTATCCACGCAAGACGAAGTTGCGCGTCCATCCGGAGAACACGGCCGACAAGTCGATCAAGCTCGGGCTCGCGCCGTACCACGCGATCGCGCCGAAGCTGAACGCGTTGCAGGCGCGCAGCGACCGGATCTCGGTCGAGATCGCCGGGCGGTCCGGCCTCGGCCGGGACCTCTACCTGGTGACGCTCACCGCGCCGGAGAGCCCTCATCAGACGCGGCGGCAGGACGCGTGGCGATCGCTGATCGAGAACGACCCGGCCCGTGCCGCGCGCGACCCGTTCCTGCGCCACGGGTACAAGGCGCCGGTGTGGATCAACAACAACATCCACGGCAACGAATGGGAAGGCACCGACGGCGCGCTCCGCGTCATCGAGAAGCTGGCGACGTCGAACGATCCCAAGACCGCCGAACTGCTGAAGCGGAACCGCTTCTACTTCAACGTCACGGCCAATCCGGACGGTCGCGTCGCCGGTACCCGGCAGACGTCGGCGGGCTTCGACCCGAACCGCGACTTCGTCACCGCGTCGCAGCCGGAAGTGCGGGCCATGCGCGGCATCGCCATCGGCAAGCAGCCGCTGATGATGCTGGACGAACACGGCTACGTCGCGAACACGCTCATCGAGCCGACCACGCCGCCGCACGGCCAGAACTACGACTTCGACCTCTACGTCAAGCACGGATACGCCAACGGTCTCGGCATGGAGCAAGCGGTCAAGGCACTCGGACGGCCGGAGACGGCGAAGCCCGAGATCCCGTTCCGCGACTACGAACCCGGCAGCTGGGACGGCTGGGCGCCGATCTACACCGCCCAGTACGCGATGTACCACGGCGCGGTGTCGTTCACGATCGAGATCCCGATGCGGGTCAACAACGCGGACTACGAAACGCTGCCCGTCGAGGAACTGCGGCGGCGTTCGGTGATCAACACCGAGGTCGTCGAGGCCACCATCGGCAGCACGCTGAACTACGTCGACCGCAATCGCGGTGAGCTGATCGCGAACCAGATCGAGATGTTCCGCCGAGGTAGCGCGGGCGAGGCACAGCGTGAGATCCCGGACGGGTTCGTGCCCGGATTCGGGCCGGAAGACCGCTACCGCACCGAATTCCCGCGTGCGTACGTCATCCCCGCCGGCGCGGGCCAGCGCTCGGCCGTCGCGGCTTCGCGGCTCGTCGATCACTTGGTGGCCAACGATGTCCGCGTACGCCAGGCGGATCGCGCCTTCTCGGCGGCCGGGCGGCGTTATCCGGCCGGTTCGTATCTGGTCGACATGCACCAGCCCAAACGCGGCCTGGCGAACGTGATGCTGGAGCGGGGCAGCGACATCTCGGCGAAGGTGCCGGTCATGTACGACATCTCCGGCTGGAGCCATCGCCTGCTGTGGGGTGCTTCGGTCGACATCGTCGAGCAGGGCGGGCTCGACGTCCGGGCGCACGACGTCGCCGCGGCTTCGCCCACCGGCGGCATCGACGCGGCGCCCGGCCGGGATCTCGCGCTGAAGCTCGTCGACGGCAAGGACGTCAGCGCCGCCAACGATCTGCTGAACCGCGGCCTCGCACTGGGACGCGCGGCCGACGGCTCGATCGTCGTCCCCGCGTCGGCTCGCCCCGCCGCGGCCGAAGTGGCGGACCGCTACGGCGTCCGGTTCGCCGAAGCGCGGGGGACCTCGACTCCGCTCAGCCGCAAGACGATCGCGGGAGCCGTCGGCCCGGATGAACTGAAAGCGTTGCGGGACATGGGATTCGACGTCCGGCCGGTGTCGGCGGCGGTGCTCAACGCTGGCTTCGACTGGTCACGGATCGACCTGCTGTTCGTCTCTTCGGGACTGCGATACACCGATCTCAACCCCGCCGCGAAGGACGCTTTGCGTGCCTTTCTCACCCGCGGTGGCGTGGTCACCCGCGGCGCCACGGGCGCGCGGTTCAACACTGATGGGGGACTTCTCGAAGCGCGTCCGGTCGCGGGCTGGGAGGACGGCAACGGCGTCGTTTCGGTCGTCAACGGCACCGGTCCGATCGGTGCCGGCGCGCTGCCCGACTCGTTTGCCTACGGGCCGTTCTGGTTCACCGATCTCGGCTCTTCGGTCAGCGTCGAGCAGCGCTACGCGAGCGGGAATCCGCTGGTCGCGGGGCATTGGCGGACGCGGGACGACGGGACAGGCGGGCCACTGCAAGCGGCCGGACAGGCGGCCGTCGTCTCCGGCACTTCGGGGCTCGGCGGACGGGTGGTGCTGTTCGGCACCGAGCCGCTGTTCCGCGATCACCCGAAGGGCTTGTACGCACAGATCGCCAAGGCGGTTTTCTGGGCGGCCGCCTGATCAAGACGGTCTACGCTTCGCGGATGGCATCGCGAGCGGGCCGAACTGCCGTCTCCGCTGGTGGATCGGGTGGTCGCCAAGGCGACGAAGTACCGTGGGGGTATGCCGATCCAGGTGCTGCTCATCGACGACCACGAGGTGGTGCGGCGCGGTCTGCGTGACCTCCTCACCGACGAGCCCGATATCGAGGTCGTCGCCGAGGCGAGCGGGGTCGACGAGGCCCTGGCCGTGGCGATGCACGTCGAGCCGGACGTCGCGGTGGTCGACGTGCGCCTCGGCGACGGGGACGGCATCGCGCTCTGCCGTGAACTGCGCTCGAAGGCGAACCCGCCGCAGTGCCTGATGCTGACCGCGTTCGACGACGAGGAGGCCATGGTCGGTGCGATCATGGCGGGCGCCGCCGGGTATCTGCTGAAGCAGGTCCGCGGTCAGGACGTCGTCAACGCGGTCCGCGAGGTCGCGGCGGGCCGGTCGCTGCTCGACCCGCTGTCGACGGCGCGGGTGCTGGACAAGCTGCGGCATCCGCCCGAGGACGAACTCGGGTCGCTCACCGAACGCGAGCGCGAGGTACTGGACCTGATCGGGCAGGGCATGTCCAACCGCGAGATCGCGGAACGCCTGTTCCTCGCCGAGAAAACGGTGAAGAACTACGTTACGTCCGTCCTCGCGAAGCTGGGCATGCAGCGGCGCACGCAGGCAGCGGCGTGGATCGCACGCCGGGACAGGTAGTGCGCGAAATAAGTACCCCCCCCCCCGTCGTTTTGGGCGAAGGTCCCGGTCGACCCCGAGTTCGATCAGTGGCTCACGGTCCGGTTCTCCCATCGCGTTCTGGTCGTCGTCCGCACCGTGACCACCTTGACCCGGCTGCTCGACGTCCTGTCGCTTCTGAAGGACGATCCGCGAGTCCAGGTCGTGTTCACCCACAACGAGCGAGAACCGGCGATCCTGTCCTCTGGAGTCAGTGAGTTCCTCGCCTCACTGGACGCGAAGGTCATCTCCTGGGATCAGGCTGTCGAAACCCGGTTCGACCTCGCGATAGCCGCCAGTGAGAACGACGAACTCCACCGGTTGAAGGCGCCCGTCCTGCTCGTGCCGCACGGCATCGGGCACCAGAAGCTCTACCCGCACCAGAGGGTCATTTCGGGCCTGAATCCGGCGCGGTTGGTCCGCGACGGTCACGTCGTGCCCAAGCGGATCGGTCTTTCGCACAGCAACCAACTGCGCTACCTCCGTCAGAACTGTCCACAAGCCGAGCCGAACGCCGTCGTGGTCGGCGACCCCTGCCACGACAGGATGCTCGCCAGTCTCAATCGCGCGGCCCGCTACCGGCGGCTGCTCGACGTAGGTGAACGCAAGCACGTCGTACTGGCCTCGACCTGGGGACCCGATTCCCTCCTTGGCACCGATCCGAGCCTGCCCGCGCGTCTGCTCACCGAGTTCCCCGTCGACGAGTACAAATTCAGCCTCATCGTGCATCCGGGCGCCTGGGCCGCCCATAGTCCGTGGCAGATCCGCGCGTGGCTGTCCCGGGCCCTCCGAGCGGGCCTCGCCGTGATCCCGCCCCAGCGTGGCTGGCAAGCGACCGTCATCGCCGCGGATTGTCTGATCTCGGACGGAGGCTCCATCGCGCTGTACGCCGCCGCGGCGAAGATCCCGGTACTGATCGGCAGCCGGGAGCCTGCCACGGTGGTACCGGACTCACCACTCGCGGAACTCCTGGTCAGGGCTCCACGGCTCGATCCGGACGGCGATCTGCGCCGGCAGGTCGACCAGGCAGGCGCCACGGAACCACTCACCGATGTCGCGGAGCAGGCGGTCGAGTTTTCCGGGAAGTGCGCGGAACTTCTTCGACCCGTTCTCTACGGCTTGATGCGTCTGGCAGAGCCGGACGCACGCGCGGTCTTCCGTCCCGTTCCCGATCCGGTTCCGGACGTCACGGAGCCGGCGACGTTCTCCGTCGAGGTGCGGCAGTACCTCGACCAGCTGGCGGTATTCCGGTTCCCCAGTGAACAGGTCGGACAGGGCGTTTCCCTTGGCCGTCACATCGTCGCACACGAAGAACTGTCCACTCTGGACGAACTCGAAGGTGCCGACGTGGTCTACTGCCAGTTCACCGGCGAGAACGCCGATTTCGCCGACTGGGCACGAGAAATCGCTCGTCGTCGTCCTGATGCCGGCATCATCGCGGGAATCGGCGTGGACCGGTGCCTGCTCTGGAGCGCCGAAGGACATGGCTTCGAACTCTTCGGCAAAGGCGAACCGTTGCCTGCGATTTCCGCCTGGTACTGGCGCAGGGACCGGAACCTCCCGATGACCGGGTCGTTCCGCGTGCGAGCCGGCCACAGCACCCGAAACGTGTTCGCCTCGGCGCTCACCGAGTGATCAGTGGCGGCATCCCGTCGAGGATCTTGGCGTGCACGCCAAGGGCACGCGGATGCCTGACCGCCTGCAACCGCTGCCAGACGCCGGACCAGTGGTGCCGCGCCAGATCGAAGTTCCCGCAGTACCACGCGGCGTCCCCGAGCGCCTCGGCGATCTCCAGCTCGTACTGATCACTCCCGGTGGGGACCACCATGCGCCAGACTTCCGGCAGCAGGTCGAGTGCTTGTCTCGCGGCGGCCATCGTTCCCGATCGGCTCAGCGCCTTCGCACGGACCAGCCAGACCTGGGCGAGGTCACGTTCGTTCCCCCGGTTCGTATTCGACTCTGCTTCTTCGAGCAGGTGAAACGCCCCGGTGAGATCGCCGAGCAGCACCTGGACGTTGGCGAGCATCCTCGCGTGCAGTCCTTGCCCGCGGAAGGGAAGTCCGCCCAGTGTCCGGCTGATCTTCAGTGCTTCGAAGAAGCACGTGGCCGACTCGGTGTACTCCCCTCGTTCTCGATGGAAAAGCCCTCGAAACTCCCAAAGTGACGCGCGGAGTTGACGATTCGTTTCGGTTTCGGGTGACTCCAACCGGTGAAGCAACTCCCGCAGCCGTCCGAACTCCGCCTCTGCCCGCGGGAACTCCTGAAGCAACGAGTGCAGGCGTGCCTGCTGCCCGATGGTCCTCAGCTGGAGCGGGACATCGCCGAGTGCTTCCGCGCTCGCGATCCCCCATTTGGTGATCTCCACGAGCTCACGCAGGTGTCCCCGGTGCAGCCCGACGATTTCCAGTGCGCCACAGATCTGCGTCAGCTCGTGATGGAGTCCGGCGTGATGGGCCGGTTCCGCCAGTGCACGATAAACCGGGATTTCGGCGACGAGCAGTTCGACCGGGTCCTGCCCAGGGGCCAGATCCAAGGGACCGGTGTCCTTCGGCAGCGTCCGGTCGTACAGCCGCAGCCGCCCGCCGGGCGTCTTCCAGTGATCCACCTGCACCGCCAGGGTGCGATGGAATCGCACGAGCCGCGGAAATCCTTCACCACCCTGGGTGTGACCAGCGCGGGTGAGTGCCTGCCTCGCTTGTTTGGTCAGCCGAAGCCGCTTGCCGGGCTCCTCGGTCACGAAGAAAACGGATTGGAGATGCACCAGCTCGGCAAGGACCTCGAACGGTGCACAACCGACGACGGCCGCTGCCGCCTCGTGGGTGAAACTCGGTCCCGGAATTTCGGTCAGCGACCGGCAAAGTTCCTGTTCAGGCTGCGGAAGTCCGGCGAGGACCCGGTCGAAGGCGGCACTCACCGGGCCGAGGGCACGCCCGCTGCGCAGCTCCTCCGCGAGGAGCTTGAGCGGCCGGGCCGCCAGCGCCGCTCGCTGCCTCGCCGCTATGGCCGCGGCGACCACCGTCGCCGGAAACCGATCACATTCGACGAGGACTTCGTGGGTGCCGTCGGGATCGGCGGTGAGCAGATCGGTTCCCGCGATCGCTTCGAAAAGCATCCGGTCCGCTCCCTCTTCAAGTCTGCTGAGAGGTACGTGCCGGGGATACTGCGTCACGAGCTCGTCGGGCGCACCTTCCGTCAACGCCAGCACAAGGCTCATCGGCGCCGGGGGCACCAGGGCCTGGAGATCGCGGACGCTTTCGACCGAGTCGAAGACCAAGAGCAGCCGTAAAGGCCCGAGCAGGTCGTTGTACTGGGTTTTCAGTTCGCCGGCACCCGACGTGATGAGCTTCGGCTCCACTCCCAGTGCTTGGAGTACGGCTTCCCTGACCTGGCTGATCCTCAACGGCGCTCCCGGGCCGTCGCGGTGATCCCCGAGGTCGATCAGCAACGCGCCGTCGGGATAGGCACCGCCGGAGCGCGTCCCGTAATGCTCGGCGAGCGCCGTTTTGCCGACTCCGGACGGGCCGGAGAGCACCACCACACCGGTACCGGCCATCTGGGCCTGAGCGCCGACGCGGTCGTACAGGTGCGGCGAACGGGGGACGATCCGCGGTCGGGCCTGACTCATCGCGAGCACGCTTCCGACCAGCTCCCGCAATTCCCCCGCCACGGCCGGGTCTTCGGCGGCCAGTCGACGCACGGCGGCCTCCAGCGCGGCCGGGTCGGAACGCAGGCGTTTCTCGTCCCGCCGTCCCGACAGCTTCTTCCAGAGATACTCGGCCACCTTGCCACCAGTGGTGAAACACAAGGCGATGGCTTGTTTGACGATCTCCGTCTGTACCACCGGATCGGTCACCTGTTACCCCCCACACAGCCGTACCCGACACGCTAGCAGCGCGGATCGTCCACGTCACTGAACGTAAGGCCCATGCCGTCCGGTCGCTACTCGACGAGACCCAGCGCCTCGATCAAGCGTCCGGTGGCCAGAAAGAAGAGAGTTCCCACCAGCAGAATCGAGAAGCTGGCGCGGCCGTCGGTCAGGTACCGGCTGGTCGTGCGCCAATCCTTGTTCCGAGGCTGCAGGACCTTGTCGTGCCGGTCGGCCAGGCGCGGGCAGCGGGACTCGGTCGCGGCCACCGAAGTGGCGGGCGGAGCAATCGGTACGACCGCCACGGCGGCGGCAAGGGCCGTGGCTCGCAGGAACCTCGGCATGTCAACTCTCCACGTCTTCGTCGGCTTTCCGGGGAGATCGTGTCATTTGCCGGCGAGACTTACGACCTGCCGGTTGTGAAAGTAGTCGTCCTCACGGAGCACCGTGACGCTGCCGGGTGAACCGCGGAAGTCGACGTACCCGGCCGACTCGAGCGGCATCCGGATCCACGCCGCGATGACGAAGGTGAGCGCGCCGCCGTGCGTCACGACGATTTGGTGCTCGCTGTCGCTTTCCAGGATCGAGTCCATCGCCGCGTAGACCCGCGCGGCCATCGCGCCTTTGGTCTCGGCGCCCGGGATTCCCTCGTCGTGTCCCAGCCGTTCACCTGTCGCCGGTGGCGGGACGAACCGGCTGTCCAGCCATTCCTGCGGCTTGCCGCCTGCCTCCCCGTACGACTTCTCACGCAGCCGCCGGTCCGGAATCGGTGTCACCCCGAGCCTTTCGCCGATCACTTCCGCCGTCCGCGCCGCACGCCGCAAGTCCGAGGTGTACAGCTCCACGTCCTCCGGCACCTTCGCGTGCAGCGACTCCGCGATGGCGACGGCGGCGCGCTCGCCTTCGGGAGTGAGTTCGGAGTCGTACCAGCCGCCCACGAGGCGATCGAGGTGATGGGTGGACTCCGGGTGCGTGACGACGTAGACGGTGCGCATACCCCGATTAAACGCGGCTCAATTTGCCGTAGGCGACGACGTTGTCGAGATAGTTGCCGGTCGAGGAGTCGAAGTCCCCGCCGCAGGTGATCAGGCGCAGTTCCGGCCCGGTCGTGTCGCCGTAGACCTTCTCCGTCGGGAAGGTCGCTTTCGGGTGCCGCTCGACGGCGTACACGGTGAACACCGCGGTGACCCCGTCCTTGCGATGAACGACGGCTTCGTCGCCGGGCTTCAGCTCCTTGAGCCGGACGAAGACACCGGGGACCTTCTTGTAGTCGACGTGCCCCGCGAGCACGGCGGGGCCGATCTCGCCGGGTGCCGGGCCGCCGGTGAACCAGCCGGTGGTGATCGCGTCGTGCGGTACCTGCAGGCTGCCGTCACCGGCCAGGCCGAGGTCGACGATCTCGCCGGTGCGGACCCCGATCGCCGGGATCTCGAGCGTCGCCGGTTTCCCGGGCCCGAGCGGAGGGGCCGCGACGGGCGAGGACACCATCGAAGACACCGTGGAAGGTGCCGCCGGTGACGCGACCTTGCCCGCCGACGGGCCGGCGCACGCGGTCAGCGCGGCCGCGAGCACCACCCCGATAAGGGTGCCGGCGCCCAGCAAAACCGGCCACCGGCGCCATGGAGCCCTGGTCATCGCTCAGCACGCCGCCGGAGAACGAGCGACGCACCCGCGGCCGACGCGGTCAGCAGGGCCGTGCCTGCCAGCGCGACCGCGCCGATCTCCAGAAGACCGCCGTTGACTTCGACGGTTTCCTCGCCGCCTCCGCCGGTCGCGACGCCGCCGACGGGCTTGACCTTCACCTGGCCGGATTTCGCGGGCTCTCCGAACCGGGACTCACAGGCGTATCCGTCGTTGTCGCCGTCGAGCTTGTGCGGGTCACGCGGATTTCTCTTCAGCTCGGCCTGCGCCGCGGCCTGCGACGGGAAGTCGGCGCAGTCCTTGTCCGCGGATCGCGCGGGTTTTGTTTCCGTCACGACGGGAGGAACGGTGGGTGTGACCGTTTTCGTCGGCGCCGTTCCGCGCTTCTTCAACGATTCACACGCTATTCCGTCCTTGTCGTCGTCGAGGCCGTGCGGATCGGATCGATCTTTCTCGTACTCCGCCTGCGCGTCTTCCTGGAACTGGAAGTTCCCGCAGTTCAGATCGGCGACCGCGGGCGCGTCCGACAACGCGAACGCGAAGGAAGCGGGGCCGAACACAGAGAATCCGGCGAGGATCACGGCTGTGCCGAGGGCGCGACGAACCGAGGACATGAGGAGTCCTTTCGATGGGAATTCGCGCTCCGAGCGCGTTCGATACCCTTATAGTCGCGCCCCGACCCAGGCTGTTACGGATTAATCAAAAAACGCGAATCGTCACTCTGTCGAGCGACAGAGACCGTTAATTTCACACGACTTGGTCGAGCGGAACGTCGAAAGCGACCAAAGTCCCCAAGCTCGGCGAAGAATTGATCGAAAAGCGCCCGCCGGAAGTCGTCGCGCGTTCGGCGAGATGCCGGAGGCCGCGTTTGGCGACCCCTTGCGGCACACCGGACCCGTTGTCCCGCACCCGGAGCTTGACGCCCTCGACATCCCGGCTGAGTGTCACGCGGGTCTCGCTCGCCCCGGAATGCCTGACCACATTGGACAGTGCTTCGCGCAAGGCGGCGCGGATGTGGTCCGCCTGTTCGGCGGGGATGTCGGCCAGCTCACCCGACAGTTCGAGGGTCGGCGGGTAGCCGAGCAGCTCGCCCGCGATGCGCACCTCTCCGCGCGCGGACTCGGCGAGGTCGGTGGCGGTGACCGTCTCGTTCGCGGGCTCCGGGCTGCGCAAGGCGCGCACGGTGCCGCGGATTTCCTCGATGGTCTGGTCGAGCTGGTCGATCGCCTCGGACAGCCGCGCGCCATCGGCCTGCGCGAACCGTTTCCGCATGTTCTTGCGGACGCGGTCGAGTTGCATGCCCGCGCCGTAAAGGCGTTGCACGATGACGTCGTGCAGTTCGCGCGCGATGCGTTCGCGCTCTTGATAGAGGGTCACGCGATGCCGGGCGTTGGCGCCTTCGGCCAGTGCGAGCACCACGCCCGCCTGCGCCGCGAAGGCGGTGAGCACCTCGACCGTGCCGGCGGAGAACGGGGCCCCGCCGTGGCGGCGGTACACGGTGAGCGCGCCGAGGACCCTCCCGCCCGCGCCGAACGCCGACGCCGCGAAGGGCCCGAAGCCCTGCAACTCCGGCGGCACGAACGGCGCCGTGCGGGGATCGACAGTGAAGTCCTCGCTCACCACGGTTTCGCCGCCACGGGCGACCTGCCCGGCGGCGGAATCGGCGGCGAAGGCCAGTCCACGGAGGCCCTGGGTGGCGGCCCCGTGCGCGGCCTCGACGACCACCTGGCCATCGTCCGCGCGCACCATGACGAGACCGAGGTCCGCCTCGGCCAGTTCGACGGCGCGGGCGACGACGGTCTCCAGCACGTCGCCCGGGTCGTCGCCGGACAGGGCGGTGCCGGTGATCTCGGTGGCGGCGGACAGGGCGCGCGCGGCAAGCGTGGAATCCATGAGCGCTGTCGACATTAGTCCGCCCCGACCGGCGTGCGCGCTGTGACGCGACCCTCTCGCACCTCCAGGACGACGTCGGCGTCGGCGGCCTCGGCGGCGTTGTGCGTGACGTGCACGACGGTCTTCCCGGCCAGCGCCTCGCCAAGGCGTTCACGGACGGTACGTGCGGTGAGTTCGTCGAGGTGCGCGGTCGGTTCGTCGAGCAGGACGAGATCGGCACGCGCGGCGCCGAGCAGGGCACGCGCGAGCGCGACCCGCTGCGCCTGCCCGCCCGACAGCCCGGCGCCCGCGCTGTCCAGCATCGTGGTGAGCTCGACGTCCTCGAGAACGGCCTGATACAGGGCTTTTCGCAGGTCGGCCTCGGATGCCGTCGGTTTGGCGAGGCGCAGGTTCTCGGCGACCGACGTCGAGACGAGCATCGGTTCTTGCGGCGCCCAGGCGACGTTCTCGGGTACGGCGACGTCGCCCTTGCTCGGCTTCAGGAAACCGAGCAGGGCCGCGACGAGTGTCGACTTCCCGGCGCCGCTCGGGCCGACGACGGCGACGTGTGTGCCGGGCGCGATGTCGAGGTCGACGCCGGTGAGAACCGGGTGATCGGTACCGGGCCAGCCGAGGTCGGCGTCGCGGATCCGCACCCCGCCGGTGTTATGAACGGTCCGTTCGTAACGGGTTTTGTCGGAAACGGTCCGTTCATCACACGCGGCGAGACGCAGCCGGGCCTGTCGCAGGGTGTCCCAGTGCTGCGCGGCCGGCGGGAGAAGGGAGAGGACTTCCGTCAGCGCGAGCGGCACCAGGGCGACCACGGGGGCGAGAACCGGGTTCAGCGCGCCGGCGGCGACGGCGCTCAGGGCGAGCCCGGTGCTCACGACGGTGGCGGCACCCGTCGCCAGGATGATCAGGGCGTCGGCCGCACCGGCGCCGAAGGCCTGTCGCCGCGCTTCGGCGGTCAGGGCGGTGTCGGTCGTGGCGATTCGGCGACGTCGCGCCTTGTCGACCCCGTACGCGATCAACTCGGCGGCGGCTTCGAACAGGCCCAGCACCTGCGCCGACACCGACCGCCGTCCCTCGGCCAAGGCGCTGGTCGCACGGCGTTCCGCCCGAAGCGCGAGCAGCGGCGCGAACGCGCTCACCAGCACAGCGGCCGCCAGCACGAGTCCGGCTTCGGGCAGTACGACGGTCTGGACCGCGACGGCGCCCACGGCCACCAAAGCGACCACGACCAGCGGCGTGACCACCCTGGGCAGCAGATCGCGCACGGTGTCGGTGTCGCCCACCAGCCGCCGCTGCTCCTCACCGGCCCGAAGCGCCCGAGCCGGTCCGTGCCGCACCAGCGACTGCCACAGCCGGACCCGCAGGCTTCCGGCGATCCGGAACGCGGCGTCGTGCGTGACCAGCCGTTCGAGGTACCGCAGCCCCGCGCGGCCGAGGCCGAACGTCCGCACGCCGACGATCATCACCGTCAGCGTCAGGATCGGCGGCTGCTGCGACGCCTTGGCGATCAACCAGCCCGAAAGCGCGGCGAGCGCCACCCCGGCCAGCAAGGCGGCGGTGCCGAGCAGCGCTCCGCCGAAGAACCTGGGGTGCAGCAACTCGCGCCACGGCACCGGCCGGGTCGCAGGCCGCTCGTCCGTCGTGCCGACCTCCCTCAGCGAATCTGCCGACATGTCGATACCGGGTGGGCGATCGTGCGCGGCGATGATCGCGGCGGCACCGTTGTCGACGGCTTTGGAGACGGCGGCCATGACGAGTCCGGCGTTGACCTCGTCGAGGTGCGCGGTGGGCTCGTCGAGCAGGAGCAGCCACGCACCCGACCGGATTCGCACCAGGGCCCGCGCCACCGCGACTCGCTGGCGTTGTCCTTGCGACAGTTTCGAAATCGGTCGTTCGGCCAGACCGGTCAGCCCGAATTCGCCGAGGATGTCGTCGGCGCCGACCTCATCGCCCACGGTGCCCCCGCCGAACACCGGCGACTGCGGCACCCAGGCGACGTTCTCGCGCCAACGCTCGAGATCCGCGTCGGCGAGGCTGGTGCCGCCGACGGTGATCGTCCCATCGTGGACCTGCACGAAGCCGAGTAGCGCGGCGAGTGTCGTCGATTTGCCGCCGCCGCTGGGTGCGCGCAACCAGGTCAGTTCGCCAGGGCGGACACTGAACGTCTCACCATCCGGCGCGAATCCGCCCCTTCGAGCCACGCGAAGACCTTCGACGCGGATCTCGCCTTTGGCCGTCGCCTCGGAACCGTTGGGCGACAGGGGTTCCGCGAGCACGTCCGCGACCCGGCGAACGGCCTCGACGCCGTCTTCGCTGGCGTGGAACGCGGCACCGACCGCGCGCAGCGGCTGATAGCACTCCGGGGCGAGGATCAGCACGCCGAGCCCGATGGCCAGCGGCAGTTCGCCGGACACCAGCCGGACGCCGATGACGACCGCGACCAGCGCGACCGAAAGCGTCGCGATCAATTCCAGCGCGAACGCCGACGCGAACGCGACCTTCAGGGTTTTGAGCGTCGAGCGGCGATGACGTCCGGAGATCTTCCGTACCGTCTCGGCCTGCGCCTCGGCACGACGGAACGCGCTGAGGATCGGCAGCGCGCGGACGAGTTCCAGCAGCTGTCCCGACAACCGATGTTCAGCATCGGCGGCGTCGGCGACCCGCTCGGCGGTGTGTTTGCCGATCAGGATGGCGAACAGCGGCACCAGCGGCACGGTGATCGCGATGAGCACGGCCGATGGCCAGTCGGCGAACAGGATCGCGGTGCCGGCGGCGAGTGGCACGATCGCGGCGGTCACCAGCGCCGGGAGGTACTGGGTGAAGTAGGCGTCGAGCGCGTCGAGGCCCTTGGTGGTCAACGACGTCAGCTCGCCGTGGCCGCGACGGGCGATCCATTCCGGGCCGAGCCGCAGGGCGTGGTCGATGGCCTTGGCGCGCAGTTCCTCCTTCGCGCGGGCGGCCGCGCGAGCGGATACGACCCGCACCGCCCAGCCGGTCAACGCGCGCCCGGCGACGAGCGCGACCAGCACGGCCAGTCCGGCGGTGCGGTCCCCCGGTGCTCCGCGGACGACCGCGGAGAGGACATCGGCCAGCAGGAACCCTTGCCCCACCAGCAAAACCGCGTTGACGAAAGACAGTACTCCGACGAGTCGCAGGGCAGCCCGGCGCGCCGCACTCGAAAGTGGAGCCAGCGCGCCGAGCGGCCCCTTCCCCGGTCGCGTCGAGTCCATTGTGGACTCTTTGGCGGAAAGGGTGTCGCGGCCGGGAAGTTCGGTCATGGTGCGTGCACCGGTGGGATGTGCCGGGTGCCGATGCGCTTGCGGAACACCCAGTACGTCCAGCCTTGGTAGATCAGGACGGCGGGCGCGCCGAACAACGCGACCCAGGACATCACGGTCAGGGTGTACGGGCTCGACGCCTCGCCCGCGATCGTCAACGTGTTGGCCGCGTCCAAAGTGGACGGGAGAACGTTCGGGTACAGCGCGACGAAGATCGCGACCGCCGAAGCGGCGATGACCCCGCCGAGCGCGGCGAACGCCTGCCCTTCCCTGCCCGCGCGGATGCGGAACCAGGCGAGGATCGCGGCGATGACGGCGACGCCGATCAGGAGCAGCGTCCACAGGTCACCCGAGCGGAGTTGCACGACGATGAGGAACGCGAGCAGCGGCAGCAGGGCGACGGGAAGTAGCCGGGTGGCCAGGTTCCGCGCCCGGTGGCGGAGGTCGCCCTCGGTCTTGAGGGCGAGGAACGCGGCACCGTGGACCAGCGAGAACCCGACGACCGCGACCGCGCCGAGCAGGGTTTCGAGGCTGAGCGCGGCGAACGCGCCACCGACACGGTCACCGTCGGCGTCGAGCGGGAGGCCGAGGACGGTGGTCGCGAGCAGCAGGCCGACACCGAACGGCGGGATCCACGAGCCGATCCCGATGACGCGGTCCCAGTTGCGGCGCCAGCGGTCGGAGTCGACCTTGCCGCGGTATTCGAACGCGACGCCGCGGCCGATGAGGGCGAGCAGGACGACCAGGAGCGGGAGGTACGCGGCCGAGAACAGCGACGCGTACCAACCGGGGAACGCGGCGAACATCGCGCCGCCCGCGACGATCAGCCAGACCTCGTTACCGTCCCAGACGGGGCCGATCGTGTTGACCATGACGCGGCGCTCGGTGTTGTCCTTCGCGAGGACCGGCATGAGCATGCCGACGCCGAAGTCGAAGCCTTCGAGGAAGAGGTAGCCGAGCCAGAAGAGGGCGATGACGCAGAACCAGATCGTTTCGAGGGTCATCGGGTGCTCCTGCTTGCTTCAGTTGCTCCGAGCGCTTCAGCCGCTTGGGCCGCTTCAGTCACCTGGGCCGCTTGGGTCGCCTGGGTCGCCTGGGTCGCCTGGGTGAGCTGAAGGACGCTTTCACCGCATGCCACGCGGCGAAGGGCGCTTTCACTGCGTGCGATGCGGCCATGGGCCCCTTCGGCCCGCCGCCCCCCGGCCGACCCGCCCCGGATGTCGCGAAAGCCACTTTCGAGACCTTGAGCGTCGTGAAAGTGGCTTTCGCGACCCGCCACTAGCACCCGGCCCCGACCGATCCGGCATCTCCACCTCCGGTAGCCCTGAGTTATCCACAACCTCTCGAGTTGTCCACAGATTGGCTGTGGGTAACCCGCCTGAGCGATACCCCCGATACGCTGGGTGCGGGGCCGTCCCCCGGGAAGGGCGGGGGGCTGGGTAGGTGACGTCAAGAGGTGATCAGTAGGCGAAGGCGAGTGCGTCGTCATCGCTGTCACCGCCGTCGGGGTCGTCGTTCTTACTGGTCGAGGCCGATTTCTTGGGAGGCATGACGCCGTCGACACCGCCGCGCACGTACTTGCGCATCAGGTAGACCTCGACGACACCGAGCACCGCGTAGACGGTCGTCAAAGCGATCAGCGACGTCCACACCTCGCCTGTGGACAACTTCGAGACCGCATTCGCGGTGAACATCCACACTCCGTCGACACCGGTCGGATTCGGCACCACCACGAACGGCTGACGACCCATCTCGGTGAAGATCCAGCCGGCGCTGTTGCCGATGAACGGCGTCGCGATCCCGCCGAGCACGAGCAACGGGAACCACCGCTGCCCGGGAATCCGCCCGCGCCGGGTCAGCCACAGTGCGAGCAGCCCGATCCCGGCCGACATCGCGCCGAAGCCGATCATCGCGCGGAAGCCCCAGTAGGTCACCGGCAGGCTGGGCACGTAGTCGATCGGCTTGCCCGCGAGCGAACCGAGCTGCGGGTCGTCCGGATAGTTCGTGCCGTATTTCGCCTGGTACTCGATCACCAGATTCTCCACGCCCTTGACCTCGGTCGAGAAGTCGTTGTGCGCCAAGAACGAAAGCAGTGCCGGCACGGTGAACGTCTTGACGTCCTCGCAGTTCGCGTTCCGGACGTCGCCGATCGCGATGATCGAGAAGCTCGCCGGTTTCTCCGTGCGGCACAACGCTTCCGCTGACGCCATCTTCATCGGCTGCTGCTCGAACATCAGCTTGCCCTGCACGTCACCGGTGATCGCCAGCACCGCGAACGCCACCACACCGGCCCAGCCACCGAGACGCAACGACGAACGCCACACCGCGCGGTGCTCGTCGTCCTCCGAACGCTTGCGCCACAGCTGCCAGCCTGCCACCCCGACCAGGAACGCCGCCGCCACCGAGAAGGCACCCGCGAGTGTATGCGGGATCGCGGCCAGCGCC
Source organism: Amycolatopsis sp. cmx-11-32 (assembly GCF_047608695.1). Lineage (NCBI taxonomy): Bacteria > Bacillati > Actinomycetota > Actinomycetes > Pseudonocardiales > Pseudonocardiaceae > Amycolatopsis > Amycolatopsis sp. cmx-11-32. The sequence goes on along the minus strand of NZ_JADNQN010000010.1, from coordinate 20,227 downwards.
GTGTTGTTCGTCAGCACCGCCCAGATCGAGTTCATCGTCGGCTTCCCGTCGACGAATTCGACCCCGACCGGATGCTGCATCCACGAGTTCGCCGCCAGGATGAAGTACGCGGACGCCACGGTCGCCAGCGAGTACGCCCAGGCACACGCCAAGTGGACCTTCTTCGGCAACTTGTCCCAGCCGAAGATCCACAGCCCGAGGAAGGTCGACTCGACGAAGAACGCGACGAGCCCTTCCATCGCCAGCGGCGCGCCGAACACGTCCCCGACGAACCGCGAGTACGCGCTCCAGTTCATCCCGAACTGGAACTCCTGGACGATCCCGGTGACCACGCCCATCGCGAAGTTGACCAGCAGGAGTTTCCCCCAGAACTTGGTCATCTTCAGATAGCGCGGATCACCGGTCCTGACCCACGCCGTCTGCATCCCGGCGACCAGGACCGAAAGCCCGATGGTCAGCGGGACCATCAGGAAGTGATAGACGGTGGTTATGCCGAACTGCCACCTAGCGAGATCGAGAACCTCCACGCCTCAAGCCTGCTCACCGCGCGGTGGGCCCGCCAGATCGAGTGGTCCTGACCTCGGCGGGACGTAGGTCCCGCGCCCGGCTCAACCGAGGCCGGCGAGCGTGATCCGCGCCTCGTCGGCGAGCTGCCGCCGCACGCCCGAATCCCCCAGTGTCAGCACGTGTTCCAGGGCCAACGCGTACGCGGTGTCGAACGCGTCCTCAACGGCGACGGGGATGTCCGGCCGCACTCCGACGCCTTCCCAGTTGGTCCCCGTGACCGGGTTCACGGCCCGTCCACCCGGGACGGTGACATCCACGTGGGTGTCCACTTTGTACTGCCGACGCGGATTCGCGCCGCCGCCGGTCACCGCGCCGACCGTCTTCGCCCGCCCCAGCTGCTGGAGCGAGTAGCTCAGGTCCTCCGCGCCGGAGAAAGTCGTCGGGCCGGTCAGCACCCACACCGGCTTGTCCGCGCCGAACTTGCGTCCCGGCACGTACGGCAGCGTCCAGAATTGGTTGGTCACGTCGCCGTCGCGCAAATAGATACTGTTGAAATGCACGGGCTCGTCGACCAGGTAGCTGATCAGCATGGCCACCGCCATCGGGTCGCCACCCCGGTTCTCCCGGACGTCGATCAGCAACGCGTCCGCGGTCGCGAGCAGCGTCATCGCCGCCGCCAAGGCCTCGCCGGAGATGTCCGGCCCGTAGAGCAGCTTCGTCTCCAGATAGCCGACGTTCCCGGACAGCCGTCGCGCCGACGCGATGCCGAAGCCGTTCAGTTCGGCCTCGCGCCGGTACACCTCGGGATCGAAGGACTGGCCGTCCACCTCGGGCAGCGGGTCGACGTGGAACCGCAGCCGCAGATGTTTGTCCCCGCTGACCGATTGCAGGTCCTGGGTGACCGCGTCGGCGAACGCTTTGTCGTCGAGCCCCGCGTACGCGCCCTCGCCCAGCCTCGCCTGCAAGAACACCGTCAGCTTCTCGGCGACATCGGGGAAGACGTAGTGGTCCCGTAGCCGCTGGCACACGTCATCGATCCGCGCTCTCTCGTCCATGATCGCGGACGCTACCAGCGGGGACTGAAAAAAGAATTCGGTTTGCCGAAATCTCGTTTCCGCCCGGCCAAGAAAGACAATTCGCCCGTGCAGGCCGCCCGATTCGGAAAAGCCATCAGCTTGCCCTTTGCCGAATCGCCCCTTTATCGTTGCAGTGAAAGGGGTGAAGAATCATCATGTCTGGTTCGATGTTGGCGCTCATCAGCGCGTTCGGCCTGGTACTGGCCGTGGAGCTACCGGACAAGACACTCGTCGCCACCCTGGTTCTCACCACTCGCTTCCGCGCATGGCCGGTATTCGCCGGGGTCACCGCCGCGTTCGCCGTGCAATGCGCGATCGCCGCCACTTTCGGCACTGTGCTCACTTTGCTGCCGGAGACGTTGGTGACCGCGATCGTCGCCACGATGTTCGGTATCGGCGCGTACATGCTCCTTCGTGAAGGGTTCCGCCCCGGCAAGGACGGCGGAGAGGACGCGTCGCGTTCCGGGCCGAGCCCCGCGACCTTCTTCCGCTCCGCGCTGACGTCGTTCGGCGTGCTGTTCGCCGCCGAGTGGGGCGACGCCTCCCAGCTCGCGACAGCCAGTCTTACGGCCCGCTTCGGCAACCCGTTCGCTGTCGCGGTCGGCTCCTTCGTCGCTCTGGTCGCCGTCGCCGGTCTCGCCGTCTTCATCGGCGCGAAGGTCCGGAGCCGTATCCGCCCCAAGCTCATCCAGCGCGTGGCGGGCTTCGTCTTCGCCGGGTTCTCGCTGTTCGCGCTGGCCCAGCTCGCCTTCTGAGGCGCACGGGATTTTCACAGGTTCCCCGGGTAACCTTTCGGAAACGAAAAGGTGAACACCCGCCCCGACGTGCCTGGAGAAACCAGTCGTGACCTCGCCCAAGATCGTCGTGGCCCGTGCCGTCTCCCCCGTGCACGGCAGGCTCGCGATCTTCGGCATGGCCGTCGCCATCGCCATCTCGATCGATCTGCACCTGCGGCTGTCCAGCCAGGTCAGCCCGATCTGGCAGACGCTCTCCGAGTACGTCTACGGCTACCTCTCGCCCGGTTCGACCGCGGCCCCGCTGTTCGGCGCGATGTGCCTGGCGCTGGGGCTCGGTTCGCTCGCCCTGCTCGGCGGCATCGCCAAGGCGCACCGCAGCGGCTACGGGTCCGTTCTCGTGCTGCTCGGCGTGTGGTGCGCCGGGCTGTTCGTCCTCGCGCTCGTCCCCGTCGATCCCGAGGGCCAGGCCCGTTCGCTGGCAGGGCAGATCCACAACTACGCCGCGCTGACGGCCTTCGTCGCGCTTCCGGCCGCCGCCTGGGTGCTGACCCGCCCCGGCCGGGCACGCTGCCCGTGGGAGCCGCGCCGCACGACGATCCGTCGGCTTTCGATGGCCAGTTTTGCCGCCGTGGTGATCGTGCTCGGCGGCTTCGTCTGGACGATGTTCACCGGGCCGTCACATCAGGAGGTCACGCTCGGCCTGTTCGAGCGGTTGCTGTTCGCGGTCGACCTCACCCTGCTGGCGACCATGGTGCGCCCGCTGCTCAGCGACCGTTGACGCGCTACTTGGGCTGTTTCAGCACCTCGGCCAGCCGGACGGCGGCCCCCAAGACCGCGGGACCCACCATCGAGGCGTCCAGCGGCTCCAACGACACGACGCCGAGGCTCGCCTTCAATCCCGGCACCCCGCGCACGGGCGCGGCGACCCCGGACGCGCCTGCCTCCAGTTCACCGGACGAGGTCACCCAGCCTTCGCCGCCGGGGCGCAACGTCATCGCCTTGCCCGCCGCGCCGGCGGACAGCGGATGGCGCGTGCCGACCCGGTAGGCGACGTGGAAGCTCGTCCACGTCGGTTCGACGACCGCGACTGCCTGCGCCTGGTCCCCTTGCGCGACCGACAGATGCGCCGTCGCGCCGACCTTCTCCGCGAGTTCACGCAGGATCGGCCTCGCCGCCTCGCGCAACTGCGGGAGGACCTGCCCGGCGAGCCGGAGCAGGCCGACACCCAGCCGCACCTTGTTCCCGTCGCGCCACACCAAGCCGCGTTCGGACAGCGGGACGAGCAGCCGGTAGACGGCTGCCCGGCTCGCGCCGATGGCGGCGGCGAGTTCGGAGATGGTCGCCGCCTCGCCACCGGCGTCCGCCACCGCTTGCAGCAGCGCCAGCCCTCTGTCCAGAGTCAGCGACCCTTCGCGAGTCAAGACCAACCCAGCCAAGGCTCAACCACCCACGACCGACTCAACCACGACCGACTCGCCCGAGACTCACGTGACCAAGGGTCTTTTGATCCCTTGAAGTCGCGCCTTTTGGCCGAAGGCCCCGCTATCGCGATGACAGGGCGCCCTCCAAACACAGGCGACCTTCTACGCCCACGAGCGCCCTGGCAGCGCGATAGCGGCAGCGCGATAGACAACAGCGCGATATTCACAAAAGCCCGAGCTCCCCGAGGTCGGCGACCGGCTCGTCGAACGAAGCAGCCGCGTAGGAGGCGAAGAGTCCGCGAACGGCCTTCGCGGCCGGCTCCGACATGCCCTTGGCCTCGGCGGCCAGCGCGGCGCTGTCGGTCGACTCGAGCGCGGCCCGCACGTCACCGCCCGAAAGGGAGCGTGCGGACGCGACGATGAGGTTCAGGAACCCGTGATGGGTGAAGCCGCTGGTCTCGTCGTCATGCCGGACGGCACGGTGCAGGCTGTTCGTGGCCTTGAACGACGCCCCGGTCGAGCCGCTGACCACCGAGAGGAAGTCCGCGACCTCGTCGACGCTGGGGAAGTTCTCGCCCGCCTTGCCGCCGCAGCGGATCTTCGGCCAGCTGCCGTGCTCGATCACCTTCCGCACACCGTCCAGCCAGCCGACACCGCGCCGCGGCTCGACCACCCGGATGACGTCCTCGGGCACGAACTCGGAGACGCGCTCCAGCCAGACCTCGTCGACGTCGGACGGCGCCGGCATCTCCACCATCCGCAGCGCGAGGATCTCGCTGCGCGACTCGACGATCGAGATCGCCTTCGGGACCCCGCCGAGGCCGGTGTCGATGATCAGCGACAGCGGCAGCGGTTCCTTGGGTTTGATCTTGATCAGTTCGGTGATGAGCTCGGGCAGCCTCGACGCCTGGCACAGGAACACGCCGAGGACGCCGGAGTGTTCACCGGACCTCGACGCGAAGTGCGCACGCAGCGCTTCGGGCATGGACGCCTCGCCGGGCGGGAACAACGCCGAGTCGTCGACGAGCCGCGCGAACAGGGGAGGGATTCCTCGGGGGCCGGGTGGCGTGAGTTCCACAGCGCTTGACACGACTGACACGCTAGTAGCGTACGACATCAGGACAAAATCGTTCGCACAACGGACACGTTCCGGGGAGATTCCGATGCCTTACTACCGGCAGGTAGGCGAGATCCCGCACAAGCGCCACACGGCGTTCCGCAAGCCCGACGGGGGCCTGTACGCCGAGGAACTGATGGGTGTCGAGGGCTTCTCGGCGGACTCCGCGCTGCTCTATCACCGCGGCCTGCCCACCGCGATCGTCGACGCCGTCGCGGTCGAGGACGAGCGCGGCCCGATCACCCCGAACCACCCGCTCAAGCCGCGCGCCTTCAAGACCCAGGACCTCGAGTTCGGCGACGCCGACGCGGTCACCGACCGGCGGCGCCTGTTCGGCAACGCCGACGTCACCATCGGCTTCGTCAACGCGACGAAGCCTTCGCCGCTGTACCGCAACGCGGCGGGCGACGAACTTTTCTACGTCCACGGCGGCGGCGCGACCGTCGAGACGATCTACGGCTCACTGGAGATCGGGGACGGCGACTACCTCGTCATCCCGACGTCGTGCACCTACCGCGTGCTCCCGCACGACGAGGTCGAGCTGCTGACCATCGAGGCGCGCGGCCACATCGGCCCGCCGAAGCGCTACCTGTCGGCGAAGGGCCAGTTCCTGGAGCACTCGCCGTACTGCGAGCGCGACATCCGCGGCCCGGCCGAACCGCTGGTCGTCGACGGCACCGACGTCGAGGTCCTCGTGCGCCACCGTGCGGGCCTGACGCGCTACACCTACGCGACCCACCCGTTCGACGTCGTCGGCTGGGACGGCTGCCTGTACCCGTGGGTGTTCAACATCGACGACTTCGAGCCGATCACCGGCCGCGTGCACCAGCCGCCGCCGGTGCACCAGACGTTCGAGGGCCCGAACTTCGTGGTGTGCTCGTTCTGCCCGCGCAAGGTCGACTACCACCCCGAGTCGATCCCGGTGCCGTACAACCACGCGAACGTCGACTCCGACGAGCTGATGTTCTACGTCCGCGGCAACTACGAGGCGCGCAAGGGCTCCGGGATCGAGGTCGGCTCGCTTTCGCTGCACCCATCCGGCTTCACGCACGGGCCGCAGCCCGGCGCGGCGGAGGCGTCGATCGGCGCCCAGTTCTTCGACGAGACCGCGGTCATGGTGGACACCTTCGCGCCGCTGGAACTCGGCGAAGCGGCCGAGGCCTCGGAGGACCCCGGCTACGCGTGGACCTGGTCCGGACGCGGCCCCGACGCCTGAATTCCTCGTCGCGGCCGTGGCGGGACAAGTACCGCCACGGCCGCAACGGTTCGGCAACGCGGCCCCTGGCGAGGGGAAACCTCCGGATAATCGGTGTTCCCACCGCTGGAGGTTCTCCATGGTCGTGAATCCCGGTCAGTCCAGAGGCGGCCGCAAGGTCCTGGCGTTCGTGGCCGCGGCGGTGGTCGCGATCGGCTTGATCATCGGCTTGCGCGCGCTCACCAGCGATTCCGGCGACGAGACCGCGGAAGCGAAGTGCACGACAGGCGACGCGGTCGAACTGCAGGTGTCGTCGTCACCGGAGAAGGCAGGGGTGGTCACCGAGATCGCCAAGGGCTACAGCGGCCGCTCGGTGGCCGGGCGCTGTGTCGACGTGCTCGTGCAGTCGAAGTCCTCCGGCACCGCGATGCAGGCGCTGTCCCGCGGCTGGAACGAGGCGGTGGACGGGCCACGGCCGGACGTCTGGACGCCGGCCGCGTCCGGCTGGGTGAACCTGCTGCGCCAGAACCTCACCGGCACCGACCACCCCGCGCTGGTTCCCGAGGGCGACCCGGAGTCGGTCGCGAACGCGCCGCTGGTGGTCGCCATGCCGAAGCCGATGGCCGAAGCGCTCGGCTGGCCTGGCAAGGGCATCGGCTGGAAGGATCTCGCCGCGCTCGCCACCGATCCGCAGGGCTGGGCGAAGTACGGCCATCCGGAGTGGGGGAAGTTCCGGCTCGGCAAGACGAATCCGAACATCTCGACGTCCGGTCTCAACGCCACCATCGGCGCCTACTACGCGGCGACAGGGACTTCGTCGGACCTCACCGCGAACGCGCTCGCGAAGCCGGAGGCGCGGACGTTCGTGCAGAACGTCGAGCAGGCCATCGTCCACTACGGCGACAACACGCTGACGTTCCTCACGAACCTGCAGAAGGCCGACGACCGCGGCGCGGCGCTTTCGTACATCTCCGCGGTGACGGTCGAGGAGAACTCGCTCGTCGGCTACAACCAGGGCAATCCCACCAACGATCCGGAGAAACGCGGGCAGCACGCACCGCCGAAGGTGCCGCTCGTCGGGATCTACCCGAGCGACGGCACGCTCAACTCCGATCACCCGTTCACCGTGCTGAACTGGGCCGACGACCTCCACAAGCAGGTCGCGGCGGACTTCCTCGCGCACCTGCGCGGCGCCGAGGCGCAGCAGAAGTTCAGTGACATCGGCTTCCGCACGTTCGACGGGAAACCCGGTTCGCAGACGATCTCGGAGAACGGTGCCCAGCCCGACACGAAGCTCAACCTGATCCGCCCGCCGAGCCCGCCGGTGCTGACCGAGGTGCTGAAGTCGTGGAAGGACCTGCGGAAGAAGGCGAACGTGCTGCTGGTCGTCGACGTCTCCGGCTCGATGGGCGACGGCGTCAGCGGGACCGGGAAGAACAAGATGGACCTCGCGAAACAGGCGGCCGTCGCGTCGTTGCCGCAGTTCAGCGACGCGGACCAGGTCGGGCTGTGGATGTTCTCCACGAAACTCAACGGTGACAAGGACTTCTTCGAACTCCGGCCGGTGGCGCCGATCGGCGGCGAAGCGGGTAGGCAGGAACTGGCGTCGCGGCTGAACGGATTGACCCCGCAGAACGGGACCGGTCTCTACGACTCGTCGCTCGCGGCCTACGAGTTCATGAAGCAGCGGCTGGATCCGAACGCGATCAACGCCGTCGTCGTGCTCACCGACGGCCGGAACGAGGATCCCGGCGGCATCGATCTGCCCAACCTCGTCGGGCAACTGCGGACCGAGGGTGGCGGTGAGGCGGTGCGGATGTTCACCATCGCCTACGGCTCCGACGCGGACTTGGGCGTGCTCAGGGAGATCGCCGAGACCACACAGGGCGTCGGATACGACTCGTCCAAACCGGACTCGATCGACCAGGTCTTCACCGCCGTGATCTCGAATTTCTGAGATCCTCGGATATGCGCTTCGTCCGTGAACTAGCCGAACCGTGGGGACTGCTCCTCGCGGCGACGTCGGCAGGTGCGGCCTGGGCGGTGCAACTGCCGTCGGTCGCGGCGCTGGGCGTCGGCGTGACCGTGCTCGCCGCCCGCGCCGGGATCGCCGCCGCCACGCGGGCGAAACCCGCGTCCGAGCCCGGAGAACGGGCTCTCCCCGACGTCGAGCCGGGTTCCCCGGAGGCGGGCTGGTTGCGGCGCGCGGAGGCCGCGGCCGACGGTTTCCAGTCCATCTCCGACTCGCTCGGCACCGGCCCGCTCGCCGACCGGGTGGCCGACATGGAACCGGTGGTGCGGGAAACCGTCGACACCCTCCGACGGCTGGCCGGCCGCACGTCCGCCACCGGAAAAGCGCTGGCCCGGGTGGACGCGGGCGCCGTCGCCGCCGAGAAGGCCCGGCTGCGGAAGGAACTGAAGACCGCCGACGACGACATCCGAGGCGACCTGACGCAGTCGCTAGAAGCCGTGCAGGCACAGGAGGACGTCCACGCGCGGCTTTCGAGCGCGCAGCGGAAACTGCTGGCACAGCTGCGATCCGGCGCGCTCGGACTCGACGGCCTGGTCGCCAGGGCTGCCGAATTGTCGGCAGCCACCGGCGATTCGCTGCTCGACACCACCACGATCGGCGAACTGAGCGAACAGCTGGAGGGGATCCGGCGAGGCGTCGTCGAGACCGAAGAGGCGACGCGGCGCTCGCTCAGCTGACCCGCGGCGTCACGGCCCGAACTTCACCGGCCCGAAAACCGCGTGACCGGGCACTCCGGCCTTCGCGGTCTTCCCGGCCACCGGCACACCGAGCACCCACAACCGTCCGGTCGCGGCGATGTTCGCGGCGAGGGACTGGTCCGAGCCGCCCGCGCTCACGGTGATCTGCCTGCCGTCGGGCAGGACGGTCCGGCCCTTCACCGTGACCATGCCGAAGAGGTTGACGGACGCCGGGCCGGACACGACGGGCAGCTCGGTCCACCGCGGTTCGGGTACCGGCCTGGAGACGACGAGCGCGGCGATGGCGAGACCGAGCAACCCCAGCACACAGAGGACCGCCAAGACCTGCGCGATCAGCACGAGGAGGCTGCCGCGATCCGGGAGGTCGACCGCGATCCAGATCGAGAAGGCGGCCGCCACCAGAGTGACCCCGGCTCCGTAGAAGTAGTACTGCCCCAGCAACCGGCGTTGCAGCGAGAGAAGCCGTCCGGATGAAACCGGCTCCGTGGCCAGCGGCCGCGAACCCCTCACCGGGACGCCCCGGAACGCGCCGCGCCGGGGCACGATGACGCCCGGAAGCAGGACGAACCGGCCCAGCACCCACAGCCTTCGCTGAGCGGCGAGCTGCGCGCGAAGCGGGGCCGGGAGCCGCACCACCAGCCACTGCCCGTCGAGCGGAACGCTCACCCGCGAACCAGCGACGACGGCGCCGCCGAGCCCGCTCACCAGGCGGAACGGCTGGTCGGCGAGGCGCCGCATCGGCAAGGATCCGGCGATCGTGAGGTGGCCGTAGAAGACCGAAACCGGCGTCATGAAGACGAGGAGGAAAAGCGGTACGGCGATCCCGAACCGGCCCATGACCAGCAGGAAGACGCCCAGTACGACGAGCAGCCCGGCGGCGAACGCCAGCGTGCCCGCGGTCGTGGCCGAGCGGTCGAGAAGGGACACCAGGATCGGCATGTTCGCCACCGGAATCCCTTCGGGTGGTTCGAGCACCTGGATTCTGCGGTCTTCCACCTGGTCAACGTAGACGCGTGCGGCGGGAAGTGATCGAGCCTACTTCCGCTCAGCACTTCAATCAGGTTAGGCTCACCTAACTTAGGAGGTGAGCCGTGACCACACCGACGTCCCTTCGCCGCCCGCCGGCGCCGAACCCCGCGGAGCGCGCGAAGACGATCGCCACCCGCAACGGGCCGGCGACGCTGATGCCGACCGCCGAGCAGCGCGACCAGCCAGGACAGTACGGCCGCGTCGTCCCCGAGCTGCACCACGTGCACACGAGCGGCAGCGTCAGCATCCTGCTGCCGGACGAGCACACCCTGGTGAAACGCGCACACGAGGCGCAGCGGGGCGAGCTCGCGGTGATGGTCGAGCTGACCGACCAGGCGCCGGTCGCCCTGCGCGAGCCCATCCGCGGACTGTTGTGGATCACCGGCTGGCTCCGCCCGCTCTCCGACGTCTCGGCCCGCGCCCGTGCGGTCTCCATCGCCGAAACCCGGCCGGACGAGCGGTTGCTGGACGTCGGACACGGCCTGACGTTGCTGCGGCTGACCCCGGCGTCGCTGGTGCTCGCGGACGCCGAGGGCACGCACTCCCTCCGGCCGCACATGTTCAGCGCCGCACCGCCGGACCCCTTCCACGACTACGAGGCCGGCTGGCTGCGGCATCTGGAGACCGACCACGCCGACGTCGTCCAGCAGCTCGCCAAGCATGTGCCGACCGAACTGCGCGGCGGATGGATCCGGCCGCTCGGACTGGACCGCTACGGCCTGCGACTGCGGGTCGAGGCCGACTCCGGCGACCACGACGTCCGGCTCGCGTTCTCGCGCCCGGTCGACGGGCCGCCGCAACTCGCCGGCGAGATCCGCAGGCTGGTCGGCTGCCCGTTCTTTTCGGCGGATTAGGCGAGTTGCGCCGGGAAGCCGCCCTTGGCGATCGGGCCCCACGACTCGATGGTGACGCGGATGATGCTCTTGCCCTGCTTCACCATCGCTTCGCGGTACTCGTCCCAGTCGGGGTGCTCGCCCGAGATCGCGGGGCTCCAGCAGCGGCTGAAGGGAACCATGCCCGCATGCGACGCGGTGAAAGTTCCCTTCACCGCGTGCCATGCGGTGAAAGCGTCCTTCAGCTCCAAGGTAGCGTGCGGCAATGCGAAGCTGGCTGCGTCCCGAACGCCCGGCGCCGCCGGAATTCGTGGAAGACCCGGCACGCCGCCGCGCGATCGTCATCGAACTGGTCGTCGTCTTCGGAATCACCCTCGGCCTGTCCGGGTTGCGCAGCCTGCTGTCCCTTGTGGACTCGCTGCTGCAACCGGTTCCGCTGGCACAACAACAGGCCCAGCTCAACGTCCCCCAGGCGACGCTGAGCCTCGTCGACATGCTCAAGCAGCTCCTGAGTGCCGGCCAACTGGTCGGCTGGGGCGCGCTCGGCCTGTACCTGCTGTGGCGCGGCGGGATGAAGCTCGCGCGGATCGGGCTGGATCGGAGCCGTCCCGGACGTGACATCGGCTACGGCGTTCTGCTCGCCGCCGCGATCGGGATTCCGGGACTGGGGCTGTACTTCCTGTCCTACGGCCTCGGGTTCAGCCTCTCGGTGCAACCGTCCACTTTGGGCGAGACGTGGTGGCGCCCGATCACGCTGACGTTGTCGGCGTTCGGGAACGCGTTCGCCGAAGAGGTGCTCGTCGTCGCGTACCTGCTGACCAGGCTGCGGCAGCTCGGGCTGCGCGAGAACAGCTCACTGGTCGTCTCGTCGGTGCTTCGCGGGTCATACCACCTGTATCAGGGTTTCGGCGGCTTCGTCGGCAATGTCGTGATGGGTCTGGTGTTCGGCAGGCTGTGGCAGAAGACGAACCGGCTGTGGCCGCTGATCGCCGCGCACACCGTGCTCGACTTCGTCTCCTTCGTCGGATACGCGCTGCTCAAGGGGCGAGTTTCCTGGCTTCCCTAGCCAGTCCATCCATGCCCCCGCCGCCGCCCTCAACGGCGGAGCTTCACTCCGCATACTCTGAACAGGGTGATTGACGAGACGACTCCACCCCGAGTTGACAGCGAAGTCGGCCCCCTGCGTGCGGTGCTGCTGCACAGGCCCGGCAACGAGCTCAAAAGGCTCACGCCTCGCAACAACGACCAGCTCCTGTTCGATTCCATCCCCTGGGTGGACCGCGCACAGGAGGAGCACGACGCGTTCGCCGAAGTACTGCGCGGCCGCGGTGTCGAGGTGCTGCTGCTGGCCGACGCGCTGCGCACGGCGCTCAGCGACACCCGCGCCCACGCGGCGGGCGTGCACGCGGCGGTCGACGAACGACGGCTCGGGATCGACCTGGCCGATTCGCTGCGCTCCCACCTGTCGAGTGTCTCCCCCGAGGTGCTGGCCGAAGCGCTGATGGCCGGGATGACCTTCGAGGAACTGCCCGCCTCCGAGGGTGTGTCGCTGGTCCGGCTGATGAACCACCCGAACGACTTCGCCGTCGATCCGCTGCCGAACCTGCTGTTCACGCGGGACTCGTCGGCGTGGATCGGCGACCGGGTCGCGGTCTCCTCGCTCACCATGCCAGCCCGCGTCCGCGAAACCGCGGTGCTGGACCTGATCTACGCCTACCACCCGTGGTTCCGCCACGCGTCCCGCGCGTACGGCGCGCATTCGGCGCCGATCGAGGGCGGCGACGTCATGCTGCTCTCGCCGGGTGTCCTGGCCATCGGCGTCGGCGAGCGGACCACCGCGGCCGGCGCGGAGTCGCTGGCGCGGTCGGTGTTCGCCGACGGGATCGCGCACACCGTGCTCGCCGTCCCGATCCAGCAGACCCGCGCGACCATGCACCTGGACACGGTTTGCACGATGGTCGCGGCCGACGCTGTCGTCATGTATCCGCTTTCCCGTGATTCGCTGACCGCGTTCACCATGCGGCCGACCGATGACGGTTCCATGAAGGTGGAAGGTCCGGCCCCATTCCTCACCGCGGCCGCCGAAGCAATGGGAATCGACCGGCTCCGCGTCATCGACACCGGACTCGATCCGGTCACCGCGGAACGTGAGCAATGGGACGACGGGAACAACACCCTCGCGCTCGCTCCCGGCGTCGTCGTCGGCTATGAACGTAATGTGGAAACCAACGCACGACTGGAGGAGGCCGGTATCGAAGTACTGGCCATCACCGGCTCCGAGCTGGGCTCCGGCCGCGGCGGGCCGCGCTGCATGTCGTGCCCGATCCGGCGCGAAAGCATCTGAAACAACAATCAAGTAAGCCTTCCCTCATTGATTACGACTGATTAGGGAAGGCTTACTTAATTGAGCTGGACCTATCATTGGGAATGGTAACCTTATAGGGGACAGATCACCGGATAGAAGTGGAAATCAAAGAGGGACATGACGTAGTGTCGAACATATGGCCCTCCTCAAGAAGCAACCGCGCTCGAAGTTCTATGAACTGCTGCAGGCGCAGATCCACAACGAGTTCAACGCCTCCCAGCAGTACATCGCGCTGGCGGTCTGGTTCGACGCCGAGGACCTGCCGCAGCTCGCGAAGCACTTTTACAAGCAGTCCGTCGAGGAACGCAACCACGCGATGGCGCTGATCCAGTACATGCTGGACACCGATCACCATGTGGAGATCCCCGGCACCGGCGACGTGCGCAACACCTTCTCCGACGTCACCGAGGTCATCGAGCTCGCGCTGCAGCAGGAGAAGGACGTCGCGACCGACATCCAGCAGCTGGCCAAGGCCGCCCGCGCCGAAGAGGACTACATCGGCGAGCAGTTCACGCAGTGGTTCCTCAAGGAGCAGGTCGAAGAGATCTCCCAGATGTCCACGCTGCTCAACATCGTCAAACGCGCGAACGGCAACCTGTTCGAGGTGGAGAACCACCTGCACCGCGAGTCCATCGGGGACGGCGGCGCCGACTCGGGGATGCCCCCGGTCGCGGGCGGGGCGCTCTGACGCGCTGACCGCTCTCCCACCACAGAGAAAACCCGGGCTCTCCCCCTTGGAGCAGCCCGGGTTTTCCGTCTGCGCCGACGGCTCAGCTGAACTGGCAGTCCTGGTTGATGCTGGTCAGCAGGATGCTGACGGCGGACCCGTCGTCGGACACGAAGATCCGGTACGCGCTCACCGCGCTGGCGGGCGCGACGTAGGTACCGCCGTCCTTGGTGCTGCCGGGGTACGCGGCGAGGATGTCCGCCTCGGTCGAGCCGACCCCGATCCCTTCCGGAGTGTGCACCGTGCCTGCCGGGTTGATGACGGTCACGCCGTCGGCCTCGGTCAGCGACACCGACGTCGGGCCCGGTACGCCGAAGCCCTCCGCGTAGCCGTAGACGCAGCCGCCGCGAACCTCTCTTGCCCGGATCGGGCTGACAGCGGCCTCCGCGTCGGCTTCGCTCATGCCCAGCCGGAGCTTGCCGAAGCCGGACGCGGTCAACAGCGAACCCGTCGTCACCTTGTTCGGTGAAGGCGGTTTCGTGGCCGCGGTGCTCTTCGGCGGCTTGACCGGCCCATCGGAGATCGTCGACTGCGGCGGCTGGGCCATCTGGCTCGACTGCGGTGCCGAAGACGACACCGGCGGCACCTCGCTCGCGGGTCCCGGCAGGACCTGGCTGGTCGCGGACTGCCCCAAGCCGAGCTGATCGGGGGGAAAGACCGCGCCGTTGTCCTTGTCATGGATCGTGAAGACGGTGAGTCCGCCGCCCACCATGACCACCGCGGCGGCCATCCCGGTCGTCGTCTGCATCATCCGGCGGCGACGGCGGCGACGCTTGGCCCCCGCCACGATCGTCTCGGGATTCAGCGTGGACGGCACCCCGAGCCGATCGTCGGAGAACAGGTCGCGCAGCTTCTGCCGCACGTCCTCCTCGGACATGTTCATCCCGCTTCCCTCCCTTCACCTTTGGACTCGAACAGTGCGAGCTTCGTGCGCAAGGACGTGATCGCCTTGCTGGCCTGGCTTTTCACGGTGCCCTGGCTGATGCCGAGCGAGTCCGCGATCTCCGCTTCGGACAGCCCCTCGTAGTAACGCAGGACCATCACCGCGCGTTGCCTCGGCGGCAGCGCGCGTAACGCCTGCCACAGCGGCTCGTGCTCGAACGGGTCCACCGGACTGTACGGCCGCGTGTCCGGGAGGTCGGCGACCAGGCTCTCCCGCTTGGTCCGGCGCCACCGGCTGACGTGCGCGTTCGCCATCGAACGGCGGATGTAGGCCATCGGGTCGCCGGTCTTGTGCTGGACGTAGGACCAGCGTGCGCCGATCTTCTCCAGCACGGTCTGGACCAGGTCGGCGGCGTCGTGCGGGTTCCCGGTGAGGGCGTGCCCGTACCTCAGCAGACCCGGCAGGCTGGCCTGCACGAAGTCGCCGAAGTCGGTGAGCTCACCCGGCACGTCACTCCCTCGGCTCTCGCCGGCCCCCCAGACGTCCGTCCCCGAGATGACCGTCGCGGCAGCGGTCACCGTATCGCCTCCTCCCGGGGTCCCTCGGCCAGTTACGCCTGGCTCACCTCTCCCGAAACGCATGACCGCCCCCACAGGTTGTCTCTTGCCGCGAACCGATTCGAGAGACGCCCATACGGATGAGGAGTTGCCCGCCTCAACGTCTCGACAGGGACTCGGGAATTCTGAACGAACCGTCCCCCCGATCAGGGAATTCGTGCACGGCCACGACGGCGTTACGCGGTATCGGTCCGTACACGTGGGGGAACTGGACACCGGCCGGATGCGGCGGGTCGCCGTCCTCCCAGACCACGGGCGAGCCGACGAGCGCCGGGTCGATCTCCAGCAGCACGAGATCGGTGCGGCCGGCGAACACGGCGTTGGCCGGGATGTGCGCGGTTCCCGGGTCCGAGCAGTGGATGAAGCCGTCGGAGTCGAGCGACGCGGCGGTGTAGACGCCGCCTTCGGGCACTTCGGCCCACTCGGCCTGACTGCAGATATGAAGGATCACGCACCCATCCTGACGCAATTCGTCCTCTGGTTGCGGTAGATGCGCGTGCAACTACCGCAACCAGAGGACGAAACGCGAGGAGTGGGTCAGCGAATGGTGAGCTGGCGGCCGATCAGGCCGTCGCGCGAGCGGCGCTCGGCGGCGTTGACCGGCTCGGTGTCGAGGGACTTCAGCGCGGCCTCGAGCCGCACACCGAGCTGGCCCTTCGCGTCGGCCCATTCGCGGGCGTGGGCCTCGGGGTCGAGGTCCCACACCGGGACGAGCAGCCCGTGCGCGCGGAACGAACCGGCGTAGCGGGAGCCCTCGCCGAGGCCGAGCTCACCGGCCGCGGACAGCCGCGCAAGCGCTTGCAGCAGCAAGTTCTCCGGTTCGGGGCGGACCCAGCGCAGGTGCGCCTTCTCGCCGGCGAGCACCCAGTACGCGCCCGCGCCGAGACGCTCGGTCGGCATGATCGCCGCGTTCGCGCGCTCGAGGGACAACGCGACGTCGCCGCTCGCGTCGGCGTCTTCGGGCAGCCACCAGGCGAAGTCGTTGTAGAGCGTGACGTCGAGTTCGACGCTCGTGTCGAGCAGGTCCTGCAGGCGAGCCTTCTCGTCGGCGGTGGGCGGGGTCGTCGTGTCCGGCACGGACAGGACGTCGCCCTCCTTCGCCTCCAGCGCCCACTGGAGCGACCGGCCGAGGTCGCGGCTGATGTCCGAGGACCGGGTCTGCACCTGCATCCCGACGTAGCGCTCGCCGTCGGACCGGACGAACGCGGCCGCCGCCATCGGCAGCACCGTGCCGAGGGTGACCTTCTCGCCGGAGCCCGCCAGCGTGAGCGACGCCGTCGCCGAGGGGACGAACTCGCGCAGCGCGATCAGTTCGGTCTCGGCCGCGAGACCTTCGAAGGGCTGGCCGACGAAGACGTCGCGCACCTTCGGCTTGCGGTCCGAGGTCGTCTTGGGACCCTTCTTGCGCGAACCCTTGCCCACGTCAGCCTCCTCAAGCTCGGTTCAGAACGCTATCGCGGGAAGGGCGCGCGGCTCGTAAGGCCCCCGCCCTTCCCGCGCGCGATCAGGAGCGCGAGGCCGGACGACGGCCTCGGGAACCTTCGAAACCTGCTTCGGCTTCTCGGGCGTGTCATCAGCGAAAACAGCATTACGAATACGCATGGAAATATCCCAGATCCCCATGAGTCGATTTCTTTCCGAGCCAGACTGTCGCGGAAGTCTTCAGTGGGCCCGGTAACGAAAACATCGCGGGTGACACCCCGCTTCCCCGGAATCAACCTGATAGGCCGGTTTCAGCGGCCATTCGGGTATTACGGAAACATGACTGAAAATAGTTGTCACCATCCGGTAGGTCTAATCGCGGGTGATCAGTCTGCCCTTTTCCCGCACCTCGGCGAATACTTGATCATGGCGCCGACCGGCGCCGGATTGCGGAGAAGGGATCACAGATGAGCAACTCCAAGCGCCGGGCCGCACTGGCGGCCTTGCCCGTGGCACTCGGACTGTTGGTGGCAGGCCCCGCGGTGGGCATGGCCTCGGCCACGCCGCAGGCCGCGCCGCAGGCAGAGAAGAGCGACCAGGCGCGCTGCCTGCTGCTCTGTTTCGGCCACTACCACCATTCTCACCATTACCATCACCATCACGGCTACCCGGGATACTGGCTGTACTGACAGCTCTGCGACCGCGTCGGGGTGGGGTCCCGGCGCGGCGCTGTCATGACCCGGCCGGGTTACAGTCGGCGAGTGTTCGACCTCGCCGATCCGGCCTTCCTCGCGAACCCGTATCCGTACTTCGCCGACCTCCGTGAGCGCGGCGAAGTTCACCGGCACGACGGCCTCGGCATCGCCGTGGCGGTGTCGCACGCGGCGTCGGCCGCCGTCCTGCGGCATCGCGGGCTCGGCCGGATCTGGCAGGACGCGCTGCCGGTGGAGCGGTTCGCGTCGTTCAACCTGCTGCACCGCGACTCGCTGCTGGAGAACGAGCCGCCTGCCCACACCCGGCTGCGGCGGGTGATCGCGGGCGCGTTCGGACGCGGGCACGTCCAGCGGCTGCGGCCGATGGTCGCCGAACTCGCGGACGGCATGGTCGGCGGGCTCGCCGCCGAAATCGCCGAAACCGGCTCGGCCGATCTGCTGGCGCACCTCGCGCAGCCGCTGCCGGTCGCGGTCATCGCGGAACTCCTGGGCGTCCCGATCGAGGACGGGCCGCAGATGGTCACGTGGTCGAACCACATCGTGAAGATGTACGAATACGGCCTCGCCGAGGAGAAGCGCGACGCCGCCGAAGCCGCGTCCGCGGAGTTCGTCGAGTACCTGCGTGACGTGGCGAAGCAGCGCGCGAACTCTCCTGGCGACGACATCGTCAGTGACCTTCTCCGCGGCGAACTCACCGAAAGCGAACTGGTCGCGACCGCGGTCCTGCTGCTGATGGCCGGGCACGAGGCGACGGTGAACGTCATCGGGAACGGCGTCAACGCGCTGCTGACCCACCGCGACCAGTGGGAGCGGCTGGTGTCGTCGCCGGATCTCCTGGACCCGTGCGTCGAGGAGCTGATCCGCTTCGACGCGCCGCTCCAGCTCTTCGAGCGGACGGCGACCACCGACGTCGAGATCGCCGGGTTCCGGGTGGCCGAGGGCGAGAAGATCGGCGCGCTCCTCGGCGCCGCCGCGCGGGACCCCCAGGTGTTCGACCGGCCGGACACCCTCGACATCGGCCGCACGCCGAACGCGCACCTCGGCTTCGGCATGGGCATCCACTACTGCGTCGGCGCCCCGCTCGCACGGGTGGAGATCGCGGCCGCGTTGACGGCGCTGACCACGAAACTGCCGGGGCTGGAACTTGCCGAAATGCCCGAGCGACGGCCGGAGTTCGTGATCCGCGGCCTGCGCTCGCTCCCGGTCGCCACGGGCTAGGGGTAATCGAGGCCGAGGTTTCGTTCTCGACCGGCTCAAGCCTGCTGGCTCCGCTGCTTGCTGCTCATGTCTGCATGATCACCGGCAGACTCGCCTTGAGGTCAGCGCACGGAAGAGGTGGGGCGTTCGCGGCGTTCCGGGTCCGGAGCGCCGTCCACCTTCAGCACACGAAACAGGCGAAGCCGCTTCTCCGCGACAGGCGACAGCAGGCCGGACATACGCTTCACGAGCAGGGCCGTCACCACCGCCAGCCCGGCCGCGGCAAGGTCGGTCAGCGCGACCAGCACGACGCCGTCGGCCATGGCCTGGACACCGTCACGGAACCGCCAGACGATGACGAGGACGAGCAGCAGCCAGTTCAGCACCCAGACGCCCCACCACATCAGCACGAGCCGCGACGGCTTCGGCCGCGTTTCCCGCGTCCGGCGCAGGACGGCGTGTTCGAGTTCGGCGACGATCGGCAGCACCAGGATCAGGTTCACCACCGGCACGAGCACGAACGTCAGCACCTGCCACTGCCGCCTCGGCGGCAGCTCGCCGGAGACGTCCGCGGCGGCGTAGCGGGCCACGAGCAGCCACCACACGGTGAGTCCCGACGGCAGCAGCGAAAGGATCGTCGTGAGCAGGCCGGTGGTGATCACGAAACTGTCGGAGACCGTGACGACGGACGTCGACAACGCCGAGTCGCGGCTCTGCACGAGCAGGACGTAGCGCCAGATCTCGGCGGCCGCGGCGGCGAGCGCGAGGGCGGCGAAAGTCCACAGCACCGGCAGGAGACTGCGCGTGATCACCCGCAGCCGCTCGCCCGGCGTGACCTCGCCGGACGCCGTGCCGGGGACCGCGGTCGGGCGGCGCCAGGCCAGGTTCGGGAAGCCCCACCGCGGCGGGACCGGGTACGACGGCGGACCGGAGTAGCGCTCGGCCACGGCTTCACGCCGCGGCGGCCAGGCGCCGGGAGGCGGCGAAGCGACCCAGCGGACGCGGTGACGCACCGACTGGGCTCGCGGCTGCTGCATCGGCTCGGGACGCACGGGCGGCACCGGCGGCATCGGCGTCCTTGGCGGGTAGTGGCCTGGCTGCACGGTTACAGCACTTCGGGTTCGACGCCGGGATGGTCGCCGACCATCGGGCGCCCCTCCTGCTTCCACGACCCCATCCCGCCTGCGACGTTCACCGCGTCCCAGCCGCTCGCGTTGAGCCACGCGGCGGCGCGGGCGGACCGGCCGCCGCTGCGGCAGATCACGTAGACCGGCTGGTCGTCGGGCAGCTCGGCGAGTTCGCCGACGCGCGCGGGCAGGTCGCCCATCGGGATGTGCTTGGCGCCCGGGGCGTGCCCGGCGGCCCACTCGTCGTCCTCGCGGACGTCGAGCAGCGCGACGCCGTCCTTGGGCAGATCACGGACGGCGGCGGTCGGGATGTCAGCAGGGCTCACCACCCTGTCATCCTCGCATCCCGTCCCGTTGCGCGCGCGTGAAGCGGATCTCAGTGCTGAGTCGCCTTTTCCGCCCCGGCGCCGGTGAGGGAGCGGACCTCCATCTCGGCGTACTTCTTCTGGTTGTGTTCTTTGGACAGCACGGTGCCGAGCCAGCCGAGGAAGAACGCGACGGGGATCGAGACGATGCCGGGGTTGTCGAGCG
>NZ_JADNQN010000009.1:0-300740 GCF_047608695.1 Amycolatopsis sp. cmx-11-32 | reverse complement strand
AACCCGTCGTCGGCATCACCGTCCCCACCGGCTACTCGTTCAACCTCGACGGCACCGCCATCTACCTCACCATGGCGACACTGTTCATCGCCACCGCACAAGACCAGCCACTCGCACTCAGCGAACAAATCTCCCTGCTCCTCTTCATGATCATCGCCTCCAAAGGCGCCGCCGGCGTCAGCGGCGCCGGCATCGCCACCCTCGCCGGCGGCCTCCAATCACACCGGCCGGAACTGGTCGACGGCGTCGGCTTCATCCTCGGCATCGACCGCTTCATGTCCGAAGCCCGCGCCCTGACCAACTTCGCCGGCAACGCCGTCGCCACCATCCTCGTCGGAAACTGGACCAACGAATTCGACCGCGAACGAGCCAACCAGGTCTTCAACGGACAAGCACCGTTCGACGAAGCCACCCTGATCGACGATCACGAGTGGAACCCCCACGGGGATCGTGACGGCGACCGGGAGAAAGCCGCGACGCACGCTTAGCGCGCGGTATGAGTGAAACCGCGGTGCGAGGGTCCCCCGTCCTCGCACCGCGGTTCTTCGTTTCTGGGAAGCTGTGGGACATGTCGGATGCCATCGACCGCTACGTACTCGGGCGGTATTCGAAGCTCCTGCACGGTAACTTCGCCGCGCTGGCGGGCGGTCCCGAAGGCGAGGTCTTCCTGCGCGACCTGGTCGAGGACGCGCGGCGGATCACCGACGACGAACTCGAAGCACTCTTCGAGGCGGACTGGCGGCCCAGGATCACCGCGGCCTGGCTGATCGGCGTCGACCGCCGGACCGAATGGCGCGAGCGCGTCCGCGAGCTGTTCCTGGAGAGCAAGCTCGTCTTCGCCGGGCAGGGCTACTGTTTCGCGCTGGCCAGGTTCGGCACCATCGCCGACGCCGAGATCCTCGTGTCCTATTTGGACCGTTACCTCGCACAGCCGAAACTGCGCTACGACCAGGAATGGGCGCTCGCGGCGCTGCACCACATCGACGCCGACCTCAGGACCGCGTACACGTCACGCTACTTGCGCCCGGGCGGCCGGTGGGAGACCTGGTCCGCGGCGAACAGCACGGACCTGCCGTTCCAGAAGAGGTGGTTCGACATACTCGGCTCACACGTCCAGCGAGCCGTGCACGCGGCGGGCGTCAGGCACTGACCTTCTCGTCGTAAACGACACGGGACGCGGCGATCGAGTCGCGGTGGCGTTCCGCCCAGTGCAGCAAGCCGCTCAGCGACGCGTACAGCTCCTTCGCCATCGCCGTTGCCTCGTACTCCACCTTCGGCGGCACGGTCGGGTACACGGTGCGGATGAGCAGACCGTCGCGTTCGAGGTTCCGCAACGTCAGCGTGAGCATCCGGCGGCTGATCCCCTCGACCGACCGCTCCAGTTCGGTGAACCGCACGGGACCGCGGGTGGCCTCCAGCAGGATGCCGATCGCCCACTTGCCGCTGATCCGGTTGATCACCTCGAGCACGGTGCACACCTCGAGCTTTTCCGGGTCGACCACCCTGGCCCGCGCGGTCACGTCGGTGTTCCCCTGGGACATCGAAGTGCCTCCTTCCGGCAGGGAACAGAGTCACACAAGATGGGCGCTGTTACAAGTGATGCACCAAGGCGTCACCTGGGAAATCGGCACAGATCAGTAGGCTGGGCTCGGGGCGATGCCCGAAGCGCGGGTTTGCTCGCTCCGGCCGTCTTCGTCGCGGCCGTGGTCCTGCTTGATCGGAAAGCTCAAGAGGTGATCGTCGCGCAAGCCCATTCGGAGACCTCGCCGCCGAGGCGCACCTCGGCGGCTCCTCCGGGCTTCCAAACCCCGCTGCCGCCGAACGCGGCCATCCCGCCGGTCGCGCCGCAATACTGGGACAGCACCACCCACATCCCGTACCCGGCCGCGACGCCGACCTGGTCGAGCAGCCGCTGTTCCTGGCCCTCGCTGAAAAGCGCGCTGAGGACGTAGACCTCGGCGCCGTCCGTTCTCCACGAGCGGGAGCCCGATGACGGCGTGAACGCCGCCGGCGCGGCAAGCCTCCCGAAGCGGTTCGAGGCGCGGATCATCCGGTGTCAGCCAGAGGCCCGGATCGGCGGCGAGCGCCTCGAACTCCAAGCCGGTCAGGAAAGTTCGGGGAAGACACAGAGGTCGGCGTCCGCGATCCGGGGGAGCCTCGTGTGTTCGGCGATGTTCGCGGAAAGATCCGCGGGAACGGTGAACGGCTGCACGGTGGCGACACGCATGGCGGGAGCCTAATTCGCCGAAGCCCTCGTCTTGCCGGTCGCACGGACGTCACGCCACCAAAGCGGATATCCGGCGTTTTCGGCGACGGCGTCGAAAACGCCGCTGGGCGAGGCGGGAAGCGCCCACGGGTCGCGGGAGCGATACCAACCGCCTCCGCGACCCGTGTGCGAACCCGTCATACCTGCGCCGAAACCAGGTTCCGGCCGTCCATGGTCACGACGTCGACCGAGGCCACGTCGTCCGGAGCGACCAGTGCCGAACCGTCGATCCCGGTGCCTTCCTTCTCGCCCTTCGCCGAAACCAGCCAGCTGCCCGCGTTGACCCGCTCGCCGCTCTTGGTCACCACGACGAGCTGGCACTTCTCGCCTGCACGGACGCCCTCGGCCTTGGCGTGGAGCCGGACCCAGCCCGCCGCCGGGACGACCCGGACCGCCAGCTGCGTGCCCGTGTCCCGATCGGTGGCCGCGACATCGCGGGTGCCCGGTACCGGCGCGGTCGCCGTCGGCACCGGCACGGCCACCGTCGACGGTTCGGGCGACGTCTGCCGTCCGACCAGCACGCCCGCGCCCAGCGCCACGACGACCAGCACGGCGGCCCCGGCGATGGCGAGGAACCGGCGTGGCTTCGCCTGCTCCTGGGTGTCTTCTTCTTCGCGGACCTGGCGCAGCGTGCGCTGCAGGAGCAGGTCGCCTCCGTCGGGAGGTCCTTCGAGGAACGCCTCCGGTGGCACCTCGTCGAGGTGGTGCCGCAGCTCACTCAGCTCGCGTACCTCACGACGGCAGGCGGGACAGGTCGCCAGATGCGTCTCGAACGTGGCCGCTTCCACCGGGGTGAGCCCGCCGAGGACGTAGGCGGCGAGCTGGCCCTGGTCGTGTCCCACCGCACTCATCGCGCTACCTCCTTCCGGGTTCCCGACATCACGGCTCTGAGCGCCCGTAACGCGTAATAAGATCTGGACTTAACGGTACCCGGGGCGACGCCCAGTGATCTCGCCGCTTCGGCCACCGTCCGGCCCCGGTAGTAGATCTCCACCAGGACCTCACGATGTTCCCGAGACAGGCCGTCCATCGCCCCGAGCACGGTCATGGAATCCACGACGCCCTGCGCGTGATCCTTCGACACCGCGGGGGTCGCCGCGCCGTCCTCGGGCTCCGCCACTTCCGGCGGCCGCGCCGCCCTGGCCCGCGCGCGGTCGGTGATGATGTTCCGGGCGACCGTGAGCAGCCAGCCCCGCACCGATCCCTTCGCGTCGTTCTCCAGGTCTTCGGCATGCTTCCAGGCCCGGACCAAGGTCTCCTGCACGACGTCCTCCGCGGCCGCGCGATCCCCGGTCAGCCTCGTCGCGTACGCCAGCAGGCTTCGCCCGTGTTCGGCGTACAAGTGCCGGACCAAGTCCTCGCCTTTGGCCTTTTTGGGCCGCCGGCCTCCGATCGCCACTCGTGTCCTCCCGACGGTCTTCTGGGTCGGCGAGGACAGTACTGCAACCCACAGGGGCGAAGTGGATCGTTCGGCGCGCGCCGCGATCGAACTGTGCATCGGCACCGACCTCTCCTCGGTTCGCCATGGCCGCCTCCTCCTGCCTCCCACACGGACGGCGTGGCGGAGCGGTTCAACCGGGTCTTGTCGATCACTTGGCACGCTCGTATGCTGACGCCTCCGGACTCCGCCGCCGCCTGATTCCCGGGAGGGTCGAGGCGTGCCAAGGAAACTCGCGGCCGTGCTGCTGGCGGTGGCCTTCGTGGCCGGGTGTGGTGAAGAGCCCGGTTTCACCGCGACGCTGACGGATCCGGTGAACGTCGACCTGAGCTGGCCGGACGACGATCCGAACGTCGCGGGCCGGGTCGTCGAGTTCACCACCGATCCACCCGGCGAATACACGATCCTGCAGTTCGTGCCGCCAAGGCAGACGACCTACCGGCATCCTGACCTGATCCCGGAAACGCGGTTCCACTATCGGATCCGGCCATTTTTCGGTGCCGTGTCGGACGCCGTCACCCTCTCCGGTCCTTCTGTTTCGGACTCGGGACCGGCGGTCTCGCTCCGCACAGGTGGCCAGGCGGCGGCTCCCGCATCGTTCCGGGCGGAGCCCGCCGCGGAGGAGATGGTGCGGTTCAGCTGGGCCGACCGCTCCAGTGACGAGGACGGTTTCCTCGTGGAGATCAAGAAGCCCGGTGCTCCCGACTTCGTGCCGATCGAGATGTCGGATCCGGGGACGACATCGGCCGGGCTCGCTTCAATGCCGGGCGAAGAGGGCGCCTCGCACCGGCTGCGCGCCTTCTACTACGGGCCCGCTTCGCCGGTTCTGGACCTCGTGAGGGTAAGGACGGTTAGAACCGTCCTTACCCTCACGAGTCCCTAAGCGAGAACGGTCTTCAGGAACTCGCCGGTGTAGCTTTCCTCCACCGCAGCGACGTACTCCGGGGTGCCCTCCGCGATCACGGTGCCGCCACCGGAACCGCCCTCGGGACCCATGTCGATGATCCAGTCCGAGGTCTTGATGACGTCGAGGTTGTGCTCGATGACGATCACCGTGTTGCCCTTGTCCACCAGCCCGTTGATCACGCCGATCAGCTTGCTGATGTCCTCGAAGTGCAGACCGGTGGTCGGCTCGTCGAGGATGTAGACCGTCTTGCCGGTGGACCGCTTCTGCAGTTCGCTGGCGAGCTTCACCCGCTGCGCCTCACCGCCCGACAGCGTCGGCGCGGGCTGTCCGAGCCGGACGTAGCCGAGGCCGACGTCGACGAGGGTGGCCAGGTGCCGGTGGATCGCCTTGATCGGCTCGAAGAACTCGGCCGCCTCTTCGATCGGCATGTTCAGCACGTCGGAGACGGTCTTGCCCTTGTAGTGCACCTCGAGGGTTTCCCGGTTGTACCGGTCGCCCTTGCACACCTCGCAGGGGACGTAGACGTCCGGCAAGAAGTTCATCTCGATCTTGATGGTGCCGTCACCGGCGCAAGCCTCGCACCGGCCGCCCTTGACGTTGAAGGAGAACCGGCCCTGCTGGTAGCCGCGCACCTTCGCCTCGGTGGTCGCGGCGAACAGCTTGCGCACGTGGTCCCAGACGCCGGTGTAGGTCGCCGGGTTGGACCGCGGGGTGCGGCCGATCGGAGACTGGTCGACGCGGACCAGCTTGTCGACGCCGGCGAGACCGTTGACGCGCGTGTGGCGCCCCGGCACCTGGCGGGCACCGTTGAGCTTGTTCGCCAGCACTGTCGCGAGGATGTCGTTGACCAGCGTGGATTTCCCCGAGCCGGAGACACCGGTGACCGACACCAGGCAACCGAGCGGGAACGACACGTCGAGGCCGCGCAGGTTGTGCTCGCGGGCGCCGACGACGGTCAGCTGACGCTTCTTGTCGATCGGGCGCCGGATCGCCGGGACCTCGATCTTGCTACGGCCCGACAGATACGCGCCGGTGATGGATTCCTTGTTCTTCAGTATCTTCTTGTACGGTCCACTGTGGACGATGTGGCCGCCGTGCTCGCCCGCGCCGGGGCCGATGTCGACCACCCAGTCGCTGGAGCGGATGGTGTCCTCGTCGTGCTCGACGACGATCAGCGTGTTGCCGAGGTCACGCAGCCGGACCAGCGTCTCGATCAGCCGGTGGTTGTCCCGCTGGTGCAGCCCGATCGACGGCTCGTCCAGCACGTACAGCACGCCGACCAGGCCGGAGCCGATCTGCGTCGCGAGCCGGATGCGCTGCGCCTCGCCGCCGGACAGCGTCCCGGAGGCCCGGTCGAGCGAGAGGTAGTTCAACCCGACATCGAGCAGGAAGCGCAGCCGCGCCTGGATCTCCTTGAGGACCGCGCCGGCGATCACCGTCTCGCGCTTGCCGAGTTCCAGCTCGTCGAGGAACTGCGACGCCTCGGCGATCGAGAGGGCGCAGACCTCGGCGATCGACCGGTCACCCTGCGTCTTGTGCTCGAGGGTGACCGCGAGGATCTCCGGCTTGAGCCGCGTGCCCTGACAGGCCGGGCACGGCACCTCGCGCATATAGCCCTCGTACCGCTCACGCATGTACTCGGACTCTGTCTGCTCCTGGCGCCGCTCGAGGAACGGGATGACGCCCTCGAAGCTCGCGTAGTACGAACGCTGGCGGCCGTACCGGTTCTTGTAGCGGACGTGGACCTGATCGTCGACACCGTGGAGGACGGCCTTCTGGATCTTCGCCGGCAGCTTGCGCCACGGCGTGTCCATCCGGAAGCCGATGGTCTCCGCGAGCGACTCGAGCAGCCGGATGAAGTAGTCCGCGCTCTGACCGCCCGCCCACGGCGCGATGGCACCCTCGCCGAGGGACATCTCGTCGTCCGGGACCACGAGCTCCGGGTCGACCTCCTTGCGGACGCCGATACCGGAGCATTCGGGGCAGGCGCCGTAGGGCGCGTTGAACGAGAACGACCGCGGCTCGAGGTCCTCGATGGCCAGTGGGTGGCCGTTGGGGCAGGCCAGGTTCTCGGAGAAGCCGCGCACACGATGCGGGTCGCCCTCCGGCAGGTCGACGAACTCCAGCTCGATCAGGCCGTCGGCCAGCCGGAGCGCCGTCTCGACCGAGTCGGTGAGCCGCTGCTGCGAACTCGCCTTCACGGAAAGCCTGTCGATGATGACGGCGATCTGGTGCTTTTCCTGCTTCTTCAGCTTCGGCGGCTCGGTGAGCGGGTGGATCGTCCCGTCCACCACGACCCGCGCGTAGCCCTGCTGCTGCAGGTTCTCGAAGAGGTCGAGGTACTCCCCCTTGCGCCCGCGCACGACCGGCGCGAGCACCTGGAAGCGAGTGCCCTCCTCCATGGCGAGCACCTGGTCGACGATCTGCTGCGGGGTCTGCTTGCTGATCGCCTCGCCGCACTGCGGGCAGTGCGCCTTGCCGGCGCGGGCGTAAAGCAGACGCAGGTAGTCGTAGACCTCGGTGATGGTGCCCACGGTCGAACGCGGGTTGCGCGAGGTGGACTTCTGGTCGATCGACACCGCGGGCGACAGGCCCTCGATGAAGTCGACGTCCGGCTTGTCCATCTGGCCGAGGAACTGGCGCGCGTACGCCGACAGCGACTCGACGTAACGACGCTGCCCCTCGGCGAAGATGGTGTCGAAGGCGAGGCTCGACTTCCCGGACCCGGACAGACCGGTGAACACGATCAGGCTGTCGCGGGGCAGGTCGAGATCCACGCCGCGGAGGTTGTGCTCGCGGGCGCCGCGAACAACGAGGCGATCAGCCACGCCAGGGTCCCTTCAGGTTTCATTCTCAGCTGCGGTCGCCGGCCCGGTCGATAGCTGCACGGGCGGCCGCGTCCATGCTACGAGGCACCACCGACAGAAACTGGTTCCGAGTCCTTGACCTGCGGTTTTCCAGACTTTTCGTGTCGATCCCAGCGAGCGGTGAGCCACCGGTGGACCGGCCGTTCCACGCCTGCGGTGATCGCCCAGCCCCCCAGCACGGCGGCGGCCAGCACGATGGGGAGACGCAGCCAGCCGGGGACTCCGACGTTCAGCAGGGCACGGGCCAGGATGTAACCGAGTTCCTGGTGCACCAGATAAAGACCATACGAGATGCCCGCGAGCCAGGTGACAGCCGGGGCGATCCAGGCGAGACCGGGGAACCGCCAGTCCGGTCCCCGCGCCGCGAGGCAGACGGCCAGCAGCATGATCGCGAACCCGATGAGCGAAGGCCAGCGCTCGGGATCATGGGGCAGGGCCTGGTGGAACGGGAACACCTGCAGGTCCTGCGCGGCGCAGGCGGCGAGCAGGAAGAGCGCGAGATGCCAGTGCGCGAGCCGTCGTTTCGCCCACAGCCAGATCGCGATCCCGATGGCGAAGACGTGCACGCGGTGCAGGCCGAGGCCGTAGAAGAAGGTCTCCACCAGCTTCGGCGTCGAAACCGGGTCGAACACGACGAATCGGAGAAAGAGCGGGACCAGGATCAGCGCCCAGAGCAGCCCGAGGGTCAGCCGGTGGGTACGCCACCGGCGTGGCCACAGCAGGGCCGCGGCGGTGAACGCGATGAGCTGGACCGGCAGCGTCCAGTAGGCGGCGTCGAGGTAGTAGAAGAGCTCGTAGCGCCAGCCCCATTCCTGGACCATGCCCAGGTTGGCGAGCAGATCGGAGCCGGTGGGGACGTACCAAGGCGACGGGTCGGCGGGCGGCCCCTGCGGGACACCGAAGAGGAATCCGGTGAGGCCTGGCGGGAACGGCAGGCCGCTGAACCGGATCGTCGCGTACCGGGCGACGACGTAGGTGACGATCACCGCGACCAGGTACGCGGGCACCAGCCGTGCGACCCGGTTCCACAGCCACCGTCGAGGATCACCCTTTCGAAGGCTCGTGCACACGAAGAAGGCGGAGATCACCAAAAGAGTGGCCGCACCGAACTGTGCGGTGACCCGGAAGGGGTACCCCACCAGTTCCGGGTGCAGGAGAGCACCCTGATGAGTGACGTGCCCGAGCACGACCGCGAAGACGGCGACCACCCGGAGTAGATCCCAACTGGTCCGGCGCGGACTGCGCGTTCCGGTCGGCGGCGAAGGGTCGGGCACGGGGATCCTGTGGCTCGGCTGACTGGGCGACGCGAGCCTACGTCCCATGCCTGTGCGTCGGCTGTGCGGGTGGAACCGATTGCAGGGGAACGACTACCGTGTGCGTTGTGAACATCGTCGAGACCTACACCGGGCATGTCGAACCCGGCGGTGACGCCGCCCGTCGCACCCTGGACGCACTCACCATCACGAAACTGTCGGTCGGTCCGATGGACAACAACGCGTATCTGCTCGTCTGCCGCGCCGAGAACGAGGCGCTGCTGATCGACGCCGCGAACGACCCGGAACGGATCTCCGACCTCATCGGCCACGGCCCCGACCGCCCCGCGCTCAAAACGGTCGTGACCACCCACCAGCACCAGGACCACTGGCAGGCCCTCGGCGCCGTCGCCGGCGCGAACGGCTCGAACACCGCCGCCCACCCGCTGGACGCGGAGCCGCTGCCGATCCCGCCGGACTTCCTCGTCGAGCACGGCGACACGGTCAAGGTCGGGCAGGTCACCCTCGAGGTGATCCACCTGCGCGGCCACACCCCCGGCTCGATCGCCCTGCTGTACCGCGACCCGACCGGGCACCCGCACCTGTTCACCGGCGACTCGCTGTTCCCAGGCGGCGTCGGCAAGACGAACTCGCCGGAGGACTTCGCGTTGCTGGTCGACGACGTGTCTTCGCGAGTCTTCGACGAGCTGCCGGACGAGACGTGGTTCTACCCGGGGCACGGTGACGACTCGACGCTGGGCGAACAGCGACCGCACGTGGCGGAGTGGCGCGAACGCGGCTGGTGATTGCCCGCAGGTCGCCGCAGGCAAAGCGAAAAGTCGCTACCGCGGCGATCTGCCCACGCTTAGCCCTTCGAGCCATTCAAGCCATTCAAGCCGTCATCATCTGACCAGATCGCGTTGCCCCACAACCCCTGCCCCCAGGGGTCATCGATCTTGTGGTCACCATCTTTCCACTCTTCGTGCTCCCTCTCTGTTTCGTCATCCCCCCATTCCAAGGATGCCTCCGCGGTGGACGTAGCACCAATATCCGGAGTTGCAGTCGGTAGCCCGTTGTACCGATCGAAGACCAATGTTGAAATAACCCGATTTCGTTTCCGGCATTCCGCTGCAGGCTTGTACTCTTTTCTGGCGCCGTTCTTCTCCCACGGCGAGTACACGGATTCAATCAATGGAGCCAGTGCAGCAAAGTGCTTACAGTACCCTTGCCTCAAGTCTCGCTGAACCACCCAGAGGCCATAGTCGGCAACCTGGAGCCCCCAAGATGTGGGATTATCCCATATACACAAGGTGATGTTCAGATGCGGATACCGCTCAAGGACCTTCTCAATAGCAGCCGTTGCCGCTTCTTGCTTGTGCTTGTGTTCACTTATCGATGCAGCAACCACAAATATCCGATGGTATTTTCGGAGCACATACTTGGCTTGATACAAAAAATGCTTACGCCAAGCCAAGTAGTACAGATGAGCTTCGTCCGCCGCGACAGATGCCCTCTCCTCGGCCGGAAGAGACCTCTTACGCAGGAGAGTGACGTCGATACGAGGTTTATGCCGGGCAATCAGGTCTACGACCCTTTGTCGAACCAGCTCTGGATCTTCATTCGCATGGAAACCTTTAGGCAGCTTGACGCCTTGACTCTCCAGCTCGAAGCGCAGGCGCGTGCCCTCCCAGGCCATTGGACCCATATCACCTTCGAAGGTGGCCTGACCAAGCCCGAAATAGGCCTGGCCCGACAAGGTCAGATCACCCGTCTCGTCCAGGAAGAGGTAGAGATCAGTCATGGCAGCATCCCCCAAGTGCCGTCGTCAGTAATCGCCCGACCACAATAGTGGTAGGTCCCACCTCCGCCGTCTGCGCCCACAGACAACGCGAGTCCGCCATGATCACCGATTGACGGGCGTATCCGTCGGCCCTGCGCCACGAACGTCCATCCTTGACCAGGACGCCGACGACCTCACCGTCCTCGGTGAACGTGACGTAATGATCCACGCCAAGCGCACCTGATCAGACACCAATGACTTCGACCATGCCGCCCAGGCCTTTGAAGTCGTCTTCGTTCCGCGTGTACAGCGGCAGCTCTCGCGACGACGCGATGGCGGCGATCATCAGGTCCATTCGCCGAGGTCGCGGATCCCGGTTCGCCGCGAGGACCAGCGCGACCAATGTTCCGTACCGGGCAGCGGCATCACCGTCGAACGGAAGTGGGGCGAAGTCGACGATCGCGGCACCGAGTTTCTCAGTGCGCGCCGCGCGGACGGCGGCATCCTTCGCCATCGCCACCCCCTGATGGAGCTCGGCCATGGTGACAGCGGTGAGTTCCGGGAGCTTCGGCAGTGCAGCAGTGTCAAGCAGACCAAGGTCGATGTAGGTGCAGGTGTCGAGCACACCTGCTTCGTGACGTTCAGCCACGAGCCCGCTTCCACATGTCGTCAGAATCAACACGGTCTTCGGTACCGAAGAACTCGTCGGCTTCTTGCCGCATTTGGGCTGCCTCAACCTTCGGCAACCTTCGATGCTTCTGGACCAGCTCCTCAGCGGTCAGACGCCGCCTGCGAGGTATCGGCCGCAGCTCAGCCACCTCGACGCCGTTGCGAGTTACGTGGTAAACCTCACCGGCCTCGACGGCGTTCATGACGGCAGCGGAGTTGTTGCGAAACTCGCGCTGGGTGATCACCTTCATTGGACAAGTGTAGCCAGGTGTAGCCCGCTGAGCTACATCCACCCTGGTTTGTTCACCGCTGACGCGATACTCTGTTCCCAGGCGGCGTCGGCAAGACGAACTCGCCGGAGGACTTCGCGTTGCTGGTCGACGACGTGTCTTCGCGAGTCTTCGACGAGCTGCCGGACGAGACGTGGTTCTACCCGGGGCACGGTGACGACTCGACGCTGGGCGAACAGCGACCGCACGTGGCGGAGTGGCGCGAACGCGGCTGGGGAACTCAAGGCGGCAGAACCTGGTCGACCGTTGCCACCAAGAAGCCTTGACCGCGCTCTGCGCAACGTCATGGCGGTCGCGGTCACCGGCGATCTAAAGGCGTTCTGTCCATCGGCCTCGGCGTCCCGCCCAGGGCAGCTGTCACGTGACTTATCCCAACCGTGTCGTCATCGATGTAGTTTATTGATCACCAAGCGGGAATCCGTGAATTCTTTTCGGATTCCCGCAGTGAAATCCCGGAACGCCCAAAAGGCAACTTTTCGGGAAACCAGGTATCTGCCGTCCGGCATCGCGTTCCTTCCTTTCGTCAGCATCATCACCGCTGCGAAGGAGAACCTCATGCCGACCCCACGCAATCCCGACACCCCGTCATTGGGCCCGGGTGGCGACAATCTCGAAGCGGGACCCGACAGTTCCGGTCTCGGAAGTTTCTCGAACAGTGAAATCGGCGAACTGGTCACCCAGGCCGCCGAGACCATGGCCGCCTCCGGCGAGGACGCCGAACGCAATTACCAGCGAAGCCTCGACCGGCTTCGCGAGCGCGCGGACGAAGTCGTCCCCGCGCTCGGCGCGCAGTACGACGCCCTGTACGAGGACCAGTACCTGGAACGCTGGGGCCTGGTACAGCTGCTCACCGACCTGCGGCACCCCGCGGCCGTTTCCGTGCTCGAAAACGTGCTGCGCCAGCCGATCCCGCCGGAGCGTTCCGAGGACCCGGCACACGGGATCAGCACCGTCGGCGAAGAAGTGCTCATCCGCACCACCGCCGTGGAAGCCTTGGCACGCCTGG
This sequence comes from Amycolatopsis sp. cmx-11-32, assembly GCF_047608695.1. NCBI lineage: Bacteria > Bacillati > Actinomycetota > Actinomycetes > Pseudonocardiales > Pseudonocardiaceae > Amycolatopsis > Amycolatopsis sp. cmx-11-32. Next base: position 288,264 of record NZ_JADNQN010000009.1, on the reverse strand, counting down.
CATCCGCCGGGGACGGCGCGGCCGGGGAACTGCTGTTGCGGCAGATCCGGCACGAGGTGTTCACGGTTCGGCGCGCGGCGGTCCAGGCCATCGCCGAGACCGGTGACACCGACCTCACCGCCCAGGTGCGTGAGGCACTCGGCGGGACCGAGGACGAACGGCTGCTGAACATCCGGCGGGTCGACGTCCGCGGTGTCCCGCAGGCCGTCGGCGGCCGATACGTGAAGGACACCCGGTCCGACGACGTCCCGCCGCCCGTGCCCCCGCGCTCCTGAATCACAAAGAATTCCTTCTACGGACAGGTGATCTCCGATGGCCACTTGCAGCTACACAGTGCCGGACAAGAACGTGACCGGGGACAATTTCTACGGTGCCTCGATCTGCAATCAGACCTATATCGACTATTTCTGGAACACCTATGGCTTCTCGGGCAACAAGGACTACTGGGACGACGGCTTCGGCTGGGAAGACGCGTGCAACACCGACAAGCCGTTGGCGCGGACATTCAACGCCTGCTACCTGCTGACCTATTCGGCGCAGGACTACGAGAACGACGCCTATTCCGGGGCGATGCTGAACTGGGCGCGCCGTTACGTCCGGGACAACTGCGACGACCTGCGCTCGCTTTGCGGCGACGGCAGTGCCATCGCCACGTCCTTCTCCGGGCCGTTCACCGACGACCGGATCGAGTTGTACCTGGGTTTCTGGTACTCCAAGGACGTTCCCGGCCGCGCCGAGACGCTGATCCACGAGTCACGGCATCAGGGCGGGAAGCCGCACAACGCGAACTTCCCGGCGGGTTCGGTGTTCGGCGCCGGCAAGAGCGGCGCCGACTCGACGTGGGGTTACGAAGGCGCGTGGATGTACGGCGCGCTGTACCTGTGGTGGTTCTACGCTCAGGGCGCCCGTACGACGTCGGCGCTGCGTGAACGAGCCCGCCAGCGCGGGAACCTCGTGATCGACAACGCCTTCGCGACCCATCCTGGCTTCAACATCTGAGTCGCGACCGACAGGCCCCTTCGCCCTGCCGGCGAGGGGGCTTCGTCACGACATACCTCCGATGACTAAAGCCATGTCTCACTCAACGGCTCTTGACCAGTCGGATATCAGCCACAATCATCGGATCTCTCGGCGATCACGCCCGGATGAGAGCGGATGGTCATGAGAGTTCGAGCGCAACGCACCGCCTGGCTCGCCCTTGTCCTCGCCCTGCCGGCAGGCCTGCTCACCACGCCGATGGCGAGCGCGGCGGTGCACCATCCCCGCCAGAAGTGGATGCGCGAGGCGACCGCGGGACTCTTACTGCATTGGGGCATGTTCACCGCGCCACGCCAAACCGACTGCGCGGCCTGGGAACGCGCCGTCACCGACGGCGGCTGGAGCGCCGACTACTGGGTGGACGAAGCGCGCAAGCTCGGTGCCTCCTACATCGTGCTCGCCACCTTCCACAGCAGGCTGGGCTACGCGCGGCCTTGGCCGTCGAAGATCCCTGGCAGCCGCGCCACCCAACGCGACCTCCCCGGCGAACTCGTCAAAGCAGGCAATGCCAAGGGCGTCCGGACGATCCTCTACCTGACCGATGACCCGCAGTGACACAAGGAAACCGGTGTCGAGTCGCTGGATCCGCCGCGTATTCCGGCAACACCCGGCTCACGACGTCCTTGCCGGTCGAACTGAAAGCGGGCGCGAACACGATCAAGCTCCACAACGACCACGCGTCCGCCCCGGATCTCGATCGGCTGTCACTGGGGTGAGATACCGGCTTGACCCTCTCCCCGGGAGAGGGTTCAAGCTGGCCCCATGACGACCTTGATGCCGATCGGCGTGTTCGCGCACGCCACCCGGCTGTCAGTCCGCGCGCTGCGGAACTACGACCGGCTCGGCCTGCTCGTGCCCGCGCGAATCGATCCCGACACCGGGTACCGCCGGTACTCACTCGACCAGTTCGCCCGGGCGGGCCTGATCCGACGACTACGGGAACTGGAGGTGCCGCTCGCGGACATCGCCGAAATCCTCGCCGCGGGCAGCGCGGACGACGTGAAGGCCGCGATCAAACGGCACCACGACCGGGTGGCGGCGCGGGCGGCGGAACTCGCGGCGATCAGCGGCGAACTCGACTCGGTGCTGGCCGAGCCGACGCGGTGGCTGCATGTCTACGAACGCGTGCGCGCGCCACAGCAGATCGCGTTCCTGACGATCCGAACCCCGCTGAGTGGCCTGGCCGAACTGATCGGACCGGCGTACGCCCGGCTGTTCGCGGCTCTCGAAGCACAAGGCGTCACGCCTGCCGGGCCACCCGGAACCCGGTACCTCACCGACGATCCCGACGAGCTGACCCTTGAACTGTTCGTCCCGGTGGACGGACCGGTGCGCCCCGCCGGAGAGATCGACTCCGCCGAGCTTCCCGGCGGCCTGATCGCGGCGACGATCCACGAGGGTGACTACGAAGACGTCGAGACCGCGTACCGGTCGCTGGGCCGCTGGATCGCCGAACGCGACCGCGTCCCGACAGGGCCAGCCGAGGAGCTGTATCTCGTGGCACCCGGGCCGTCGGTCGCGCCGGAGGCCTACCGCACCGAGATCGCCTGGCCGGTGACCTCGTGATCCTCGACGGCATCAAGACCGAGGGCGGCGAGCACTGCGAGACCAGCACCCTCGACGTCCTCCTGCGCCACGCCGGGATCGAGCTGTCCGAGCCGATGCTGTTCGGGCTCGGGGAAGGTCTGGGCTTCATCTACTGGGACGGCAAGAACCTGCCGTTCCCCTTCCTGGGTGGGCGCAGCAAACCCGCCGAAATTACCCGGAAGCTGACCGAACGTCTCGGACTAACCTTGCGGGTGAAGGAAACGACTTCGGCACGCACGGCTTGGCGGAACGTGGCCGAGCAGATCGACGCCGGTGTCCCTGTCGGCCTGCAGCTCGACTCGTACCACCTCGAGTACTTCACCTCGAAGGTCCACTTCGGAGGACACTTCGCCGCCCTGTACGGCTACGACGACGAAAACGCCTTCCTGATCGACACGGCGCAACAGGGTGGTTCCGTCTCGACGTCCCGTGTCAGCCTGGAACGCGCTCGTGGCGAGAAGGGGCCCATGACCGCGAAGAACCTCTCGTTCACCATCACCGCGGATGCCCCTCCGACACCGCTTCCCGACGCCATCCGCACCGCCGTACGCGCGAACGCGACGGAGTTCCTCAATCCGCCCATCGCCAACTTCGGGTACCGCGGGATCGCCAAAACCGCCGTCCAGGTCCGGAAATGGCTCGACCGCGGCAACGATCCCGCCCGCGACCTCCCACAGGCCGCCGTCCTGATGGAACGGGCGGGGACCGGCGGCGCACTCTTCCGGCGGATCTACCGCGACTTCCTCGAAGAGGGCGCGGCACTCGTCGACGACGTCGGCCTCCGCACCGCCCATGAGAAATACCGCGAGATCGCTCCTTTGTGGACCGAAGTCGCACGGCTGTTCACACAGGCGGGGGAAACCGGCGACATCCGGCACCTGACCGACGCGTCCACCGTCCTGTCCGAGCTGGCTCAGCGCGAACAGGAGGCGATGACGGCGCTCGCGACGGTTCAGCCCTGCCGCTCTTGAGACCTCTTCTCCCCCGCTTTCACCGCGAACGGCAGATTGCTGCCCGCCGGTGGCAGGGGTTCGGTGAACGCGCACGGCAGATTCGCCGCGCGAGTGAAGTCGAGGACGGTCCCGTCCTCGACGGGCGCAGGCACCGCGAGCGAACGGTTCGCCGCCTGGGTAATCACACCGCTCGTGGCGTCCGTGAACAGGATGAAGAGACCGTCGTTCTTGCTGTTGAACGCGATGAGCGCGAAGAAGGGTTTGATCATCGCCAGATTCGCCCCTGCTCGCTGGAGGCGGCAAAGTACTCGGAGGAACGCCACCACACGACGTCGAGTCAGGTCTCATCGAGGAAGCCCTCCCTGTCGGCGCGAAACTCGGCGGGCATCGTGGGACGGGCCTGGAGCAGTTCGTCCGCGCGAGCGGGCAGGACTTTGAAGCGGGTCAGTTCCACTAACGTCATGCTGCCGACGCTAAGCGATTCCGTTTCGCAAGTAGTCGGCTACTTGCTTAAGGTCGAAGCCTGCGCGGGTATCGTGGGGTGAGCTTTTGGCAGGCACTGCCGAAAGGGATCCAGACGCCAGTGACCGCTGAGGTACAGGTCCTCGCGAGGTAGCGATGGCCTCCTTCCTGCCTTGAGAGTAGGCAAGGAGGCCTTCACGGGCTCTGTATCTTTCGTCCTTTGACGCGGCAGGGTTGCCTGGGAAATCGACTTCCGTCTGCAATCGCCACTACTCGTACGCGTCACCCTTCAGTGGTAAATGTGCCGTTTCGCGGTAACGCGAAATTACGAACACCTGTTCGATAGAATTGCGGTATTATGGAGGGGTGTCCGAGACGATCCTTCACGAACCCCCGCAAGAACTGTGGCGTGCCGGCAAGCTGGAGCTTGCCCACGGCGTGCAGCGGCTCCTGCAGGTGATGAGGATGACATCCGCCGGTCTGGGGCAGTATCTGGCGGAGATCGAATCTCGTGGCGTGAAAGACTTGTACGGTTATGGCACGACGATTGCGTGGTTCGCCGATATCGCCGGGTTGTCTGCCGGTGAGGCACGGCCGTAGGTGAATCGCGCGATCGACCTGAACCCCACACGCGCTCTCGACGGCACGGAGATCCCGCCGTTCGCGCCCACCACCGCTGCCGCGGCCGCCGAGGGTGCGATCGGGGAAGAACGGATCAAGCAGATCCTAGAGATCCTGCGGAAGATCCCGGCCGAGGTGGCCGTGGAGGATCGGGAGCATGCGGAGAAGACCTTCGCCACGTTGGCTCGGGACGCGGGTCCCCGGCAGGTCTCGAAACTCGGGGACAACCTACTCGCCTGACTCGACCCCGACGGCAACGAACCCAAGGATCCCGAACCCGCCCAACCCCGCCGGCCTCAAGGCGCTCCGCGTCATCCGCGAGACACTGGAAGCACGAGGTCGGAACTACCGATCCACCGAATAATTTTTTTGTCTTGACAACTTGAACCTTCGGACGGTTAGCTGACAGCACACCGATCGAAGGGAACAAGTCATGGCCAAGTTCGCGAATGTCGACGACTACCTCGCCGCGCTGCCCGAGGGCCTGCGCGAAACCGCCGTCGCTCTGCGCCCGATCGTCAACGCCGCCCTGCCCGGCTCCATCGAGGCGATGTACCACGGCTCCCCGACGTGGAGCGCGGGCGAAGCCGCGGGGAAGAACCTCGTCTGCCTGGTGAAGGCGTACTCGTCCTACGTCACCTTCGCCCTCTGGAAGGGACAGGCCATCGACGATCCGTCCGGCAGGCTGGAGGCGAGTGCACGGGAGATGGCGCACGTCAAACTGCGCTCGGTCGACGACATCGACGCCGAGTTGTTCGCCGGCTGGCTCAAGCAGGCACGGGACCTCGAAGCCACCGCGGTGGCGCGATGACACAATCGCCGTCGTGCCTGTGGTCATCGACGAATCCCGTTGCCCGTGCGGCCTCGGCGAGCCCTACGGCGCTTGCTGCGGCCGCTTCCACCGGGGAACCGCCACCGCGCCGACCGCCGAACTCCTGATGCGGTCGCGGTTCAGCGCGTTCGCCGTCGGGGACACCGGGTACCTCACCGAGACCTGGCACCCGAAGACCCGGCCGACGGACCTCGAACTCGACCCTGGCCGGCGCTGGATGTTCCTGGAGATCCTTGGCAAGACCGGCGGCGGACTGCTGGAGCACGAGGGCACCGTGGAGTTCCGGGCCCACTACCGGCAGGATCGCCGAGCCGACAGCATGCAGGAGAACAGCCACTTCGTCCGCGTCGACGGGCAGTGGATCTACGTGGCACCGGTCAGCTGACGGGGCGGCCGCTTTTGCAGATCGCGAGCCGCCGGACCGGGCGGCTCCGAGCGCCGCGGTGACTCGCCGCGCGACGATTCCGAGTTCGCGCTCCGCTGTCCACCAAAGGCGGTTCGCCCTCGTCGCACGCGCCACCGGGGATCTCCCAGGTCTTCTTGCAGGACGGCTCCACGACCGGGAGGCAACCCGGCTCACCGGCCACCGCTGACGAACCCGGCGCAAGGGTCTGTTCCCCGCGCAACGTGGCGGCTACTATCTTCCCCACATTGTTAGGGAACTTTCTTAACGATTTCCGCCCAGGTTCGCCGCCGTGTGCCCAAGGAGGCGCGCTCGTGAGTTTTCGGCAGAAGAAAACCCGGATCCCGTTACTGGCCTTGACCGTCACCGCGCTGGCCGCCGCGGTTTGCGGGGTGACCACCGCTCCCGCCGCCGTCGGCGCGGAAGTGGCCGTTCCGCTGTCCGTCGGCGCCGCCGCGGGCAACGCCACCCCGATCCCCGGCTTCGTGATCCAGTCCTCGGCGCAGGTCGGCGATGACTCGGCGGTGTCGAAGCCGGGCTTCCCCACCGCCGGCTGGTATCCGGTGTCGTCGCGGTCGACGGTGTACGCCGGATTGCTGCGGAACGGCAAATACGCCGACCCGTTCTACTCCACGAACATGAAGAACGTCCCGGCGGCGCAGTTCTCCGTGCCGTGGTGGTACCGCACCGATCTGAACGTCGAGGACACCTCTTCGCGCACCTATCTCGACTTCAGCGGCGTGCTTTCGAAAGCCGACGTCTGGGTCAACGGCACCAAGATCGCGACGAAGGACCAGGTCAACGGCGCCTACACGCGCCACGACCTGGACATCACCGCGCACGTCCGCGCGGGTGTCAACAGTGTCGCGTTCAAGGTCTACCCGAACGACCCCAACAACGACCTCTCGATGGGCTGGATCGACTGGGCGCAGACCCCGCCGGACCAGAACATGGGCATCGTGCGTGACGTGCTCGTCCGGCGCGGCGGGCCGGTCGCGCTGCGCAGCGCCCACGTGGTCCAGAAGCTGAACTCCTCACTCGACCACGCCGACCTCACGGTGAAGGCCGACGTCCGCAACGACACGGCGAACGCGGTGCAGACCACCGTCGCCGGCACGGTGGCGGGCAAGCCGGTCAGCCAGACCGTCTCGCTGGCGGCCAAGGAGCGCAAGACCGTCACCTTCCCCGTGATCGGTCTCGGCAACCCGAACCTCTGGTGGCCCGCCGGGATGGGCTCGCAGCACCGGTACGACCTCGACCTGACCGCGAGCGTCGGCGGCGCGCCGTCCGACTCCTCGAAATCGAAGTTCGGTGTCCGCGACGTCAAGGCACCGCTGAACTCCAGCGGCGGGCGCCAGTACAGCGTCAACGGCAAACCGCTGCTGATCAGGGGTGGCGGCTACACGCCGGACCTGTTCCTGCGCTGGGACAAGACCGCGGCGGCCGACAAGCTCAAGTACGTGCTGAACCTCGGGCTCAACACGGTCCGGCTGGAAGGTCACATCGAACCGGACGAGTTCTTCGACCTCGCCGACGACCTCGGTGTGCTGACCATGCCCGGCTGGGAATGCTGCGACAAGTGGGAAGGCCACGTCAACGGCGAGGAGAAGGGCGAACCCTGGGTCGAATCGGACTACCCGATCGCCAAGGCTTCGATGTTCTCCGAGGCCGAGCGCCTGCGTGACCACCCGAGCGTCATCTCCTTCCACATCGGCAGCGACTTCGCGCCGGACAAGCGGATCGAGCAGGGTTACCTCGACGCGATGAAGGCCGCCGACTTCCAGCTCCCGGTGATCCCGTCGGCGTCGAAGAGGCCGTCCCCGATCACCGGCGCGTCCGGGATGAAGATGAACGGCCCGTACGACTACGTCCCGCCGGTCTACTGGTACGACAAGTCGCAGAAGGACCGTGGCGGCGCGTGGAACTTCAACTCGGAGACCAGCGCCGGGGTCGACATCCCGACGATGGACACGCTGAAGCGGATGATGTCGCCGAGCGAGCTGGAGACGATGTGGAAGAACCCGTCGGCACCGCAGTACCACCGCTCGTCTTCGGCCACGTTCGCGAATCTGAAGCTGTTCGGTGACGCGCTCACCAAACGGTATGGCGCGGCCGCGAACCTGACCGACTTCGTGCGCAAGGCGCAGCTCGCGCAGTACGAGAACGTCCGGGCGGAGTTCGAGTCGCACTCGCGCAACTACACCGACTCGAGCAACCCGTCGACCGGGTTGATCTATTGGATGCTCAACAGCCCGTGGACCTCGTTGCACTGGCAGCTGTTCGACGCCTACCTGGACCAGAACGGCGCCTACTACGGTGCGAAGAAGGCCAACGAGCCACTGCATATCCAGTACTCGCACGACAATCGCTCGGTCGTGGTGATCAACCAGACGTCGAACGCGGTGAACGGGCTGACGGCGACCACGAAGCTGTACAACCTCGACGGCACGGAGAAGTACAGCGACACCAAGACCGGGATGTCCGTCGGCGCGCTGGGCGCCAAGGCCACCGCGGTCACCGTTCCGGCGGTGAGCGGGCTGTCGACGACCTACCTGGCCAAGCTGGTGCTCACCGACTCCTCCGGCAAGGAGGTCAGCCGGAACGTGTACTGGCTCTCCACCAAGGCGGACACGCTCAACTGGGGCGGCAGCGACTGGTACTACACCCCCCAGTCCGCTTTCGCCGACCTGTCCGGGCTGAACAACCTCGGCCATTCTGCCGTCAGCGCGACGGCGAAATCAGTCGCCGGAGCCGACGGGAACACCACCACGACGGTGACGCTGAAGAACACCTCGGGCGGCAAGCTCCCGGCGTTCTACGTCGACACCAAGGTCGTGGATTCCGACGGCAAGCCGGTGCTCCCGGTCGAGTGGAACGACAACGCGATGAGCCTCTGGCCGGGTGAAACGACCACGCTGACCGCGAAGTACCGCACCTCCGACCTCAAGGGCTCCAAGCCTTCGGTGCGGGTCTCGGGCTGGAACACCGGCACGCAGACCGTTCCGGCCGACGGCTCGGGCCCCGGCCCTGGCAATCCGGTCGACTACCAAGCCGAGGACGCCACGGTCGTCAAGGGCGCGGTGGAGGCCAACCACGCCGGGTTCACCGGCACCGGGTTCGTCAACTACGACAACGTGGCCGGAAGCTCGGTCGAGTGGACGGTCACCGCGCCGGCGGCGGGCACTTACGACGTCGTCGTCCGGTACGCCAACGCGACGACGGCGAACCGCCCGCTGGACTTCTCCGTCAACGGCACGGTCAGCGCGTCAGGTGTCGGCTTCGGCGGCACCGGGGCCTGGCCGAACTGGACGACGAAGACCGTGAAGATGACCTTGTCCGCGGGAGTGAACAAGATCAGGGCCGTCGCCACCACGGCGAACGGCGGCCCCAACGTCGACAAGATCACCCTCTAGCTCACGGAGTCGCTCAAGGCCCCCTTCGCCGCCCGGCGAAGGGGGCCTTTCCCGTCTCAGCGTGGGTTACGCTTTCCGGGTGACCGGACAGCGGGACCCAGGCCCGCGCCTGCGCGACCTCGCCATGCTGCGACGCGTCCGCGACCGGATCGACCGTGACTACGCGCAGCCGCTGGACGTCGAGGCGCTGGCGCGCGGCGTCCACGTCTCGGCCGGGCACCTGAGCCGCGAGTTCCGGGCCGCGTACGGCGAATCGCCCTACAGCTACCTGATGACCCGCCGGATCGAGCGGGCCATGATGCTGCTGCGGCGCGGGGGCATGTCGGTCACCGAGGTCTGTTTCGAGGTCGGCTGCTCGTCACTGGGCACGTTCAGCACCCGCTTCTCCGAACTGGTCGGGATGTCTCCGAGCGCCTACCGCGAGCAGGCGGTGGAAGAGGGCCGCGGGATGCCCGGCTGCGTCGTCAAACAGGTCATGCGGCCGGTCAGGAATAGAGAAGCGGCTTCACCGCGCCCAGACCTACCTTGACCGCATGACCCTCTCGATCCACGCGTCCTTCCTCCCCGCCGACGATCTCGAAGCCTCACTTTCCTTCTATCGCGACATCTTGGGCTTCGAAGTGCGCGAGGAAGGCCCGCACCGGGTCACCGTCGGCCCGCCAGGGCAGCCGCGGACGTCGATCGTGCTCCATCCCCCGGCCGCCGATCCGGAGATCACCGACGAGGAACGCGCCACGATCCTCGAACTGATGACCAAAGGCACCTACGGGGCCATCCTGCTGTCCGCCCCGGACCTGACGGAGACCTTCGACCGGGTCCAGGCGACCGGCGCCGACGTCGTCCAGGAGCCGCTCGACCAGCCCTACGGCGTTCGTGACTGCGCTTTCCGCGACCCGGCGGGCAACCTGGTGCGGATCGAACAGCGGTAGCCGGGTCTCGGTGCGCGCGCACCGAGGCTTTCGGGTGATGATGAGCGGCGTGGAGATCGCGGTAGAACTAGTGGCACTGGTGGTGGCCGTCCTCCTGGTCACCACCGCGGCGCGGAAACTCGACTGGTCGGCGCCGCTGTGCCTGATCGCGGTCGGGGTCGTCGCCTCGTACATCCCCGGCGTACCGGAGTACGAACTGGACCCGGAGGTCGTGCTGCTGGGGCTGCTGCCCCCGCTGCTGTACGCGACCGCGATCCGGACCTCGCTGATCGACTTCCGCCGCAACCGCGGGCCGATCCTGCTGTTGTCGGTGGGGCTCGTCATCTTCACCACGGCAGCGGTCGGCGTCGTGGCGTGGCTGGTGATCCCCGGTCTGCCGCTCGCCGCCGGGCTCGCGATCGGCGCGGTGGTCGCCCCGCCCGACGCGGTCGCGGCCACCGCCGTCGCCCGCAAGGTCGGGATGCCGCGCAAACTGACCCGGCTGCTGGAGGGCGAAAGCCTCTTCAACGACGCGGCCGCGCTGGTCGCGCTGCGGACCGCCATCGCGGCCATCGCCGGTTCGGTCAGCCTGCTGCAGGTGGGCGGGGACTTCCTGCTCGCCGCCGGCGGTGGGCTCGTGATCGGGTTCGCCGTCGGCGCGCTCGCCGCGACGATCCGCACCCGGCTCCAGGACCCGGTCAGCGACACCGCGCTTTCGCTGGTGGTCCCGTTCGTCGCCTATCTGGCTGCCGAGGCGATCCACGGTTCCGGGGTGATCGCCGTGGTCGTCGCGGGCCTGATCCTCGGGCACAAGTCGCCCAGCATGCTTTCGGGCCGCTCCCGCCTGGCGAGCAGGCTGAACTGGCAGACCATTCAGTTCCTGCTGGAGAACATCGTCTTCCTGCTGATCGGGCTGCAGGTCCGCCGGATCATGACCGAGGTCGGCGAAAGCGGGCTGAGCGCGCTGGAGCTCGCCCTGATCTGCGCCGCCACGCTCGCCGCGACGATCGCCGCCCGGATCGTCTGGATGATCGGGATCGGGCTCACGCGGCGGGTGTTCCGCCGCCACGCCTGGCCGTGGCGGTACTCGACGGTGATCGCCTGGGCCGGGATGCGCGGGGTCGTCACGCTCGCGGCGGCGTTCGTGCTGCCCGCGGACACCCCGCAGCGGGCCGTGCTGGTACTGGTCGCGTTCGTCATCGTGGCGGGAACGCTGCTGCTGCACGGAACGACGCTGCCGGTGCTGGTGCGCCGCCTGAAACTGCCCCCGCCCGATCCCGCCGAGGACGCGCTGCAGGAGGCGGCCGTCATCAACGACATGACGCGGGCCGCGCTCCAGGAGCTGGAGAAGATCCGGACCCCCGAGGACCCGGACGACATCGTCGAACGGCTTCGCAGCCGGCTCCAGTACCGGTCCGACTCGGCTTGGGAGGAGCTCGGCAGGCAGAGCGCGCTGACCGAGACGCCGAGCGACGTCTACCGCCGCCTCCGGCTGAAGCTGCTCGAAGTCGAACGGGAGAAGTTCCTGGAGGCGCGCGACTCCGGGATGGCCGATGATGATGTCCTGCGCCGGATCCTCGAACGCCTCGACATCGAGGAATCCATGCTCGACAAGGAGGAAGAGGCCGTGCCGGACTCCGATCGGGAACTACGCACCCCCGCCGCGACAGCGGGATCCTGCAAGCATTTGACCAAGGACTGGCCGCAGGTCGAACCCAGCTCCCCGGACGTGTGCGCCGTCTGCGTCGAGAACGGGACCACCTGGGTCCATCTGCGCGAATGCGTCAAATGCGGGAACGTCGCCTGCTGCGACTCGTCGCCGGGCAAACACGCGACCCAGCACTTCCACGACACCCTGCACCCGGTGATGCGCAGCCACGAGCCAGGGGAGACCTGGCGCTGGTGCTTCGTGGACAAACAGCTGGGCTAGCTCGGTATTGTCCGGGTATGAGCACCCCTGAGCAGGAGATCGAATACCGCCAGCACCGGTTCTCGCCCCCGCCGGGATCGACCGAGATCTTCCTTGTCCGCCACGGAGAATCGGCCCCGGCTAAGGGCAGCTCGCCGTTCGACATGGTCGATGGGCAGGCCGACCCCGACCTCGCGCCGGAGGGCAGGGACCACGCCGAGCGGGTCGGGCGCCGTCTGGCGGACGAGCGGATCTCGGCGCTGTACGTGACCACGCTGCGGCGGACGTCGCAGACCGCGGCGCCGCTGGCGGCGAAACTCGGGTTCACGCCGGAGGTCGAGGCGGACCTGCGGGAGATCCACCTCGGCGACTGGGAGAACGGGCTCTTCCGGCGCTACACCCACGAAGGTCACCCGATCGTCGAGAAGCTGTGGCAGGAGCAGCGCTGGGACGTCATCCCCGGCGCGGAGACGATGGAGAGCTTCGGCGGCCGGATCCGGACGGCCATCGGCAGGCTGGCGGCCGCCAACCCGGACCGGAGGATCGCCGTGTTCACTCACGGCGGCGTCATCGGCGAGGTCTTCGCGCAGGCCAGTGCCGCGAAGAACCGGTTCGCGTTCCTCGGGGCGGACAACGGCTCGATCTCACATCTGGTGGTGTCGGGCGACAATTGGACGGTGCGGCGGTTCAACGACACGTCGCATCTTCAGTCGCCTTTCGGCTGATCAGGACGTGCAGGTCACCGGCGCGCCCGCGGCGGGGGCGGTGCGGTCGTTGACGACCTCGCCGTCGACGAGGATCCGGCACCGCAGCGCACCGCTGCCCGCGCCCTGCGCGGAGATGCTGTAGAACTCATCGCGGCCTTCTTGGCTCGCGCGGTCGAAGGTGGTGCTCCACGGCGCCGTCACGTCGGTCTTCTGCATGAGTTCCGAATCCTGTGCGACGTAGGTGACGTTCTGCGCGCCTTTCGCTCCGGACAGCTCGTAGACGACCGAGTGCGTCACGGTGCGGACGGCGGCCGCGGCCTGCTCTACCTGCGGCGCGGGCGGATTCTGCACCGGCAGGGAGGCCTTCGGCAGCACATAGCTGGTCAGGGTGACGGCGACGGCCATCACCCCCAGCACGACCACGACGGTCCCGAGCGGCTTCAGCCTGCCCGGAGCACCCTGTCCCGGCGCCGATGCCGGAGAGGTCGCGGTGGGAACACCCATGGAGAGGTCTTCTCTCGTCCGAGCGCACTTCCATCGAGTGCGTCTCTTATTTTTCGCTCGGAGGTGACTCCGCGTTAGCCGTTATCGGGAAGAAACCCGATATTCACCCTTTTGGGTGCCCTGACTAGGACGGAGTACCTGGTCATAGGGCGATCGGCGCAACCAGGCTAAGCCGGATAGCTCACTTTGAGTGATATCGACCCTTCAGTCGACGAGACCAGCCTCGGCGAGCAACCCCAGCATCCGCCGCCCCGCCGGCGGGCACAGGTGGGCGTCGGTCGAAGACAGCCAGGTGGACTCCGCGATCTCCCGGCCGGGCGCGGGCCTGCCGCGATGTTCGGCGGTGTAACAGGTCATCCGGACACGGCGACCGTCCGCGTAGCCGTCTGCCTTCTCGTTCAGCACCGTGAAGAAACGGAAGCTCAGCGGGTCGAGTTCGACGCCGAGTTCCTCCCTGATCTCCCGGCACAACCCGGCGACGTCGCCCTCCCCCGGCTCACGCTTGCCTCCCGGCAGGTAGAACCTGGCCTTGCCCTCGGTCCGCACCGTCAGCAGACGGCGGTCGCGGACGTGGATCCAGGCCAGTGAATCGATCTCTGCTTCCGACACGGCCCGATTCTGTCGTAGTGCCGGTGCATCATGGCAACCGTGTATCGGGAGACGACGGCACCCGGCGGTTTGAGCGACGTCGTGCGCTGCCGCTGGGAGGACAGCGGCGAGGCGCCGAAGCGGATCGTGCCCGACGGCTGCGTCGACCTGGTCGAGAGCGGCGGCGAGGTCTTCGTAGCCGGGCCGGACACCACGGCCTGGACCTGGGAAACGCCGCCCGGCGTCCGCGCGCGTGGCGTGCGATTCGCCCCTGGCCGGGCGGGTGAGGTCCTGGGACTGGGCGCCGACGAACTGCGTGATCAGCGCGTCCCCCTCGGCGACCTCTGGGGCCGGGAGGGCGGCCTGCTGGCCGAGCGGGTGCTCTGCGGCGCCGCCTCGCTCGCCGACGTCGTCGCGGAACGCCGGGCCGGGCATGGCGACCGGGAGATCTCGGAACTGATCGCCAGGCTCGACGAGGGCGTCCCCCGGGTTTCCGCCGCGCTGGAGCGGTTCACGACCGGGGAACGGCAGCTGCGGCGGCGGTTCACCCTCGCGGTCGGCTACGGACCGGCGACCTATCTGCGCGTCACACGTTTCCAGCGCGCCATCGGGCTCGCCTGGACGGCGCCGGATCTCGCTTCGCTGGCGGCATCGGCCGGATACGCCGATCAAGCGCACCTGAGCCGGGATTGCCGGGAATTCGCCGGAGTTCAGGCGAGGGCGTTCTTCCGCGCCAAGAAGTGCGCGGTGTCCATTGTGGATCCGTACAGCGCGCGGTAGTGCGGGTAGAACTCGTCGTAGACATCGGCGTCCACGCTCGGGCGGACGATTTCGGCGACCGGGTTCCAGGCTTCGATATCCGGTTCGCGTCCCAGCGCGGTCGACGCGAGAACGGCGTTCCCGAACGCGGCGCCGATGGTTTCCCCGGGGATCTCCTGCTCGATCCGCGCGACGTCGCTGACGATCCGCGTCCACACCCCGCCCTGCGTCCCGCCGCCGACGGCGACGAACCGCCGCGCACCGCCACCGGCTTCCCGCATGGCTTCGAGGTTGTGCCGGACCCCGTACGCCGTGCCCTCCAGCGCCGCGCGATACAGCTCCGCACGGCCGTGGGAAGTGGTGAGCCCGGCGATGACGCCACGCGCGTCCGGATCCGGTATCGGCGTCCGCTCTCCGGCGAAGTACGGCAGCATCAGCAATCCGCGGCTGCCCGCGGGGACATCGCCCGCCGCCGCGGCGAGTTCGCCGAACTCGCCGCCGGTGAGATCGCGCAGCCAGTCGGTGATCGCGCCGGAAGTGGCCATGCCGGCCGCGAGCGAATAAGTGCCGGGGAACGCGCCGCGGGTCGTCCACAATCCCCGGCCGGGGCGGGGATGGGCGAGCACCTGGATCAGGAACATCGTGGTGCCGTACATCAGCATCGTGTCCCCCGGCGAGGTGACGCCGACGCTGGTCGCCTCGGCCCAGGCGTCCACCGTTCCCGCCGTCACCGGAATACCTTGGGGCAGGCCGGTTTCCCCGGCGGCCTCGGCGGTGACCGAGCCGACCACCTCGGTCGGCCAAGCGAGCCTTGGCAACTCGATGCCGGGGGCGATCGCGGCCACCCGGTCCGGCGCCCACCGGGCCTCGCGCAGGTCGTACATCGGGTCGCACTGGCTCGCGGAATGGTGGTCGAGGACGTACTCACCGGTCAGCCGCAGCACGAGGAACGAACTCGCCATCAAGAAGAGCCTCGCGCGTTCGAACACTTCCGGCTCGTTTTTGGCCAGCCAGCGCCACTTCGGGCCGACGGCCTGTGAGCCGAGCGCGCTGCCGCCGCGTTCCACAATGGATTCTTCACCGAATTCCCGGTTCAGTTCCCGGATTTCGTCGTGCGCGCGGGTGTCGACGCCGTAAAGGATAGCCGGGCGCAAGGGTTTCCCGGAGAAATCCGCGGGCAGCAGCACCGGGCCGATCCCGCTGACCGACACTCCGATGATGGGATGATCCCCGGCGCCTGCGGAAAGTTCTCTGGCCAGAGCGAGGAAATCTTGCCACCACACGGTTTCGGCGTCGTGTTCGAACCAGCCGGGACGAGGCCGGGAAGTGTCGTGCCGCCGGGATGCTCTTGCCACCACGGTGCCCCGGGAATCGACGAGGACACCTTTGGAACTCGAGGTGCCGATGTCGATGCCGAGCACCAGGCCCGGGTCGCCCACGACACCTCCGATAGCCGAACGGCGAGTACCGCGATCAGCGGATGGTAACGATTGTCGGTCAAGCTATTCTTCCCGTGCGAAGGTGTCAAGACACCTGCAGAAGGGGAGGTCACGGTGGCCACCATCAACGACGTGGCGGCGAAGGCCGGGGTTTCGACGGCGACCGTGTCGAGGACGCTCAACGGGAAGTCCACTGTGGACCCGGTGCTCGCGGCGCGGGTACAGGCCGCCGCCGCGGAATTGGGATACCACCCGAACGGGCTCGCGAGGAACCTGCGCCGCCAGGAGACGGCGGTGCTCGCGCTCATCATCTCCGACGTGGAGAACCCCTTCTTCACCGCGATCGCCCGCGGCGTGGAGGACATCGCGCAGACCGCGGGCTATTCGGTGGTGCTGTGCAACGCCGACGACAACGAGGAGAAGGAGCGGCGCTACATCGACGTCGCCCTCCAGGAACGGGTCGCCGGCGTGGTGCTCTCCCCCACCGGCCGGGCCACCAACGTCGACAGGCTGACCCAGCGCGGCACGCCCGTGGTCGCCGTCGACCGGCCTCTGCTGGAGAACACCGGCGACCAGGTGCTGGTCGACACCCGGCTCGCCGCCCGCGACGCGACACGCCACCTGCTCGATGGCGGATACCGGCGCGTCGCCTGCGTCAGCGGGCCGCCCGGGGTGCGCACGGCCGAAGACCGGCTGGCAGGCTACACCGACGCCGTCGGCGCGGAGAACGCGCTCACCCGCCGCGCCGAGTTCCGCGCCGAAGGCGGCAGGATCGCCGCGCTCAGCCTGCTCGACGAGCCCGAGCCGCCGGACGCGCTGCTGGTCGGCAACAGCACGATGGCGATCGGTGTCCTGGAAGCGCTGGCCTCGCGCGGGCTGCGGTCGGGACAGGACGTGGGGATCGTGTCGTTCGACGACGCGCCGTGGACGACACTGATCGATCCGCCACTGACAGTGGTCGCCCAGCCCGCGAACGAGGTGGGCAAGGTCGCCGCCGGGTTGCTGCTCGCCCGGATCGGCGACAGCACGCGCCAGGCCACGACGACCACGCTGCAGGCGAAGCTGATCGTGCGCCGTAGTTCACGGCGCGCCTGATACCGCGCGATCCCAAGGCGGACGGATCAAGGTGCACGACGTGCCTGGGCGACCGGTTCGCACCGGCCGCCCAGGAACGCCCCACCCCCTTGTTCCCCCAAGCCGGCCCCACACCAGCCGGGTTCTCCGAAGCGGTGGGAAGAAATCGATTACCCTTCGGAAGGTAAGTTCCCTCTACTGGCCTGTCAAGCCGAGATATCTGGACAAGGTCACCCGATACGGGCACACTATTACGATATTGCCTACTGCGCGTGTTTGATTCCGTGCACTCTGTGTTCATCTCTGGTGAATTCACCCACGAAATCGAGATGAGACCGCACGAACCCGCACAGGCGAGTTACCCTAGGCGCATGTCCATAGCGCTCGAGAACGTCCTCGCCAAGGCGGGCCTGAAGGTCGACGCCAACGAGTTCCTGACCCTCGTGGAGGACGCGGCGCGGAGGCTGTCCCCGCCGAACCCCGATCCGTCGCACTACTTCTCGGCGGATCAGCGCGCCGCGCTCACCGACGTCGGCCTGGACATCTCTCCCCGCAGCGAGGACGAACCGGACTTCCGTGCCCGCACAGTCGCCGCGCACGCCGTACTCGCCGATTCCGCGCTGAGTGTGCTGGAAGCGGCGAAAGCACTGGGTGTGGACGACAGCCGCATCCGCCACCGTCTGAAGGAAGGCAGGCTCACCGGCTGGAAGGACCAGGGCTGGCGGCTGCCGGCCTGGCAGTTCACCGGCTCCGGGGTGCTGCCCGGCCTGGAGGTCGTGCTGCGCGCCGCGCCCGAAGACCAGCCCGCGCTGGTCGTGGCCGCTTTCATGAGCACGCCGCAGGCCGATCTGGTGATCAACGAGCATCCCGCCACCCCGCGCCAATGGCTGCTCTCCGGCGGCGACCCCGAGCACGTCGCCAAGCTGGTGGCCACGCTCGGCTCCCCATTCTGACCAAACAGTGCCCTGTCGACGCGATCGCGGACGCGGGTTCACCACAGACGCTAAGGTGTTTTGCCCGACGACGGAAAATTCCAGTCGGGGGTAGGCCGTAGGCTGACCCCACCGAGCAAGATCACCCGACAAGGACGGACGACTCCCGAGGTATGGCCCGGCTCCCCCTGCCGCCCGCACGCTCTGTCCTGGTCAAGGAGCTGCACCGCACCAACGACGTGGTGGCGGTGCACCCCGGCACCAGGCTGGTCAGGATCTTCACCGCGCACGGCAACCACCCCCAGCAGTGGAATTCGTTCCGCTACAGCGGCCCGCTCCCACACGGCCGCTTCGACCCGCAGACCCCCGGTCGCGGCGGTCGTCCGGTGACCGACCCCGGAAACGGTGTCCTGTACTTCGGACTCACCGTGCGCACCAGCATCGCGGAGGTCTTCCAGACCACATCGACGGTCGACCGCAAGTCCCGCGGCCCGCGCCTGGTCGTCGTCCGGCCGACCCGCACGTTGCGACTGCTCGACCTCGCCGGCCTGTGGCCGACCCGCGTCGGCGCCTCGCAGGAGATTTCCAGCGGCCCGAAGAAGATCACCCAGGCCTGGGCTCGCGCCATCCGCGCGGCCTTCGGCGACCTCGACGGTGTCTGGTACCGATCGTCCATGGACTCCGGCGGCCCCGCGCTCGCACTGTGGGACCCACCCGCCGGGAACTCGCTGCCGATCGCGCCGGACGTGCTGCTCCCCCTGGACCACCCTGGACTCGACGTCCCGCTGGGCCGGGTGTGCGAAGAGCTGAACTACACGTTGCTGAGCTGACCTTCAGCGTTGCCGAACGAGCCTTTCATAACACCCCGTTGCCGGACAGCTCCAGCTAAGCCGTCAGGAGAACGCGACCTTGCCGAAGGGGACTTTCCCCGCGTGACATGAGGGGAAAGTCCCCTTCGCCCCAAGCAGGAACCACCAGCGCCGCAACTCCACCCACACCTCGCGTGAGATGAACAGGACTTTCATGGCGAATTTCGCAGTGAAAGCCCCGTTCATCTCATCTGGTGACCCAGCGATCAGAGGTGGCGCCCCCACCACTCCAGCAAGGCGTCGAACCGCTGCACCCGGTGCCGCGGCTGCCCCGAACGCGTGAGTTCGTGTCCCTCGCCCGGGAACAGCAGGAATTCGGCGGGGACCCCGTTGCGCCGCAGCGCCACGTACATCCGCTGCGCCTGCTCCAGCGGGCATCGCCAGTCCTGCTCGGAGTGCACGACCATGAACGGGATGCCGATCTTTCCCGCGTAGGTCAGCGGGCTGCGCTTGCGCTGTTCTTCGACATCGTCGCCGACGTAGCCGTCGGCGAAGAACCAGCCGATGTCCGAGCTGCCGACGAACGAGTCGTGGGTGTTGAGCGCGCGTTCGCTCCACGCCGCCCGGAACCGGCCGCCGTGGTGCGCGGCGAGCCAGCTGGTCATGAAGCCGCCGTACGAACCGCCCATCACACCGACACGGTCACTGTCCAAATTAGACAGTTCAAGTGCTTCGTCCAGCAGTGTCAGCAGATCCAGCGCGTCCACGGTACCGAAGCCGTGGACGATACTGCGCCCGTGGCTCTCGCCGTAGCCCGCGGAACCGCGCGGGTTTCCCAGGACGACCGCGTAGCCCGCCGCGGCGAGCACCTGCGCCTCGTCGTAGACCTTCCATTCGTACGACGCGAACGGCCCGCCGTGGATCATCAGGACCACGGGATGCGGTCCGTCACCCTCGGGCCGGACGATCCAGCCGTGCACCGGATGACCGTCGGACGCGGTCGTGTCCAGTTCTTCCAGCGGCCGGATCCCGATGTCTCGCAACGTCTTCGAGTAGTCCGTGAGCACACGGGGCTTCTCCTCCGACAGCAGCACGACGTCGCCGGAACTCTCGGGCGTCCCGATCACCGCGGCGATCCGCGCGCCGTCGACGACGAACGCCTTCACCGCGGCGAACTCGCCTGCCAGGTACCGCAACGCCTTCAGCTCGGCCAGGTCGGCGTCGAGCGGAACGGCGCGCAGTTCGGCGGCGCCGCGGGTGCGGACCACGACGAGCACCTCGTCACCGAGGACGACGGGCAGGCCGGCCGCGTTGTCGCAGTCCACCGTTTCGATGTCGGTCAGCCGACGCGCGGGCGAAGGCTCGTCACCGGAAGGCCAAGGCGCGTGCCAGAGCCCGGTGTTGCGGGCGATCTCCTCCGTACCGGGAAATTCGGTGCCGTAAAACAGGATCGAACCGTCCGGAATGGAAACCGGGGTGGCCGCGGTGCCCGAGGTGCGGACCAGCAGCCGGGGTTCGCCGCCGCCGGCGGGCACGGCGTAGACGTCCGATCGGACGGTGTCCTCGACGGCCCAGTCACGGGGCCCGACGATCAGGACGAACTCACCGTCGACCGTCCACGAGGGATGCTCGACGTCGGCGCGTTCGTCGGTCAGCGGCGTGAGGTCGGCGGGCGCGGCCTCGTCCAGCGCCGCGACGGCGTCCACAACGAACAGACGCTGTGGACGGTCGTTGAGGAAACCGATGTCGTCGACCCGGTAGAAGAGGTTCGTGATGTGCCGCGGCGCTTCTTCGGCAGGCTCCGGTATTTCGCCGTCCGCGTTCTCCGTGCCGTAGCGACCAGGCTCGGGCACACGGGCGACGAAGGCGATCCGGCGGGAGTCGGGCGCCCAGACCGGGGCGCCCGCGCCGAGGGGCAGGTCGGTGATCCGCTTCGTGTCACCACCGGCCGCGGCGATCACGTGTATCTGCGGCTTGGCCACCCGCCCGGGGCCGTCCTCCGCCCGCAGGAAGGCGACCCACCGGCCGTCCGGGGAGATGACGGGGGCGGAATCCTGGGTCCCGTGGGTCCAGGGCTCTTCCCCGCCACCGCCCAGATCGACCTTGCGCAGGCCACCCCGGTAGCGGTTCGTCTTCAGATCAGGCCTGCTCACCGCGGTGAGCAGCAGGTCGCCGCGCAGTGCGGGGATGCCGGGGGCCGTCAGGGCTTCGATGTCAACGGGACGCACGGCCCCGACGGTACCCGATCCTTAGCAGCTCTAACTACTGATCGAAGACTCCTGCTCAGCGGCTTCCAGCTTCTTCGCCTTCGCGAGACTGGCCACCGTCGTCACCGTCAAGACCACGACGATGACACTGAGGGAGACCCAGTTGTTGATGTCCAGCCAGTCCGGCACGACGTGGTACTCGTGCAACGCGTGGAGGAACAGCTTGGCACCGATGAAGGCGAGGATCACCGCGAGGCCGTAGGACAGGTACACCAGTTTGGTGACCAGGCCACCGAGCAGGAAGTACAGCTGGCGCAGGCCCATCAGCGCGAACGCGTTGGCGGTGAAGACCAGGAAGGCCTCCTGCGTGATCCCGAAGATCGCCGGGATCGAGTCGACGGCGAACAGCAGGTCCGCGCTGCCGATCGCGACGATCACCAGGAACATCGGGGTGATCCAGCGCTTGCCGTCCTTCTTCACGAACGACTTGTGGCCGTGCCACTCGTTGGTGACCGGGAAGAGCTTGCGCACCCCGCGGGTGAGCGCGTTCTCCTCGTACTCCTCGTCCTCGTCCTTGTTGCGGACCATGCTGACCGCGGTCCAGATGAGAACGGCGCCGAAGAGGAAGAAGACCCAGACGAACTGCGCGATCAGCGCGGCGCCCACGGCGATGAACACACTGCGCATGGCGAGCGCGAGCAGGATGCCGATCAGCAGCACCCGGTGCTGGTGGATCGCGGGCACCTTGAACGACGTCATGATGATCATGAAGATGAACAGGTTGTCGACGCTCAGCGAGTACTCGGTGATGTACCCGGTGAAGAACTCGACGCCGGGGTCGTGTCCCCCGAAGACCCAGACACCGATGCCGAACGCGATGGCCACGGCGACGTAGAAGATGACCCACCGAGCGGCTTCACCGGTGGTGACCTCATGCGGCTTGCGATCGACGATGACCAGGTCGAGAGCGATCAGCGCGAGCAGACCGCCGACCGTGGCGATCCATAGCCACAGGGGAACAGACATGTAACCAACCCTCCGGAAAGTGCACAGCAGCGACTAACCGGAGGTCTCTTCCGCCGGTACTGGACCGGCCGACGGTGCCGGGGGCCTGCGAAGACCACCGTGCTGACGACACCGCCGCGAAGGAATACTCCCCTCACAGCTGGTCCAGTTTGACCTGTCTGTACGCGTGACGCCAGCTAAGGTTGCCCTTGTCACCAAGATGATGGCGTAACTCCCGTCACACTCACCGTCCCACCTTGAGGGATACCCGTTTCGACGGAGCGCCTAACGTCCCGCTTGTGTGGTCTGCGTGAGCTCGGTGAGGCGTTCTCAGCTTCGGGCGAATACGGTCGTTCCGTGCCCCGAATCCCGCTCCCTCGCACGCGAGGCGCGAAGCTCACCGCGCTCGCCGCGGTCGTGGTGGTCCTGGCCGCCGCGGCCGTCGTGTGGACGAACAGTGAACCCGCTCCGTCCGCAGTGAAAACCCAGGAAGCGATCCTCGACCTGCCCGAAACACCGGGCTCGTCGGAGGTCGTCAAGATCGACACGACGCTGTACGTCCCCGAGCGGACCCCGGCACCCGCCGTCCTGCTCGCCCACGGTTTCGGGGGCGACAAGAACGGTGTCGCCACCGAAGCCCGCGAACTCGCCGACAAGGGTTTCGTCGTGCTCGCCTGGTCCGCACGCGGTTTCGGCCGGAGCACCGGGAAGATCGCGCTGAACGACCCCGACCGCGAAGTCGCCGACGCCCGGAGGCTGATCGACGACCTGGCCAAGCGGCCCGAGGTACTCAGCGAGAACGGCGACCCGAAGGTAGCCGTGTCCGGCGCTTCGTACGGCGGGGCGCTTTCCCTGCTGCTCGCGGGGACCGACAAGCGGGTCGACGCGATCGCGCCGGTCATCACCTACAACGACCTCGCGCAGGGCCTCTTCCCGAACGCCGCCTCGGCGACGCCGTCGGCCGCCACCACTCCCGCCGCCGGCGCGTTCACCGCGGACGGCGTGTTCAAGAGGTCGTGGGCGGGCATTTTCTTCTCCGCCGGTTCCGGTGCGGCGCAGGGTGGATCGCCTTCGAACGACGCACCCGAAGCGGGTGACGAGACCAGCGAGTCCGGCGCCTCCCAGGGCGCGGCCGCGGCGGGCGCCGCGGCGCAGTCACTTCCGCTCGGCGGCCCGAACGGTCAGCGGCCGACGCCCGGCCCAGCCGACCCTTGTGGACGGTTCACCGCCGACGTCTGCCAGGCCTACACCGAACTCGCGACCACCGGTAAGGCGAGCCGGCGCACCGTCGACCTGCTCCGCCGCGTCTCCCCCGCGTCCGTGACGGACAAGATCACCGTGCCGACCCTGCTGGTGCAGGGCGAAAGCGACACCCTGTTCGGATTGGACCAGTCCGACGCGACCGCCAGGCAGATCGCCGCGGCGGGCGGCAAGGTCCGCACGATCTGGTACACCGGCGGCCACGACGGCGGGAAGCCCGGTCAGAAGCTGCGGGCGCAGATCGCCGACTTCCTCAAGTTCTCGCTGACCGGACAGGGCACGGATCCCGGCACCGGATTCAGCTACGACATCCAGGGCACGTTACGGGCCAACGGCACCCCCTCGGTCCGGACCGTCACGGCACCCGCGTACCCGGGCGCCACCGGGGACGCCACCGAGCGGCGGTCGTTCGCGCTTGAGGGCCCGGCCCAGCCGGTCGTCCGGCCCGCCGGCGGAAATCCCGCCGCGGTGAGCGGGATCCCCGGACTGAACGGAGCGGTGGCGGGTTCCTCCCGGCTGTCCGGACTGTTCAGTGTGGACCCACCCGGTCAGGCCGCGCAGTTCGCGACGCGGCCGCTCGACGCGCAGACGATCGTGGCCGGTTCGTCCACGGTCCGCCTGCGGGTCTCGGCGGATCCGGCCGCGGCGGCACCGCAGAAGGAAGCGGTGCTGTTCGCGAAGCTCTACGACGTCAACTCGGAAGGCGTCCGGACACTCCCGGCCAACGCCGTCGCGCCGTTCCGCGTTTCCGGTCTGCCCGCGGACGGCAGCGCGGTCGAGGTGACGGTGACCCTGCCGGGCGTCGTGCGGCCGCTGGAAGCCGGGCACACGCTCCGGCTCGTCGTCGGCACCACGGACCAGGCATTCGCGACGCCGGTCGAGCCCGCGGTGTTCCGCATCGGACTGGCCGACGGCGGACAGCTCGGCGTCCCGGTCGTGCCCGGCACTTCGGTCGGCGCGGCGGCGCCCACCGCGCAGCTGCTCGGTATCGCCGGCACGCTGCTCGCCGGGATCGCGATCACGGTGATCGCCGCGTTCCGCCGCCGCCGCGCCCACGACGTCGACGAAAGCCTGGCGAAGACGCCGTTGGTGATCGAAGGACTGCACAAGGCCTACGCGGGCGGGTTCGTCGCGGTGAAGGATCTGTCGTTCCGGGTCGAACCCGGCCAGGTCCTCGGCCTGCTCGGGCCGAACGGCGCGGGCAAGACGACGACGCTGCGCATGCTGATGGGGCTGATCACGCCGACCGCCGGGAACATTCGGGTGTTCGGCCACCTGATCGCACCCGGTGCGCCGGTGCTGTCCAGGATCGGGTCCTTTGTGGAGGGTTCGGGCTTCCTGCCGCACCTGTCCGGCAAGGAGAATCTGGAGCTGTACTGGGCGAGCACGGGCCGCCCGATGGCGAGGGCGCATTTCGCCGAGGCGCTGGAGATCGCCGGGCTCGGCGACGCGGTGAACCGGCGGGTCCGCACCTACAGCCAGGGCATGCGGCAACGGCTCGCGATCGCGCAGGCGATGCTCGGCCTGCCGGAGCTCATGGTGCTCGACGAACCGACCAACGGGCTCGACCCGCCACAGATCCACCAGATGCGCGAGGTGCTCCAGCGCTACGCGGCGACGGGACGCACCGTGGTGGTGTCGAGCCACCTGCTGGCCGAGGTCGAGCAGACCTGTACGCACGTGGTCGTGATGCACCGCGGCATGCTGGTGGCCTCGGGTGAGGTCGGCGAACTGGCCGCGTCCAGCGGCGAGGCGACGTTCCGGGTAGACAAGCCCGCCGAAGCGGCCGAAGCGCTGCGGAAGGTCGGCGGCGTTTCCGGCGTCGACGTCGACGGGGAACTGGTCCACGCGGACCTCGACGGTCTCGCGCGCGCCGAGGCGGTCGCCGCCCTCGTGCGGGCCGGGGTCGCGGTCGAGCAGGCCGGGCCGCGGCGCCGTCTGGAAGACGCGTTCCTGCAGCTGGTCGGAGAGGACTCGAAGGGTGAGTAAGACCAATGGTTCTCCCCCGGTGACCCGGGCGGATCACGGCGTGCACACCGATCCGGCGGCACTGCTGGAGCTGACCGAGGTCGCGTCGCACGAACGGACCGAGGTCGGCCCGGACGGGGCGGTGGCGGGTTACCGCGCCGACCGGACGTTGCGGCTCGGCGTCGAACTGAAACGGCAGCTCAAACGGCGCCGGACCCAGCTCATGCTGGGGTTCGTCGCGCTGCTGCCGTTCATCCTGGTGATCGCGTTCGAGATCGGACAGGCCAGCCCGAACCGCCGCAGCGGCGGATTCGTCGACCTCGCCACCGCGAGCGCGCCGAACTTCGTCGTGCTCGCACTGTTCGTCTCCGGGACGTTCCTGCTGCCGATGATCGTGGCGCTGTTCTACGGCGACACGATCGCGAGCGAGGCTTCGTGGTCGAGCCTGAAGTACCTGCTCGCGATGCCGGTCCCCCGGCATCGCGTGCTGCGGCAGAAGGCGATCGTCTCCGGCATCCTCTCGGCGGTCGCACTGATCCTGTTGCCCTTGGTGTCGCTGGTGGTCGGCGTCATCTGGTACGGCGCGGGCGACGCGATCAGCCCGACCGGGGACGCGGTGACGTTCGGCGACAGTCTCATAGCCATGGGGCTGGCGACGATCTACATCATCCTGCAGCTCGCGTGGGTGGCCGGCCTGGCGATGCTGCTCTCGGTCGCCACCGACGCCCCGCTCGGCGCCGTCGGCGGCGCGGTGATCGTCGCGATCGTTTCGCAGATCCTCGACCAGATCACCGCACTGGAAGGACTGCGGGACTACCTGCCGACGCATTTCGCGTTCTCGTGGATGGATTTGATCTCGACCGACGTCGACTGGACGAACATGGCCAACGGCATGCTGTCGGCGGCGTTGTACGGCACAGTTTTCTTCCTACTGGCCGGTCGCCGGTTCGCGACGAAGGACATCACCAGCTGAGAGCCTTTCCGCACCGGAAGACCGCCGGGGTCCACCGGGGAGACGAAATTGTCTTTCCAGGTGGGCCCCGGTTTTCACGGGCCGTGGCGACCTTCACCCATTAGCGCCGGTAACCGGTGTTTCATGCGCATGAGAACATCAATTTTCCGACCATCGACCCATTGGGTGAAAAGTTCCCCGTTAGCTTCGGTGATCCCTGAGAAATCCTTATCTTCAGGGAAAGGTGCCGACGCGAGAAGAAAGCGGGGACTCACGCGATGACCCAGTCACTGGAGATTCCGGTCCAGGAATTCTCTTTCGCTTGGACCATGAGCGCCGACAAGGGTGGCCGGGTCGGGTTCGCCGCTTCGGGTCAGGTGACGCTTCTCGACAACAAGCGGTTCTACAAGATCGACGGGGTCCTCTACATCTCCGAGGGCAGCGCCTACTGCCGCGACATCGGCAACCCGCATCTGTTCGTCCGCCGCAACGGCGTCGAGGAGAGCGGCAGGCAATGGGGCTGGGAGACCATCTGCAACCGCAAATCCTGCAGCAGGCTGTGCGCGATGGACGCGTACTTCGTCCGCACCGGCTACTGGTCGCCCGCCGATCGGGCCATCCAGCTGAGTATCGGCGCCGAGTCCGGCTGGAACCGCAAGCGGTCCTTCAGCCCGACGATCACCGTGCGCCTCAACGACTAGGTGTACAGCCCGGTCCACTGTTGATCCCCGTCGGCTCGGGTACGGTCGGCCCATGGCCACCTCCTCGATCCGCGTGGACGACGAAGCCGGGATCGCCGTCGTCACCCTGCGGCACGGTAAGGCGAACACCCTCGACACGGAGTTCTGCCAGGAACTGGCGGTCCGGCTCGAAGACGTCCAGCTCGGCGGCTGTCGCGGAGTCGTGCTCACCGGCACCGGTGGCGTCTTCTCGGCAGGCGTCGACCTGCGGCGAGTGCACGACGGTGGCGCGAACTACATCAAGGACTTCCTGCCCGCGCTGTCGGACGCTTTCCTGTCGGTGTTCGGCTTCCCCGGTCCGGTGGTCGCGGCCGTCAACGGTCACGCGATCGCCGGTGGGGCGGTGCTCGCCGCCGCCTGCGACCGCCGCGTCCTCGCCGACGGCCCGAGCCGGATCGGGATCACCGAACTGCTCGTCGGCGTCCCGTTCCCGTTGGCCGCGCTGGAGATCCTGCGCTCCGGGTTCGGCGCCGACATCCTCGCCGAACTCGCGTTCCTCGGCGAAACCCACCCGCCCGAGGACGCGCTCCGGCTCGGGTTGGTGAACGAGGTGACCGCGCCCGAAAACGTCGTCGGGCGGGCGGTGGAGGTGGCCAGGAAACTCGCCGAGATCCCCGCGGCCGCGTACGCGCATACGAAGGCGCAGCTGCATCGGCCGTTCCACGAGCGGATCGCCGAACACCGCACCGGCGACGACGCCCACGTCCTCGAACTGTGGAGTTCCCCCGAAGCGCTCGCGGCCGTCAAGGCCTATGTCGACAGGGTGCTGGGCGAGCAGTCCTGACTTCAGGCTCGACCGGATAGGCGATTGCCCACCGGCGCGGACTCTGTGAGTATCCGACCGCTCAACAGGTCCCGATGGGGAGGGCATGAATGCGGAAGCTCACGGCCGCGTGGTCGGTTCTGGCGATCACGGTCCTCGCACTGGCCGGGCTGACCCCGGCCGCGCAGGCGGCACCCGAAGACATCAAGGACGCGCTCGGCCGGGTCCCCGGCCTGACCGTCTTCTCGGAGAATCCGGCGCCGACCGGATACCGGTTCTTCAAACTCGCCTACACCCAGCCCGTCGACCACCGCAGGCCGTCCGCCGGCACCTTCCAGCAGCGATTCACCTTGCTGCACAAGGAATTCCGCTCGCCGACCGTGGTGTACACGAGCGGGTACAACGTAGGGGAATCACCCAACCGCTCGGAACCGACACAGATCGTCGACGGCAACCAGCTGTCGATGGAGTACCGGTTCTTCACCCCGTCGCGGCCGGACACGCCGGACTGGGGCAAGCAGCTGACGATCTGGCAGGCCGCCGCCGACCAGCACCGCGCGGTCGAGGCGTTCAAGCGGATCTACCCTGGCAAATGGCTCGCGACCGGTGGCAGCAAAGGCGGCATGACGGCGACCTACTTCCGTAGGTTCTTCCCGAACGACGTCGACGCGACGATCCCCTACGTCGCGCCCAACGACGTCATCAACTCGCACGACCGCTACAACCGGTTCCTGGCGAACGTCGGCAACGACCCGGCCTGCCGATCGGCGCTGAAGGCGATCCAGCGCGACGTGCTGACGCGGCGCTCGGAGTTCGCGGCACTCGCCGCCGCCGACGCGGCCAAGAACGGCTATACGTTCTCGATCGTCGGCTCGGCCGACGTGTCGCTGGAGATCTCGGTGATCGACTCGTACTTCGCCTTCTGGCAGTACCAGAAGCAGGCGGACTGCGCGACGGTCCCGAAGGCCGGTGCTCCGGCGGCCGAGGTCTACGCCTGGTTCGAGCGTGTCGAAAGCCTCAACACGTACTCCGACCAGAACCTCGGGAGCTACGTCCCCTACTACTTCCAGGCGGCGTACCAACTCGGTGCTCCGGAGTCCTACGAAAGCTATCTCCGGGACCTGCTGCGCTATCCGGGCCGGAACACCGCCCGGTCGTTCGTGCCGAAGTCCGTCGACATCCCGCGGTTCGACCATCTGGCGATGCCGGACGTCGACTTCTGGGTGAAGACGCAGGGCAAGCGGCTGCTGTTCGTCTACGGCGCGAACGACCCGTGGGGCGCCGAGCCGTTCCAGCTCGGCTTCGGCACGAAGGACTCCTACAGCTACACCGTCGCGGGCGGGAACCACGGCGCCCGGATCACGCAGCTTCCGGCCGCCCAGGCCGCTGAAGCGACGAACACCGTGCGGCGGTGGGCGGGGCTGCCTCCGGTCTCGCCCGGGGTGACCACGCGTTCGGCGCCAGCCGGGTTCCCGGACTTCGACGCGGACCTGACCCTGCTGCACCGCCCGCGCCTCTGACACCCCGCGTTTAGTCCTCTAGTTGCGGTAGTTGCACACGCAAGGATCGCAACTAGAGGACTAAACGCGGCTATTTGATGCCGGCCGCGTCCATGCCGCGCAGCTCCTTCTTCAGGTCCGAGACCTCGTCCCGCAGGCGTGCGGCCAGTTCGAACTGCAGGTCCCGCGCGGCCTGCATCATCTGGTCGGTCATCTGCTGGATGAGGTCGGCCAGCTGGGCACGCGGCATCCCGGAGACGTCCTTGTCGACAAGCATTCCGGAGCTGCGCACCCGGTCACCCTGCTCGGGCTTCTTGCCGCGCGACGCGTTCCGGCCCGAACCGCCGACGGCGACGGTCTCCTCCGAGTCCTCGGCCTCGCTGTAGACGCGGTCCAGGATGTCGGCGATCTTCTTCCGCAGCGGCTGCGGGTCGACGCCACGATCCTTGTTGTAGGCGACCTGCTTCTCGCGGCGGCGATCGGTCTCGTCGATGGCGTGCCGCATCGAGTCGGTGATCTTGTCCGCGTACATGTGCACCTCGCCCGACACGTTTCGCGCCGCGCGGCCGATCGTCTGGATCAGTGAGGTGCCGCTCCGGAGGAAGCCTTCCTTGTCCGCGTCGAGGATCGCGACCAGCGAGACCTCGGGCAGGTCGAGACCCTCACGGAGCAGGTTGATGCCGACCAGCACGTCGTAATCGCCCGCGCGCAGCTGCCGCAGCAGCTCGATCCGGCGCAACGTGTCGACCTCGGAGTGCAGGTACCGCACCCGGATACCCAGCTCGAGCAGGTAGTCGGTGAGGTCCTCGGACATCTTCTTGGTGAGCGTGGTCACCAGGACGCGCTCGTCCTTCTCGGCCCGGTCCCGGATCTCGTGCACCAGGTCGTCGATCTGACCCTCGGTGGGCTTCACGACCACCTTCGGGTCGACCAGGCCGGTGGGCCGGATGACCTGCTCGACGAACTCGCCGCCGGCCTGCCCCATCTCGTACGGCCCCGGCGTCGCCGACAGATATACCGTCTGCCCGATCCGGTCGCTGAACTCCTCCCAGGTCAGCGGCCGGTTGTCGACCGCGCTCGGCAACCGGAAACCGAACTCGACCAGGTTCCGCTTCCGCGACATGTCGCCTTCGTACATGCCGCCGATCTGCGGGACGGTCTGGTGCGACTCGTCGATGACCAGCAGGAAGTCGTCCGGGAAGTAGTCGATCAACGTGGCGGGCGCCGTCCCGGACGCGCGGCCGTCGATATGCCGCGAGTAGTTCTCGATACCGGAGCAGAACCCGACCTGGCGCATCATCTCGATGTCGTACGCGGTGCGCATCCGCAGCCGCTGCGCCTCGAGCAGCTTGCCCTGCTTCTCCAGCTCGGCCAGCCGTTGCTCCAGCTCGGCTTCGATGCCGTGGATGGCCTTCTCCATCCGCTCCGGCCCCGCGACGTAGTGCGTGGCCGGGAAGATGCGGACCTCGTCGACCTCTTTCACGATGTCGCCGGTGAGCGGGTGCAGGTAGTACAGCTTCTCGATCTCGTCGCCGAAGAACTCGACGCGGATCGCCAGCTCCTCGTACGCCGGGATGATCTCGACCGTGTCACCGCGGGCGCGGAAGGTGCCGCGCGCGAAGGCGATGTCGTTGCGGGTGTACTGCACGTCCACCAGCGCGCGGAGGAAGACGTCCCGGTCGAGCTGCTCGCCGACCTTCAGCTTCGAGGACCGGTCCAGGTACGACTGCGGTGTGCCGAGGCCGTAGATGCAAGAGACACTCGCGACCACGATGACGTCGCGCCGGGACAGCAGGTTCATCGTCGCCGAGTGCCGCAGCCGCTCGACGTCGTCGTTGATCGACGAGTCCTTCTCGATGTAGGTGTCCGTCTGCGCGATGTACGCCTCGGGCTGGTAGTAGTCGTAGTAACTGACGAAGTATTCGACCGCGTTGTGCGGGAACAGCTCCCTCAGCTCGTTCGCCAGCTGCGCGGCCAGCGTCTTGTTCGGCGCCATCACCAGCGTCGGCCGCTGGACCCGCTCGATCAGCCAGGCCGTCGTCGCCGACTTACCGGTACCTGTGGCGCCCAGCAGCACGACGTCCCGCTCACCAGAGTTGACCCGGCGTTCGAGTTCGTCGATGGCCGCCGGCTGGTCACCGGCGGGCTTGTAGTCACTGACGACCTCGAACCGGCCGCCGGTCCGGGGGATGTCGGTGACGGGCCGGTGGTCCGACTGGGCGAGTACGGGGTGTTCGGTTGCGAAAGCCACGTCCACCAGAGTAGGCGCAAGGTCCGACAGTTTCTCCGATCGCCTGGTCGGAGAACCCCTAGCAGTCGCAGCAGGAGCATTCGCAGCAGGAACAGTCGGCGCCGGCACAGCCGTCGTGCGCTTTCCCGCTCCACGGGCCCGGGAACGGATCGCGGCAGCAGAACTGGCACGAACAGCACATGTAGGTGGCCACGGCGCAGCCGAAGAAGAAGCCACGAGGCTGGGGCGGCACCCGGAACTTCGGCGTCCAGCAGCCGCCGCCCTGACCGTCGACAGGGCCGTGTCCGCCGTGTTTTCCCTTCTTCGGCGGCTCCTGAGGCGGACCTCCGCCACCGGGCACGCCCTGCGGCGGGACCCCGTAGCCGCCCTGGGGGTACTGCTGGGGCTGGTGGGGATGCTGTTGCGGCTGAGGTCCAGGTCCGATCCACCCCGGCGGTGGCTGCCGGGTCCCGTGCCCGAAGGCGCGCCGCACCGCCTGCCGCAGTTCGTGCACCAGCAGCGCGTGTACCAGCTTGGGCTGATCGAACCTCACCTCGCGAAGGGCGAGTTCGACGCCGAGCACGGCGTCGTCGCACAGCCTTCGTACCTCGGCGAGCCCGGTCCCGGTGGCCGTCAGCGGGTTCCACGCGCCGGCGGCCTCGTCCTCGGCGAGGTCCTCGACGGCGTCGAGCAGATGCGCGGCCCTGCCGAACAGGCGTCCGGCCTCGGCCAACGGGGCGGCGTTGTCCGGGCGGCCCGCCAGCACCGCGGTGTGCGCGAACGCGGCCGACGTCGCCAGCTCGGCGGGTTCGGTGGCCAGAACGGCCGAATCACCGAGACGGACGGCGCGTTCGATCTCGCCCTGCCGGTCGACGGCCTCGGTCAGGACCGTCGTGTCGAATCCGATCCGGGTGCCGGTGAGGCTCCCCTGGTCCGCCCAGCGCGTCGCCACCCGCCTCGCGGCGAGAGCGACGGAGCGCCGCGCGAAGGCACCGTCGCGGTCCTCGACGTGATCGCTGATCTTGGCCGATGCCAGCACCAGGGAGACCGCCGCCGCGAGCTGGGCACCCCCGCCCTTCGCGACCGACGTTCCCTTCATCGCCCGAAGCGGGCAAGGTCCGGCGTCACGCCGTCCCTCCGCGCGCGGCGACTGTGCTTCGACGAGCGCCGAGATGATCAAGCCGTCGTAGTTCGTCACTATTCGGGCGAGATGTCCGTGTTCGTCGCGCAACGTGAGACAGAGGCCGCAGAGATGGGCGAGCCAATCCCCGTGCAGACCTGCGGAAAGCCGGTGCCGGCATGGCCTGATGATCCCGAACATGCGTTGTCTCCCACTCACCCCTATGGCGGAACCAGCGCACCCTATCCGGCCCTGGCGCGCTACTCCGCGGAAACCACGAAACCGTGATCGTCCACCCGGTTGGGCGGTGGCCGCGGGCGCCGGGGCCTTCCAAGATGGGCGCATGACCGCGCTGCACCCACCCAAGGTCGAGTACTTCGACACGGCCGCGAAGACCAACACAGATCCCAAGGGCGTCGTGAGAGACGTCGAGGAGTACCGCGAAGAGTCCTTCGGCCTCTACATGGCGCGGCCGACCCCTGGCCGTGTGCAGTTCCACTACCTTGAGTCCTGGCTGCTACCCGACCTCGGCCTGCGGATCACCGACTTCTGGTTCAACCCCGGCCACGAACGCGATCAGGACTTCTACCTCGACGTCGTCGACATCCGCCGCGAAGACGGCGTGTGGGTCGCCACCGACCTCTACCTCGATCTCGTCCTGCGGGACAAGAAAGCCGTCCAGGTGATCGACATCGACGAACTCCTCGCCGCGGTCACCGCCGGGCTGATCTCCCCCGCCGACGGCGAACGCGCGCTCGGCGTCAGTCACGCGACGGTGGACGGCCTGGCCACCCACGGCCACGACCTGCGCGGCTGGCTGGCCACAAAGGACGTCACGCTCGGCTGGCGACGGCACTGACCGGCCGCCATCCACCGATCGGTCGACCCCCTGGTCGTCCGGACGGCCGACCGGATTCTGACCGGCTGAAGGATTCGCCGCGCGCCGCGTCGCGGGACTCTCGATCACGAGCGAAACAGATCGAGAGGGGGCGGATACCCGTGGTCATCGAGGCCGAGGGACTCCGAGAGCGGTCCGGCGAACGAGATCACGCGGGGGTCGCGCAGTTCGCCAGGACGCCGGTGCTCGCGATCGCCGGGGCGATGGGGGCGGTACTCGCGGCGACGGCCGGTCGCTACGGCTACTTCGGCGACGAACTGTACTTCCTGGCCGCCGGCCGTCATCTGAGCTGGGGTTACGCCGACCAGCCGCCGCTGTTGCCGCTCCTGGCGCGCCTGATGGACGCGTTCGGCGCCGATTCGCCCTTCGTCCTGCGGATCCCGGCGATGCTGGCGATGGCCGCCGGAGTGGTGCTGACCGCGTTGATCGCCAGGGAACTGGGCGGCGGCCGCAAGGCGCAGATGATCGCGGCGGCGACCTTCGCGGTGTCCCTCCAGATGCTCGGTGGCGGGCACTACCTGGCGACCAGCACCCTCGATCCGTTCCTGTGGACGCTGCTGATCTGGCTGCTCGTCCGATGGACACGGACCCGTGCGGACAGCCTCCTGCTCTGGAGCGGAGTGGTGACCGGGTTCGCGCTGAACACGAAGTTCCTCATCGGGGCGTTCTGGGTCGTCGCGCTGGCCGCGGCGGTGATCTTCGGGCCTCGCGACCTCCTCCGCCGTCCGGCGCTCTGGCTCGGCTCGCTGATCGCCGTCGCGATGATCACCCCCACCCTCGTCTGGCAGGCCGCGAACGGGTGGCCGCAACTGACCATGGGCGCGGCGATCTCCCAGGAGGTCGCGGCAGGCTGGGGCGGGCGGGCCACCTTCGTGCCGACGCTGGTGATGAGCGCGGGTGTCCCGGTCGGCATGGTCCTCCTCTGCTACGGGCTCTGGCGGCTGCTGCGGTCCGAACGCCTGCGGCCGTACCGGTTCCTCGGCTGGACCGCGCTCGGCGTGCTCGCCGTGTTCCTGCTCGCGAACGGGCGCTACTACTACGCGGCCGGGATGTTCGCCCCGTTGTTCGCCGCCGCCGCGGTGGAGATCGAAACCGGTCAGGCATCGAAGTACTGGCGCTGGATCGCCACCTGGCCGGTGTACCTCGTGGCCGCGGTGATCGCGATCCCGCAGACCCTTCCGATCCTCCCGCGGTCGGCACTGGCGAGCACCCCGGTCTGGGCGCGGCCGGTCTTCGCCGCCGAGGAGATCGGCTGGCGGGAGATCACGGAATCGGTGGCGCGGGCGTACCGCGCCGTTCCCGATCCGCCCCGCACGGGCGTCATCGCGGCGAAGTACTGGCAGGCCAGTGCGATCGACCACTATGGACCGGAACTGGGGCTTCCTTCGCCGTCGAGCCCGAACCGCGGCTACGTGACGTTGCCGAGGCCGCCGGAATCGGCACGGGACGTCCTGTTCGTCGGGAACGACGCTTCGGTGCTCGTGCCGTACTTCACGCAGGTGCGTGAGGTCGGCGCGCTCGACAACCGGGCCGGGGTCCCGAACGTGAGCCAGGGCATGAAGATCTGGCTGGCCACCGGCCGGAACGGGACCTGGGACACGGTATGGCCGAGACTCACGGACTGGGGCTTCTGAGCCGCACCGAGCTGCGAGAATTCCGGATATGAGCAGCTGGATCCGGTGGCAGGAGTCGCTGTGGCCGTCGCCCGGCGACGGCGATTCGCTGTGGCGGCCGTGGGGTGGCCGGGTCGAGCGGTTCCTGCCGTACGCGCTGCTGGCGCTGAGCACGGTGCTCGTTCTCCTCATCTCCGGCCACGCTCCGGCGGTCACCTTGGGGCTGGCGGGGATCGCTGCCGTCTGGCTGCTGGTCTCGGTCACGCTCGTGCCGCCTCGCTGGGCCGAACACCCGGTCGTCATCGCCGTCTCCTTCATCGGGCTGGTCACGATCGCGGCGGTGTTGGAAGCCCACGACACGGTGTTCCTCGTCTTCATGATCACCGGATTCTTCGAAGCCATGCGGCTACGGCCGGCACCGCTGGCGCTGACCGGGGTCTTCGTCGTTTCCGCGCTGATCAACACGATTCCGAACGGCGGCCCGCTGTCCGCGTTCGCCGATCAGCCCGCGCTGTGGACCGTGGTCACGCTGGTGCAGACGGCCGCCGTCGGCGGGGGCGGGCTCGTCTCGGCGGCGATGGCACGGCAGCACGCGGAACGCAAACGGGTGCTCGACGAACTGGCCGCCGCGCAGGAGGAAAACGCGGGGCTGCAGCGGCAACTGCTGAGTCGGGCGCGGGAAACAGGCGTCCTCGACGAGCGTCAGCGGCTGAGCCAGGAAATCCACGACACGCTCGCTCAGGGCTTCACCGGGATCATCACCCAGCTGGAGGCGGCCGTGGTGGCGAAGGGCGACCCTGCCGAGTGGCGGCGGCACGTCGACACCGCGCAGGCGTTGGCGCGGGAGAACCTGACCGCCGCACGGCGTTCGGTGCGCGCGCTCGGCCCGCAGTCACTGGCCGCCGCGACCCTGCCGGACGCGCTCGACGAGGTCTCCCGGCTGTGGAGCGGGCGGACCGGCGTCGAGGTCCGGTTCACCACCACCGGGACCGCGCGGGCCCTGCATCCCGAGATCGAAGCGACGCTGCTCCGGATCACGCAGGAAGCCCTGACCAACGTCGAGAAGCACGCCGCCGCCACGATCGTGGGGCTCACGTTGTCGTACATGGCCGATCAGGTGACCGTCGACGTCCGGGACAACGGCGGCGGGTTCGACCCTGGCGCTGCTGTTTCCCCAGCTGAAGGCGGGTTCGGCGTCCCCGGGATGCGGGCCCGCGTCGCCCGGTTGGCGGGAACACTGAACCTCGAATCGGAGCCGGGCGGCGGAACCGCCGTGTCGGCCAATCTGCCCGCCATCGCGCTGGAGGCCCGTACATGACGATCACGCTGCTGATCACCGACGACCACCCCATCGTCCGTGACGGGCTGCGCGGCATCTTCACCGCGGACCTTGGGTTCGAGGTGCTCGGAGAGGCGTCCTCCGGTGACGAAGCCGTCGCGCTGACGCGAAAACTCCGTCCCGATGTCGTCCTGATGGACCTGCGGATGCCGGGCTCCGGCGGGGTGGCCGCGATCGCGGAACTCGCGAAACTCGGGCATCCCGCGCGGATTCTCGTGCTGACGACCTACGACACCGACACCGATGTCATCCCGGCGATCGAGGCGGGCGCGACCGGCTATCTGCTCAAGGACGCTCCGCGCGACGAGCTCTTCCGCGCCGTTCGCGCGACGGCGCGCGGGGAGGCGGTGCTCTCCCCCGCCGTCGCGGACGTGATCATGGGCAGAATGCGCGCACCGGCACCCGAACCGCTGAGCCGCCGGGAGCTCGAAGTCCTCACGTTGATCTCCCGCGGTTCGACCAACAAAGAGGCCGCGAAACAGCTGTTCATCAGCGAGGCCACCGTGAAGACACACCTCGTCCACACATACGCCAAGCTCGGGGTGAAGGACCGGGCCGCCGCCGTCGCGACCGCTTTCGAACGAGGACTGCTCAGGAGCTGAGGCCTACGGGGTCCAGCCCGCCGACTCGGCCCACGCGTCGGCGCGGGTGAAGGCGGCGTCGACCCAGACCTGCTTCTCGTCGGTGTACTTCTCGACAGTCCCGTCGCTGGCGTGCTTCGCGGCCATGGCGCTCTTGACCGCCGCGTAGGCGTCGCGCTCGTCCGGGTTCCGCCGCAGCCACTCCGGGAACAGCAGCGCGAGCCGCCAGGCAGGTGTCTCCTGAGCGCGGACGTGCAGGTTGACCGGGCGGCGCGGGTCGCCACCGAAGTGGAACCGCTTCGGCCAGGTGCCGTCTTCGCCGTGCGCGTCGTCGAACCATTCGCCTTCCGCGCGCGGGAACCCGGCGCCGGAGAGTGCGTCGGACAGCTCGTCGGCCTTGCCCAGCGTGGACACCGTCAGCTGGAGATCGAGGATGTCTTTGGCGGGCAGCCCTGGCACGGACGTCGAACCGATGTGATCGACCCGCACGGCGTTGTCTCCCACCACCACGCGGATCCGCGCGAGCGCCCGCTCGGCCTGGGCGGGCCACGTCTGGTCGTACCGGGTGATCTTCGGCGACATCGGCGCACGCGGTTTGCGGAGCCGCACGTTCGCCTCGAACGGGGTCAACCTGTCCGCCCACAACGCGTCGACCTCGGCGAGCACGATGTCGGGCGCTCCGCTGTTGTCGAACCAGACGTCGGCCACCGCCCGGCGCTGATCGGTCGTGGCCTGCGCCTTGTTCCTGGCGCGCGCGTCGGCCTCGGGCATCCCCCGCGCCTCGACCAGACGGCGGACCCTGACCTCTTCCGGCGCGTCGACCACGACGACGAGGTGGTACATCGGCGCGAGGCCGCCTTCGACCAGCAGCGGGATGTCGTGGACGACGATCGCGTCCGGCGCCGCCGCGGCCATCAACTCGGCCGTCCGGGCACCGACCCTCGGGTGGACGATCGAGTTCAGCCGTTCGCGGGATTCCTCCCCGGCGAACGCCTTGGCGGCGAGCGCGGCGCGATCGAGCGAACCGTCGGACGCGAGGATGTCGTCACCGAACGCCTCGACGAGCTCGGCGAGACCGGGAGTCCCCGGTTCGACGACCTCCCTGGCGATCTTGTCGGAGTCGATGAGGACGGCGCCGTGCTCGGAAAGCCGGTTCGCCACCGTCGATTTTCCGGCGCCGATCCCGCCGGTCAGGCCCACACGCAGCATGTCGTTCAGCCTAGGACACGGCCTGGGTGTAGTGACCTGGGGTGACCGCGCAGGGTCACCGAGGTGGCACATCCGGCACAGAAGGGTGTAAAAGGCAAGATCATCGTGACGCGCGACTCAGTCATTTCAAGGGACACGCCGAGCGGTTACGCGGATTTGGGAGCTTGAGTGCGTACCGTGCGCGGCGAAGGTAGCCCACACGGAGGAAAGATGGCCGACGGCAAGCACGTAGGAAGGCACCGGCTCGGTACGCCGGGGCTGGTGCACTGTGTCCTCCACCGTCCCGTGGACGAGGCCCTCGCCGAATATCGGCGCACGTGGCTGAGCGCGCTCCTGATCCCCGCCAAGCACAGCTTCGCCGGACTCCGCCGCAAGGCCCGCGACGCGGCGCTCGAACGCGTCTGGGTACCGGCCGTCCGGCCCGCCACTTCCTGACCCACGCCCCGCCGACACCGCAATTAGTCCTCTACTTGCGGTAGTTGCGCGTGCAAGGACCGCAACCAGAGGACTACTCGCGGAAGAAAGACAGCGGCCCCGGTCCATGAAGGACCGGGGCCGCTGTCTGTCAGCTAGTGGCTGAGCGCCTGGATCACGCGCCGCCCGACAGCTTCTCGCGGAGAGCCGCGAGCTGCTCGTCGCTGGCGAGCGTGCCACCGCTCTTGGCCTCGGCCGGAGCGGAGGTGTAGCTCTGCTCGCCCGAGTCACTGCTGCTGCTACTGCTGCTGCTGGTGACACCGGTCGCGGCGTCGGCGGCGGCTTCGGCGTCGGCCTCGGCTGCCTTGACGACCTGCTTCATGTGAGCCTCGTAGCGGGTGTGAGCCTCGGCGTACTGACGCTCCCACTCCTCACGCTGCTTGTCGAAGCCGTCCTGCCACTCCTGGGTGTCCGGGTCGAAGCCTTCGGGGTAGATGTAGTTGCCCTCGGGGTCGTACTCGGCGGCCATGCCGTACTGAGTGGGGTCGAACTCGGTCTCCGGCGTGACGCCCTCGTTCGCCTGCTTCAGCGACAGCGAGATGCGACGACGCTCGAGGTCGATGTCGATGACCTTGACCATCACGTCGCCGTTGACCTGGACGACCTGCTCCGGGATCTCCACGTGGCGCTCGGCCAGCTCGGAGATGTGCACCAGGCCCTCGATGCCCTCTTCGACGCGCACGAACGCACCGAACGGAACGAGCTTGGTGACCTTGCCCGGCACGATCTGGCCGATCGCGTGGGTGCGGGCGAACTGACGCCACGGGTCTTCCTGGGTCGCCTTCAGCGACAGCGAGACGCGCTCGCGGTCCATGTCGACGTCCAGAACCTCGACCGTGACCTCCTGGCCGACCTCGACGACCTCGGAGGGGTGGTCGATGTGCTTCCAGGACAGCTCGGAGACGTGCACCAGGCCGTCGACGCCACCCAGGTCCACGAAGGCACCGAAGTTGACGATGGACGACACGACGCCCTTGCGGACCTGGCCCTTGGCGAGCGCGTTGAGGAACTCGCTGCGCACCTCGGACTGGGTCTGCTCCAGGTAGGCGCGGCGGGACAGGACCACGTTGTTGCGGTTCTTGTCCAGCTCGATGATCTTCGCCTCGAGCTCGCGGCCCACGTACGGCTGCAGGTCGCGCACACGGCGCATCTCGACCAGCGACGCGGGCAGGAAGCCACGGAGGCCGATGTCCAGGATGAGGCCGCCCTTGACGACCTCGATGACGGTGCCCTTGACGGGCTCGTCCTTCTCCTTGAGCTCCTCGATCGTGCCCCAGGCGCGCTCGTACTGCGCACGCTTCTTGGACAAGATCAGACGGCCTTCCTTGTCCTCCTTCTGGAGAACAAGGGCTTCGACCTCATCGCCGACGGTGACAACCTCAGCCGGGTCGACATCGTGCTTGATGGATAGCTCACGCGAGGGGATGACACCCTCGGTCTTGTAGCCGATGTCGAGCAGGACCTCGTCCCGGTCAACCTTGACGATGGTGCCTTCGACGATGTCGCCATCGTTGAAGTACTTGATCGTCTTGTCGATCGCAGCGAGGAAATCTTCCTCCGACCCGATGTCGTTGATAGCGACCTGCGGGGCCCCAGTGGGGGCGGTCGGGGCGGTGGCGGTGTCGGTCGTCATTAGGCGGGTTGCTCCGGTGGATGGGAAGTAGTGGGTTTGCGGTTAGGGCACCATGGGCTCTTCCGGCATGCGGCGACCACATAAGCAAACGTCCACAGGGAACGACCGCGAGCATCACCGCATCCGGTGCGCGACCCCCTGACCCGGACGCTGAGCGAACCGGGGGAAAGAGCAGCGCGAACCCACTGCGCTAACGGATATCCTACGCGGCCCCCTGTACACGGCACAATCAGGGTCGCCCCCACGATCACGGCGGGCGGATAAACTGGCCCACGAAGCCCTGACCTGGGGAAAGGATATCGGTTTGAGTCATCAGCCCGCCACCGAGCACGCAACGGCGGCCGAACGGCACGCGCAGGCCGAGGAGCGGCTCGGCACCGCGGGGGTCGCCTACCGGGCGGTCTCGGCGCCCGAGGCGACGGCCGCGAACCTGGCGTGGTGGGACGCCGACGCCGACGACTACCAAGCGACCCACGGCGGCTTCCTCGGCGACGCGGACTTCGTCTGGTGCCCGGAGGGCGTCCGCGAGGCCGACGTCGCACTTCTGGGTGAAGTCGGCGGCAAGCGGATCCTGGAGGTCGGCTGCGGGCAGGCGGCCTGCTCGCGCTGGCTCGCCGCGCGAGGCGCCGACGCGGTGGCGACCGATCTGTCCGCGGGCATGCTGAGGCACGCGAGGGAGGGCAACGAGCGGATCGGTCCCGCCGTCCCGCTCGTGCAGGCGACGGCGGAGTCGCTCCCGTTCGCCGACGCGAGCTTCGACGCGGCGTGCTCGGCCTTCGGCGCGGTGCCGTTCGTGGCGTCGGTGGACGTCGTGTTCGCCGAAGTGCGCCGGGTGCTCCGGCCGGGTGCCCGCTGGGTGTTCTCGGTGACCCATCC
This sequence comes from Amycolatopsis sp. cmx-11-32, assembly GCF_047608695.1. Classification (NCBI taxonomy): domain Bacteria; kingdom Bacillati; phylum Actinomycetota; class Actinomycetes; order Pseudonocardiales; family Pseudonocardiaceae; genus Amycolatopsis; species Amycolatopsis sp. cmx-11-32. The sequence continues at coordinate 246,959 of NZ_JADNQN010000009.1, read as the reverse complement.
GATGCGCTGGATCTTCCCCGACGATCCAGGGCCGCAGGGCCTCACCGTCACCCAGCCGTATTTCGATCGCACGCCCTACGTCGAGGTCGATGAGGAGGGCGTCGCGACCTACGTCGAGTATCACCGCACCATCGGCGACTACGTCCGCGCGCTCGCCGACGCCGGCTTCACACTGACGGACCTCATCGAGCCCGCCTGGCCGGAGGGCCACTCCCGCACCTGGGGGCAGTGGAGCCCGTTGCGCGGCAAGCTCTTCCCCGGCACCGCGATCTTCTGCACCCGACGGGGATGACCTCGACGGCGGGACAGCAGCGGGCGCGGTTCGCCGCGCTCGACCCGCTGCTTCCGCCGTCGCCGCCGCTCCCGCCCGGCGAGCCCGTCGAGGCGGGCGGCGCCGCCGGGACGATCGCGCACGTGCGGTTCCCCTCGGGTTCGTGGCAGCGGCTCTGGAGCCCGGCGCACCTCCAGATCCTCTCCGCGGTCCTCCCCCTCGACGCCGGCACGGGGATGAGCGCGCTGCTCTCCTCCTGGCGCGAGCGGATCACGCTCGCCGACACCGAACCCGATTCGTCGTGCACGGTCACCTGGCCGAGCCGCGACGTCGTGGTCGCGCGTGCCCTGCTCGACCACGGGTTCGCGCCACAACTGGCGCTGGCCGTCCGCGCGCCCGCCGAGGGGGCGGCGCACATCGTGCCCGGCGTGACCGTCCGGGAGTCGACGCGCGGTGACCTGGAGGAGATCGTCGACCTCCGCTTCGAAGAACTTCGTTACACCTCGTTCGTCGGCCACGGCGTCGTCCGTCCCGGGGCAAAGGCGCTGCTCGCCGAAGAGGTCCGCCGCGGGCTGCAGTTCGGCGGCCGCGTCTGGATCGCCGAAGAAGAAGGCGTGACGATGGGGATGGTGACCGGCGGAAAACGCTCGCCGATCCCCGGTGACGCGCTCGCCGGACGGCTGCCGCCCGGCGAGTGGGGCTACGTCGGCACGCTCGCCGTCACCGCCGCCGCGCGGGGACGCGGGATCGGGCGCGCGCTGACCGCCGTCGCGCACGACGGACTGTTCTCGCCGTCGTTGCGCGGTACCTTCCTCTCGTACAATCCGACCAATCCGCTTTCCCCGGTTTTCTGGCACCGGCAGGGTTACCGTCCGCTGTGGACGACTTGGGCGGTGAGCCCGGCCACGGCCCTGCGGTAGCGGTGATCGGCGCGGTCGACCCTGGGGGCGGGATGGATATCGAGAAGACGTTGTTCGACGCGCACCGGACGCGGTTCGCGGCGATCGACCGGCTGCTGCCCGAAGCCGCCCCGCCGCCGGTGGCGGGCGAACGCGTGGACGCCGCCACCTCCGCCGGGATCCAGGTCACCGGAGTGGTGCAGCGCCAGCTGCACGGCCCGGACGACGTCCCGCTGCTCTGGTCCGCCGCCGACGTCCGCCAGTTGTTCCCGTTCATCGGGAACACCGGCACCGAGGGCATGGACATGCTGCTGCGCGCGTGGCGGACGTGGATGGACGCCGAATCCCCCGGCGAGGATTCGTCCTGCGTGGTCAATTGGCCGAGCCGGGACGCCGAGGCGATCCGTGCCTTCCTCGACCACGGCCTGGTGCCGATGTCGGCGCTCGCCGTGCGCACCGGCAGCCATCGCGAGGAACCCGCCGACGACGGCGTGGCCGTCCGCCGGGCACGGCCGGACGACTTCGAGGACGTGCTCGCGATGGCCGTGTCGACGCACGACTACATCGGCCAGGTCGCCACCCGGCACCGCTCCAACGCCGGCGCCCTGCTCGCCCCCGGCCTGGAACTCGCCCTCGACAAGGACGTCCCGTTGCTGTGGCTGGCGGAGCGGCGCGGCGAGATCGCGGCGTTCGCGCACGCCGCCTGGATCGCGTCGACGCCGGGGTCCGCCGAGGCCGAACTCCTCCCCCACGGCCGCTGGGGTTACGTCAACAACGTCGTCACCGTGCCCGGCCAGCGCGGAAGCGGCCTCGGGCGCACACTGATGTCCGTGGTGCACAAGGAGTTCGACGCCGACGGCGCGGACGGCACGTATCTCTACTACAACCCGACCAACCCGCTCTCTTCGGTGTTCTGGCACCGGCAGGGTTATCGTCCACTGTGGACGTCCTGGGAGGTCCATCCGGCTTCGGCCCTGCGCTAGCCGAACTGTGCTAGCCAAAGGAAGGCGCTGACCCGTCCGGTTTGCGGCGGTTTCGTCACCCTTGCGTGTGACGTGGGCCCCGTGCGGTTGTGTACCTCCCAGGTCAGGACTAGCTTTTGAACTGACCAGTCAGTTCAAAAGTTTCGTGAGTCACCGACCTGGGAGTTCTTCGTGCGGGTTCAAGCCGACAGGGTGTCCGTCACCGGGCCCCACGGCACGTTGCTGTCACCCACCTCCCTCACCGTTTCGCACGGTGAGCTGGCGATCGTGCACGGCGAGCCGGGAGTCGGCGTGACGGCCTTCGGGCTGGCGCTGGCCGGCAGGCTGAAGCCCGCCACCGGGACGGTGACCGTCGAGGGCGGCGACCCGCGGAAGGTCGTGGCGATCGTCGACTCCCCCGGGGTGAGCGAGCCGGACGACGCGCTGTCGCTGCAGGTGGTCGTCGGGGAGGAACTCGAACTGGCGAAGCGCCCGGCGAACAAGGCCGCCGTCGCGAGCTGGCTGGCCGAGCACGACGCCGCCGCCTTCGCCACCACGCGTTTCGAGAACATCGCGGCGGTGACACGCACCCGGCTGCTCACCGAGCTCGCCGCGGGCCGCGAGGGCGTCGGCGTCCTCGTGCTCGACACCCCGGACAGGCACACCAGCGACGTCGACAGCTGGGCGCGGCTCGCCCGCGAGCATGCCGAGCGCGGCCTCGCCGTCATCGTGCTGACCGCCACCACCCCGGTTTCGGCCCTGCCGGCGAGGCCCGCCCTGTGCGGTGCCCTCGAGCAGCCCGATCCCGTGCGCTGCGCGCCGATCGAGCCGCCCGCCGAGCCGGACGACACCGAAGAGACTGAGAAGACTTCAGGAGACCAGGAATGAACCCCGTCCGGATCGCCGGCAACGAACTGCGCCGGCTGAGCAGCGGCACCCTGCCGAAGCTCGCGTTGGTCGCGCTCGTCCTGGTGCCGCTGCTGTACGCGTCCTTCTACCTCTACGCGAACTACGACCCGTACTCGCGCCTGGACAAGCTCCCCGCGGCGATGTTCACCGTCGACGCCGGCTCGAAGGATTCCGCCGGCGCGGTACGCAACATCGGCCGCGAGGTGACCGACGAACTGGTCAAGTCCGGCACTTTCCAGTGGCACGAGGTCTCCCCCGAAGAAGCCGCCGAAGGCGTCCGCGACGACACCTACTCGTTCGCGATCGGCATCCCGCGCGACTTCTCCGCGGCGCTGCTGTCCTCGGGCAACCTGCAGCCGCAGCAGGCGACCATCACGCTGACCACCAACGACGCCAACAACTACCTCTCCGGCACCATCGCGAAACAGGTGGCCGAACAGGTCCGCAAGACGATCGCGGAGAAGGTCGGCAGCGAGGCCGCGGACAAGTTCCTCATCGGCTTCTCCACCATTTACGGCAAGACCCAAGAAGCCTCGACGGGCGCCGCACAGCTCGCCGACGGCGCGGGCAAGCTCAAATCCGGTCAGCAGCAACTGGCCGACGGCGCGTCCCAGCTCGCCTCCGGCAGCTCGCAGCTGGCCACCGGGCTCGGCACCCTGAAGTCCGGCACCGCTCAACTACCCGCCCAGACGAAGAAACTCGCCGACGGGGCCGGTCAGGTCGCCGACGGGAACCAGAAGGTCGCCGTCGCGGCCTCGCTGGCCGCCACGGCGTCCGGCGACATCCAGGCGAAGCTCGACGGCTACCGCACCCGGCTCGCGCAGGACCTGCGCGAAGCCGGTGTCCCCGAGACCGACGTGCAGGAGATCCTGGGCCGCCTGGACCAGCTCAGGTCGCCGGTGGACGAGGCGAACACGAAGATCCAGGGCGCGAACAGCCAGCTCACCCAGCTCGCCTCCGGTGCCCGCCAGGTGTCCGACGGCGCGCACGAGCTGGCCTCGGCGACACCGCAGCTCACCAGCGGCATCGCGCAGGCCGCCGACGCGTCGGCCAAGATCCGCGACGGCGCCGCGAAGCTGAACGACGGGGAGAAGTCCGCGGTCACCGGGACGAACCAGCTCGCCGATGGCGCGGTGCAGCTTCGCGACGGGCTCGCCGCCGGGCTCAAGGAGATCCCGAACCCGGACGACCCCACCCGCGCGGCCACCGCGAACACCATCGCCGATCCGGTGGCGGTCAACTCCTCCGGTGTCGCTTCGGCCGGAACCTACGGCGCGGGCCTCGCCCCGTTCTTCATCTCCCTCGCCACCTGGATCGGCGCGTTCGTGCTGTTCCTGTTGCTGCGCCCGCTCTCGACCCGCGCGCTGACCGCCGGCGCGTCGCCGTTCAAGGTCGCGCTCGGCGGCTGGCTGCCTTCGGCCCTGCTGGGGATCGCGCAGGTGATCGTGCTGTTCGGCGCGGTGACCTGGCTGGTCGGCATCGACGTCGCGCATCCGCTCGGCGCGATCGGGTTCGCCGTACTGGTGTCGCTCACCTTCACCTCCGTGGTGCACGCGCTCAACGCCTTCTTCGGCGCGGTCGGGAAGTTCCTCGGCCTGGTGCTGCTGGTGTTGCAACTGGTCAGCGGGGGTGGGACGTTCCCGTGGCAGACCATCCCGGACGCGCTCTACCCACTGCATATCGTGCTGCCGATGGGTTATGCGATCGACGGGTTCCGGAACCTGCTCTACAGTGGCGCGTCGATGGAGATCCTCGGTGACATCGGTGTCCTGCTCGCCTACCTCGTCGGCGGCATCCTGGTCTCGACGCTGGCCGCGTGGAAACGGCGCACCTGGACGGTTTCGGCGCTGAAACCCGAGCTGGCGTTGTGACCACCCGGGGTGCGGCGACGAAGCAGAAACTGTTCGAGGCGACCTTGCGGCTGTCGGCCAGCCGCGGCCTCGTCGGGCTGACGGTCGACGACATCGCGGCCGAGGCGAAGGTCGCGAAAGGCACCGTCTACTACAACTTCGGCAGCAAAGACGGTCTTGTCGACGCACTGCTCCGGTACGGGGTCGGTGTGCTCGCGGACCGGCTGCGCGCGGCCACCGGCGACGGCGACCCGATGGACGTCATCGAGTCCCAAGTGGACGGTGCGCTGGAGTTCATCGCCGAATACCCCGGTTTCTCACAGATCCTGGTCAGCGAGATGTGGCGCACACCCGGCACGTGGCACGAGACGCTGACCTTGCTGCGCGAGGAGATCATTTCGATCGTGCGCGAACAACTCCACCGGCTGGACGCCGCCGGGCGGCTGCCCGACGGCGTCCAGATCCAGACGGCCGCGGCCGGGTTGTTCGGCACGATGCTGGTGGTCGCGCTGGACTGGCAGGTGTTCCAACCGAAGCGGACCCGCGCCGACGTCCGGGAATCGGTGCTGGTCCTGATCCGGGGTCTCGGCAAGAGCTGAAGGACGCTTTCCCCGCATCACATGCGGGGAAAGCGACCCTCACCGCGTCTTATGCGGGGAAGGGCCCCTTCAGCTCCCCGGGTCCCGGACCCACTTCAGCTTGACCTCGAAGTTCCCCTCCAGCCCCGTTTTCGCGATCACCGCACCCGCCTGCGCGGTCAGCTTGACGCCGAACTTGAGCTCGACCTCGTCCGGTCCTTTGGCCATCGACCGGAAGGTGTCCAGCGCCGCCGCGGCCGCGTCCTTCACGTTCGCCAGCGCCGCCTCGAAGGAGCCCTTGACGTCCTCGACCAGGTCGTCGCGCCGGGAGACCCGGGAGGTGCCGGGGACGGGGTCGATCTCGACGACCACCGAACCGCCGCCTTCGAGCGGGAACCGCGCCAGATCGTTCACCGATGCTCCTTCACTATCCACATTGGATCTTCAACCACTCGCCGGACTGGATGCTCTTCCGGATGTCGTCGAGCTGTCTCAGCAGGATGTCCAGCCGGTCCCGGTTGCTCAGGTACTCCAGGACGGCACGGTAGAACGCGCCGGTCATCGTCGCGGGCATCAGGTCGGAGGCGTCGAAACACAGTGCCGGTGCCGAGGTGAGCGTGTCCGCGACCTTTCGGCGCACCTGGTCGGTGTAGACGTCGAGCCCGAGATCCCGGTTGGCGGAGAACGCGCTCGCACCCGGGATCGACGGCCAGATCCGCTGTGCCTTCTCCGAAGCGAGGTATTCGATCAGCTTCCGGGCCCGCGGGTTGTCCTGGAACATCCCGGCGAGGTCGGCGGTGACCTCGGAGACGTCGCGCCCCGGGAAAGTGAGGAAGTCGAAATCGGCTCCGAGCTTCGGTGCCGTTCCGTCGGCCCGCTTGGCCTTCTCGTAGCGGCTGACGATGAACGACGGCTGGTGTTCGAGAACGCAGCCCGGTGGGCTGGCGAACATCGACTTTCCCGCGTCGCCGAACTCGGTCAGCAGCGCGGCCGCGGTGCCGCCGCGGATCGCGGCGGATTCGAGCAAGGAACCCCAGTCGAGCCAAGCCTGTTTGACCTCCGGTGACGTCCACTCCAGACTGCCGGACGCCCATCGCCAGTATTTCTCGGGCCCCGCCGAGTGCAGCAGGATGTCCTCGATCCAGTCGGTTCCCGGCCAGCCCGAGGTGGGCGGGGCGCCCATCCCGACGCACCACGGCGTACCGCCCGCGGCTGTCAACGCGGCGGAGTACGTGCGGAGGCCGTCGAACGTCGTCGGGCGGATCCCGGTCAGCCTGGCCGGGTTGTACCAGATCACACTTTTGAGATCGGCCTTCACCGCGACCGTGTGCAGTTTCTGGGTGCCGATCTTCTGCAGAGTGACCCATTGCGGGCTGAAGGACCGCGTGACGGCGGCCGAGAGATCGTCGCCGAGCGGCAGCAGATCACCCGACTTCTGGTACTTCGCCAGCACCCCGGCGTTGGGCAGGACGGCCACGTCCGGCGGCGTGCCGCGCTGGACGTCCGAGGCGAGCACCTGGTCGACGGCACGGGTGCCCTGATAGAGATAGGTGATTCCGGTGTCGGCCTTGAAAGCGTTTAGCACCTGCCGGAACGCGTCCCCTTCGGCCCCGGTCCACGACGCGAGCACGACGACCGGCCCGTCGTCGGCAGGCGCCGAGCAGCCTCCCGCGAGCAGCGACAGCGCCATCATCAAGGCCAGCGACCGTTTCACGGGCGGTACCGGTATTCCTCGACCCTGGCGTGCATTCCGAGCAAGATGAGGCCGCCCGCGAGCAGGGTGCCCACCGGGATCAGGATCTCCCGCCCGCCGGATTCGGCCGCTTCGGAGGCGTCGGCCGCCACGGCCTTGGTACCCGCCGTCGCCACCCTCGTGTTGTCCGTCTCCACGTTGCTGGTCTGTCCTGCCCTCATCCGGAATTCGTCGGCGGTCACTCCGCATCCCTGCTCCTCGTCGCAGTAGTCGCTCAGCAGGTCGGCGAGCCGTCGCTGACCCGCGTCGTCGGCTGCCTGGATCTGCGCGTCCCGGGCGGCGGCGACGCCATCGAGCCGCATCGCCACCGAATCCAGCCGGCCGCGGCTGATCATGGTGAACACCAAGGCCATCCCGATCGTGGCGACCAGCAGAGCCGCCGCGAGCAGCGGGAAATTCACCAGGCGGCGGAAGCGTTTCTTCAGATACAGCTGGGTGAGTACCAGCAGCGCCAGAAGGGCCAGGACCGGAAGAAGCCACAACGGGAGCGTCGCGAGACTCACCCCGGTGGACGACAGCTGCTGGTTCAGCGCCTCACGTTGCCTGCCCTGCAACGTCTCCAGCTCGTCCAGGACACCGCCAGGCGCGTGCAGCAACCGCGAGGCATGCCACAGGTCGGCCGCGCCGAGCACGGGGGCGTCCGGCTGGCGGAAGTGCACGTCGGCCTGCCCGATGGAGCCCGAGTAGGCCGCGACCTGGCCTTCCACCACCTGCAACGCGTTGCCGCCGGTCTCACCCGCCTGGTTGGACTCCGCGATCCGCGCGAGACTCTGGCTCGCCAGCGCCAGCTGATTCGAGTATTCCTGCCCAGGGCCGGCGAGTTTCGCCTCACCGGAGGCGAAACTGGTGACCGCGGCGGCGTCCGCGGCCACCAGCGCGGCCCGCGCGGCGGTCACTTCGAGCACCGCATGCGAAGTCCGGTCGCGGACGGTCTCCGCGGTCCTCTGGACACTGTGGAACGCCCACAGCGATAGCACCAGGACCGCGAAGGTGAGCGCCAGCAGGGCCGTACGGAGCCGGACCAGCCGTACCCGGGTCGCCGTCACGAAGCCGCCTCGCCGAACGCTCTTCTGCAGCCGACGCAGAAGTTCACCCCGGCGGGGGACAGCGCGTGGCAGACGGCACAGGTGACCGGTGGCGCGTCGGCGGGCGCGGCTTCGGGCATCGGCCGATCTTCCGGTGCCGGAGCGATTTCCGAAACCCCCGTGGCGATGACGAGGTGCATGAGGGCGGAGCGTGGCACGTTGTCGCGCAGGCGCACGACGCCCTCCTCCTCGAGGACCTCCAAGACGGCTCTGAGGCGATCGAGCATGTTCTCGTCGCGCAGCGCGGTCGCCAAGGAGAACGCCCTACCCAACTCGCGTTCGGCGGTGGCACGATCGCCTGTCGTACAGGCTTCGCTTCCGGCGGCGAGCGCCTCACTGAGAGCGTTTCGTTCGGCGTACCGGGAAACGAGCGCGTTGACCTTCGTCGGCGGGACAGGGTCGTGTGTCCATTGTCCGGCGATGGCCAGCGCGTCCTCCTCCGTCTTGGCACCGGGAACGGACACGAGTTCCGTCCACGCCAGCTGACGGTCCCGTCCGTGGCTGGGTTCGAGGTCGGGATCGAGGTCGAGGATCAGCTGGTAGTCGCGTGTCTCTTCGCTCGCGAACGAACCGAGCGAGAGCTCCACCTCGCGGACGGCGATCTCCTGGCACCTGTCGGTGAGGTCGTACTCGTCCGGGAACACCTGCTTGACCGACCGCAGCCTGCTGAACGGCATGGTGCCGATACGCAGCCGGACCTCGGGCAGCACCTTCGTCATCGCGCTCTCGACGAGCTGCCGGAAGTCCTCGGCGAGCTTGTCGTCGTCGACGACGGAGTCGACGTTCCCGCGCAGCACCCGGCCGATCAGGGTGAGCTCAGCCGGCTCCCATCCGTCGCCGATTCCCCTGATGTCGCAGACGAACCGGCCCTCGCAGCCGTTCAGCACGCTCAGCAGGTCGGCTCTGGTCTGCGAATCGTTGCGGCCGTCGGTGAGGAGGATCGCGTGGCGGACGGCGTCGGGCACGCCTTCGAAGAGGTCGCGTGCCTTGGCGAGCCAGGCGCCCATGGCGGTGCCGCCGACCGCGGCGAGATGTTCGACCGCGGCACGCGCCTCCGCCCGCGTCCGCTCGGAAGCGGTCACCAGGCCGTTCTCGGCCGGGTAGATCACCTTCGCGATGTCGGTGCCCTGGATGACGGCGAAACGCACACCGTCGGGAAGGACGTCGATGGCCACCGCGGCCGCTCGCCGGGCCTCACCGATCTTGGTGCTGGGGAAGCGCATCGAACTGGAGCAGTCGATCATCAGGACCTCGGCGGCCATCCTGGCGACGGGCGCTTCGCCGCCGCGTGAAACGACACGGACGATCGCGGTCATCGCCCGGTCCCCTTCGGCCAGGAACTTGTTCTGGTGCACTTCGAGGCCAAGACTCGGCTCCCCGCGCATCGTTCCCCCTTTCTTCCCAGCGCTACCGGTCACACCAGGGTTACCGGTCTCACCGAATTGGCGAGGTCGATCAGGACGTCGTGCGTTCCGGGCGTGGGCGCGTGATGGGCGAGCCGCCGGTACGACTTGTCCAGCACCGTGCGAGCGCCCGGCTCAGTGGAACGCAGGATCTCGCCGTCGGTGATCCCGTCCTGCCCGGTGAGCACCCCCGCCAGCGCGGTCTCACGCACGGCCGTCACCAGTCTGTCGAAGGCGTCGCCGTCGAGGTCCAAAGCGGACAGCCGGACCACGGCGTCGTCGAGTTCGGCCGACGACGGGAGATCCCCGGTCCCCGGCATCGGTGCGGACAGCACCCGCACCCCGGCGATCCGGGCGGCCTCGTCGTAGCGCGAGAATTCCGGGACCTGGTCGAGGATCTCGACGGCGGCGGCGCGGTTGCCCCGCAGCAGCCGGACCCGCGCGAGCCCGAACGCCGCGCTGACCTGGGACCGGTCCCGTGCCCACAACGCGTCGTAGTACCGCTCGGCGGCGGCCGCGCCGTTCAGGTGCTCCTCACAGAGGCCGAGCGCGAGTTTCGGCGGCTCCTCACCGGGAATGTCGCGGTACACGGCGTCGAAACTCTCTTTGGCCGCGGCGAAATCGCCGACGCCGAGCGCGAGGAGACCGCGATGCCAGGCCACCCGCCAGTCGTGGGCGGCGCGCTCACCGAGCAGCCGTTCGGCCGCCGCCACCGCCAACGCCGCTTCGACGGTCGCCCCGAGTTCCAACCGCGCCCGGCACCGGCGGAACTCGACCTCGGCCGAACCGGGCACCTTGTCGAGTTTCTTCAGCAGCCGCGCCGCGTCGGGGGCACGGACCGCGCGGAGGAAATTCGTCTGAGCGTCTTCCGGATCTTCACGCGGCAGAGGCAGGCCGACGGCGATCTCCGCGGCGCTCGGCCGGTCGCCGAGCGAGACAGATGTCCCCCGCGTCCAGTGCTCCAGCGGCGGCGCCTGGCCGAGTCCCGCGTCGAGCAGTACCGATCCTTCGGTGAACAACGTCGATCCGACCGGCCGGGATTGCCTGTCCCGCAGGGAAAGAATCTCGCCCAGCACGCCGTCGAGCTGGACCAGCATCTCGCGGGCGGTCGCGAACCGCTGCGCGAACGGAGCGACCGCGCGGTCGAGGACACGGATGAACGATTCGATGCCGAACCGGACCCCGCGCGCGTCGAGTGTGACCGACCAGCCGTCACTGGCCTGGAAGAGTTCCCGCAACGTCACGCCGACGGTGTGGATGTCGGACCGGACGGTGAGCCCGTGTTTCTTCCGTTCTCGCTGGGACACCTGGTAGTGCTCGGTTCCGACGACCGGACTTTCGTCGTCGGCGATCTTCCTGATGGCGCCGAAATCGATGACCTTGATCCGCTTCTCACCGTGGATCACGTTGTCCGGCTTCATGTCGCAGTACAGCAAGCCCTCACCGTGCAGGTAGTCGAGCGCGGTCAGGATCTCGCGGCCGTACGCCACGACATGCTCGACCAGCAACCGTCCCTCGCTGGAATCCAGCCCGGCCCGGCCGCGGTTCTTGATCTCCCTCAGCGAAAGGCCGTCGATGAACTCCATGACGATGTAGCGGGCGCCCTCGTGCTCGACCACGTTGAGGATCCGGACGATGTTCGGATGCTCGAGCGCGATGAGCACCTGGCTTTCGTTCCTCGCGAGCTTGTCGGCGGCGGTGTCGTTCGTGTTGATCAGGCCCTTGAGCGCGACGTGCCTGCCGTCGAGACCGGAATCCGTTGCCAGGTAGACGAAACCCAGGCCACCGCGGGCGACACAGCCGAGCACGTGATAGCGGCCGTCGACCACGTCGTCCGCCGCGAGCTTCGGCGAGAACGAGAAGGGCGTACCGCAGACCGGGCAGAAGCCCTCGACCGGTGCGGGCCTGCCGCCGATCGAGCGGCCGACCGGGGTGCGGGTGCAACCGTGCTTACCGCAGAACCGTTCCTCCTCCGGCACGTGCGGCACGGTCAGCAGACGGCCGGCGACAGCGGGGAGTTCGACGATCGGCAGCGGGACACGGTCGTCCGCGGTCGCGTGGCCCGCCATCTGCTGGGAGCGGGTGAGCAGCGTGCCGGTGGTCCTGGTCGGCGCCTCGTCCGGGCCGAGGATCACCAAGGTCGGCTCGACCGGCCGCACGGGCTCCTCCGGCTCTCCGGGCGCCAGCCCACAGACTTTGCAGAAACCGGTCTTGCCGAGCACACCCGGGCAGCCGGCCCGTCCGCAGGCCATCATCCGTCGATCCGTTTCCGTACGGTGTCCGCGTACTGCTCGACGGCGGCCGCCGCGGCCCCGAGGTCGCACGGTCCTTCGAAGAGCATCCGCCAGGCGGGTGCGTAGGCGGCATCGAGTTCGACGTCTTCGACGAGGCCGCTGTTACGGGCCATCTCGCCGTACGCGTCGAGCCGGGCGCGAAGTTCCGCGCGCCGGGCGAGGTTCTCGTCGAGGAGACGGCGGAGGTCGAGGGCGCGTTCCCCCGCCCTCGCCACGGTCCGCTCACAGGCGGGCAAGTGCCGTTTCACCCACTCGGGTTCGCCGTCCTGCGCCGCCGACCGCAGTTGCGTCAACGCGCCTTTCAGCCGCCGGGCCTTGGCTTCGGTCTCCGGGGCGCCGGTGAATCGGGACGTGTCTCGACGGTTGACCTTCTCCAGCCGGGCGAGTTCGTCCAGCCGGGTCTCCACCAGGGCGAGGCGGCCCTCGATGTCGTCCTCGTCGGCGGTCAGGACATCGGTGCTCGACCGGACCACACTCACCCCCGGTGAGGTCTCCTCACGGAAGGCCAGTGCGAGCCGAAGCCCGAGTTCGTGCGCGCGCTGGGCCAGCGGCACCAGCACCTCGCCGACGAGCTTGTCCGGTTCGGCCGACTCGTCGATCCCGTAGACGACGACGGTCCGGCCGGTGCCGTGACGGCCTGCGGGCGAATCCGTGGCGACGTCGAGCCGTTCGGAGATGCGGCGGCGGACCTCGTCGGCGGTCTTGCCGACCGCGTCGACGGCGAGGACGACGCTGCCCACCGGCGGCACCGTCGGCCCGGACGCGCTCCGCCCCGCGCCGTGTTCCCGGTCGGCGAGGACGATCGCGCGGCGCAACGAGGCCGCGACGGCGGAATCGTCCGCACCCATGATGATCACCCAGACGTCCGACCGGCCGTGCCCGCCGAGCCAGCGGGCGAGTTCGCGGGCGAACAGCACGTCGATCGCGGGCGGTTCCGGGTACTGGAAGAAACTGGGGTCGATCGCCGGGCTTCCCTCGGCCCAGCGGCGCAGTTCCGGCAGGTAACCGAGCATGGTCTCGACCGGGATCATCCAGGAAACGCGGGCGGCCTCGGTCGCGTACCGGGTCGCGACCATGCCGACGACGTGCCCGGTCCTGTCCGAGATCACCGCGGCACCGCTGAACCCGTGGGTGATCGGCTCGGCATCCGGAGTCCGGTGCAACTGGACACGCTCGAGACCGTGCCCGCCGTCGCCGACGACGGTCGCCAGCGACCACATGCCGTCCGAACCGTGCGGGAAGCCGTACGCGCGCACGCGCTGGTTGTCTTCGAGAGCTGTGCGATGGAGCGGGGCACCGATGAGCTGTTCCTCGGGGTCACGCAATCGGAGCAGCGCGATGTCCCCGCCGTCGTCTCCGATGGGCGCCGCCTGCGTGACGACCGTGGCGATTCCGCACTCCACGCCGGGGAGCGCCACGAAATCCACGCTGATTTCGTCTTCGCCTTCGATCACGTGAGCGCAGGTGAGGAGGTGTTCACCGTCGAGCATGGTCCCGGCACCCAGGATCCGCCCACGATGATCACGCAGCCGCACCCGCCAGCGTCTGCGCTCGGAAGTCACCCGGAAGACCCTACCGATCGTGAGTGGTAATGACGGTTCCAACCGTCATTACCACTCACGAGGCCTAATGCGCGGCGTCGTTCCAGGACCGCCCGTATCCGACAGAGACCTCCAGCGGGACGGCCAGCTCGTAGGCCGAGCCCATTCCCTGGCGCACCAAGGCTTCCAGCTGCTCACGCTCGCCGTCGGCGACCTCGAGGACGAGTTCGTCGTGGACCTGCAGCAGCACGCGGCTCTTCAATTTCGCCTCGGTCAGCGCGCGGTGCACATTGAGCATGGCGACCTTGATGATGTCGGCCGCGCTGCCCTGAATGGGAGCGTTGAGCGCCATCCGCTCGGCCATTTCGCGGCGCTGACGATTATCGCTGTTGAGGTCCGGCAGATACCGGCGGCGACCGAAGATCGTTTCGGTGTAACCGACCTTCGCCGCGTCTCCCACGACCGAATGGAGGTAGTCGCGCACGCCGCCGAAACGGGAGAAGTACGCCTCCATCTGTTCCTTGGCGTCTTCGGTCGAGATCCGCAGCTGCTGCGAAAGCCCGTACGCCGAAAGCCCGTACGCCAGGCCGTACGACATCGCCTTGACCCGGAACCGCAGTTCCGGCGTGATCTCCTCCGGCGGCAGTGAGAACGCGCGCGACGCCACGAACGTGTGCAGATCTTCGCCGCTGTTGAAGGCCTGGATAAGCCCCTCGTCCTGCGACAGGTGCGCCATGATCCGCATTTCGATCTGGCTGTAGTCCGCCGTCATCAGCTCGGCGTACCCGTCCCCGACGACGAACGCGTCGCGGATGCGGCGGCCTTCCTCGGTGCGGATCGGGATGTTCTGGAGGTTCGGGTCGACCGAGGAGAGCCGTCCGGTGGCGGCGATCGTCTGCAGCAGCGTGGTGTGGATGCGGCCGTCGTCGGCGATCGACTTGATCAGGCCCTCGACCGTGGTGCGCAGCCGGGTCGCGTCCCGGTGCTCCAGCAGGTGTTGCAGGAACGGGTGCTCGGTCTTCTCGAACAGGCTCTGCAGCGCCTCGGCGTCGGTGGTGTAGCCGGTCTTGGTGCGCTTGGTCTTCGGCATGCCGAGCTCGTCGAACAGGATCACCTGCAGTTGCTTCGGCGAACCGAGGTTGACCTGCTTGCCGATGACCGCGTACGCCTCGTCGGCGGCCTGGGTGACCCGGCTGAGGTAATGCGATTCCAGATCCGTCAGGTGCTCGATGTCGACCGCGATACCCGCCGCTTCGAGGCCGGTGATCACCTGCAGCAGCGGCAGTTCCAGCTCGACGAGCAGCTGGGCGCCGCCGAGTTCCCCGAGCTCCTTGGTCAGCGCGCCCGCCAGTTCGGCGACCGCGCGGGCCCTGACCAGCTCGGCCTGGATCTCCTTCTGCTCCATGTCCTCGGCGCCGCCGCCGTCGAGCAGCGACAGCTGGCCATCGCCGGTGTCGGCCTCCGAGCGCAGCTCGCGGTGCAGATACCGCAGGGCGAGGTCGTCGAGTTCGAAGGTGCGCTGCCCAGGGCGGACCAGGTACGCCGCGAGCGCGGTGTCCATGACGAGCCCGGCGAACGTCCATCCGCGAGCGCGGACGGCGTGCAGCGACACCTTGAGCTCGTGGCCGATTTTCTGGATCTTCTCGTCCGCCAGCCAGGCGGTGAGCGCCTTGTCGTCCTCAACGTCCATCGCGGTGACGTCGACGTACGCGCCTTCGCCGTCCGACGCCGCGAAGGAGATGGCCTTCAGGTCGGAGCGGACCGAGGCACCGGTGGTGCGGAACGCCAGGCCGACCGGCTTGTCCTGCCCGGTGTGCGCCGACAGCCAGGCCGGAAGCGCGCCCGGAGCGAGCTTCGCGCCCTTGACCTCGAAGCCCTCTTCCGCCTCCGGCTCAGCACTCTGCAGGGTCGCGAAGAGACGGTCACGCAGGACACGGAACTCGAGCTCGTCGAACAGCGCGTGCACGGCTTCGCGATCCCAGGGGCGCAACTCGAGGCCGGTCGGGCCTACCTCCAGCTCGACGTCGCGGATCAGCTCGGTGAGCTGGCGGTTCAGCATCACGGCGCCGAGGTGCTCGCGCAGCGCGTCGCCGACCTTGCCCTTGACCTCGTCGACCCTGTCGATCAGCTCGTTGAAGGACCCGAACTGCCTGATCCACTTCGCGGCAGTCTTCTCGCCGACGCCCGGGATGCTGGGCAGGTTGTCCGAGGGGTCGCCACGCAGCGCGGCGAAGTCCGGGTACTGCGCCGGGGTGAGGCCGTACTTCTCCTCGACCGCCTCCGGGGTGAACCGGGTCATCTCGGACACGCCGCGCTTCGGGTACAGCACGGTGACCTGGTCGGTCACCAGCTGGAGCGCGTCACGATCACCCGTACAGATGAGGACGTCGAAACCTTCGGCGGTCGCCTGTGTCGTGAGCGTGGCGATGATGTCGTCGGCTTCGTAGTTCTCCTTGGTCAGCGCGGGGATGCCGAGGACCTTCAGCACGTCCTCGACCAGCCCGACCTGGCCCTTGAACTCGTCCGGTGTGGCACTGCGGTTGGCCTTGTACTCCGCGAAAGTCTCCGAGCGGAACGTCTTACGGGAGAGGTCGAACGCCACGGCGAGGTGACTCGGCGCTTCGTCGCGCAGCAGGTTGATGAGCATCGAGGTGAACCCGAATACCGCGTTCGTCGTCTGCCCGGTCTTCGTCTTGAAGTTCTCCGCGGGCAGCGCGTAGAACGCGCGATACGCCATCGAATGGCCGTCGATCAGCAGCAGTTTGGGCCGCTCGGCCGGTGCGGTGGCAGGTGTGGCGTTGGCAATGGTCGTGTTCTCACTCGGGCTCACGGGAGCGAGTCTAGGGTGAGGGTCTGACAGTTCTACCTGTCGTGTCGTTTGCGGCCTGTCGGCGGAGCTGCTCGGCTCCTCAGCGCAGGAACCCGCCTGGCCGAAGGCCCCGCGATCAGGGGCGGCAGGGCGCCGGTCGGCAGGACGTGAGAAAAACTCGATAACGTGCGCCCTGGCGACGCGAGCGCGGTCGCGGGTTCACGATGTTAAGGAGCTCTGTGTGACCGAACAAGCCCTCGAATCCTTCGCCGGGATCGACCCGGCCTTCGCCGGCCAGCAGCTCAACGACAAACTCGGGCTCGAGATCAGCGAATTCAGTCCCGAACGCGTCGTGGGCAGCATCCCGGTAGAGGGCAACCTCCAGCCCTACGGCCTCCTCCACGGCGGAGCGAACGCCGTCATCGCCGAAGCGCTCGGCTCGATGGTCTGCGCGCTCAACGCCGGCACCGACAAAGCGACGATGGGGCTCGAACTCTCGTGCACCCACCACCGGGCGGTCCGCTCCGGACGGGTGACCGGGGTCGCGACCGCGGTGCACGTCGGACGCGGGACCGTCACCGCGGAGATCGTGCTGACCGACGACCAGGGGCGCCGGTCCTGCACGGCGCGGCTGACCTGCGTGGTGCGGGAACGGCCGCCGGGTACCTGAGCCGCTTCGGCAGTCCGTGAAGGTCTCTTTCGCTACCTCGAGGGTAGGGGTTCCGGCAAAGTCACATTCCTCCGTCGTCGGCGGTAATCCGGACTTGACATCGCTGCCGGCAAGGGCCGAGGGGGGGACACTCAACGTCCCCATTCCTCCGTCGTCGGCCTCGCACAGCGACGAACAACCACCTGACCTGTGAAACCTCGACTTTGCCGAGACCCTGACCTCGAGGGTAGGGAAGGAAGCCTTCACGGCGTCTGGACCGGGCCCCTGGCGTGAACCGAACGGGACTTTCAGGGCAAAATCGCACCGGAAGTCCCGTTCGTCTCGTCCGGGCAGGGAAGGACGGTGCCGCGTGGATCTCGACACGGCTCAGGTGCGGGCGTTCGTCGCGACCGCCGACCACGGTCATTTCGGCCGCGCGGCGGACTCCCTGTTCCTGACGCAACAAGCACTGTCGAAGCGGATCCGGAAACTCGAGGACGCCCTGTCGGTCCAGCTCTTCCGGCGCACCAACCGCCTCGTCGAGCTGACCCCCGACGGTGACCGCTTCCTTCCGCACGCGCGCGAGCTGATCCGCGCAGCGGACGCCGCCGTCGCCGCGATGGGCCTGCGGGACCGCCCGCCCCGGCTCGACGTCGTCGACCCGCGCCTCTCCCCCATGTACATGCTGCGGCGCATCGCCCGGCGCGACCCCGCACTCGCCGTCGAACGCGTCGCCGGGCGCGGGCTGGCCAACGCCCTCGACCCGCTGGTCCGCGGCGAGATCGACCTCGCGTTCGGCCGCGTCGCGGACCTCGGCCGCGAGGTGCCCGCGGAGCTCGAACACCGGCTCGTCCGGCTCGAACCACTGGTCGCTCTGCTCGCCCCCGAACATCCGCTGGCGGGCAACGACGTGCTCGCGCTGTCCGACCTCAGGAACGAAGGTATCTGGATCCCGCAATTGGGCGGCCCGGTTGAATGGCTTTCTTATTTGCAACGCCTATGCAAAGAATTCGACGTTCCGATCGACGATTCCGGCGTCAGCTACGACCTCCGGCATACGCTGGAACAAACCCGTTACGGGAAACAGCGGGTCACCCTCGCCGGCGCCGATATGGACCTCGCCGCCGATCTCAACCTGCGAGTCCTGCCCTTCGAGCCCTCGCCGCTGTTCCCGTGGTCCGTGGTGTGGCGGCGCGGCGAAGGCCCGGCCCTGCGGCGCCTGCTGGCACTCGCGGGCCGGACCAGCCACGAAGAAGGTTGGTGCTCCTACGATCCCGAGCGATCCTGGCTGCCGGACGACGACCTCAGACAGCTAGGTGCCGGGCGAACCAGCGCGTGAGTTCGGCGTCGACCAGCTTCGCGTGTTCCGTCTGCGGAGCCGGTTCGAGACCCGGCGCCTCGGCGAATTCGTGCGCCATCCCCGGAATGGTGACGAGTTCGGATCGCTGCTCCCCCAGCACCTTGTGCAACGCTTCGGCGGGCTCGGTGATCGAGACGTCGTCCTCCCCGCCGATGACGAGCAGCACCGGCGCGGTCAACTCCGCCGCCCGCCGCACGTAGTCGTACTCGTTCGCGACCGCGCGGGACCGGTTCGACCAGTGGTAGGTGACGTCGTAGACCCGCTCGTTCGCGGCGATCACCGGCGCCAGCTGGGTCACCGGGTTCACCAGCGCGGCCGCCGCCACCGGGATCTCGGCGTGGGTCAGCATCTGCAGCGCGACCCCGCCGCCCTGCGAACCGCCGACCAGTCCGATCGGACCGTCCTCAATGGACAGCCGCGAGCGCAGCTCCGCCACGGCCGCCGGGAACTCCGCCTCGACCTGCCTGGTGAGCGGCTCGACGACGTTGAGCACGTTGTCCTCGCTCGCGAGGCGGAAGAAGCCCTCGAAACCGCCTTCCGGGAAGCGCTTCCCGGTCAGCGGCAACCCGAGGTGCACCCGCCACGCGTGCAGCTCCCGCATCGGCAGCGCCGCCGCCATGGCCGCCTCGCTGAACGGCGCGCCCAGCAGATGCCAGGTGAGCACCAGCGGCGCCGGGCGCTCCTTGTCCGAAGGCGGCAATGCCACGAACGGGACCCCCGCCGCCACGCCTTCGATCGCTCCGCTCAGTTCGACACTCATCGTCATTTTCTCCCAGTTCTTACTCGGTGTTTCCTGCTCTGGGAACAGCTAACCGTGAGGTCGGGGCAGTGATCCAACAGCCGTTCGGGCCTCGACGACAACCATCGGTTGTCAAGGCGGAAGAGAAGAGCGGGCAAGCTTGACGCCCTTTGGGGCAACATCGCTACGGCGA
This sequence comes from Amycolatopsis sp. cmx-11-32, assembly GCF_047608695.1. Taxonomy (NCBI): domain Bacteria; kingdom Bacillati; phylum Actinomycetota; class Actinomycetes; order Pseudonocardiales; family Pseudonocardiaceae; genus Amycolatopsis; species Amycolatopsis sp. cmx-11-32. The sequence goes on along the minus strand of NZ_JADNQN010000009.1, from coordinate 227,664 downwards.
ACGGACGCCCTCGAAGGTAGTGACAAAGCGCGAGATACGCGGCCGAAACATGATTCTAACCCACGAGCATGATCGACGTGGTAACGGTGAATCCCCAGCGTGACCAGCGAAGACCTGTCAATCGGCAACATTCGCCTTTTCGTGCAATTCGTGCTGGTTTCGACCGTCACGATGTGGACACAGAGTGATGGGCGTCTGTGCAGATCATGGCGTATGGGGATATCTTCCTGCCCTAACCTAGCCCCTGTGTCGGGGGCAACGCCTACCGGCGGCTGGTTGGTCATGGGAGGTAGTCGGTGTCAGGAGTGCGTTTTGGACGGGTATTCGCCGTCGCGGCGGCTGCGTCGCTTGCGCTGGCAGGCTGCGCTGGCGGCAGCAACTCGTCCGGCAGCGGTGACAGCAGCACGCTGAAGATCGGGTTCATGGGTGACCTCACCGGTGAGAACTCCGGGATCGTCATCCCGCCCCGCAACGGCGCGAAGCTCGCTATCGACGAGTACAACAAGACGAATCCGGCGACGAAGCTGGAGCTCAAGGAGTATGACAGCCAGGGCAAGCCCGAGCAGGCGACGTCGCTGATCGCGACCGCCGTCGGCCAGGACAAGATCACCGCGCTGATCGGCCCGGCCTTCTCCGGTGAGTCGAAGGCCATCGGCGGTCAGCTGGAACAGAGCAAGATCCCCAGTGTCTCGCCGTCGGCCACCAACGCGGGCCTCGCCTCGAACGGCTGGAAGTACTGGCACCGCGTCGTCGCGAGCGACGCCAGCCAGGGCCCGGCGATCGCCAACTTCCTCATCACGGCGAAGTCGCCCAAGAAGGCCTACGTCATCTCGGACGACCAGGAATACAGTGTCGGCCTGGCTGACAATTTCGAGAAGACCCTGAAGGAAAAGAACGTCCCGACCGAGCGCGACAAGTTCGCCAAGGACGCGTCGGACTATTCCTCGACCGTGCAGAAGGTCAAGGCGGCGAACCCGGACATCATCCTCTTCGGTGGCTACTACGCCCAGGGTGGCCGTCTGCTCAAGCAGCTGCGTGACGGCAGTGTGACCGCCACCTTCGCCACCGGTGACGGTTCGCTCGACGCTCAGCTGGTCAGCGGTGCGGGTGCCACGGCCGCCGAGAAGGCCGTCGTCGGCTGCCCCTGCAACATCCCGGACCCCGGCTCCAGCGACGAGTTCAGCACCAAGTACAAGGCCGCGTACAACACCGACCCGGCGATCTACTCGAGCGAGGGCTACGACGCCGCGACCGCCATCATCAACGCGGTCAAGGCGGGCAACACCACCTCGGAGAAGATCAATGAGGCCCTCAAGACGATCGACTTCAAGGGTGCCTCGAAGCAGGTCAAGTTCAAGGAGAACGGCGAACCGTCGACGGACGCGATCAACATCTACCAGGTCACCGGTGGCGTCCTCAAGAACCTCGGCATCTCGACCGAAGCCAAGCTCAACGGCTGACGGAGCAGGTAGGAACACCTAACGGAAGCGGGGGCGCTGTGCGTGCACAGCACCCCCGCTTCCCGCAAATGTGGCGAAAGAATCCTCGCCCCGTCCCGTAAGGCATCCACGTCATGCTTCAAGATCTGCAAGCCCAGTTCCTCGGTAGCACCATCGGCGGACTGGTCGCCGGAAGCATCTACGCCCTCATCGCCCTCGGCTACACAATGGTCTACGGCGTGCTCCGGCTCATCAACTTCGCACATTCCGAGATTTTCATGATCGGGACGGTCACGTCCCTGTTCGTCCTGATCACCATCGCGGGCGGCACCGCCCCGATCACGCTCGGCGTGTTCGGGATGATCGCCGTGCTGCTGCTGATCATCATCGCTTCGGCCGCCGTATCCGGCGGTGCGGCGGTCGTGCTGGAGCAAGTCGCCTACCGGCCGCTCCGCAAGAAGGGCGCGACCCGCCTGGCCGCCCTGATCTCCGCCATCGGCGCCTCGCTGTTCCTGCAGGAACTGTTCGGCCTCGAGATCATCGAGTGGATCACCGGGAAATCCGGTCGGGTGCAACAGAACGCGCCGCGGTTCATCCCGCACGAGGAGCTGTTCCACATCGGCAACGGGGTCGTGCGCACGGACCACGTGTTCGTCGTCGTCGGCGCCGTGATCATGATGGTCGTCCTCGACCAGCTGGTCAGCCGCACCCGCCTCGGTCGCGGTATCCGTGCCACGGCACAGGATCCCGAAGCCGCCGTGCTGATGGGTGTCAGCATCGACAAGATCGTCCGGCTCACCTTCCTGCTCGGTGGCGCGATGGCGGGCGTCGCCGCGGCGTTGTACGTCATGGAGTACGAGAACACCGATTACCGCATCGGCTTCCTTCTCGGCATCAAGGCGTTCACCGCGGCCGTGCTCGGCGGCATCGGCAACCTGCGCGGTGCCCTACTCGGCGGCCTCGTACTCGGTCTGGTGGAGAACTGGAGTTCGATCTTCTTCGGTTCACAATGGAAGGACGTCACCGCCTTCGTGGTACTGGTGCTGGTCCTGATGTTCCGGCCCACCGGCATCCTCGGTGAATCGCTGCAGCGGGCACGCGCATGAAGGGCGACGAAGAAGTGTCTACAGAAAACGGAAAGCCCGCGCGCGCCGGGTTTCACCCCGTCGACGGTCTGCGGGACTGGTGGGCTCGCGCTCCGCATTGGCAGCGTTATGGCGTTTACCTCGCCCTGATCATCGGCGCGCTGATCCTGCCCGCACCGGCGATCGGCTCCATCATGTCGCCGGACTCGGACTGGACGACCGTCCTGATCTTCCCGGTCGGGATCTACATCCTGCTGGCGATCGGCCTGAACATCGTGGTCGGCCACGCGGGCATGCTGGACCTCGGGTTCGTCGCGTTCTTCGCGATCGGCGCCTACACCCTCGCCGTGATGGGCACCAAATACGGCTGGAGCTTCTGGGGATGCCTCGTACTCGGCATCTTCCTCGCGGCGATGTCGGGCGTGATCCTCGGTGCGCCGACACTCCGGCTCCGAGGTGACTACCTGGCGATCGTGACGCTCGGTTTCGGTGAGATCGTCCGGATCACGGCGGTCAACACCGACAGCATCGGCGGCTCCCGCGGTATCACCAACGTCCCGCACCCGGAGCCGATGTTCGGTGCCGAGTTCCTGCTCGACCCGGCGCCGTACTACTACCTGGTCCTGGCAGCGATCGTGGTCGCGATCGTCTTCTCGGTGCGGCTGCACCGGAGCCGGGTCGGGCGGGCGTGGGCGGCCATCCGCGAGGACGAGGACGCCGCCGAACTGATGGGCGTCCCGACGTTCAAGTTCAAGCTGCTGGCGTTCGCCATCGGCGCCATGCTTGGCGGCATGGCCGGTGCGGTCTACGCCAGCAAGGCCGTCTTCATCGAGCCGAACAACTTCCCGTTCATCCTGTCGGCGACCATCCTCGCGGCGGTCGTGCTCGGTGGCGCGGGGAACCTGCCCGGCGTGGTCCTCGGTGCCTTCCTGGTCGCCTGGCTCCCGGAGCGGTTCCGGTTCCTATCCGAGTACCGCATCCTGATCTTCGGTTTCGTGCTCGTGCTGATGATGGCGCTGCGGCCGGAGGGTCTGCTGCCGTCGCGGCAGCGCAAGGCGGAACTACATGAAGGAACGGGCGGGATGGGTGCCATGGGCGCCGAAGTCGCGGGTCCGGATTCCGAGGCTTCGGCGGAGGTGACGAAATGAGCGCGCTGCTCGAATTCGACAACGTGACGATGCGCTTCGGCGGTGTCACGGCACTGAAGGAAGTCAACCTCACCATCAACCAGGGTGAGATCTTCGCCCTGATCGGGCCGAACGGCGCGGGCAAGACCACCGTGTTCAACGTGGTCACCGGCGTCTACCAGCCGTCCGAAGGCCACGTGCGCTTCAACGGCGCCAGGGTCGACGGGATGAAGCGGTTCAAGATCAACCAGACCGGAATCGCCCGCACGTTCCAGAACATCCGGCTGTTCCACAACATGTCGGCGCTCGAGAACGTGATGGTCGGTGCCGACTCGCACCACAAGACCGGCGCGATCTCGGCGACGCTGGGCCTGCCCGTGCACCGCAGGGAAGAGAAGCGGGGACGCGAGCTGGCTCGGGAACTGCTCGACTTCGTCGGCATCGGGCGCGTGGAGCACAACACCGCGAAGAACCTCTCCTACGGCGACCAGCGCCGTCTGGAGATCGCGCGTGCGCTCGCGACCGACCCGAAGCTGCTGCTGCTCGACGAGCCCGCCGCCGGCATGAACCCGGCGGAGAAGAACTCGCTGCAGCAGCTGATTCGCAAGATCCGTGACGACGGCCGGACCGTGCTGCTCATCGAGCACGACATGAGCCTGGTCATGCACATCAGCGACCGGCTCGCCGTGCTCGACTTCGGCCAGAAGATCGCAGAAGGGCTTCCCCACGAGGTGCAGAACAACCAAAAGGTGATCGAGGCTTACCTGGGGGTGGCGGAAGATGCTTCTTGAGGTTCAGGACATCAACGTCCACTACGGGAAGATCGCCGCGCTCAAGGGAATGACCATCGAGGTCGGCGAGGGCGAGATCGTGTCGCTCATCGGGGCCAACGGCGCGGGCAAGACCACGACGCTGAAGACGATCTCGGGCCTGCGTCCGCTGACCAGCGGCCGGATCCTCTTCGACGGCAAGGACATCTCGAAGACCCCCGGCCACAAGCGGGTCGAACTCGGGATCGGCCAGTCACCGGAAGGCCGGGGCGTGTTCCCCGGGATGACGGTGCAGGAAAACCTCCTCATGGGTGCCTACACCCGCAAGGACGACCTGAAGGCCGACCTCGACGAGGTCTACGAGCTGTTCCCGCGGCTGAACGAGCGCAAGACCCAGTTCGGCGGCACGATGTCCGGTGGCGAGCAGCAGATGATCGCCATCGGCCGCGCGCTGATGACTAAGCCCAAGGTACTGCTGCTCGACGAGCCGTCCATGGGTCTGGCGCCGATGCTGATCGCGCAGATCTTCGACATCATCCGCGAGATCAACAAGCGCGGGACCACGGTCCTGCTGGTGGAGCAGAACGCGCAGCAGGCGCTGAAGCTCTCCGACCGCGCGTACGTGCTGGAGACCGGTGTAGTGGTCAAAAGCGCTCGTGGCACCGAGCTGCTGGACGACCCGAAGGTGCGGGCCGCCTACCTCGGTGGCGACCTCGGCGTCTGACGCCTTGCAGGGGCCTCGCCGCTTTCCGCGGCGGGGCCCTTTGTCATGCCAGCTTGATGTCGGTGCCGGTGAGGTTCTTCATGTCGGTCAGCGTCGGACCGCCGAAAGCCCGCAGTACCAAGGGTTTCGCCTCCTTGGGGAGGTCGAAGTAGAGGTCGAACTCGACCCGCACACCGCGTCCGAGTTCGAACTTGTCGGGCTGCCGTTTGATCGTCATGGCCTGGTTGTCGACCGCGATCACGGCGCCGGACTCGGTGACGAGTTGCTGTCGCCGGGTGTCGAAGAGGATTCCGGACACGCCTTTTCCGGTCACCACCAGCCGAAGGCGGACGAATTGTCCTTTCGCCTCGAATTCGGTGTGGCTGCCCGTGAGGCTGGGAAGTCCGGCGGCCAAGCCGAGGAGCGAGAACTCGGTCTCCCCGTTGAGCGCCGGTGGCAGGTGCAGGGCGGTCTCGTCCGGGCGGACCTCCCGCGCGGGCAGGTCGTAGACGGGTTTGGCGGGCGGCTGCGTCGGTTCCCCGCCGGAGCAACCGGAGAGCAGGACGGCGACCGCGAGACCCCGAACGATTCCGATGCGCACCCGTCGATTCTGCCTGGTCCGGGGCTACTGTGCGGCTTTGAAGTTCGATAACCGTCCGTGAAGGCCTCCTTGAGGGACCCAGAGTCCCTCAATGAGGCCTTCACGGACCACTAGGTCAGCCAGCTTGCCGGGCCGGCGCCGCGGCCGGATCGGCGTGGGCGGCGACCGGGGAAAGTCCGAGAAGGACTACTGCGGCCAAACAACTCAGCGATTGCGCAACTCTGCTCACTCAAGACACCTTTCGCGCAGAATAAGCAATATGGTCTCGGTATAGCGCACTGTTCGCGCAAAGTCATCCGCCGAAACGGTGCTGCCGGCTTTCGTCGGGTCCCTTCGTGCCGACAGCGACGAAAGGGGCTCCCGCCGGCTGCGAAACCGACAAGAACCCCTTACCTCACAAAGAAAGTCAGACGGCCTGAACCTCGACCCCCGCGGCTTCGAAAGCACGCAGCGTCTTCGGGTCGGCGTTGGAATCAGTGACGAGGGCGTGCACCTGCGGCGTCGCGCAGATCCTCGCGAACGCGCGACGGCCCAGCTTCGAGCCGTCGGCGACCGCGACGACGCGTTCCGCCCGCTCGACCATCAGCCGGTTGATGCTCGCTTCACCCTCGTGGTGCGCGAAAGCGCCTGCCTCGGCGTCGAAGGCGTCGACACCGAGGAACAGCAGGTCGATGGTCAATTCGCTGAGCACGCGCGTGGCCAGCGGGCCGCTCAGTTCGAACGACTGCGGGCGCGCGACCCCGCCGGTGACCACGATCTTCACATGTGGCCGCACGGCGAGTTCGTGCGCGATGTTCAGCGCGTTGGTGACCACCGTCAGCCCCGGCGAATCACGCAGGCCCGCCAGATCCGACCGGGTGGCCAGCGATCGCGCGACCCCGGCCGTCGTCGTCCCGCCGTTGAGGCCGACCACCATGCCCTGCGCCACCAGCGAGGCGGCGGCGACGCTGATCCGCTGCTTCTCGGGCACGTGCCGCGCGGTCTTGTACCGCAGCGGCAGGTCGTAGGCGAGGTCGTTGGCCACCGCGCCGCCACGGGTACGGGTGAGCAACTGCTGTTCCGCGAGGTGGTCGAGGTCGCGCCGGATCGTGGCCGCGGAGACGTTCAACTCCTCGGCCACGTCTTCGACGTCGATCTTTTCCCGCTGCCCCAGCAGGTCCAGCAGGGTGCTCAGCCGTTCGTGCCGGGCCATCCGCGCCACTCCTAGCTCGCTGCGGCCTATCACGCATGACGTTGCGCTGTTGGCCACTGTTTCGAGCAGTATGCTGCATCACGGCTGTCCGCCGCGTGCGGCACGCCGGTCAAGTGGCCCGGCCGTCACTTCATTCGGAAGTCGTACTGTGCCGGCAGCGGTTCGTCCGAAACCGCCGCCCAAGTGTCCGAAAGAGACGTTTCCCCTTCCCTGATGTTCGCGACCTCGAAACCGGTGTCGTACACGGCCTTGGCCCCGGCGATGTCCCCTCGCGCCAGGCGGGTGCGGGCCGTCAGTAAGGCGATCCGCCCCTCCAGGGGAAGGCCGTCCAGCAACTCGGCCGCTTCTCCCGCGCGCCCGGCGGCGAGTTGCGCCGCGATCGCCTCGACCAGGAGAGGACGCAGTGACGGCGCGAGGGCGACCGCTCGCCGGTACAGCCACGCGGCCTCGGGTCCCGCCGTGGCGACCGCGAGATTCCGCAGCGCCCAAGGGTTCTCGGCCGCCGAGACGGACTCGCGCCAGGCACGGACCGCGTCCGAGTGCCGTCCGGCCGCCCAGCGCGCGACGCCGCGGTGATACCAGGTCAGCCAGTTCTTCGGGGCGTACTCCATCAGATCGGCCCAGTACCGGTTCACCAGCGTCGGCGGGGGCACCGCGAGCGGATCCCCGTCCGGCGGCGTTCCGTCGAGCAACGCGAGCCACGGCGCCTGGTCCGGGCCGAGCGAAGCGTCCGGGAACGGCGTGCCGGGCAGGCACATCGGCGCCCGCCGGTTCTCCAGCGCTCCCCAGCCGGAACCGGTGGCCAGGAGGGATTCCGGGGTGACGTCGGCGATCTTCCGCCAGGCGTCGTGGTACTCGTCCAGCACCTCCGCCGTCGGCAGCCCGGCGGAGACGGCCTCGCGAGCCGCCGTCCAGTCGTCCCCGTGCACCGCCGCCGGATCAGCGGCGACCGGACCGTAGGCCTCCAGCCAGTCCCAGCTCTCCCCCGGCGGCAGCCGCAGGTGCTCCAACTGGGTCCGGGCCAGGCCCGCCTGGATCTCCAGGTAGCCGCCCGCACCGGGAGCCAGCCACTCCTGCCAGCGACGCCCACCGTCGGATTCGCCCCACAGGAACAGCTTCCGTCCACGCAACCGATCGGTGGACAGCTGGGCCAGGCCCGTCCCGTCGCTTTCGACGGCCGCGACCCAGGGTCTCCCGGTCACCTCGAAGAAGTAGTCCGCCGCGGCTTCGGCGCGGGCCGGGTAGGTCAACTCACCGGGGACGTCGACGAGATCGAGCCGTCCCGAATAGCCGTAATGCCACGCTTGCGTCGCGGGAGCCAGCACCCGGGTGCCCTCGTTTTGCGGCACCGCGATGTTCGACCACCAGTACACTGGGACGTCGTAGGGATGCGGGTTCCGGAGCCGTACCGCCACGAGCAGATGGTCGGACTCGGCGGGCAGCCAGAAGTCGAGCTGATACGGCAGATCGCGGGTGCGTTCCCATTCCCACAGCCGTAGCACCGGTGTGCCGTCCGGGCCGTCGATCTCCGCGGCGAACATCGGCTCGCAGGTCAGCGTGGTGTGCCCGGTGCTCCCGAGGTTCCATTCGACACCGCCGGCGAACCAGGCGTCCCGCAGGGCGAGGTTCGCGGGCTGGAACACGGGATTGCGGTAGAGCAGTTCGCGTCCGGACGGCTTGTGGACCAGCGAATACAACCGCCCGCCCAGCGACGGCAGCACGGTGGCGCGAAGCCGGTCGTTCTCCAGCACAAGGGCCGGAAGCTCGCGTTCGGTGCGCTCGCGGGTGTAGCCGTCGCGCAGCGGACAGGGCAGCGTGGTGTCCAGGCGGCCGTACCCGACGCCCTCCGCCAGGTCCGGTGGCAGCTCGTCCACCTTGGCCACCTTGGCCACCGCCTCGGGTTTCCGAAGCGGGGGCAACGGGTTCTCCGGCCCCAGCTCGGCGGAGGGGAGCACCAGCCCGGTGCGGTACAGGCGGGTCATGCGTCGGGGAGCCGGTCACCGGTGGTGGCGTCGAACAGGTGCACCGAGCCCGGTCGCGGGGCCAGCGAGATCGGCTCGCCGCGCTGCCACGGGGCCATGCCCGGAGTGCGCACCGTCAGCACGCGGTCGCCGTCCCGGCAGTAGAGGTACTGGTCGCTGCCCAGTTCCTCGACGACCTCGACGACGGCCTCGTAGCCACCGTCCCCGATCGTCCAGCCCTCGGGACGGACCCCGACGACGACGCCGGGGCCGGTCAGGGCGGATCGCTGTGCCGGGGTCAGCGGGAGCCGGGTCCCGCCGACGAGCGCGCCGTCGGTGTCCACAGTGGTCTCCAGCAGGTTCATCGCAGGCGAGCCGATGAACCCGGCGACGAACACGTTGACCGGCCGCGCGAACAGCCCGACCGGCGTGTCGCACTGCTGCAGGATCCCGTCCTTCAGTACGGCGACCCGGTCGCCCATGGTCATCGCCTCGACCTGGTCGTGTGTGACGTACAGCGTCGTGATGCCCAGCCGCCGCTGCAGGGACGCGATCTGGGTCCGGGTCTGCACCCGGAGTTTGGCGTCCAGATTGGACAGTGGTTCGTCCATCAAGAAGACACTCGGTTCCCGTACGATCGCCCGGCCCATCGCGACACGCTGCCGCTGACCGCCGGACAGCTTCGCGGGCTTGCGGTCCAGGTACTCGGTCAGGTCGAGCACGGCCGCGGCCTCGCGCACCTTGTGTTCGCGTTCGGCCTTGGCCATCTTGGCGAGCTTCAGGTGGAAGCCGATGTTCTCCCCCACCGTCATATGCGGGTAGAGCGCGTAGTTCTGGAACACCATCGCGATGTCCCGGTCCTTCGGCGGCAGTTCGGTGACGTCGCGGTCGCCGATGTGGATGGAGCCGTCGTCGACGCCTTCCAGCCCGGCGAGCATCCGCAGCGTGGTCGACTTGCCGCAGCCGGACGGGCCGACCAGGACGAGGAACTCGCCGTCGGTGACCTCGAGGTCGAGGCCGTCGACGGCCGGGCGGTCCACCCCGGCGTAGAACCGCGTGGTGTCGGAGAAGGTCACGGTGGCCATCAGGTCCTACTTTCCGGCGCCGAGGGTCAGGCCGGTGATGATCCGGCGGGCGAGCACGAGGTAGAGCACGAGCATCGGGAGCACGACGATCGCCACCCCGGCGATCAGGCCGCCGTACTCCGACTGGTAGCTCGCGGCTCCGTAGAAGGTGAAGAGCGCGCGGGAGAGCGTGAAATGGGCCTGGTCCTTGAGGAACACGATCGCCAACAGCGTCTCGTTCCACAGGCCGATGGCGTTCAGCGTCAGCGCGGTGATCATGCCGCCGCGCGTCAGCGGCAGCATGACCGAGAAGAACGTCCGCGTCGGCGACGCGCCGTCGAGTGCGGCCGCCTCCTCCAGTTCGTCCGGCAGCGACCGGAAGAAGCCGGTCATCAGGAACACCGTGAACGGGATCGACAGGGCCACGTACAGCACGAACAGGCCGTACTCGTTGTCGAGGTGGATCTTGCTCAGCACCACGAACAGCGGGATGATCACGGTCTGGAACGGCACGCCCATCCCGATCGCGACCGCGTTGGTCATGGGCCCGGAGCCGCGGACGCCCAGCCTGGTCAGGGCGTACGCGCAGGGCGCCGAGACGGCGACCGTCACGACCGTCGCGAGCCCGACCAGTACCACGGTGGTCAGCACGGCGTCGCCGAAACCGGCGTTGTTCCAGGCGTAGCTGAAGTTCCGGAACGGCTTGCCGTTGTGGAACCATTGGTACGGCAAGGCGAACGGCTTCGTGAAGATCTCCACCGGCGTCTTGAACGAGGCGGTGAGCAGCCAGTACAGCACCAGGATGTTGCCGGCGGTGAACAGCCACACGATGGTGGAACCCAGGACACGCAACGGGCTGAACCGTCGCGAGCCGGGCGCCGGGCGCGGTTTGCGCGGCGGCTTGCGCACCGGTTTCGCCGGTGGGCGCGCGGGCGCCTCGACGTCGGTGACGGACATGTCGTCTCCCTCAGAACTGGATCGCGTCACGGCGCATCAAACGGCGGAGCAGGACGACGAGCACGGACACCAGCGCGATCATCGCCACCGCGCAGGCACAGGCGGCGCCGAAGTCCGGGGTGCCGTTCGAGCCGAAGGTCCGGTCGAACACGTAGATCCCCAGCGTCCACGCCTCGTTGGGCGGGGCGTAGGTGCCCGGTCCTGCCAGCACGAACACCAGCTCGAAGATCTTGAGCGCGTTGATCGTCCACAGCACCCCGGCGACGCCGACGACGTCCCAGGTCATCGGCAGCGTGATGTTCCTGAACTTCTGCCACGGCGACGCACCGCCCAGTTCCGCGTCCTCGTAGAGATACGGCGGGATCCGGTCGACCGCGGCCATCAGGATGGTGATGTAGAAACCCGAACTCGCCCAGATCAGCGACGCCGTCACCACACCGGTCACATTGGACGGTGCGAGGAACTTCGCCGCGTCCGCGCCGAGGCTCTCCATCACGTAGTTCGCCAGGCCCTGTTTCCCCGGCTGGTACTTGAAGACGAAGCCGAGGAACATCCCGAGTGCCACGGGCGCCACGATGTTGGGGAAGAACAGGATGGCGCGGACGGTCTTCCCGCCCTTCATGTCCCGCAGCACCATGGTGAACAGGAACGCCAGGGCGAACGTGCCGATCCCGCCGAGGAACACGTAGATCAGCGTGTTGCCGAAGGCGTACTGGAACGAGTCGCTCGCCACCATCTGTGTGTAGTTGGTGACACCGTTGGGTTTCGGTGTGTCCCCCGCCCCGGCCCAGCTGGTGAAGCTCAGCACCACGGTCGCGATCGTCGGCAGCACCAGGAAAACCAGGTACAGCGCCAGCGCGGGTGCGGCGAACGGCCAGAACAGCCGTTTCTTGCGGCCCAGGTGAGCCCCGGCTTTCAACGCCCGTGCCTTCGTCGTGACCGTGGCCATCAGCCCTGGTTCTTCCAGAACTCAGCGCCCTTGACGGCGAGCTGGTCCACGAACTGCTCCGGGGTGAGCTTCCCCTTCAGCAGCGCGATGTCGGCGGGGTCGAAGACGTCGGTCTGCCATTTGCCACCGGCGACGCCGTCGATCCCGTCGTACTGCAGGACGTGCTCCTTCTTCGGGTCGTCCATCGCGGCCTTGACCTGCTTGAGGTCGTCCGGCACGGCGAGGTCGGCGCGCGGCACGAGGTTGTCGGCCACCGCGGGGATCCCGGAAAGCAGGTCCTTGTTGAGGAAGTAGGCGATGAACGCCTTGGCGCCTTCGGCGTGCTTGGCCTTCTTGGTCACCGAGAAGCCGATCGACATCTGCTCGACGGTGTCGTGCGTCGCGCCATCGGGCATCGGGAACTGGAAGGAGCTGTAGTTGATCTTCGTCCCGGCGCCCTGCTTGTCCAGGTACTCACGGGTCTCGCTCGGCGCCCAGCTGCCGACATAGAGGAAGCGGGAGTCACCGTCGGCCCAGCGCTGCTGCACCTGCGGGAACTTCGCCGCGTCCCAGCCGTCGATGAAGTACTTGGGCAGCTTCGCGGTTTCGGTGGCGGCCTTGAGGAAACCGGGCTCGGTCTTCCACGCCTGGCCGGTCTTGTCGGTCGCCGCCTTGTACAGCCCGCCCGCGCCGACGTACCGCTCGGCCAGCTGGGTGTAGAAGTACATGTTGTAGAACGGGATGTCGCCGTCGAGGCTGATCGCGGCCTTGCCGTCGGCCTTGGCCTTGTCGAACAGGCCGATCATCTCGTCCATAGTCTTCGGCTGCTGGATGTCACCGGCGGTGTCCTTGTTGAACCACCAGGCGCTCGACTGGATCGTGTACGGGACCATGAAGTTGTGGCCCTCGCGGTCCTTGTTCTGCAGGAAGTCGTACGAGCTGGGCGCAAGCACGTCCTTGACGGTCTTGTCGCCCTCGCCGACCTTCATCGCGAACACGTCGTCGACGCTCTGCGTGCCGCCCGGCGTCATGATCGCCGCGCCGACCTTGCTGACGTCCTGGTCGAACAGGTCCGGCACCGCGTCGGTGTTCAGCGCGGGCACCAGGTTCTGCGTGTAGGCCTTGCGGCCCAGCCACTGCACGTCGACCTTGACGCCGGTCTTCTCCGTGAAGCACTTGAAGGCCTTTTGCAGGACCTTGCCCTGCGGCTCGTCGGCCGTCCACATGGACCAGTACGTGAACTCCTTGTCCGTCGCGGGTTTCACCGCCGCCTCCGGACAGGGCGCGTTGAGGAACTGGTCGACGCCGGGGAGCGCGTTCTCGCCCGTGCCACCGGCCGTGTCCCCGCCGCCGCATCCCGCGAGCAGGAGCGCCGCCCCTGCCGTCAATGCCGTGAGCTTGCCTACCCGCATCCGCCACCACCTGGATCGAAGATCACACCAGTTCTGCTTGTTATTGCGCAGTTTTGTGAGGTTTCACGCACCTGTCAACAGTCAATCGCGCAAAGTCTGCTCAATCGTCATCTTTTCCGGTTCGGCTATGCCCAGCTTGAGTACTCCCAACAGCCGACGCACCTCGACGGCGACCGCGGCGCGCCCGGCCCCGAGATACTTCCGCGGGTCGACGCGCTCCGGATGCGCACGCCAGTCCTCCGTCGCGGCCGCGGTGAACACCTTGTTGAGCTGGGTGGCGATATTGATCTTCGTCATCCCGGCCCGGACCGCCTCGGCCAGCCCGTCGTCGGGCACGCCCGACGAGCCGTGCAGCACCAGCGGCACCGGCACGCGTTCCCGCAGCCTGGTGATCAGCTCGAAGTCCAGCGCGGCGTCACGGGTGAGCATGGCGTGCGAACTGCCGACCGCCACCGCCAGCGCGTCGACCCCCGTGGCCGCGACGAACTCCGCCGCCTCGTCCGGATCGGTGCGCGCGCCGGGGGCGTGGACGCCGTCCTTTCCCCCGACCTCACCGAGTTCCGCCTCGACCCACACTCCGTGGTCGTGGCAGTACGCGGCGATCTTCTTGGTGGCACGCACATTGTCGGCGTAGTCCAGTTTGGACGCGTCGAACATGACCGAGCCGAAACCGAATGCGACCGCCTCGCGGACCAGGTCCGGCGACTCGGCATGGTCGAGATGCACCGCGACCGGAGCGGCGGCGCCCCTGGCCGCGGCGAGCGCCGCCGTGCCGACGGGAGCCAGTGAGCCGTGGTACTTCACGGCGTTCTGGCTCAGCTGCACGATCACCGGCGCGTCCGCCGCGGCCGCGCCGTCGACGATGGCGGTGATGTGCTCCAGCTGGATCGCGTTGAACGCGCCGCAGCCGTGCCGGGCCGCCGCGGCGGCTCCGACGATCTCCCCGGTTCCCACCAGAGGCATGACGGTTCTCCTAGGATGTGTCTGATGGGCCTGGGCGGGCGCGTACGGCGACCAGCCCCTGTTCGGCTTCGTAGTGCGCGAGGTCGACGTCCCCGGCGAGCGGGCCGAGCACGGCCGCCCCGGACAACGCGACGGCCCTGCGCAGGATGTCCGGCCATGACTCACCCCGGCTCAATCCCAGCGCCAGCGCCGCGACGGCGGCGTCACCCGCACCGGTGCTGTTGCCGCGCAACACTGTGGACGGTGCCGCGTGCCAGGTGCCGGACCCGGTCACCGCCAGCAGCCCCTCGGAGCCGAGCGAGACGACGACCGCTTCCGCCCCGGCCCTCCGGAGTTCGGCCGCGGCGGACACCGGATCGCGCAGACCGGTGACCTCGCGGAGTTCGTCGGCGTTCGGTTTGACGACCGACGGCCGCCCGGCCAGTCCGGCGAGCAGCGCTTCGCCAGAAGTGTCCAAAATGGACGGTGTCCCGTCGAACAGCCCGGCGTATCCCCCGGCACCCGGTGGGAGACTGCCCGAGCAGACGAGCACGTCCGGCTTTCGGGCCCGGACGGCCGCCGCAAACGTTTGCCATTCGTCGTCGGTCAGCCGCGGTCCGGGTTCGTTCAGCAGGGTGATCGAGCCGTCGCCCGCCAAAACCGTGGTGGTACGCCGGGTCTCCCCGCCGATCGGGACGCTGTCGACGGGGATCTTCGCCGCCGCGAGTTCGCCCTCGACGGCGGCTCCCGTCGCACCACCGGCGGTGAAGACCGCGCGGACCTCGGCACCGAGCACGTGCAGCACACGGGCGACGTTGACGCCTTTGCCACCGGCCCGATACCGCACTTCTTTCACCCGGTGCACGTCACCGGGCCGGAGACCGTCCACTGTGTACGTGACGTCCAACGCGGTGTTCGGCGTGACGGTGACGATCACGGTGGCCTCAAGCTCTCAGGTCAGGACGACGGAACGGGTGAGGCTTCGGGGGTTGTCCGGGTCGAGCCCCTTGCGGGCGGCGATGGCACCGGCCACCCGCTGCGCGCGAACCAGGTCCGCGAGCGGGTCCAGGCCACTTTCGACGAACAGGCCACCCGCGCGGGCGACGTCGTCGGCCAGTCCGTCCGGTGCCTGCCCGAACATCCAGGTGACGCGCCCGGGCTCGCTGATGCTGATCGGGCCGTGCCGGTAGTCCCAAGCCGGGTACGACTCCGTCCACAGCAGACAGGCCTCGCGGAACTTGAGCGCGGCCTCGTTCGCGATGCCCACCGACCAGCCGGTGCCGAGGAAAGTGAACTGTTCCGCGGCGACCAGTTCGCCGGGCAGCGGCTCGGCGAGTACGCGTTCGGCCTGATCGGCGGCCACGCTCAGGCCTTCGCCGAGGTGCGCGCGCAGCATCGCCAGCGCCGTGGTGGCGAAGCGCGTCTGCACGACCGAGCGTTCGTCCACAACGGACAGATCGACGATGGTGTCCGCGGCTGCCTCGATCTCACCGGGCACGCCGGTGATCGCGATGGTCGGCGTCTTCCCCCGTAGTTTCGCCAGCAGGGCGTGCACCTCGGTCGTCGTACCCGACCGGGTCAGCGCCACGACGTGGTCGTACTCGCGGGCAGGCGGGAACTCCGACGCCGCGAAAGCGTCGGTCTCGCCGAGCCCGGCGGATTCGCGAAGGACGGCGTACGCCTGGCCGATGAACCACGACGTGCCACAGCCGACGATCGCGACGCGCGCGCCCGGCGGCGGCAGCAGATCACTGTTCGCCGAGGCCAGCGCCGCCGCGTCCCGCCAGCAGCCGGGCTGACTCGCGATCTCCGCCGTCATGAAGGTCCCGCTCATGAACTCCCCATCCGTGCCAGTTGTGCACAATAGCTGTCACGTTAGGTGCAATTTTGTGCAACGTCAATGCTCCGAGAGTGCAGTTTCACGCATTTGACCCGCTCGGACTTGCAGGATTTCCTGGTCCCCTACCGTGAAGGGTGCGGATCGTCTCGCAGGTGCGCGAGCACTACGACGACGAGCAGATCGGCGCCCTGATCGCCCTGGTCGCCACGATCAACGCGTACAACCGGCTGAACGTCATCGCACAGACCCCGGCGGGCGACTACCAGCCCGGCCAGTTCGGCTGACCTTCGCGTTCACCGACAACAGGGCTGCCCCGCAGGACAAGGGTCGCGGCGGTTCCGGCTGCTAAACCTTCGGAGACACTCGATCCGGAGGTTCAGCCCGTGCAACTCGACGTCCGCTTTTTCCCCGTGACCGGCACCCATCGGCTCAGCACCGACCTCGTCGGGCTCCGCGCGAACTTCCATTATGGTTCCGGGAACGTGCTGGAGCAGCACTACGCGGATCGGACGACGATGATCTGGACGGGCGTGTCCGGTGACTTCGCCGGTGTCCGGCAGAAGGAGGCGACGTTGCGCGTCTTCGAAACCGGGCCGGCGCAGTACTTCGTCACCTGGTACGAGACCGGGACCGTCGCGTCGGCCGCGCACGGGAAGGTCTTCGACGGCGGGTATCCGATCGCGGTGATGGCGGACTTCGGTCAGTTGGTGGCGACGGCTGCCTACACGAATCCGCGCGAGGATGGTGGGCAGTACTTTTTGGTCGACCAGGCGACCATCGAGATCCTGGAGCGGCCGCACGGGTGGCCGGCTTTCCCTGCCGCACGCAAATGATCTTGAATGGAAAAGGCGGCTAGTACCGTCGAGACGGTGCTCCACGCGACACGCGACACGCCACACCGCGGGACCGATGCCCCCCATGTGGCATTGGGGACACTGAGCGTCTCCAATGCCACATTGGGGGCGACGACCCGCAGACACGCCACCTTCGCTCTTCCCTCTCTCGGTTTCGGAGCCGGTCGCTGGCGAACAACCGCCGAGCGCGCAAAGGCGAAACTCCTGCCCCCGACCACTTCCTGGCGGCTGGAAGTCGGCGGACAGGGAGCAGCGAATGAGCCGTGACGACACGTCACTCGCCAAGGCTGATCGCTCCCGGGCT
Source organism: Amycolatopsis sp. cmx-11-32 (assembly GCF_047608695.1). Taxonomy (NCBI): domain Bacteria; kingdom Bacillati; phylum Actinomycetota; class Actinomycetes; order Pseudonocardiales; family Pseudonocardiaceae; genus Amycolatopsis; species Amycolatopsis sp. cmx-11-32. The sequence continues at coordinate 210,485 of NZ_JADNQN010000009.1, read as the reverse complement.
GGGCGCGGTGGGTCTCGGACTCATCGTGACGCTGGCCGTCCTCGACTTCCCGACGCTCGCCGGGTCTGGCAACGGCGTCGTCCCGCTTACTGCCGTGGCTGCTCCCGCTCGTCGCGCCGGCCGGGCTCGGCCTCGCCGTCTAGCTGCGGAAGTCCCGTCCCTCGGTGTACGCGGCGCTGGAGTCCGGTCTGGAACGCGAATCGCGCCGTCAGACGTTGTTGGTCAGCGAGAGGTTGAACGAGTAGCGCGAGGCGCGGTAGACGTGCCATCCGTGCTCGACGACCCGGCCGGCGTCGTCGTAGGTGGTGCGGCGCATGGTGAGCAGCGCCGCGCCCGGCTTCTCCTCCAGCAGTTCGGCGTCCTCTTCGGTCGCCTGCCGGGCGCCGACGTTCTGCTGGGCGGCGTGCAGGCGGACACCCGCGGCTCGCAGCAACTGGTAGAGGCCCTTGTCCCGCAGTTCGTCGTCGTCCGGATCGATGATGCCGTCGGGCAGGTAGTTGTTCATGATCGCCAGCGGTTCGCCGCCGGTCGAGCGCACCCGCTTCAGCCGCCGGACGTGGGTCAGGCCCGGCGTCTCGAGCCGCTCGGCCGCGTTTTCGCCGGCGGGCTCGACCCGGTTGACCAGGACAACGGATTCCGGCTTGTCCCCGAGTTCGCTGAGATCGTCGAACAGGCTGCTCAACCGCAGCGGGCGGGCGACCTTGGTGCGGACGACCTGCGTGCCGACACCGCGTTTGCGGACCAGCATCCCCTGATTGACCAGCGTCTGGATCGCCTGGCGGATCGTCGGCCGGGACAGGTGCAGCCGCGCGGCCAGATCCAGCTCGTTGTCCAGTCGCGCGCCGTTCGGCAGCCTGCCGTCCTCGATCGCGGCGTGGAGTTGCCGAGCGACCTGGGAGTACAGCGGCTCCGGACTGTCCGGATCCACCACGATCTCACCGGGAGCCCACGGTTTCATGCGCGGAGCCTACCGCGACGAACCTTTATGACCTTATGTCCATATGTCTTGACAAAGTCCCCGGCGGCTTGCGATGGTCGAAAGACCACGCGAGCCAGGAGGAACAAAGGGTGTCCGACACAGTACGCCGGGTAGTCGCCGCGCGAGTGGGCGTTCCCGAGGCCATAGCGGTGGCCGCGACTGCCCGGATCCGGGCGGAAACACCCTTCAACGACAAGGGTCGCATGATGGTCATCGCCGCGGACCACTCGGCGCGGGGTGCGAACGGCGTCGGTTCGGACCCGCTCGCGATGGCCGACCGCGGCGAACTGCTGGACCGCCTCGGCCTGGCGCTGGAGCGGCCCGGTGTCACGGGGGTGCTGGCGACGCCGGACATCATCGACGACCTGCTGCTCCTCGGCGTCCTCGATGGCAAGACCGTCATCGGCTCGATGAACCGCACCGGCCTCGCCGGATCGAGTTTCGAGATCGACGACCGTTTCGCCTGCTACGACGCCGAAGCGATCGAGCGGATGCGGTTCGACGGCGGCAAGACGCTCACCAGGATCTGCCTGACCGACCCGGCGACGCCCGGCGTCCTGGAGAACACCGCGAAGGCGATCAACGACCTGGCCGACCGGAAACTGATCGCGATGGTCGAGCCGTTCCTCACGGACTGGGTCGACGGGCGCCTCCGCAACGACCTCTCCCCCGAAGCCGTGATCCGCTCCATCACCATCGCCTCCGGCCTCGGCCGCACCTCGGCCTACACCTGGCTCAAACTCCCGGTGGTCGCGGACATGGAGCGCGTGCTGGCCGCGTCGACGTTGCCCGCCGTCCTGTTGGGCGGCGAGGTCAAAGACCCCGAAGCCGCGTTCGCCGCCTGGCAACGGGCGCTCGCACTGCCGACCGTGCAAGGCCTCGTGGTCGGCCGGTCCCTGCTTTACCCGCACGACGGCGACGTCGCCAAGGCCGTCGACACGGCCGTCGGGCTGCTGTGAATCCACTACCGGTGAAAGGCTGTTCCGTGAAGACCATCGACCACTGGATCAACGGCGCCGCGACCACGGCGGGTTCCACGCGCACCGCTCCGGTGCACGACCCGGCGGCGGGACGTCCGCAGGCGGAGGTGCTCCTCGCCGAACCGTCCGATGTGGACATCGCCGTGACGGCCGCGGGCAAGGCGTTCGAGTCGTGGGGCGATTCGTCGCTGTCGCAACGGACCAGGGTGATGTTCACCTTCCGCGAGTTGCTGGTGCGGCACGAGGACGAACTCGCCGGGATCATCTCCAAAGGTCGTCACCACGCGATGGCCGCATACCGCCGCCGGTTTCCACTTCCCGACCTCCAGCTGACTCCCCGCAATTAGTCCTCTAGTTGCGGTCCTTGCGTGTGCAACTACCGCAACTAGAGGACGAATTGCGGGCGGGGGTCAGCGCACCTGCTGTTGCCGTTTCCCGACGATCCGCCAGCCGACCGCCAGCACCACGACCAGCACCGGGATCGAGTAGAACGCGATCTTCTCGGCGCCGTCGGAGAAGCCCATCAGGACCACCACCAGCGCGAGGAAGCCCAGCGTCGCCCAGCCGCTGTAGGGCGCCCACGGCATCCGGTAGGACGGTCGTTCCAGCTCCCCGCGCAGCGCCGCCTGGCGCATCCGCATCTGACAGAAGATCAGCGTCGCCCACGTCGTGATCACCCCGAGCGAAGCGATCGCGATCGCGATGTCGAAAGCGTCCTTCGGCACCAGGTAGTTGAGCACCACGCCGAGCACGTAGGCGCCGGAGGTGAACAGGATGCCGCCGTAGGGCACGTGACGGCCGCTCATCTTGCCGACGAACTTCGGCGCCTCGCCCTTGTCCGCCAGCGCGCGCAGGATGCGGCCGGTCGAATAGAGCCCGGAGTTGCAGCTCGACAGCGCGGCGGTGAGCACGACGGCGTTCATCACGTCGCCGATGCCCGGGATACCGAGCCGCGAGAAGACGGTGACGAACGGGCTCTCACCACCGTTGTAGAACGGCCAGGGCAGCAGCATCGCCAGCATCAGCACGGAACCGACGTAGAACACGCCGATCCGCCAGACCACGCCGTTGATCGCCTTCGGCAGCACCTTGCGGGCGTCCTTGGTCTCGCCCGCCGCGATGCCGACGACCTCGATCGCCGAGTACGCGAAGATGACCGCCTGCAGGGTCATCAGCGCGATGCCGATGCCTGCCGGGAAGAATCCATTGTGTGCGGTCAGGTTGTGCACACCGGCCGTGGTGCCGCCGATGTCGGCGCTGGTGAGCACCAGCCCGATCGCGGTGACCAAGAAGACCACGATGGCGAGCACCTTGACCACCGAGAACCAGAATTCCAGCTCGCCGAACAGTTTCACCGAAAGGAGGTTCACCAGGATCAGGACGCCGAGGGCGACCAGGGCGCTGATCCACTGCGGCACGTCGGGCAGCCATTTGTGCACGTAGATCGCCACCGCGGTGATCTCCGCGATGCCGGTCATCGCCCAGTTCACCCAGTACATCCAGCCGGAGGCGAAACCCGCCCACGGCCCGATGAACTCGCGGGCATAGGTGACGAAACTGCCGGAAGTCGGCTCGTGCAGCACGAGCTCACCGAGCGCGCGCATCACGAAGTAGGCGGCGATGCCGCAGAGCGCGTACGACAGGACCAGCGACGGTCCGACCTGCTGGAGCTTGCCACCGGCACCGAGGAACAGCCCGACACCGATCGCGCCGCCGATGGCGATCATCTGCACTTGACGGTTGCCCAGTGCTTTTGAGTAGCTTTCACCTTTTTCGGTGAGCAGCGAGGGATCCATGGTTGCCAGACGCTAGAGCGTGTGCGGCACGTCACCAACCTAGCTAAGGAAGACTTAAGGTGTGCGGGACGTCACCCTGGCGGTTTTACTGGTATTTCCCTTTTCGATTTGACAATTTCACCCGCGAACCCCGATCTGCGCGCGCGAAGGCGGCCTCCTACGCTACGGCCGTGGACCTCGCAGCGCTGCTGGACCGGATCGCCGACGACGTCGCGCCGGAGATCGGCCGCGGTGCCGTCGCGGACTACATCCCCGCTCTGGCCAGGGTCGAGCCAAGGCAGTTCGGCATGGCGGTGGCCGAAGTGGACGGTGAGGTGCATGGAGTCGGCGACTGGGAAGTGCCGTTCTCCATCCAGAGCATGTCGAAGGTCTTCACCCTCGCGCTCGCGCTCTCCCACGGCGACGGCGTGTGGACGCGGGTGAGCCGCGAGCCGTCCGGCAACCCGTTCAACTCGCTGGTGCAGCTGGAGAACGAGGACGGGATCCCCCGCAATCCCTTCATCAACGCCGGGGCGCTGGTGGTGACCGACGAATTGGCGCACCACGGCGACGCGGCGGAAACCCTGCTTCGGTTCCTCCGTGAGGAAAGCGGTCGCGCGGACATCGGAATCGACGCCGAGGTCGCCGCGTCGGAAGCCGAGCACGCCGACCGCAACCGCGCCCTCGCCTACTTCATGGCGTCATACCGGAACATGCTCCATCCGGTGCCCGCCGTCCTCGACCAGTACGTCCGCCAGTGCTCGATCGCGATGACCTGCGGAGACGTCGCACGCTCGGCGGTGTTCCTCGCCCGCCACGGCGTCCGCAACGACGGCACCCGGCTGCTCGGGCTGAGCGCCGCCAAGCGGATCAACGCGGTGATGCTGACCTGCGGAACCTACGACGCGGCCGGCGAATTCGCCTACCGTGTCGGACTACCCGGCAAGAGCGGGGTCGGCGGCGGCATCGTCGCGATCGTCCCCGGCCGGTGCGCGGTCTGCGTGTGGAGCCCCGGGCTGGACGCGCGCGGCAACTCCGTCGCGGGCGTCGCGGCGCTGGACCGGTTCACCACGCTGACCGGTTGGTCGATCTTCTAGCCGATCCGGTTTCGGATCCCGGCGGGTGGGGAAGCCGCCGATGTGCAGACGTTCCTTCCGTTCGCCGACTTCCGGGCCTCCGCCACCGCGCTCGACCAGCAAAGGCTCGGCAAACAACGCGTCGAGACCATTCAGGTGCTGCGCGCACTGACGGTGCCGGGCTACGGCTGGCGCCACCATCCGGCCGCGGCGATGTGGGCGGGCTACGAGGAGGCGCTCGTCCGGTACGGATTCGACATCTGCGAGGTCTGGTGCGCGACGGGAAGGCAGGACACCTGTCGCGAAACACTGCGGCTCGACCTGCTCCGCGCCACCGGGCTGGATCGGGTCCGCACTCGAGCGGAACTGGCGGACGGACAGGACCTCCCGCCCTGGCTCGGTGACGCCGACTTCCACCGGAGTCATCGCTCCGCCCTGGTCCGTAAGCAACCGGAGCACTACCGCGCACAGTTTCCGGACGTTCCCGACGACCTGCCCTATGTCTGGCCCGCGTCCGATCGTCCACGACGGACACCCGCCGAGAAGGAGTGACGATGACGAAACGCTTTCACAAAGGAGACAAGGTCCGCTGGAACAGTCACGGCGGGCAGGCCGAGGGCGAGGTTCTGAAGGAGATCACCTCCGACACCGAAGCGGGCGGCCGCACGGTACGGGCGTCGAAGGAGGAGCCCCAATACCTCGTCCGCAGCGACAAAAGCGGTGGTGAGGCCGTCCACAAGCCCGACGCGCTGGAACACCTGTAGCCGCCTCTCTTGTCCGGGACTCGCCGTGAAGGCCTCCCCTGACCTCAAGGTGAAGAGGGAGGCCTTGATGGACCTGCCACCCGGCCCTCAGGTGCTGGGCCGCCCCATCTCGTGTCCCGGCCGCCCGTCGGTCCGCCGCCGCCGCTTGATCCGCTCTTCGTGCAGGTGCCGCCGCCCGCCGGCGAGGTCACCGCTGACGTCCCGCGTCAGCTCGCGGAAGGCCGCGTAGTAGCCGTCGTCGTACTCCTCGACCAGCTGGAAGGTCCACCGCTCCGGCAGCACGTTGAGCCCGATCAGCTCGCTCTGGATCCGCTCGGCCCACTCGGAGTGCCCTGCCTTCCGGAGCGCCTCCGCGGCTTCGTCGAGTGCGAAGTCGGCGCTTCCCGTGAGGCGATGGAAGGCGTACAGCTGGCCTCTCGCCTGCTCGACCGTTTCGAACGCGGCGACCAGCTTGCCGACGGCGTCGACGGTCGCTTCGTCGGGTTCAGAAGGTGATTCCGGCATGACCTTTGATTCCCTGGACCGAGCGGTTTCACACCGCCCTCATCGGTGGCTTTCGACGGCGATCCGGGCGAACGAGCGGATCAGCGGGCTCTCCCGCCCGGTCACCCACGCCACGACGAGCGGGCTCGGCGGCATGTCGGCCAACGGCACCCAGGTGAGTCCGTCGGGCAGGGCGTGCCCGAGCGGCGCGATACCCGCCGTGCCGTTCCACAGGACGGCTTGCAGGCATTCGCTGACCGTGCGCACCACCGGGCCGGCCGGCCGCTCCCCGATCGGCGCCGCCCCGTTCCAGTACGCGCGCCACAGCGGGTCCGTCCCGTCCGGCAGCTGGAACCAAGGTCGATCGGCGACGTCGGCCAGCCGGAGTGACTCACGACCGGCGAGCGGATCGCCGGTACGCAGGACGAGCCCGACCGGGTCGGAGCGCAGGACACGGACGCTGATGCCGGTTTCGTCGAACGGCGACCGGGTCAGCGCGACGTCGGCGAGTCCGGCGCGCAAACCGGTGGTGGGGTCGGTGAAATCCGCCTCGCGGAACCGGATCGAGACCTCGGGATGACGTCGCCGGAACGCCGCTGCCAGCCGGGTGCCCGCCTCCCCCGCTCCGTCGGCGAGTGTGCCGACGGTGAGCGTCGCGGGGCCTGCCGCCGCCGTCACGCGAGCGCGGCCCCGCTCGGCCTGGTCCAGCAGGGTACGGGCCTCGGCGTACAGGGTGGTTCCGGCCGCGGTGGGCTCGACGCCGGCGGCCGAGCGGAGCAGCAGGACGACCCCCAGGTCGCTTTCCAGCTGCTGGATGGCCCGGCTCAGCGGCGGCTGGGTCATGTGCAGCCGCGCGGCGGCCCTGCCGAAGTGCCTCTCCTCGGCGACGGCCACGAAGTAGCGCAGCAGGCGGAGTTCCATCACCGGCGATGATACCCAGCCGGTATCGGGCCGGGAAGATCGGACTTGGACGGCGGACGGGTACCGGCGGCACATTCGGATCATGCCCTTCGAACCAGTCACCCACGAACCCGTCGTCAACACCGGCCAGGCCGGCGAAATCGCCCGCGACGTCGTGGTGATCCCGAACCTCGGCGTCGACCTCGTCCCCAATATCGGTGTCATCGGCGGCGAGCACTCGGTACTCGTCGTCGACACAGGACTGGGGCCGCGCAACGCCGAAAAGGTGCTCGCCTTCGCGGCCGAGCACGCCCGCGGCCGCAGGCTGTACCTGACCACCACGCATTTCCACCCCGAGCACGCGTTCGGCGCGCAGACTTTCGCGGAGCACGCGACCTACCTCGTCAACAGCGCGCAGGCGGCGGACCTGATCCACAAAGGACCGGCCTACCTCGAGATGTTCCGTGGCCTCGGCGCCCCGGTCGCGCGGCACCTGGAAGGCGTCGGCCTGGTCGTACCGGACGTGGTCTACGACGACCGGTACGACCTCGATCTCGGTGGACGGGTCGTACGCCAGGAGGCCACCGGACGCGCCCACAGCAAGGGCGATCAGGTGGTGACCGTCCCCGACGCGGGCGTGCTGTTCACCGGGGACCTGATCGAAGCGGGCCAGTTCTCGATCTTCCCGTGGTTCCCGCCGTACGACACCGACGTCTCGGGACCGCGGTGGATCGAAGTGCTGCGACGGCTGGCCGCCGCCAAGCCGGACATCGTCGTCCCCGGCCACGGCGACGTCTCCGGACGCCGGATCCTGACCGACGTCCGCGAGTACCTCGAAGTGCTGCGCGAAGAGACCTGGAAGCGGCGCGACTCGGCTCTCGCCGAGGAGACCATCGCCGCGGAGGTCGAAGCGCTGATGATCGAACGCCACCCCGAGTGGGAAGGCCGGGACTGGATCGCGAAGGGCGTCGGCTGCTTCTGCGCGGAACACTCAGGCCATGAGGCAGCAGGCGCCGGTGAAGCAGCCGAAGGCCCCTCCGCTTGACACGTTCTTCCAGTTGTCGAAGTGATCGATCACGATGTCGACTTCGGTCTGTCCCACCGTGGTGACGTCGAACGCGGAGTCGGCGAAGAAGCGGCGGATATCGTCGGAAACGGCGGTCTGCATTGGATTCTCCCCTGTCGAACCTGCGGTGTTCGGTACCGGAATCGTGCAGGTTCGGCCCCGCCGTCCGACAGTGCGAAGCGCCATGGGCGACGTGTGGTTTTCGTCTGCTCCATTCGGCCGTGGAGGGTTACTTGAAGATGGCGATGGGATGGACGACGAGTTCGCCGCTTTCGGGGTCCCAGTCCTCGACCTTGCCGAGGCATCGGGCCCGGAACGCGCCGGCGGGCACGGTGTCCCGCAGATCGCCGGTCACGCAGGTGAACCGGATCCGCCTGCTCTTCTCCGGGTCGTCCGGATTTCCGTACGGGGCGACGAAAACCGTCTCGCCGTCGGACTGGGATCGTTTCCGGAACAGGCCCTTCACCGAGACGAACGCTTCGACGCCACGCAGCCGTGTCTTGAGCTGGCGGGTGCTCTCGGCACCATCGGACCAGCCGAGTTCCTTGACCAGCGCGCGATTATGGACGAGTTCCTGTTCCGACAGGTCGACGTAGATGATGTCGTGGTGTTTCTCCAGCACCTTCATCACGATGCCGATCACGGTGATCGGTTCGGCCTTGTGGATGTAGCGCCGGAACTCCTCGTTGGTGTCGGTGCGTTCCGATTCTCCTCTGAGCGGACCGAATCCGCCCGATCCCCAGAACCGCCAGCCCCGGCTCCGCCGTTTCTCCACTTCCTGCTCCAGCGCCTCGTTGTAGCGGTGCAACTGGTAGAGGCCCATCACGGATTTCGAGTGCAGGTAGAAGCCGATACCCCGGATCATCCCCTGATCGCCGTCGGACCGCGTGCGGCGCCAGTGCTTCACGAGGATCACGATCGCGACGACGAAGGCGACCAGGGTCAGCACCCAGACGGCCAGCCACATTCCCCAGACGTCCCACCACAGATTATCGGCAGCCACGGATCTCCTTGAACGCGTCGAGCAGGGATGTCGAGTTCGCGTCGACCAGGCGGCCACCAGTGGCCACGGCCGCACGGCCGAGTTCGGCGGGATTCGCCTCGCCGAACCGGATGGTGTACGTGGGCACGCCGGATTCCTTTGGTGTGCGAAGGAAATCTTCGATACCCTGGCCGGCGTTGCTCTCTCCGTCGGTCATCAGCACGATCGAGACGTTCTGGCCGGGTTCGGCCCGGCGATGGGCGCCGGCCTTCGCGTAGGCCTCACCGAGCGCCGACCAGACGGCGGTGTCGCCGTCGAAGTCGTCGGTGGCGATGAAGGCCCGCAGTGCGTCGAGATCCCGCGGCCCGTTGATCGTGAAATCCCGGTCCCCAAGTATTCTCCCGCCGAAACGGAGGACCGTGAGCCGTTCGCCACGGTAGAAGCGATCGAAGCCGCCACCGGAATTGCTCAGCCCCGCGAAGGTCGCCCTGAGCGCGGCGATCCGCGCCCCCTTCATCGAACCGGAGAAATCCAGCACGAAAATCACCCGCCCGGGTTTCCAGCTCGCGGGATCGGCGTAGTCGGCGAGCAGTTCGTCCACCACGGCCGGGTCGTCGGGGAAGTACAGTGAGTTCCCGGTCGAGGCGGGCAACCTCGGATCGAGCCCCACTTCACCGATGACCGGCCGCCGGAGGGTTCTTTCCATCAATTTCTTCTGTGTCGCCGGACTTCTGACCCATGAGACGACCTTGTCGTACACCTCCCGTTTGGCCGGGTCGAGCAGGAGGATCGGGTATTCCGCCTGCACGATGCCATCGCGCGGGTACACCAGTTCCAGCGGCGCCTTGAGCCTGCCGCTGCCGTTCAGGCTGAGCAAAGTGGACTCGTAGCCGATGATCGCGTCGACTTCCTGGCGCTCGGCGAACCGATCGGTCAACGCGGCCGACGTGTCCGCGGTGATCGTGTGCCCAGTGCGGAAACCCTGCAATTTGTCGCACTTCACGTCCTCCAGCCGCAGAGCCGCCCCGGTGCCCGCGGCCGCGGTCGCCACCCCGACGAGAGAAATGAGCCCGCTGGTCGCCGTGGCGGGGTTCGCCATCGCGAACCGGAACGAACCGCTCGCGGCGGCGTCCGCGAGGTCCGCCCAGGACAGTTTGCCGTCCGGTTTGCCGCGGCGGAGTTCCGCCGCCTTCGCCGACGTCATTCCGACGACGACCGGCGAGATCATGGTCTTGGTGGCCAGTGGCCGTTCGCCCTTGTCCGCGGCCCGCCTGAAGTCGAGCTGGAAGAACCGGTCGGTGGAGATCCAGGCGAGATCGTGCGTGGCCCTGCCGGGGATGAGGGCGGTACTCGTGTTGACGGTTCCCTGGAAATCCATCTCCAGGTCGATTCCCGTTTCCCCGCGGAGGTCGTCGAGGATCGGCCCGAGATCGGCGAGTTCGGGACTGGCCAGGACGCGCAGCGTCACCTTCTGTCCACCGCTCGTACACGCGCCCGCCACCAGCAGCAGGCAGCACAGGACCATCAGGAATCGCTTCATGAGCAGTCCCCGACGGTCTTGATCATCTCTTCCAGCACCAGGTTGTCCGGTAATGGCGTGGTGCTGTCGTTGTCCGCGATGTCCGGGGTCGGCAACCCCTGTTCGCGCAGGAAGTCGTACAACCGCGCGCTTTTCGTACTGCCGGCCGGGGTCGCGACACCGAACCCGAGCTCCATCGCGCGGCGCTGCAGATCGGGATCGAAGGTGATCAGTTCGCCCAAGCGTTCCGCTGCCGGCTTCAGGGCGAGGAACTGCGGCTTCGTCAGGATGTTGTCCTTGGGGTACAGCAGGACGCGGTCAAGGTCCGGCCGCCCGCTCTGCGCCTTGGCCCGCAACTGCATGGCGAGGTACTGGTGCTCGTAGATGACGACGATCGGTCTGTCACCCTCCGCCAGATTCGCGTAGGACTCCGACAGGTCGGTCGACGGGAAGCCTTGCGCGGCCACGAGCGGCTTGACCCGGCCTGCCAATTCCTTGGCGCTCGACAGGTTCGGCGGCCCGGCGGGCGCACCGGCCCGTTGCGGATCGACGACCGGGACATGGCGGCCGTTTTCGAGGAACGCCAGGAGAATCAGGTACGTCGCACCGGAATTGGAGTCGCAGATGTTCGAGGTCTGGGCCAGCACCTGGTTCCCGTTCGCCGCGCCGAAGTCGCCGACGCCCAGCGAGTCCCAGGTCGCCTTCCTCCTCATCGCCTGGATGAACTTCTCGGTGTCCAGCGTGTAGTAGAGCGGGTCCTGCCCCGGCGGTTTGAAAGCGATCTCCTTGCGCGCCAGTGTTTCGGCGTAGCGGCGGTACGTGGCGAGGACGATCGGACTGGTGAACGGCTGCCGCGCGCTGCCCGTCCACTGGTTCGCCCTTGACCGCCGGACGAGGCCCGCGGCGGGCTCGCCGGACATGAACACGAAGTCGTACTCGCTGAGGTCGTGGGTGGCGGCGTCCCGTGAGCCCGCCCTGGTCACGTGGACCCGGATGTGACGGCGCATCAGGATCTCCTGGATCTTCGCGTCCTCGAAGAGATCCGATTTGGAGCCCATCTTGCCGCGCAGGACCAGTGTCTGCTGAAAGGGCACCACGACCGTCCCGGTCAGGAGCAGCACGATCAGGCCGCTCACGGCGAGGGCCAGCGCGGGCCCGAAACTGCGCAGGAAACGGCGGCGCAAAAAGAACGCCGAAGGCTTTGGTCGGATGGTGAGCTGGGGTTCTTCACGAAGTGATCTATCGGTGGTCACCGATTTCCTCCCCGAATGTCCGGCGAGGCCCATTTTACCGGGTTGCACCGACGGAAAAGCACGTCTCGATTCGGCTTCCTCCCGCTTCAGGACCCACCCCCACCAGGCCGGGAGGCCGGACGGTTAGGCTCTTCGGTGGCGAAAACAGCCATGCACCACGACGCCGGGAGATCTGAACCGCCATGCTGGACCGAGCAGTCATCGACGCCCTCTTCCCCGCCGACCTGCCCGAACCCGAGCACTGGGAACAGCGTTACCCCGCCCGCGACCTCCCCGAGGGCGCCATGGTCACCCGCTTCGGCCCGTCGCCCACCGGATTCGTCCATATCGGCGGGGTCTACGTCGCCACCATCGACCAGGACGTCGCCCGCCGCAGCGGCGGCCGCTATCTGGTCCGGGTCGAGGACACCGACCGGTCCCGCGAGGTCGAAGGGGCCATCGACCAGTTCGAGCGCGGCTTCGCCTACTTCGGTCTCGCCTCCGACGAGGACATCCACCGCGGCGGCGACTACGGCCCGTACCAGCAGTCCGAGCGCGAGCAGATCTACCTGACCTACGTCCGTCATTTGCTCCGCCTCGGCCGCGCGTACCTCGACTTCGCCACCAAGGACGAACTGGCGGCGATCACCACCCGGCAGCAGGCCACGAAGCTGCCCACCGGCTACTACGGCTCCTGGGCGATCTGGCGTGACGCCGACCCCGCCGACGTCCAGGCCAAGCTCGACGCCGGCGACCCGTACGTCGTGCGGTTCCGCGCGCCGGACGACACCGGCGCCCGCGCCAGGTTTACCGACGCCATCCGCGGCCCGCTCGAAGCCGAGGCCAACCGCAACGACGTCGTCATCCTCAAGAGCTCCGACCAGAGCCCGCGGCTGCCGACCTACCACTTCGCGCACGCCGTCGACGATCACCTGATGCGCGTCAACCTGGTCATCCGCGGCGACGAGTGGATCTCGTCGGTGCCGACGCACCAGCAGCTGTTCGACGCACTCGCCTTCGAGCCGATCACGTACGCGCACATCGCGCCGCTGATGAAGCAGGAAGGCGGCAGCAAGCGCAAGCTGTCGAAGCGCAAGGACCCGGAAGCGAGCGTCGACTTCTACATCGAGTCCGGCTACCCCACGAAGGCCGTCCTCTACTACCTGCGCGGCCTCGCCAACGGCCGTCTCGCCGAGATGCCGCTCGAGCAGGCCCTGACCGAGCCGATCAACCTGGACGAATGCGGCGTCGCCGGCCCGCTGGTCGACCTGGTCAAACTCGACGACATCTCGGCCGACCACATCGCCACGTTGCCCGGCGCCGAGATCCTCAAAGAGGTCAGTACCTGGGCCGAGCGGTTCGACCCCGCGCTGCGGACCGTCCTCGACGCCGAGCCCGACCTCGCTCTCCGGGCGCTGGCCGTCGAGCGTGACGGGGCCGAGAACCCGCGCAAGGACCTGAAGAAGTGGAGCGAGTTCCGCGCCGTCTACGGCTTCTTCTTCCCGCAGCTGCACGCCGCCGTCGAGAGCCCCGGCGACGAGCGCATCGCCGCCCTCGGCGTCGACCGCGACGTCGTCCAGGCCGTGGCGCGCGACTTCGTCGAGAACTACCAGCAACTCGACGACGGCCAGGAGTGGTTCCAGCAGATCCGCGACGTGGCCGCGAAGCACGGCTTCGCGAAGAACGCCAAGGAGCTCAAGAAGGACCCCGAGCGCTACCCGGGTTCCATCCGGGAGGCTTCGCAGATCATCCGGATCGCGATCACCGGCTCGACCCGGAGCCCGGACCTGCACTCCATCACGCAGGCGCTGGGACGCGAGGAGACGCTGGGGCGGTTCGCCGGTCTCATCGGCTAGGTCTCGCGTCTCACGCGCTGAAGGGGACTTTCCCCGCGTGGCATGCGGGGAAAGCGCCCTTCGCGTGGCGAGGTGTGGCGATCCGCCCCCACGCCTGGTCGCGACGTAGTGAAGGCCTCCCTTGCCTTTTCTCAAGGTAGGAAGGAAGCCTTCACGTACTGGGGAGGCGTGTCGTTGTGACTAATGGTGCTGCTGGGACTGCTGGGACGTTCACCTGCGAGTGAGGGGAACTTCAAGAGACCCAGAGTCCCTCAAGGAGTCCTCCACGGACTCAGATAGACGACGGCATCAGCCGCATGAAGAACACGAAGGCCCCCTTCACTCCGCCAGACACAACGAAGGAGGCCTTCACCCACTGCGAAGCGACCTCCCCACCACCCTTGTGACTGATGGGACTGATGGGACTGCTGGGACTGCTGGGACTGCTGGGACTGCTGGGACGATCACCCGCGAGTGAGGGGAACTTCAAGAGACCCAGAGTCCCTCAAGGAGTCCTCCACGGACCTGCGAGCACGGTCTGAGGCAGGAACTGGTCGTAGAACGCCATCTTGACCGCGAAAACCGCCTGTTCGGTTTCGTGGAACCGCTCCCTGGCCTCACGCGAGTCGATCAGCTGCACGAGCCGCAACCCCAGCCGGTCCGAAAGCGGCGACGCGGCGGCGAGCGGGTGGGACGTCGCGTCGTGCATGTGGCGCGGATAGTAGAAGACGGACTTGTCGCCGAGCACCGGGCCGATCCGGCGCCACAGTTCGCCGTACTCGACGGAGGCCAGCACCTCGCCCCAGAGTCGCAGGATCGTCAGCAGTTCGACGTCGGCGTGCGCCGAGTCGCCGGCGGTGGCGATCAGTTCCATGGTGGTGTCGACGCAGGCCGACGTGGCCAGCGACTTCCTGGACCGCACCAGCGTTTCGCGGGGAACGCCGAGCGCGAGGATGTCGGCCATCATGTCCTCGCGGTGCGAAGGTGTGCTGCCGGGAGAGGTGTTGTCCGGGTACTTCTCACGGATGATGACGCGGGCGATCCGGATGGACCGCTCGTCAGTGAGCAGGTCGATCGCCAGGTCGTAAACCATGGTGCACGCCAGCGACAGGAACCGCCGCTGCAGCAGGACGTTCTGCAGCTCCTCCTGCGGGAGATCGGTGACGCCGCGCAGCGCCGGGTGATTCCGGAATTGGTCGATCAGGCCGTCTTCGAACTCGTCAAGGTCGCGCATCTCCACCCCTCTTGTTCGGAAACGGACCGTGTCGATACCTCAGTTTCCCACGATCCAAGAGGCTTCCGTGATCGGGGTCACCGCCTTGCCGCAAGACCATTCCTCCTCCGAAACCCAAGAAAAGAACCGAATCCTGAGCGGAATCCGCAGTGTGAAGGGAAATCCCTGATCGTGACCCAGACCTCACCACCGGGGAGGCGGCTGTTCGCACCCGCACGCGCGGGCCTAACCTGACTTCTCGCATCCCACTCCGATCACGTCAGGTTGCCGCGTGCCCTCATCGTCTTCGCTGTCGTTGTCCCGCATGCGGCCGTCCAGGCCTTCCTGGCTTTCGCCGAAGGTCGCCCGCATCGAGATCCTGGGTGGACTCGTGGTGGCCATGGCGCTGATCCCGGAGGCGATCTCGTTCTCGATCATCGCGGGCGTCGACCCGAGCGTCGGATTGTTCGCGTCGTTCACGATGGCCGTGGTGATCTCGGTCGTCGGCGGCAGGCCCGCGATGATCTCCGCCGCCACCGGCGCGATCGCGCTCGTGGTCGCTCCGATCGCCCGCGAACACGGCCTCGGGCATTTGATCGCCACCGTGATCCTCGGCGGGCTGTTCCAGATCGCGCTCGGTTCCCTCGGCGTGGCCAAGCTGATGCGGTTCGTCCCGCGCAGCGTCATGGTCGGCTTCGTCAACGCGCTCGCCATCCTGATCTTCCTCGCGCAGGTGCCCGAACTCATCGACGTGCCGTGGCCGGTCTATCCGCTGTTCGCCGCCGGCCTGGTGCTGATGGTGCTGTTCCCCCGCTTCACCAAGGTGGTCCCGGCGCCCTTGGTATCGATCGTCGCGCTCACCGCGCTGACCATCGGCGCCGGGATCGCGGTCCCGACCGTGGGCGACAAGGGCGCGCTGCCGTCCTCCCTGCCGGTGCCGGGACTGCCGGACGTCCCGTTCACCATGGGTACGTTCGCCCTGCTCGCCCCGTACGCGCTCGCCTTCGCACTGGTGGGGCTGATGGAATCGTTGATGACGGCGAAACTGGTCGACGACATCACCGACACCCGTTCGAACAAGACCCGCGAGGCGATCGGCCAGGGTGTCGCGAATGTCGTCACCGGCATCTTCGGCGGCATGGGCGGCTGCGCGATGATCGGCCAGACGATGATCAACGTGAAGACCGCCGGTGCCCGAACGCGGCTGTCCACGTTCCTGGCCGGGGCCTTCCTCATGGTCCTGTGCATCGTCTTCGGCCCACTGGTGTCCAGGATCCCGATGGCGGCGCTCGTCGCGGTGATGGTGCTCGTCGCCTTCGGCACCTTCGACTGGCACTCGATCGCCCCGGCGACGCTGAAGCGCCTGCCCGCGGGCGAGATCATCGTCATGGTCGTGACCGTGGCGGTCGTCGTGGCCACCGACAACCTCGCCATCGGTGTCGTCCTCGGCTCGATCGTCGCGATGGTCATCTTCGCGCGCCGCGTCGCGCACCAGGTCGAGGTCACCGCGGTCACCGACCCGGACGGCTCGCAGGTCGTCTACGCGGTCACCGGCGGATTGTTCTTCGCCTCCAGCAACGACCTCGTCCACCGGTTCGACTACGTGAACGACCCGGACTCCGTCGTCATCGATCTCACCGGCGCCCGCATCTGGGACGCCTCCACCGTCGCCGCGCTCGACGCTGTGACCGGCAAGTACCGGGCTCGGGGCAAGACCGTCGAGATCATCGGTCTCGACGAGCACAGCGCCACCCTGCACGGCAAGCTTTCCGGAGAACTCACCGGCGGCCACACAGGGTGAAACGCTCGGGGCCCGACAGACGACTTACTCAGTACGCAAGTACGGAAAGTTGTGGTCGATGAGCGCTGAGCGCGTTGTCCAGCTGCGCTGGGAGTCCAGGCAGGTGGCCGCCGGGCACTCGGCGCTGTCGTATTCCGGTATCGCCGTGGTCCGCCATCACGATGGCGAAGTCGTAGACCGGACCTGGGTGCCGATCGGCGACGAACCGACCTTCGACGACGACGAGGCCCTGATCGCCGCCCTGCACGCCGCTTGGCGATGGAGCAGGCCCGCCGCCTGACCATCCACTTCGGACGGTTTACTCGTCGACGGCCTTGTACCGGCGCCGGAGTTCTTCGTCCTGTTCACGCGGCGACTTTTCCACCCAGCGCCCGTGGACCAGGTCGTTCTCCGTGTAGTCCGCCCGCCGCGAGGCCCAGCTCGGCAGCATGAACTTGCGGGTTCCGCCTCGCCCCCGGTCGCGCAGATCGGTGAGCACGGCGATGCCGATCACCAGGACGAGTACGCCGAGCCCTATCCAGATTCCGACCATGTCCGCTCCCCCGCAGATGAAGTCAGTTTCCGCAAGGGTAGCGCCGAACTGTCCCAGGTCGGCATCCTTTTCCGGGCCGTGACCAATCCGATCGCCGAGCTGCCTCGAAATGGTCGGTCCACGAAGATCCAGCCCCCGCGTCGCGGTGACACCGCGGTGCTCGGGAATCGCCCGGTGATGTGCGGAGCCACCCCGGGCGGGAAGGAGATCGCCCGTGTTTGGCAAGCGCTACGCCGCTTCGATGATCAACCGCAGTGCGGAGAACGCACAGGACCGCCGCCGTTTCTTGCGGGCCGCGGGGGTGACCGGTCTCGGCGTCGTCGGGGCGGGGGCTCTCAGTGGTCTGGCCGGTCCGGCGGCCTCCGCCGTCACCTCGCGCCCGGCCGCCGTGAAAACCGCCGAAGCCGAGGGCGTCAGTGACGGCGCGGTACTCAACTTCGCCCTCAACCTCGAATACCTCGAAGCCGAGTTCTACCTGCACGCGGTCACCGGGAAGGGGCTCGCCGACTCGTCGACCACCGGGACCGGTACCCGCGGCGGGGTCACCGGCGGCCGGGCGGTGAAGTTCAAAACGAAGGCCGCGAAACAGTACGCCCAGGAGATCGCGGGCGACGAGAAGGCGCACGTCGAGTTCCTGCGCTCCGCGCTGGGTTCGGCGGCGGTCAGCCGTCCGGCGATCGATCTGCAGGCCAGCTTCACGGCCGCCGCGCAAGCCGCGGGCCTGGTCAAACGAGGTCAGAGCTTCGACGCGTTCGCCTGCGAGGAGAACTTCCTGCTGGCGGCGTACCTGTTCGAGGACGTCGGCGTCACCGCCTACAAGGGCGCCGCGCCGCTGATCAGCAACAAGACCTACCTCGAAGCCGCGGCCGGGATCCTCGCCGTCGAGGCATACCACGCCGCGAACATCCGCACTGCGCTCTACCAGCACACCGGCGGGCTGCTCGGGCTCGGCCTGCTCGGCAGGGACCTCCGCGAAGCCAGCGTCAAGCTTTCCAACGCGCGTGACAGCCTCGACGGCACCACCGACCTCGACCAGGGAGTCGTCGACAAGAACGGCCGGGCGAACATCGTGCCCACCGACGCCAATGGCATCGCTTTCAGCCGCTCCCCCGGCCAGGTCCTCAACATCGTCTACCTGACGCCCAAGGCCGCCACCTCCGGCGGCTTCTTCCCCAAGGGCGTCAATGGAGAGGTCAACACCAGCGCGGCCAACGGCTGAGCCCCGCTCACCCGATCGCTGCGACCGTTCCGCCGCGTTCCATCCAGGTACGCGGCGGAACGGGGCGGGCGGCCTGTGGCGACGATCGCGAGGAAACCGAGTTCGATCCGGTACGGGGAACCGAGGGCCAGCTCCCCGTTCGGCACCGGAGAGGCGCAGTACGAGCGCGGCCACGGGCAACCCCGGCGCACAGGCCGATCGGCCTCAGCCGGTTGACGATCACGACCTGAGATTCCCGGTGCCCTCCGGGTTACCACAACCTGTTCACCGATCCGGTGAGCATTCCTTTGTGCGCGTTTGGCCTCCGGCAGGAAGGGCATCGGACCGAAGAATACGCCTGATTACCCACTGTCGCGTGGGCATGACGGTAGCCGGTGTCCGCGAAGTCTCGCGGACACCGGCTACCGGGGGCGGTCAGCCCCGGGCGTTCGGGTCGATCGCGTTGCCGGCCAGCCCAGTGGCGGCGTCACCGAAGGCACCGGTGGAGTCGACGGCGCCCTGACCGGCCGCGGTAGCCGAGTCGACGGCGCCCTGACCAGCGGTGGTGGCCTGGTCGACGGCGCCTTGACCAGCGGTGGTGGCGTTCTCGGCGAGGCCCTGTCCGGTCTCGGCCAGGCCTCCGGTGGCCTGAGTGGCCTGGTCGGCGGCACCGGAAAGGTCGACGCCGGTCAGCTCGCTGACCTTGTCACCGGCACCACCCAGCAACTCGGCGGCCTTCTCCTTGAGCGAGTCGAACAGGCTCATCAGGGGTACTCCTCGGATCGGTCGAGCGGGTGCGACTGATGCTCACAGTACAGGACAAATCGGTCACACCGTGCGACGGGCCTTCAACCGTCTACAAGGGACGATGTGCTCACCGGTTCGGATAACCGGCGGTCAAAGGCAAGGCGGCCGATAGCGGTCGATCGCGAGGCCGCGGAAATCGAGCTTGTTCGGCGTCTTGCCGACGAAGACCAGGCCTCGCGCTTCGGCCAGCGCCGAAGCGAAGGAGTACGTGGGCTTACCCAGCTCTGGCAGCGTCGTCCACGCGTCGGGCGCGAAGCTGAAGAACTTCTTCTGGAGCTTCCCACCGGTCGACGGTACCTTCGTGAGCCATTTGTCGCCGCCACTCCAGTGCGAGGCCGGGCGCAGCTGGATGTAGAGATCGTCGGTCGCGCTGTAGGTCATCCAGAAACCGGCGGATTTTGAAAGATCAGCCTGCGCCTCGAACCGATTCCCCAGCCAGACGACGACCACGTGCCATTCTACGTTGAGGAAGGCCACCTTGGCCGCGTAACCGCCGCGCTCACGGACGAGCAGACTGCCGGTCGCCGGAACCGTCGCACCCTCACCGGACGCGAGCCATTGCTGCAACCGGTCGATCGACGGGGTCGCACATTCGCGGCCGTGCCGAGGCGGATGCCCGCCGGACGCGTTCGCGACCGCTCCGGTGCCGATCAGCGAGACCATGAGCACGGACGCGGCCACCGCGAACGTCCGACCGAAAGGAACCCTGGATCCTCCGCGCATTCCGGGAAGCTAGCACAGGGATCGTCGAAAACCCTCGTACGGCGGGAAAGTGGGCCACGGTGCCCCACTCAGCGGAACCGTCCTTTGTGGATGATCAATCTCGGGCGACCCGGCCGCGATCGCGCACCAGTTGCCACGAGGGATGCAGCCTTGACGTTGCCTCACTGCCGGAACAACCTCGCCGCACAACCAGTCGACTAAATACGGTAATCGCGTCAAGCGACCGAACCACTCTTCAGTGGTAAATGTGCCGTTTCGCGGTAACGTAAAATTACGAACACCTGTTCGACAGGATTGCGGTATTATGGTGGGGTGTCCGAGACCCTCCCTGAACTGCCGCAAGAACTGTGACGTGCCGGCAAGCTGGAGCTTGCCCGCGGCGTGCAGCAGTTCCTGCAGGTGATGCGGGTGGCGTCCGCCGGTCTGGGCCAGTATCTGGCGGAGATCGAATCTCGTGGCGTTAAGGACTTGTACGGCCACCGCTACCGCGGCAGCCGAGGGTGCGATCGGGGAAGAACGGATCAAGCAGATCCTGGAGATCTTGCGGAGGATCCCGGCCGAGGTGGCCGTGGAGGATCGGGAGCATGCGGAGAAGACCTTCGCCACGTTGGCTCGGGACGCGGGTCCCCGGCAGGTCTCGAAACTCGGGGACAACCTGCTCGCCTGACTCGACCCTGACGGCAACGAACCCAAGGATCCCGAACCCGCCCAACCCCGCCGCGAACTCACGCTGGAACGCCGCAAGGACGGCTTCTGGACACTGAAAGGCCTCCTCGATGACGAGGCAGGTGCCCGGACCGCGGCGGCACTGGAGGCTTACGCCAAACCCCGCCCGGTGGACGAGTTCGGCCAGGTGGATCTGCGTTCCAAAGCCGAACGCCAGGGTGACGCATGGGTCGACCTGGTGGATTTGGCGGTCGCCTGCTCCGATCAGCCCGGCACCAACGGCTACCGCACCCTCCTCCACATCACCATCGGCCTCGAGGAACTCAAAACCGGACTCGGCACCGCCTGCCTCGACTTCGTCGGCGAGATGACCGCCCGCGAAGCCCGCATGGCCGCCTGCGACTGCCTCATGCTCCCCGTGGTCCTCAACGCCGCAAGCGAACCCCTCGACAGGGGGCGCCTCAGGCGGTTCGTCACCCCAGGCCAACGCCGAGCACTCAACATCCGAGACCGCGGATGCACCTTCCCAGGATGCCACCGCAAACCCAAAAACTGTCACGCCCACCACATTCACCATTGGGTAGACGGCGGACCCACCAACCTGCGCAACCTCACACTGCTCTGCGGTTTCCATCACCGCCTGATCCACCACGGCGACTGGGAAGTCCAGATAGCGGCCAATGGGCTGCCGGAATTCATCCCGCCCCAATACCTGGATCCACTGCGAAAAACCCGACGCAACACCCTGACCTGACCCGAAGAGCCCGCCAGCCACACGGCGACGAGCCCCTCGGCATGCCCGCACGAGACCCGAAGTCTCATTTCCTTCTTGCTGGCTTTTGATCAAAAGCCCTTAAGAAGGACCGGCAACCGCCGACTCGAACGCACGTGCTTCCTCGCCGCCTTCGCGGCCTTGCCCGACCCCACCAGCTGCGCTCACTACCAGTGCAAACGCGACGAAGGCAAGGACCATGAAGCCGCCCTCATCTGCCTCGCCCGACGACGATGCGACGGCTGCGCCGTCATCAACCTATCCATCGGCCACCCAGGCATCCCGTACGAGACCCGCCAAGAGTCACGCAACCCGAAGCCCTCCAGCCAAGAGGTCTTCCAGTTCGGCCGCGAAGAGCACGGCCGGATCGAACCCCATGCCCGCGAAGTGCCCGGCGAGTTCGAGGGACAGGACACCGTGGATCCGGGTCCAAAAAATCAGGGCACGACGGAGCACCGCGGACGACACCGGTTTGCCACCCACCCAGTCACGATGGTCGTCGAGATGGACCTCGAACGGCGTCGCCCGCCCACCCACGGTGCACGCGTCATGGACGTCGAGCAGCACGTCCATGATCTCGTTCGAGATCTTCGTGGTGTCGTCGGGCGCGCGGTAGCCGGGGATGGGCGTGCCGTAGACGAACAGGTATCGCTGAGGGGCCGCCAGCGCCCAAGCCCTTATGGCGTAGGCGACTTCGGCCGCGCCGCCTGACTCCGCGGCGGCTTGGACGGCGTCGGCGAGACTTCGGTAGGCATCGCGGATGAGGTCCGTGATCAAGTCGTCGCGGCTGGCGAAGTACCGGTACAGCGCGGGGCCACTCATGCCCACATGCTTGGCGATCGCGTTGAGGGACAACGCGGACACGCCCGTGGTGGCGAGTTGCTCCCACGCGTACTGCTTGATCTCCGCGCACACCTGAGCCCGGTAGCGCTCACGCGAGGTCTTCGCGTCCGTGTCCATCGACTGCTCCTTCCGGGCCCGCCGCCGTGCTTAGTTAGAGGTTATCACTTTTCCTATTGACACTCACTCTATCTTAGTTATAGCTTCTAATTATCACGAGCGGCACTAACCGGCCGCCCCGGACAAGGAGAAGAACCATGACGGACACCCAGCCCGCCCCCAAGACCCGCCACCGCACCGCCGCCCGTGCCGCCGTGCTCGCTCTCCCGCTGGCCATCGGTCTGCTGGGCGGCGCCGTCACGCCGGCCCAGGCCGCCACCGCCGCCGCCCCGGCCCCGCTGTCGTGCCAGGGCAAGACCATCGACACGAAGGCCCCGATCCACTACCGAACCGAGACCATGATCAAGGCTCCGCTGAGCAAGATCTGGCGGCTGCAGACGGACGTCGAGCGCTGGCCGTCCTGGCAGGAGCCGGTCCTGACCACCAAGCGCCTGGACTGGGGCCCGCTCCGGAAGAACTCCCGGTTCCGCTGGACCACCCCGGCGCCGCCCACCGCCACGACCCCCGCGACCACGCTGTCGATCACCTCGACCGTGCACCAGATCCAGCGCGGGAAATGCATCCGCTGGAGCGGTCCCGCGGTCGGCGAGGGCCTGAGCATCGACAACGGCATCCACGTCTGGAACTTCACCGAGGTCAAGGGCGGCGTCCTCGTCCGCACCGAAGAGAACTGGTCCGGCGCCCAGGTCGAGGCCGACGTGCCCACCGCGACCAAATTCCTCGGCTGGGGTCTCGAAGCCTGGCTGAAGGACCTCAAGGCCACCGCCGAATCCCACTGCTGACCCACACCCACGAACCCCGCCCCGCCTTCAGGAGAAACGATGTCCACCCAGACGCTCGACCGCGAAACCATCGTCCGCCGCGCCCCGCGCTCCGTCATCATCTCGGCCTGGGCCGTCCCGATCATGATCATCGGCCAGTTCGCGATGATCGCCATCGTCCCGGTCGCTCTCGTCCTGATCGGCACTCTTCGCGACACCCGGCTCAAGGCGCTTCGCTGGGGCGCGATCGCCCTCACCGCCGCCTACCTCACGCCCCTGACCCTCTGGGCGATCGGACCAGAACGCGCCCAGAGCCTGTCCAAGGACATGCACCCCGTCTTCGCCGCGATCATCGTGGCCGTCGGCACGGCGTTCGCCGTCGCGTACCACCTCCTTCGCAGGAAGTCCCGCGCCGACGCCGCCTGATTGCCATCGCACGAAAAGCCACAGCAGCAAGTTTGCGCCTAAATGCGCGGCCGTCCGTCCGTGAACGAAGGAATCACGCCGTACGAAGCCTTTCGCGAAGCCCGCCGCAGGGTCGCCAGCACGGCGGGCCCCAGCACCAGGATCGCGACGGTGTTCGTGATCGCCCGCCCGGTGTCCCAGCCCGCCGTCGAGGTCAGCAGCGTGAACACGGCGAACCGGTGCAGGTTCTCCAGCAGCGGAGCGCCGGGAATGTACGAAATGTGCCCGTCGTGGTACGGCACTTGGGCGTCGGTGATGAACGGCCAGAACCACAGGTTCATCAGGAATCCGAACACATACGCGACGAAGATCCCGTAGGCCACCAGCATCGCGATCTCGGCCTTGCCGGTGACCCGGCGCGGCAGCAGTCCCGCGCCCATCCCGATCCACGCCGAGCACATCATCTGGAACGGCAGCCACGGCCCGACTCCAGCGGTCAGCAACGCCGACGCGAACAGTGACGTGCAGCCCAGCACGAAACCGAAGCCGGGACCGAGCACGCGTCCGGCGAGCACCAGCAGGAAGAACACGGTCTCGATGCCCGCGGTCCCCGCCCCCAGTGGCCGCAGCGCCGCGTTCACCGCCGAAAGCACGCCAAGCATCGCGAGGGCCTTCGAATCCATGCCCCCTTCGGACATTTCGGCCAGCACGATGACGATCAGGATCGGGAGGATGCCGATGAACACGAACGGCGCGTCCGGGCCGTGCTGCATCGACTGCGGTTCGACGCGGACCAGCAGCGGCCACACGAACATCATCAGCCCGGCGAGCGACGCGAGCCCGAGAACCGTCGCCGAGCGCGGGCCCAGCCGGACGGCGGGGGCGGTGTTCACCGGACCTCCTGCGGGAGCGCCGAGCGGACGTCGTCGACGGTGAGCCACGGTTCGCCGAGGATCTTGGCGACCTGTGTCGCGAACGACGGCGAGCCACCGAGCACCTCGCCGGTCGGGCCGTCGGAGACGACCTCCCCTTCCGCCATCACGACCACGCGGTGCGCGATCGTCGCGACGAACTCGACGTCGTGCGTGGCGACGACCACCGCCTTGCCTTCGGCCGTCAGCGACGCGATCATCTGCGCCAGCGCGGATTTCGCGGTGTAGTCGAGGCCTCGGGTGGGTTCGTCCAGCAGCATGATCCGCGGTGCGGCGGACAACTGCACCGCGAGCACGAGCGCGAGACGCTGCCCCTCGGACAGGTCGCGGGGATGCGACGTGGGGTCGATACCCGCAGCGAGCCTGTCGAGCAGGCCCCGGCAATAACCCGGTTCCGCGCCCGACTCCTTGTCGGCGGCCTCGCATTCGGCGGCGACGGTCTGCAGGTACAGCAGGTCGCTCGCGGTCTGCGGCACCATGCCGACGAGGGCGCGGGCCGCGGCGCTGCTCAGGGTCTTCGGGTCCTTGCCCTCGACGGTGACCTTGCCGCCCTGCCGCGGGCCGGAGCCCTGCACCGCCCACAGCAGCGACGACTTACCGGAACCGTTGCGGCCCATCATCGCCAGCACCTCGCCGGCACGCAGGGTGAGATCGACCTCCCGCACCGCGACCTTCGGCCCGTACCGCACGACGACTCCGGACGCGGTCAGCAACTTCTCACCAACGGTCACGGTCCGGACCGGCGGGATTCCCAGTGACAGTGAGGAAGCCCGGCGACGAGCGTCGCGCACCGTCATCGGCAGCGGGACCCAGCCCGCAAGCCGTCCCAATTGGACGATCGGCGGCGCGATCGGCATGTCCTTCAGCACCTCGGGTGGCGTACCGTCCACCACTCCCCCGGTGCCGGGGACATAGATCATCCGGTCCGCGAACGGGATCACGCGTTCCATCCGGTGCTCCGCCATGAGCACCGTCGTGCCGAGGTCCTCCACCAGTCTGGCCAGCGTCGCCAGTACCTCTTCGGCCGCCGTCGGATCCAGCGCGGACGTCGGTTCGTCCAGCACGAGCACCTTCGGGTGGGTGGTGAGCACCGAGCCGATCGCCACCCGCTGCTGCTGCCCGCCGGACAGCGTCCGCAAGGCGCGCCTGCGTAGTTCGGCGATACCGAGGAGATCCAGGGTTTCCTCGACGCGGCGCCGCATCACCTGCGGCTCGAGGCCGAGTTGTTCCATGCCGTACGCCAGTTCGTCCTCGACGGTGTCGGTGACGAAGCCCGCGAGCGGGTCCTGGCCGACGACGCCGACCAGGTGTGCGAACTCGCGCGGCGGCCGGGACCTCGTCGTGATGCCGTCGACGGACACCGTGCCGTCCAGATGACCGCCGGTGAAATGCGGGACGAGACCGTTGATCGTGCCGAGCAGCGTCGACTTCCCCGCCCCCGTCCGACCCGCGAAAAGCACGAGTTCGCCTTCACCGATGGACAGCGTCACATCGGACAGCACCGGCTCAGAACGGCCGTGGTAGGTGAAGGAGACCTGATTCAGTTCGATCATGCGTGCGCTTCTTTGTCGTGCGCTGCTTCTTCGAGCGCGGCGTGCGGGGGTTCGGGCACCGGGGTCAGGAAGGCGGGCAGCACGCCGATCAGCACCCCGAGCAGCGGCCCCCACGACAGCAACGGCCAGGACAGGTTGATCAGTGACGGGTTCATGTTCATCGGGTTCACGGCGGATGTCGTGAACAGGACCGCCGCCACGCCGATCCCGCTCGCGGCCACGACGAGTTCGGGCAGATGCCAGCGATCGGGCCGGTAGCGGGTGCGCTGGACCCGTTTGCCCGCGGACCAGAATCCGGCGAGCCCGACCACCACTCCGGCGGAAAGCACCGGCGCGGCGAGATACCGGGGTGTCGAACCGTCCAAAGTGGCGTAAACGCCGACACAGACGCCGATCAGGCCGATGATCATCAGTGTTCCGGTGAGCAGCCGGGCACGCGCTTCGACCATTCCCGCGCGGCCGTAACCGCGTGAGTCCATCGACGCGGCGAGCTGCAGCGAGCGGGAAAGCGCGTCCTCCAGCACCGGGATGAGAACGGTGTGCAGGGCCTTCACCTTCTTCTTGCCCGAACCACCCCGCAGCTTGCGGGCCCGTCTGACCCGCAGCACGCTCTCGGCGAGTTGCGGGAACACCGACAGCGCGACGATCACCGCGGTGCCGACCTCGTACAACGCCGGCGGCATCGCCTTCAGCAGGCGTTTCGGGTTCGCCAACGCGTTGGCCGCACCGAGGCAGATCACCATCGTGGCCAGCCGCATCCCGTCGTAAAGCCCGCCCAGCAACGATTCCGCGGACACGTCACCGAAGAGCCGGATCCCGGCCGCCCATTCGGGCAGCGGGATTTCGGGCAGCCGCAGGATGATCGTGGACCCCTCGGCGCCGCCGAACACGATGCGGAAGAACACGCGGATCGCCACGATGAACGCGCCGAGACAGAGGTAGAGCCGGAACGCCAGCGCCCACGGCGCTTCGGAGCGCCGGGCCACGACGACGTACCCCGCGACGGCCACGATGGTCAGCAGCAGCCACGGGTTCGTCGTCCGGGTCGCGGCGACGGCGAGCCCGAGCGCCCACACCCACCAAGCGGCCGGATGCAGGTCGCGCGGCAGGAAATAGGACGTCATCAGGCTCCCTGCGCGCTTTTCCGTCTGCGTGCCAAGAGGAATCCGGCTACGCACAACGCCAGCACGGCGCCGCCCGCGACCCAGGGTGCCCAGTCATCGGCACCGGACTCGCGTTTGATCACCGCGTTGACGTCCTCGGCGTTCTCGCCGCCGGTGAACGCGACGTTCGTCGACGGATCCTTCGCCTGCGGCCGCGCCGAGGCACTCGGACGCGGCTTGGGCGGCGGAAGCGCACCGGAACTCGGGCCCGCGGCGGGGGTTTCCCCTGGCCCCGCCCCGGCTTCCGCTGTCGACTGCTGTCCGTCGCCCGTCTGCTGCTGCCCGTTGCCGCCCTGCGGTCGCTGCTGCCGCTCGTTGGGGTCGTCGGTGACCGGCTTGGCCTCCTCACGCGGTATACAAGGCTGGCTCTCGGTTCCCGGGCGCACGGCGGAGACCCGTGGGATCGGGTTGGCCTCCGCGGTGGCGTTCAGCGAGAACGACCAGCCTTCGAAACCGCCGGGGATGAAGTCGCGGTTCTTGACACCCCACTGGCTGTAGTCCCACGCGCAGTTGTTCGAGGCGTGCCAGTACGACCAGTAGGCCTGCGCCGGTGGCGTGTCGATGCACAGCTCGCGGTACCTCTCACGGCCGGCGATCGGGACGTTCTCGGCCGCCGACGGGCGGTTCTCGACCCGGCAGACGAAGGCCTCGCCCCACCGCTGCACGCCCGCGATCTGGAAACCCGCGCCCCTGAGCGCGTCCAGCCCGGTACCGCGGGTGGGCTGCGGGTCGCAGCGCACGATGGTCGTGCCCCCGAGTTGCTGGAAGTCGACGACCACGGTGACCCCGGTGGCGTCCTTGCAGAAACCCGGGTGCCCCTTGCTCTGGTCGACCGCGTGGGCGGCTGGGGCCGAGGCGGCGATCAGGAAGATCACCGCCACCACCCCGAAGACCCTCCTCATTGGACAGTGCGAGCCGGATTGGTCGGCGTGACACCGGGCGGCGGGTTGGTCGTGGCCGACTTGTTCAGCGAGAACGACCAGCCCTCGAAACCACCGGGGACGACGTTGCGGTTGAGCGCGCCATAGCTGCTGTAGGTCCAGGTCGACCCGGAACCGTCGGCGTTCCAGTAACCCCAGTACGCGCCGGCGGGCGGGGTGTTGACGCACGGCTCCTTGTAGTTCGGGTTGCTCGAAAGCGGGACGGTCTCCGTCGCGGACGGACGGCCCGCCAGGCGGCATACGAAACTGAGACCCCAGCGAGCGGTGCCCGCGACGGCGATCCCGGCGTCCTGCAACGCCTTGATGCCGGTGCGGTCGGTGCCGGGGTTCGCGTTGGGCGAGCACCGGGTGATCGTCGGCGCGGCGGTGCCGCCGAGCTCGCCCAGTTCCTGGAAGTCGACCACGACGGTGACGCCGGTGAGGGCGTCGTTGCCGGTGCAGATCCCGTTGTACCCCGCGGCCTGTGCGGGCGCGGCCACGGCGGTGGCGAGTCCGGTCAGTCCGATGAGGACGGACGAGACGGCGAGCAGTTTTCTCACGGTGTTGCCCCCTTTGTCTTGATGAAACGGCGAAGCAGGAAGACGAGCACGATCGCGGCGGCAAGCAGGAGCACCGCGATACCGACGAGCCCCCAGGTCATCCACATCGGCTGAGTGGACTGGGCGGCGGCCTGCAACTGGGTGCCGGACGCGGCGTTCGCGGCGTCGACCTCCGAGAGCGGCAGACGGATCGCGGGCGACAGCGGCGAATCCGCGGCGGTGAGCCAGGATCGGCCCGCGACACCCTGCGCGGCGGCCAAACTGGTCGGGAAGTCGGTCTTCCCGTCACTAGCCACGACGGATCCCTTGGCGAAACCGCCGTCGGCCTGCACCAGCTTGCCCAGTGACCGCGCGGTGCCGCTCGCGTCGAGGCCCGCGATCTGCCGTGCGGCCGCGACGGAGGCGCTGAGCGCGACATCCGGCTCACCGGCCTCCCCGGTCACCATGCCGGCGCCGGTCGGCCGGACGCCGAGCGCGCCCACCGCGGAGACGAACGCCGCCACGCGCCGCTCGGACCAGCCGTCCGGCCGTTCGGTCGGCGGTGCCGCGTCGGTGAACGGCCGCACCGCGAGCGCGGTGACCGCGGCGGCGGTCGCACCGAGGTCCCCGGAGCCGCATTCCGCGGTGTCGAGGTGCTTCGGGAAAGTGCCGTCGGCGCATTGGCGCGAGAGCAGCAGTTCGATCGCGGCGCCGGGATCGGCGGCGGTGGCGAGAAGCGCCCAAGCGTGCCGCTCGACCGTCTCGTCGGCGTCGGCGAAGGAACCGGTGTCGGTGAACTTGCCGTCCTGGCCGCGGAGCTCCACCAGATCGGCGCGCAACTGACCGGCGACGTCCGCCTTCGCGAATTCGGCGACGAGCACGAGTTTGGCGAGCGGTTCGGCGTAGGCCGCCCCGCTCTGTTCGTACGGCGCACCGTGGGCGTAGGCCCGCACGGCTTCGGGGGTGAGCAGGAACTTCGACGCGCGAGCGACCGTGTCCGGCCGCTCGTCCAGTGACCTCAGCGCCAGCACGAGATCGGCGGTGGCGTCGTAGTCGACGTAGGTCTTGCCGTCCTCGGTCACCTCGACGTGGTCACCGCCGACGAGCCGGTTCGTCAGGTACGCGCCCAGCCGGGAGGCCGGGATCGCGCCCGTGGCCGGAACCGCCGCGGACGGCGGAACCCGTGCGCCTGTGGAGGCCTTCGGTGTGGCCGCCTTCTTGGGCTTCGGCGTGGTGTTCTTCGGCGCGGGCTTGTTCGCCTCGGGTTTGGCCGCGGGCGGGGTGTTCGTGACGATGACCGTGCTCGGCGCCGGCGGGCTGGTGAAGAGAGAGGAAGACGTTCCCGGTGTCGGCGTCACCGACGTCGTGGTGGTCGTGGTGGTGGTGGTGGTGGTCGTGCTGGTCGGCGCGGGATCGCTCGTGGCCGACGTGGGCAAGCCCGTCGTCTCGGTCGGGGCGGTCGTCGGGCTTTCCGAGACGCTGCTCGTCGGCGGCACGGTTCCCTTCGTCATCGCCGAGAACCCGATCTGCGAGAGGCCGAGTGAGGCCTGGGCGCCGGAGCGGATCCAGGTGTCGAGTCCGCCGATCCCGTTGGCGCGCGCGGCGACGTAGGAATCCGGGTTGTAGGCGATCGCGCCGAGGTCACCGGCGAGCCTGTTGCCCGAGTCGGCCGCGGCGTTCGCCTGCGCGGATTTGAGGAACCGCACGCCCTTGTCCACCGCCGCGTCCGCACCACCGACGTCGGCGAGCGCTTGGAGGATCAGCCCGGTGCTGTTGGTGTTCGGGGCTTCGGTGCCGACGCCGCCACCCCAGCCACCGCCGGGAGTCTGGTTCGCGACCAGCCAGGACACCGTCTTGGCGATCGGGCCGTCGAGCCCCGCGGCACCCGCCTTCCGCGCGGCCAGCATCGCCGACAGCGCGAGACCGGTGGCGTCACCGTCCGAGGGAGACAGGTCGAACGGCTTGCCCTCGTCGCAGGTCGAGACCTTGTAGCCGGTCGGCGTGACGTGATCACCGGTCTCGGTCGTCTTGATGTAGCCGAAGAAGACCCGGAAGTAGCCTTCGGAACACTGCTGCGTCACCAGCTTGCCGATGGCGAGCTGGTCGTTCTCACCCACCGCGGCGAGCCCGATCACGCCGAGCGCCTGGCCGAACATGTTCGCGTTGTTGCTCAGGGAATCGGCGAGGGCGGGGTCTTTCGAGTAGTCGCTGACCCGGCCGATGTCGGGGCCCTTGCGCATGATCGCGGCCTTGGTCTCGGCCACCATGTCGTAGCCGTCGAAGTTCCGGGGATCCCGGCCCGCGACCTCGGCGGCGACCAGGGTCTTGGCCGCGGCGCCGCCGACGATGACCTTGTCGTACCCGGCGCCGGGTACGAGGCCGTCCCAGGTGAAGTAGTCGGTCGCGTGGCCCTGCTCGTCGAGGAACTGCACGATCGGCTCGGCACGCGCGCCCTCGCCCGAGGCGTACATCGCGAACAGCACGTCGAGCATCAGACCGTGGTCGGGCAGCTCGCCGCCGCTGGGGTTCTCGAGGGTGCCGTCCGGCTTCAGCTTCGTCGCGAGCCAACGGGAGTTCGCTTGCGCCGCGTCGCGGTCGCTGGCGGCCGTCGCCGTGCCGGTGAGCAGTGCGGCGACTACGCCGACACTGACGGCGAACGCCGATGCGGCCAGGTACCCGCGGCGCATGACTCCTCCTTGCGGCCGTGACGGAGGACAGGCGCGGGGCGCCGCAGTCACCCCTGTTATCGCGACAGTGGTTCGGACTTCTGGATCGTGCATCCACCCGTGCGGCATCCCGGCTCGCCCTGGTCAAGGGGCCCACGGTTGCGCGACAGCGCCGGATTTCGACCGGCTTCCCCGTCACGGGCGGCGGTGTTGAAGTTGTCGAGCCCGCCGAGGTTAACACCCGATTACCCGAGGCAGGCACCGCTGACCAGGTCGGTCGCCAGGATCACATCGATACTCGCGCCCGGCGGTACCCCGGCGCTTGCCAGGGATGAGAGTCTTCGGATCGTCAATTCAGCGCGGCCGTGGGGGAAGTCCGGTGAGAGTCCGGCGCTGTCCCGCAACGGTATGCCTCCAGGCGAGCCCGGTCACCCACGTCGCGCGGTGTCACCGACTCCTGTCGTGGACGTGCGGGAAAGGGTTCTCATGAGACGTTTGGTCCTCACTGTCGCCATGCTGTGCGGCATCGGACTGGTCGCCGCTCCGGCGGCGACCGCGGCCACCCACAACAAGGCGGACGCCGCCGCGGGATGGCTCGCCAGGCAGATGACCGACGGGGAAAGGTTCGAGGCCGATTTCGGCGGCCAGAAGTTTCCCGACCAGGGCTTGACCATCGACGCCATCTTCGCGTTCGCTGCGGCGGGCGTGTCGAACACGAACGCGGGCAAGGCGATCACCTGGCTGGCGAAGCCGGAGATCACCACGGGGTACGTCGGCAGCGGCACCGAGGCCTACGCGGGCGCGCACGCCAAGCTGATGCTGGCCGCGCAGATCCGGGGCAAGAACCCGGCGTCGTTCGGCGCCGTCGACCTGAAGGCGGGGCTGCTCTCGCTGCTCGTGCCGTCCGGCCGGTTCTCCGACCGGTCCGAGTACGGCGACTACTCCAACGCCTTGTCGCAGTCGCTCGCCCTGCTGGCGCTGGACCGCACGCCGTCGGGCGCTCCCGCGTCGGCCGTGACGTTCCTCGCGGGCACCCAGTGCGCGGACGGCGGTTTCCCGCTGAACTTCGGCGAAGCGACGTGCGTGAGTGACGTCGACTCGACCGCGACGGTCGTGCAGGCCTTGCGCGCCACCGGTGACGCGGTGAACGCCGGCGAAGGCACCTCCTGGCTGGTCACCAAGCAGCACGCTAACGGTGGCTTCGGCGTCGGCGCGAACGCCCCGAACTCCAACAGCACCGGCCTCGCCGCGGAAGCGCTGGCCGGTCACCGTCCCGCCGCCGCGGTCAAGGCGCGGGAATTCCTGCGGTCGCTGCAGACCGGCTGTACCGGTGCCGTGGCGGACCGCGGTGCGATCGCCTACGACGCCACCGGCCTGAACCCGGCGACCGCTCCGCGCGCGACCGCGCAGGCGATCCTCGGCCTGGCAAGGGTTCCGTTGAGCGACCTGCACGGCGGTGGCCGTCCGCAGGCCCCGGTGCTCGCCTGCCCGTGACGTCACCTCGTGAGCGGTGAGGACGGTTTTATCGAGGGGTAAGGGCAACTGTCTCGTGTTCGTGGGCGGGTCGCCGAAGGCTCCCTTCGCCGTTTCGTGGCGACGCGGTCCGGGGCTTCTTCATGAAGGAATCGGGACCTTGAGCGTCCCGATTCCTTCATGAACGCGGATGGCGCTGGAGAGCCCGGCGCAGGTAGGCGAATACCGATCCGCCTCTACGCTATTCACCCACTCACGAGCCTTGGACGCGGAGCGGCTCGACGGTCTTCGCCAGCTCGTCGAGGTGTGCCAGTGTCTCGGCCTCCGGCAGCGTCGGCAGCATGAGGGAGACTTCGTCGACCCCGGCGTCGGCGAGTCGTCGCAGCAACTCGGGATCGGCCGGGGCGCCGAACACGCTGATCCGGACGTCTTCGCGGCCCTGGTCGGCGAGCCAGGACCGGACCCGGCGCAACTCCTCCGCCGGCGTCACGAAATACGGCGGCCAGCCGTCGGCGTGCTCGGCGAGCCGGTTGAGCCCGGCCGGGCCCTGACCGGCGACGTAGATCGGCGGATGCGGTTTCCGCACCGGCTTCGGCCAGGCGTAAACCGGGTCGGCGTCGACGTGCTTCCCGTGGAACTCGGCCTCGTCCTCGGTCCAGATCTCCTTGAGCGCCTGGAGTTGTTCGGTCAGCAGCGCGCCTCGCGTCCGCGGGTCGACGCCGTGGTTGCGCATTTACTCTGCAACGACTCCCCTGGCCTGCCCGGTATTCCCGCTTACCGCCATTAGAGGACTACTTGCGGCGGTCGGTGTGCCCCAACGACCGCCATTAGAGGACTACTTGCGGCGGTCGGTCACTCCCCGGCGGCGACGCGGCGCGCGAGTTCCACGCGTGACCGGACCCCCAGGGCCGTGAAGATGTTCCGCAGGTGGTGGTCCACGGTCCGGTGGCTGATCACCAGCCGCCGCGCGATCTCCTTGTTCGTCTCCCCCGCCGCCACCAGCCGCGTGATCGCGTCCTGCTGCGGGGTGAGTCCGGCGAGGGACCGGTGCGGCGCGTCGACGGTCTCGCCGGTCGCGCGGAGCCCGGCGCGGGCCCGGTCGGCGAACCGGGTCGCGCCGACGTTTTCGAAGCCGCGCAAGGCATCGCGGAACTGGTCGCGCGCGTCCCTCGTCCGCCGGTGCCGTCGCAGCAGGATGGCGTAGGCGAACCGGGTCCTGGCGAGTTCCACCGCGCCGCCCGCGCGCCGGTGCGCCTCGATGGCCAGCCGGAAGTGCCGCTCGGCCACCATCGGATCCGACGCGGTCAGCGCGTGACAGCGATGGCTGAGGGCGAGCCAACACGGCTCCGCCCCCGCCAAGGTCCAGCGGTCGAACACTTCCAGCGCCGTCCGCGCGCGCTCGGGCCGCCCGGAGTGCACCGCGGCCTCGACCAGTTGCGGCGTGGCGAGCACGCGGATCACCGGCTGGTCACCGGAAACGCCGGACGCGAGATCTTCGAGCCTGCTCAGGGCGTCGTCCGGCCGGTCGTCGGCGAGGTCGAGGCAGGCGTTGGCCCACGCCGCGACGGCGGCGGGCCTGCCGAGACCGCGTTCTGCGATCCCTTCGGTCGCTTCGTCCAGCTCCGGTACGCGGTCCCCGAGGAGCGCGGCGGCGAGCCCGAGCAGTGTCAGGTGTTCCATCCGCAGGTTGTGGGGCGCGCGCGAGCCGTCGCGGGACGCCGCCCGCGCGCACGGGATCCGGTCGAGCGCGATCGCCGAGAGGGAGAGGTAGATCAACGCCCACGGCAGTTCCGCGTGCCGCCTGCCCAGCCGCGCGCGGCTCACTGCCGCGGCCGCGTACTCATGGGCCCGTTCGGCGTGCCCACGGGCGAAGGCCGCTTCGGCGGCCCAGACGGCTCCGGCGACGTCGGCGCCGGACATCCCCCGGCGGACGGCGTCGTCCAGCGGCAGGTCGGCGTCGTCGTGACGTCCGGCGTAAACCGAGGTCATACCGTGGAAGTGCGCGAAGGCGAGGCCTTCTCCGGCCGGAATCGTCCGCGCCAGAGCCCGGTAGCCGCTCAGGTCGCCGCCGAGCCGCCGCGCCTCGCCCGCGAGCAGGAGGGCGGACGCGGGATCCGTCAGCAGTTCCGCCGCCGTGCCGAGTTCGTGGGTGGCGACCGCGGGGTCGCCGTCGCGCAGTTCGATCTCCCCGTGCAGCAACGCCACCGCACCCGGCTCGGCGTCGACCCGCGACAGCAGCAGCCGCGCCCATCCCGGTCTGCCCGCCTGCCAAGCCGCGTCGGCCGCGGCCAGCAGTCGTCTCGCCCGCATCGACGGATCGGCGGTCAGGACGGCGGCGCGTTCGAGTTGCCGCGCCGAGGCGGCGTGATCCACCGCGGAGGCGGCCGCGAGTTCGTCGGCGAGGGGCGCGGACGGCACGGCGGCCGCCATCGCCCGGTGCCAGAGCACGTCCGGTCCCTCCCCCGCGGCGGCCAGATACTCGTGCGCCGCCCGGCGATCCGCCGGTGACGCCGCCGCGTACCAGGTCGCCTGACCCGCCGAAACGTCCATGCAGGTGACGAGAAAGCGCACCCGCTCGGCGGGCGGCATCGCGTCGAGCCGCGCCGTGTACCCGGGCAACCGCTCCCGCAGGATCGGCGAAACCGGCTCCCGGCCCGCCGCCTGCGCGGGAGTCAGCGAAGCGGCCAGCGCGACCAGATCGGCCGGATTACCGCCACCGAGTTCGACCAGTTGCGCCCGGACCCCGGCGGGCACACCTCGGTCGCGCAACAACAGGCCGGCGGCGGAATCGTTCAACGGCGTCAGCTCGACGGTCTCGAACTCGTCCGATCCGGATCGCGACGCGACCACCATCCCGACCGGGGCCCCGGTCAGCCGCCGGGCCGCGAAACCCAGTGCCGAGAGGGATTCCGGGTCGACCCACTGCGCGTCGTCGACCCAGCAGATCGTCGGTGCCGAAAGCGCGCTGAGCCGATCACGCGCCTCCACACCACCGGACACCGGGGCACCGAACATCCGATGCAGGGCGCCATACGGCAACGCGCGTTCGGCCCGCAGGCCCCGCACGCCGACGAGGCGGACACCGAGCGTGGCGCGCAAAGCGGTGAGCAAGGCCGACTTGCCCAGCCCTTCCGCGCCGCGGACCAGCACGGCACACCCGGCGACCGACCGCAGCCCACCGAAGAGGTCGTCCCTGCCCCGCAACGGGTACACGACGTCCCGGACAGGCATCGGCGCCTCCTCGAATCCCCTTCGATGAAACACCAGGCGCAAGTGTTTCACAAGGTCCGGCTGGGTACCCGCCCCTCCACGAGCGCTCCGAGCAGCGTCGACGCCGCGTCGAGGTCGGGTGTCCGTGACGCGAGGACGTCCGAATACAGGAACGCCTCCCCCAAGCGGACGATCGCGTAACAGAGGCTGTCCAGGCCGACCGCGGGCACGAATCCGCCGTCGTCGACGTCGCGGCGCAGCAATCCGACATGCGCCGCGATGACCCTTGGCTGGACGCGTCCGTCCGGGTCGGTGAGCAGCCGGATCGCCAGCACCGGCTCGTCGTCGAGGAAGCGGCGGAACCCGGCACTCGCCGCGAGTACGGAGCGGTACTCGCGCATGATCGCGAGACAGCGCAGTTCACCGGCCGCGTTGCGCACCACGTCGCCCTCTTCGCGCTCCCAGGTGCTCACGGCGGCCGTCAGGGTGCGCTCGGACAGGTAGTAGAGGGCATCACCGAGCAGGTCTTCCCGGTTGCCGACGCGGCGGAACAGGGTGCTGCGTGAGATGCCCAGATAATGGGCGAAGGCGGAGGTGTCGACGCGGACGCCGCGATCGATCCACCGCGCCGCGGTACGGACTATGTCCTCGGCTGAGCGATTCACGATCGCCGATCGTACGGGCGCCCTGCCCGGCTAGTGCGGCCGCGGACGAAGACTGGCGATTTCGCCGATGCGGTCCCTCGCGTTCGTTTGCCACAGTCCATCACCACGGACTGTGTTCAACGGCGAACGGAGAGGGCACCATGCGTTGTACGACCCGGATCCTTTGTGGACTGGCGACCGTCGCGGCACTCGCTATCGCTCCGACGGCCTACGCCGCCGAGAACCCGTACGAACGAGGCCCGGACCCGACGGAGAACAGCATCGAGGCCTCCCGCGGCTCGTTCGCGGTCTCGGAGACGTCGGTGTCGCGGCTGTCCGTCACCGGTTTCGGTGGCGGCACCATCTATTACCCCACCAGTACCTCGCAGGGCACCTTCGGCGCGGTCGCCATCTCACCGGGCTACACCGCGACCCAGTCGAGCATCGCGTGGATCGGCCCGCGGCTGGCGTCGCAGGGCTTCGTGGTGTTCACCATCGACACCAATACGATCTACGACCAGCCCGCCAGTCGCGGTGACCAGCTCCTGGCCGCGCTCGACTACCTGACCCAGCGCAGCACCGTGCGTTCCCGCATCGACACCTCGCGCCTGGCGGTGGCAGGCCACTCGATGGGTGGCGGCGGTTCGCTCGAGGCGGCACAGGACCGGCCGTCGCTGCAGGCCGCGGTGCCGCTCGCGCCATGGAACACGCAGAAGTCGTGGTCCTCGCTGCGAGTGCCGACGTTCGTCATCGGCGGCGAATCCGACGCGGTCGCGCCGGTGGCTTCGCACTCGATCCCGTTCTACACCAGCATTCCCGCCGCCGCGGAGAAGGCATACATGGAACTGGACAACGCGAGCCACTTCTTCCCGAACACGGTGAACACGACCATGGCGAAGTACACGATCTCGTGGCTGAAGCGGTTCGTGGACAACGACACCCGCTTCGAGCAGTTCCTCTGCCCCGCCCCGGACGACCGCGCGATCAGCGACTACCGGGACACCTGCCCGCACGCGTGAGCCCCTCGGGTCCCGGCGCCCTCGCGCCGGGACCCCCTTTCGCCGTTAGGAGTTCTTGCGTGACCCTGTCGACCTTCGAGATGTCCGGCGTTTCGGTGACCTTCGGTGGTCTCGTCGCGCTGTCCAACGTCTCCCTGACCGTCGCCCCAGGCCAGGTGCTCGGGGTGATCGGCCCGAACGGGGCGGGCAAGACCACGCTCTTCAACGTGGCGTGCGGTTTCGTCCGGCCGGACACCGGCACACTGACCTGGCGCGACACCGAACTGCGGCGGCTGCGCCCGCATCACCTCGCCGGCCTCGGTATCACCCGCGGTCTTCAGGAACTCGGCCTCTTCGACCGGATGACGGTGCTGGACAACGTCTTGGTCGGCGCCGACAGGCACGCGCGGAGCGGCTTCTGGTCGTCACTGGTTGGCCGGACGCGGGACGAGAAGGCCCTGACCGAGCGGGCGATGGCGCAACTCGAAGACTTCGACCTCGCCGACGTCGCCCATCGCTATCCCGCCAGTCTTCCTTATCCCGTCCGGAAACGTGTCGCCCTCGCGCGGGCGCTGGTCAGCGAACCGGATCTGCTCCTGCTCGACGAACCGGCGGGAGGCCTGTCGTCGGCCGAGATCGGCGAGCTCGGTGAACTGGTCCGCGGCCTGACCGACCGCATGTCGGTGATGCTCGTGGAGCATCACATGGATCTGGTGATGAGTGTGTGCGACGAGATCGTGGTGCTGGACTTCGGCAAGGTGATCGCCCGCGGCGCCCCGGACGAGATCCGCGCGGACCCGGCGGTGCAGGCGGCTTACCTCGGCGAGGAGGTGGCCGGTGCTGACCGTTGAGCACCTCTCGGCGAGCTACGGCCCGGTCCGCGCGCTCGATTCCGTGAGCCTGTCCGTCGCCGAAGGCGAGATCACGGCCGTCCTCGGCGCGAACGGCGCGGGCAAGACCACCTTGCTGCGCGCCATCTCCGGACTCGTCCGGCCGACAAGCGGCAAGGTTTCCCTCAACGGCGAGGACATCACCAGAGTGCCCACAGAGGACCTACCCGGACTGGGCCTCGCCCATGTCCCCGAGGGCCGTGGTGTACTGGCCGAACTGACGGTCGAGGAGAACCTGCGGCTCGGCGCGCTCGGCTCCGGCAGCCGCGCGACCCCCCGTCGGCTGCGCCGGATCTACGACCTCTTCCCGGTGCTCGCCGAACGAAAAACCGGCCTCGCGCACGTGCTTTCCGGCGGGGAACGGCAAATGCTGGTGATCGGCCGCGCGCTGCTGTCCCGGCCGAAAGTGCTGCTGCTCGACGAGCCGTCGCTGGGCCTCGCCCCGCGGATCGTGGCGCAGATCTTCGACCTGCTGCGCGGTCTCGTCCGCGACGACGGGCTGGCCGTCGTGCTGGTCGAGCAGAACGCGCGCAGCGCGCTGTCCATCGCCGACCACGGCGTCGTGCTCAACCTCGGCGAGGTCGTCGTCCGGCGGGACGCGGCCGCCCTGGTCGCGGACGACGGCCTGCGGCACGCCTACCTCGGATTCTGAAAGGAGCCTCGTGCAGCAACTGCTGACCACCACGCTCACCGGGCTGACCCTCGGCGTGGTCTACGCCGCGTTCGCCCTGGCGCTGGTGCTGATCTGGCGGGCGACGCGGATCGTGAACTTCGCGCAGGCGCCGATGGCGATGATCACCACCTATCTCGCGCTGGTGCTGATCGACGCGGGCTGGTCGTACTGGCTCGGTTTCGCCGTCGCCCTGCTCTCGGGACTGGTGCTCGGCGCGGTGGTGGAACGGTTCGTGGTCCGGTTCGTCTCCGGCAAGGCCGAGATCAACGCCGTGATCCTCACCCTCGGCCTGTTCATCGTGCTGCACGCGCTGGCGGCGCTGGTGTTCGGCTCGCGGTACCGGTCGTTCCCGGCGCCGTTCGGGCTCACCGGTTTCCAGGTCGGCGGCACGACGATCGCGCTGACCGGGTTCGGCGTGTTCACCATCGTCGCGGTCGGCGTGGTGCTGACCGGGCTCGTGTTGTTGTTCCGTGGCACCGATCTCGGCCTGCGGATGCGGGCCGCGGCCTTCGACCAGGAGGTGGCACGCCTGCTGGGAGTGCGGGTCGGGCGGATGCTCACGCTCGGCTGGGCGCTGGCCGCTCTCGCCGGTTCGCTTTCGGGGCTGCTGATCGCCGGTGGCGGGCTCGTCCACCCGTCCTATATGGACGGCGTGGTCGTGTACGGGTTCGTCGCCGCGGTGCTCGGCGGACTGGACAGCCCGGTGGGCGCGGTCGTCGGCGGCGTCTTGCTCGGCCTGTCACTGAGCCTGGTCAGCGGGTACATCGGCTCGGAACTGGTGCCGCTCGCCGCGCTGGCGATCCTCATGGTGGTGCTGCTGCTCAAACCCGGCGGGCTGTTCGCGAGTGTCCGCGAACGGAGGGTCTGACGTGCTGCGCAGACATCTGCTGTTCGCCCTCGCCGCGCTGGTCGTCGTCGTACTCGTGCTCGAGAACACCGGCCCGTTCCTCAACGCGCAGTTCACCGCGATGGCGTACTTCGCGATCGCGGCGGGTGGCCTGACCATCCTGACGGGACTGAATGGCCAACTGTCGCTCGGCCACGGCGCGCTCATGGCTGTCGGCGCGTACTCGACGGCGTTGCTGCTGAAGTCGGCGGATGCCTTGCCGCTGCCGGTGATCTTGCTGCTGGCGGTGATGGTCACCTTGGCCGTCGGAGCGCTCGTAGGTGTCGCCGCGGCCCGGCTGCACGGGCCGTATCTCGCCGGCGCGACACTGGCGCTCGCCGTCGCCATACCTGGGATCCCGTTGTTCTTCGGCGAATCGCTCGGCGGCGAGCAGGGCCTCGCCGTCCGCCTGCCGGAAATCCCCGGCAGGCTCGCGGACGCCGCGTACTTCGTCACCGGCCAGGAACTCACGTCGATCCGTTATCTCGCCTACGTTTCCTGGCTCGCCGTGCTCATCGTGTTCGTGCTGCTGGCGAATCTCTCCGGTAGCCGCGTCGGCCGCAACTGGCGGGCCGTGCGCGATGGCGACGTGGCCGCCGAACTGGCCGGGATCGACCTCGGCCGCACGCGGGTGCAGGCCTTCGTGGTCAGCGCCGGCTGCGCGGGGCTCGCCGGGGCGCTGATGGCGTTGTCCGCGCGGCTCGCCGCGCCGAGCGGGTTCGCGCTGACGTTGTCGCTACTGCTGGTGTCCGCGGTCGTGCTCGGGGGGTTGGGCAGTCTCGTCGGCGCGCTCGCGGGAGCGGCGCTCCTGACCTTCCTGCCGCCGCTGGTGACCGGCGCGGGAACGGATCTCGGCCTGTCCGACGTCCAGGCCGCGCATCTGGCGCCGTTGATCTACGGCCTGGTCACCGTCCTGATCGTGCTGCTCGCACCGGCCGGACTGGCGGGCGGGCTGCGGAAACTCATCCACCGGAGGAAAAGCCCATGAAGCGCTTGACCAAGATCGTGGCCCTCTTCCTCGCCGTCACGGTCACCGCCGCCTGCGGCGCGGGCGGCAGACCCGAGGGTGAGGAGAAGGGCTCGGCCGTCGGCGTCACCGACACCACCGTCAAGATCGGGGCGCACTTCCCGCTCACCGGCGTCGCCGCGCCGGGCTACAGCGAGATCCCCAGCGGGCACCAGGCCTACTACGACTACGTGAACGCGAACGGCGGGATCAACGGCCGCAAGATCGAGTTCGTGGTGAAGGACGACGGGTACAACCCGACCAACACCAGCGCGGTCACCAACGAACTGGTGCTCAAGGAGGAGATCTTCGCGATGGTCGGCGGCCTCGGCACGCCGACGCACAGCGCCGTCGTCGATTTCCTGAACAGCTCGAAGATCCCGGACCTGTTCGTGTCGTCGGGATCGCTGCGCTGGGGTAACGATCCGAAGAAGGCGCCGTTCACCTTCGGCTGGCAGCCGGACTACGAGAGCGAAGGCAAGATCATCGGCGACTGGGTGCGGAAGAACCTGCCGAACGCCAAGGTCGGTCTGTTCGTGCAGGACGACGACTTCGGCCGCGATGGCGAGAAGGGCGCACGCCGCTTCCTGGACAAGCAGATCGTCGAGGTCGCGAAATACTCGCCGGGCAACACGGACATCGCGCCGCAGATCGCGAAACTCAAGGCCGCGGGCGTGGATCTGGTGCTGGGCTTCAACGTCCCGTCCTACACCGCGCTGTCGCAGCTGGCGTCGCTCAAGATCGGTTTCAAGCCAAAGTGGTTCTACAGCAACGTCGGTTCCGACCCCGCGCTCGTCGGCTCACTGCTCGCCCGGTTCTCCGAAGGCAAGGTGACCAACGGCGCGTCGCTCATCGACGGCGTCCTCACCACCGAGTACCTGCCGGGTGTCGACGCCCAGGACAACGCGTGGACGAAGCTCTGGCAGAAGGTCTGGAAGGCACACGGCAAGGGCGGCGACCTGACGAACTACCGGATCTACGGGATGGCGCAGGCGTACACGTTCGTCCAGGCACTGCAAGCGGCCGGGCGGGACCTGACCCGGGAGCGCATTGTCGAGGTGATCCGGCAGTCCGGCAAGACGTTCGAGGGCCCCGGCTTGGCGCCGTTCCGCTACACCGGCGACAGCCACATGGGCATCTCCGGCATGTCGGTGGTGGAGCTGCACGGCGGTGTCGGCAAGGACCTGACGCCGGTACTGGTGACCGACATCGGCGACGCGCCCATCGAGGCGAACGACTCCGCCGCCAGCGACGCGCCGCCGCCGAACGGCATTCCGGGAGCGGGCAAGTGAGGGGGTTCCCGCAGGTTGTTCAGGTGATGATGTCGGCGAGCCGGTCGACCTCGTCGATATCGAGGTCGGCGTACTCCGCGATGGCCTGTTCGATCGTCCCCCGAGTGGTGCGGAGTACCGCGTTGGCCGCGATCTCCTCGAGGGCCAACCGATAGAAGTCCGAAGCACCACATGACAGCATTCTGTCATGTCCGGTAAGCCAGTGATACGACAGCATACTGTCAAAGTCGGTGATCAAGTCTGCGACGCCTACACCGCCCTGATCGACCAGGTCGGCAGGCTCACCAAGGTCGTCGAGGCGATCGGCAACGGCATCGCCCGGCCCACCGGCCAGAGCTTGGCGCGCTGGCAGGTCCTCGCCGAGATCGACCAGGAAGCCGCGCCTGTCGGGACCATCGCCCACCGGCTCGGCCATACCCGCCAGAGCGTTCAGCGCGTCGCGGATCTTCTCGTCGACGACGAACTCGCCCGCTATCGGCCCAATCCCGCGCACCAGCGGGCCAAGCTGCTCGAAGTCACCCCGGCCGGCCGCGCCGCCTCGCACCGGATGCGGGCGGCCTCCACCCAGCTCGCGTTGCGCACCACCGAAGGCCTCGACCCGGAGAGGCTCGACCTCGCGCGCGAAACCCTCAGCGAGCTACAACGTCGCCTCGAATCCGAACTGCCCTGACCCTTCGGCAGCTTCGGGTTTGAACCGGCCGGTTTCTGGACACCCAGTAACCCGTTGGCGTGAACCTCATTGCCGCGTCAAGCAGACGGCGTCCGATGACGGAGCACCGAGCGTGAGGTGGAGATCGAGCATGGAAGCGGATTTCGGCGAAGCGGCTTTGCACGGCCTTCGACGGTATGTGCGCCGCGTGAGCGAGGAACTCGGGCTCCAAGGGGAGGCGTTCAACGCGCAGACCGAGCCGACCGCGAGCGCGTATCTCGCGCTGGACCGGCGGCTTCCCGACCGGCCCGACCGCGATGTGGCGTTACTCTGGACCGAGCGGCATGGCTGGGCGTTGACGATCGAGACGAACGCCGGTGAGGACCTCGTCGTCGCCGGCTACCTCACCGCCGAATCGCTCCCACCGCCTCAGGTCGTCGCCGAATTCGCCAGAAGCCTGCTCTCGGGCGAACGCTCGCCGAGACCGGAACCGCCGCCCCAGTTCGACGGCGAGGCCGATTTGGCGCACAGACTGGCGGCGTACCCGACTCCCGACGCCGAACCCGCCTTCCCTCGGCACGGGTGATCACCTCGCTCCGTTCTGCGACCTCGTGCCCCGGTGGGTGATGATGGGGCCGGATTCCCGAAACGGAGGTGGCGACAGTGGACGGTCGGCGCCGAAAGCGGCTGTGGCGGCTCGTCACCGAACGGGTGGCGGACCGGGACCCTGGCACCGGGTGGGTGGGTGTCGTCTGCGCGGTCGCCGTCGGGGAACTCGACGTCGACGGTTCGGCGGTCTCCCTGCGCCTGCGGGACAACGACCAGGAACTGGTGGCCGCGGACGGCCCGTGGGCCACGTCGCTGGAAGAACTGCAGTACACGGTTGGCGAAGGCCCCGGCGTCGAAGCCTTCGCCGTCGGTGATCCCGTGCTGGTCGACGAACTCGTCAGCGGCGAACAACGCTGGCCGGGGTTCGCCGACGGGGCAGCGGCGAGCGGAGTCGGCGCGGCGTTCGCGTTCCCGCTGGGAGTCGGCGCTCTGCGGCTCGGCACCCTGGACCTCTACCGCCGCGAGCCCGGAACACTGGGCCAGGAGGGGCTGGGCGACGCGCTCGCACTGGCCACCATCGCCACGACGGCGCTGCTCACCGACAGCAACGGCGGCGACCCGAACGCGCGATGGGCTCGGCACGACGTCGCGGGCCACTACGACGACGTGAACGTGGCCACGGGGATGCTGGCCACCGACCTACGGATCAGTCTGGAAAACGCCATGCTGCGGTTGCGCGCCCACGCCTTCAGTCACCGGCTTCCGGTGACCGAAGTCGCGCGAGCGGTGCTCAACCGGCAATTGCGCTTCGACGCTCCGCGGGAATGAGCCGGATTCGGCCGAGACCGCAACCAGTCACCTACTCGCGGACGGCAGCACGCGGCCCCGGACCTCGCCGAACCCGATCCGCCCGCCGCCCGCGCCCGGCGCGGTCCCGGTGATCACGACCTCGTCCCCGTCCAGCAGGAAGGTGCGCTCCTCCCCCTTCACCGTGAGCGGTTCCTTGCCACCCCAAGACAATTCGAGGAACGCGCCGCGCTGGTGCTTCTCCGGTCCGGAAATCGTTCCGGAGCCGTACAGGTCTCCCGTACGCGACGACGCGCCGTTGACCGTCAGGTGCG
This sequence comes from Amycolatopsis sp. cmx-11-32, assembly GCF_047608695.1. Taxonomy (NCBI): domain Bacteria; kingdom Bacillati; phylum Actinomycetota; class Actinomycetes; order Pseudonocardiales; family Pseudonocardiaceae; genus Amycolatopsis; species Amycolatopsis sp. cmx-11-32. Next base: position 165,892 of record NZ_JADNQN010000009.1, on the reverse strand, counting down.
CGAGCATCTGGGCGGGCGACCAGTACATCTCGCGGAAGGGCGGATGGCTGACCTCCTCGCCGTTCCATTCGACGACCAGGTCGATGTCGAGGCCCCACGGGTCGCTCTCACGCAGGTACGACAGCGGCACCGGATCCGTCTGGCCCGGCAGTGGGATCCGCGCGGCCTCCAGTGCCAGGATCGGTACCACCCAAGGAGAGATCGAAGTCGCGAAGCTCTTGCCGAGGTGCGGGCCCAGCGGAACGTATTCCCATGCCTGGATGTCGCGGGCCGACCAGTCGTTGAGCAGGACCGCGCCGAAAACGTGGCGGGGGAAGTCGTCCGGGGCGATCGGGGTGTGCAGCGGGGTTCCGGTGCCGACGACGAAACCCAGTTCCGCCTCGATGTCCAGCCGCGTGCTCGGCCCGAACACCGGCACCGTGTCGACGGGGGCCTTGCGCTGACCGCTCGGGCGCACGATGTCCGTGCCGGAGACCAGGACCGTGCCGGACCGTCCGTGGTAGCCGACCGGGAGGTGCTTCCAGTTGGGCAGCAACGGTTCCGCGTCGGGGCGGAACAACCGGCCGACGTTCGACGCGTGGTGCTCGGAGGCGTAGAAGTCGACGTAGTCCGCGACCTCGATCGGCAGGTGCAGGGTCACCCGCCCGACGGGATGCACCGCACCGTCGGGGACTTCACCGGAGACCAGCTCGCGGATCCGCTCCCGGACCGCCACCCAGCGGTCGTATCCCTGCGCCATGAACGGGTTCAGCGACGGCGCGGCGAAGACGTCGTCGTCGAGCGCCGCGGCCAGGTCGAGGACCGAGTCACCGACACGCACGCCGACGCGGGCGGGATCGCCGTCGACGGAGAACACACCGTAGGGCAGGTTTTCGATCCCGAACAACGAGCCGTCGGGGATGTCGATCGTGGTCATGCCTCTCCTCGGGGCGTCTCGAGCAGGCCGAGTCCGGCCAGCTCGATCAGGGGGTCGGTGATGCTGCAGGTGCCGAACGACGTGAAGCCCGCGCGGGCGGCGGCGACCCGGTCCGCGTCCAGTGCCAGCAGGCGCGCGGCGACGACAGCACCGTCCCGCTCGGCGAGCAGGGCTTCGGGGTCGCCGTCGGCGTGGAGGACGGCGTCGGTGGCGAGCAGCAGGTTCAGGAACCCGTGCTGTTCGAAGCCGGTCTCCGGATCGGTGTTGCGGAGCGCGTGGTGCAGCCCGGCGGTGGCCTTGAACGGAACGTCCGCGCCGACGGCCGCCCGGACCGCGGCGGCGAGTTCGGCCTCGTCGGGATACAGCTCGGCCCGGACGCCTCCGGTGCGGAACTTCGCGCGGTGACCGGTTCCGGAAAGGGCGGTCAGCAACGGGACGCGCCGGTCGTCACGCGGGATTTCGACGTGAACCGGTGCGGTGGCGGCGGAAATCGCGGCGAGCACCTCGTCCGGTCCCATGCCGTCCGGCACGGCGATTTCGAGCGCGTCGAGGTTCACCGGCAGCGCGGCGACGGCCTTGAGCACGCCGTCGAGTTGCGCGGGCCCACCCGGCAGCGTTACCGAGACCGGCAAGGGGACTTCCCGCCCCGCGAGGACACCGTCGAGGTCGTCGAGTGCCGTGGCGGCGACCACCAGCGGCCCGACGAGGCCGGCGTACCAGGCGGCGACGTGCTCGTCGTGCGCGACGACGGCGTCCGGCAGTGGAGCCAGACCCGGTGGGAACACCGCGGCGTCGTCGCACAGCCCGGCGAAGAGCGCGGGAATCCGCCCGCCGTCCACCATGGTCTCCTCCTCGCCGATTTAGTTCACACTTTGACTAACTGCTGGGCAGCGTAGTCCGGTCCTCCGGGGGCATGAAAGAGGCTGAAGGGGACTTTCCCCGCATGCGACGCGGCGAAGGGCGCTTTCCCCTCGTCGCATGCGGGGAAAGTCCCCTTCAGCCCCCCGACCGCAAGTAGAGGACTACTTGCGGCTGCGGGTGCCGAACTCGGCACGGCTCGTGATCAGCTTGCCCAGCAGCATCACCAGGATGCGCTGCTCGGTCTCGGTCAAGGCGTTCGTCCAGCCGAACTCGCGCTCGTTGTGCTCACGGAAGACCGAGACCATCTCCTCGTGCCCGGCCTCGGCCAGCGAGAGCTGTACGGACCGGCCGTCCCGTTCGTCCGGGACCCGGTGGAGCATCCCCTCCGCGACCAGCGACTTCACCAGATTCGACACCGCCGCCCTGCTCATCCCGGTCAGCCGCGCCGCGCTCGTCGGTTCGAGCGGACCGGCGAGCCAGACGACGAACAGCAGCCGGAACGCCGACCAAGACCGGCCGCGCGGCCGGTGCACGGCGGCTTCGAGGTCATAAGTGACCAGGTCGGAGGCCCGATTGAGGGTCAGCAGCACCTCGGTCGCCAGCTGGTGCCGGAAGCCGTACTCCTGCGCGAGCCGCTGGTTGGCCAGCGCCACGAACGACCAGAAGTCCAGCCGGGCCGCGTCCACGTCTTCCATCGCCGAACATTAACCTCTCCTCGTGAAACTGGTCAAAGTCGAAACTAGTTTCCGCAAATAGCGATACCTCCATCAGCAAGCCATGATCATAGAGATTCCTCCATGGCACGTAGCCCGCCCGAACCGGTTTGCTGAAGACATGACCAGAACGGAAGTACCGCCGGGGACCGCCCGGGCCGTGCGAGTGGCCGCGGGTGACCTCGTGCGAGTGATCGACGTCGAAGGAGGCCAGGTCGGTGACGTGTTCGCGTTCAAGGACAGCGGACGCGAACTGGCCGAGCATCACAGCGCGGCGCACACTCGCGCGGCGATCGACCGGCTGTTCCCCACCCTCGGCGAGTCCTTCGTGACCGACCGGCGCCGCCCGATCCTGACCCTGGTCGAGGACACCTCCCCCGGCGAGCACGACATGCTCATCCCGGCCTGCGACCCGGCAAGGTACGCCGCGCTGGGGGCTCAGAAACACCGGTCCTGCGCGGAGAACCTGCGCGAGGCGCTGGCCGGAGCCGGACTGAGCTTCACCGGTCCGACCCCACAGCCGATCAACGTCTTCATGCGAATCCCGGTCGGCGAGGACGGGCGGCTGAGCTGGCTCACCGCGTCTTCCCTGCCCGGCGACGCGGTGACCCTGTGGGCCGAACTGGACTGCGTGGTCGTGGTCTCCGCCTGCCCGCAGGATCTCGTGAGCATCAGCGACGCCGGACTCTCCCCGCTCGCCATCGAAACCGTCCACAATGGAGGAACCCTGTCATGACCACCACCGTCGAACACGCCCATCCCGCGCTCGCCCCGATCACACTCGGCGGCCTGGCGCTGCGCAATCGCTACGCCGTCGCCCCCATGACCCGCGTCTCGGCGCGGCCCGACGGCACCCCGACCGGCGAGATGGCCGACTACTACGCCGAATTCGCCCGCGGCGGCTTCGGCCTGGTGTTCAGCGAGGGCACCTACCCCGACACCGCGGCCAGCCAGGGCTATCTCAACCAGCCGGGCCTCGCGGGTGACGAGCACGTCGCGGGCTGGCGCGTCGTCACCGCCGGAGTGCGCGCGGCGGGCGGCCGGATGATCGCCCAGCTCATGCACGCCGGGGCGATCACCCAGGGAAATCCGCATCAGGACCACACCGTCGGCCCGTCGGCCGTCCAGCCACGCGGGGAGAAGATGAGCGCGTACGGCGGTTCCGGGCCGTGGCCCGTACCCCGGGAGTTGTCCCCCGCCGAGATCGACGACGTCGTCGCAGGCTTCGCGGCGGCGGCCGAACGCGCCCGTCAGGCCGGGTTCGACGGCGTCGAGGTGCACGCGGCCAACGGCTACCTGCTCGACCAGTTCCTCACCGACTACACCAATCAGCGCACCGACGAATACGGTGGCCCGGTCGCCAACCGGATCCGGCTGACCGCCCGCGTCGTGACCGCCGTCGCCGAAGCCGTGCCGGATCTGCTGACCGGGGTGCGGCTGTCGCAGACGAAGGTCAACGACTTCACCTACCGCTGGCCCGGCGGCCGCGACGACGCCGAGGTGATCTTCGCGGCGGTCGCCGAGGCGGGTGCCGGCTACCTGCACATCGCCAGCGAGGGCCGGAACTGGCTGGAGACGGCGAGGCTGGCCGGCGGTGGCACGCTCACCTCCCTCGCCCGGCGGGTCACCGGTCTGCCGGTGATCGCGAACGGCGGGATGCACGACCTCACCCAGGCGCACGAGGTGCTCGCCGGCGGGCACGCCGACCTGCTTTCACTCGGCCACGGCGCGCTGGCCAACCCCGATCTGCCCGCCCGCGTCGCCGCGGCGGAACCCCTGGAAGAATTCGACCGGGCGATGGTCTCCCCGACGGTCACGGTGGCGAACGCGCGCCGCTGGAGGGAGAGTCGGCAAGCGTGACGGAAACCAGCTGGCACGGCGGCGCGGCCGCGGTGGCGACCCTGACCTTCGACGTGGACGCGGAGTCCCCGATCCTCGCGCGAGGCCGGGGCTACGCCGAGCACCTGTCGACCATGTCGCATCAGGCGTACGGGCCACGGGTCGGGGTGCCGCGCATCCTCGACCTGCTCGACGAACTGGCCGTACCGGCGACGTTCTTCGTACCGGGCTGGGTCGCCGAACAGCGGCCCGGCCTTGCCGCCGCGATCGTGGAGCGCGGCCACGAGGTGGCCCACCACTCCTACAGCCACCGGCCGCCGACCGCGATGACCGCGGCTGAGCAGCGGGCCGATTTCGAGCGCGGCATGGCGGTCTTCGCGAGCCAGGGCATCGAGATCAGCGGGCATCGCGCGGCGGGCTGGGAGTCCACCTGGGACACTCCGGGGCTGGTGGCCGAGTACGGGCTGAGCTACGACTCGTCGCTGATGGCCGACGACCGGCCGTACCTCATCGAAACCGAGGCGGGCCGGATCGCCGAGCTGCCGGTGCACTGGTCGCTCGACGACTGGGAGCAGTACGCGTTCCTTCCCGCGCCGCAGATCGGCTCGGTGATCACCTCACCGGTGCGGGTACTGGAGATGTGGCGCGCGGAACTGGACGCGATGCGCCGCTACCGCTGCCTGTTCAACCTGTGCCTGCACCCGTTCCTGTCGGGCAGGCCGGGACGGCTGGCCGCCGTACGGGCGCTCATCGAGTTCGGGCTCGGTCTCGGCGACGTCCGGTTCGCCCGGTGCCGGGACGTGGCGGCCGCGGCGCTGGCCGACCCGGCTCTGCCCGCGGAACCCTTGCGACGCCTGGAGATCGACCCGGCGGTCTACCCGGACTAGCTTGAGTTCCAACCTGCGGGCGGGTTGCAATTCAAGCTAGTCAGTCGACATCGAAGCCGCTTCCAGCGCCAGGAACAGGTCGACCCGGTCCGCGGTGCGCCCGACGTCGCGGCCGGTCAGCTCGGTGACCTTGGCCAGCCGGTTACGCAAGGTGTTGACGTGCACGAAAAGGGCGGCGGCGGTGGCCGCCCACTGGCCGTCGTGGTCGAGAAACGCCCGCAGGGTCGTCTCCAGGTCGCCGTCGCGGGCGCGGTCGTGCTCGCGCAGCGGGCCGAGCAGGGCCTCGGCGAAAGTGTGCCACCACTGCTCGTCGTGCGACTCCAGCAGCAGCCGATAGCTGCCGAGTTCGGCGAAACTCGCCGCCACCGGCCCGCCGCGCCTGCCGCGGAGCACGCGGCAGGCTTCGCGGCTGCGCGACAGCGGCGTGCGCAGTTCGGCCGCGCCGGACACGGGGTCGGCCAACCCGACCACGACGCGCCCGCCGCCGAACCGATGCGACACCGCCGCCGCCAGCCGGGGCGCGAAGGCAGCGGGCGACTGCGTTCCCGAACGCCATGGCAGCACCGCCACGACGTCCCGGCTGCCCGCCGCCACGACCGCGGGCAACCCGTCCGCCAGCAGGAAATCCGTCACGGCCTCAGCCATCCCCGGCAGGGTCGCGGTGTCGTCGTCGCCCGCGAACGCCAGCGCGAGCACCGTCAGCGGCCCGTCCGGATCGACCCCGAAAGCACGCAGCCTGCCGGGCACCTCCGCGACGCGCTGCGCGCCCGAGAGGACCATGTCCAGCAACTCGACGGCGAACCGCATCTCGATGGCCTGCACCGCCTGATGCCGGGCCACCTCCAGGCTGAGGTAGCGGGCGGTCTGCTCCAGCGCGTCCCGCTCCCCCTGCGTCAGCTCGGCCGCTGGGCGCAGGCAGAGCAGCACGGCGTCCGCGTCGCCGATCGCGCCGACCAGGAACAGCGCCGCCCGCGTCCCCGCGCCCAGCTCCGCCTCCAACGGCGGCGGATGACCGGCCAAGGCCTCCGCCGCGACGCGCAGTTGTCCGGCGTCCAGCTCGGCACCGGCCGCCGCCAGCTCGCGACCCATCCGGTCCACGACCACCAGTGGAAGCTCGTGCTCCCGGCGAAGGACCGCGAGCACCCCGGAAGCGCCGTCGCCTCTCGACAAGGCCGAGGTCAGCTCGTCCCCTCGCCGTACCAGCGACATCAGCGCGTTCTGCCTGCCCCTGGCCTGGATCGCCGCCGCCGCGCGGGTGACCGCCGTGAACGGCACCGCTATCGAGATCTCCAGCAGGGGCAGCGCGGCTTTCCGGCACGCCTCGGCGAGCGCCGCCGGAGTGTCGCGTTGTTCCACGCGCAGGCCGAAGATGATCCCCGCCGCTCCCGCGCGGACCACCCGTTCGACGAAGTCCGCCGGGCCGGTGCGGTCCAGCCACAGGCCGTTGGTCAGCACGACTTCGCGCTCGCGCACGTACGGCGCGGGGTCGGGCAGCTCGGTGTTGTGCACCCACAGCACCTGCTCGGCCAGTGCCCCGTCACGGCCGGGGACGACCACCCGCAGTTCGAGATCCGGGTCCGCGACCAGCGCCGCCAAGCTCAGCATGGCTGTGAATATATCCAGCCGAATCCGTCCATTATGGATGATCGGCCATTTCATCGGTTTTTCATGATCGCCGGTTAGCGTGCGTCGAAGACACTGCGGGATCGAGGAGACGAACTGTGACGGCAGTTTCACGCACGATCGCCGGGCGCTACACCCTGCTCGAAGAGCTGGGTCGCGACGGGACGGCCGTGCTGTGGCGAGCTGAGGACGAGTCGAATGGTCGTCAGGTCGCGCTCAGGGCGTTGCCATCGGCCGCGGCCTTCGAACAGCTCCGCCGCGAAGCTCTCGTCGCCCTGAATCATCCTTCGGCGACAACCGTCCACGACGTGGCGGAGGCGGAGGACGGGGCGGCCTTCTTAGTGACGGAACTCCCGGAGGGTCGGCCTCTGCGGGACCTCGGCACGCTGTCCCCGAGTGCGCTGGCCGGTATCGGCGGTCAGGTGCTCGGCGCGCTGGAAGCCGCGCATACGGCGGGAATCGTGCACGGTGACGTGCGGCCCGCGAACATCCTGGTGCGCCAGGACGGCACGGTGAAACTGACCGGCTTCGGGCTCGACCCGACCGGTTCACCGGCTTTCCTCGCCCCCGAAAGGATCGCGGGGCACGAAGCCACTCCTCACTCCGACCTCTGGTCGCTCGGAGTGACGCTGCTCAGCGTGAGCGAGGGCGGGAATCCCTTCCACCGGGAGAACTTCGCGGCGACGCTGTATGCGGTGATCAACGATGAGCCACGGCCGGTCCGGACCCACGGACCGCTGGCCGCGCTCATCAAGGGCCTGCTGGCGAAATCACCGCGCGCGCGGATGCTCCCGGACCAGGCGCGGCCGCTACTGGCGCGGGTCACCGATCATCCGGTGCCCGTCCTGCCCGTGCCACCGCGGCCCGCACCCGGCCTGACCATGCCTTCCGTGTTCGCGATCCTGGCGGGGGTGGCTGGGATGCTGCTCGGTTTCTTCCTGCTGGGCGACGCGATGCTGATCCACCGGGTGTACTACCTGTTCGACCTGCTGTACCCGCCGCTCCTGATCGCCCGTGTCGGCATCGTCCTTGCCGGGGTGCTTTCGGTGGCCGGCGGTGCGCTCCTGCTCGCCAGGGTCCGCCCCGGGCAGGTCATGATCAGCGTTTCCGCCGGGTTGACGCTGCTCAGCGTGCTTCTGCTGAACGCGACCGACGACGAGCAGGAGTACTTCGCCCGCGCGCTGCAACCGGGTCTCACCCTCGATCTCGTCGCCCTCGCCTCCGTCGTCGTCCTGACGCTCGCCGTCTGGTTCGTCCCGGCCCGGCGTCCTGCTGTGGGCTGATCCGCTCACAGCAGAGAAACCGGCGGACGGCGGGTCCCCGGCGGCAGGGTCGGGGCATGAGCGACTACGAGAAGCAACCACTCTTCGACCAACGCCTCCGGGAACGGTTCTTCAGCCAGCGCGTGCTGGTCCTCGACGGCGCGCTCGACGACGACAACGGGACGGTGCTCACCACCCAGCTGCTGTCGCTGGCGAGCGAGGATCCCCGCAAAGACATCGCCTTGTGGATCCACTCGCCGGGTGGTTCGGTCCCCTCGATGCTCGCCATCCGCGACGTGATGCGGCTCGTGCCGTGCGACGTCGCCACCCTCGCGCTGGGACTGGCGTGCAGTGCCGGGCAGTTCCTGCTGTCGGCGGGGGCCAAGGGTAAACGGTTCGCCCTGCCGCACGCGCGGATCCTGATGCACCAGGGTTCGGCGGGCATCGGCGGCTCGGCCGTCGAGGTGGAGGTGCAGGCGGACGACCTGCGCTACACGCGGGACACGGTGCTCGGCCTGATTTCCGACGACACCGGGCAGCCCATCGAGCGGATCTTCGCCGACTCCCTGCACGATCGCTGGTTCACCACGGACCAGGCGCGCGAATACGGGTTCATCGACCACATCGTCGAAAGCCTCGACCAGGTCGTCCCCGTGCGCACCCACAAACTCGGCCTCGGCTCGGAAAGGACTGTCGGCGCATGAGCACCTACACCATCCCCAACGTCATCTCCCGCAGTCCCGCCGGCGAGCGGATCATGGACGTCTACTCGCATCTGCTGTCGGAGCGGATCATCTACCTCGGGACCGCGATCGACTCCGGTGTGGCGAACGCGTTGATCACCCAGCTGCTCTACCTGGAGGCGGACAACCCGGAGCAGGAGATCAACCTTTACATCAACAGCGAGGGCGGCGACCCGTCCGCGATGCTCGCGCTGTACGACACCATGCGCTTCATCAAGGCGCCGGTGGCGACGACCTGTGTCGGCCAGGCCGTCGCGGCGGGCGCGATCCTGCTGGCCGCGGGCGAGGCAGGGCGCCGGTTCGTGCTGCCCCACACCCGGGTGGTGCTGCACCAGCCGGCGGCTCAGGGCCGCGGCACCATCCCGGACCTCATCCTCCAGGCCGACGAGGTGGTGCGAGTGCGGACGCAGCTCGAGGAGATCCTGTCCTCGCACACCGGCCGCGCCGTCTCGGATCTCCGGCACGACACCGACCGGGACCGCGTGTTCGACGCGGCGGGCGCCGTCGCCTACGGGCTCGCGGACAGCGTGCTCGACAGTCGGGACTAGGCGGCCATGAGCACGGGTCCCGCCGGACGACGGCCGACCGCGAGACCCGTGCTGCCGCCCCGCCGGACCGTTCCCGCGATACCGAAGAGCAGATCCGCGAAATCGATCCCGAGCGCACCAGTGACCGCGGCGATCATCTCGCTGGACGGCTCTTTGCGGCCGCGCTCGATCTCCGAGAGGTACTGCGGCGAGATGCCGGCGCGTTCCGCGATGTCGATGAGGCGGCCGCCCTGTTCCTCCCTCGCCGCGCGCAGGCTCTGGCCCAGCACGTCACGCCACAGCGGTTCCGGCTCGGGATCCGCGCGCCTCTGCTGGAAAGGGAGAATGTCGGCCATACGGCCATCCTGACAGCGGGCCGGAGCCCGCGCGGGTCGTTCCGCTCAAGGCGAAACCCGGGTGGCCGCCGGGTCTCCGCACGCAGAAAAGGGCCCGCCCGAAGGCGGACCCTTTTTGACCACGAGGTCAGTCCCGAACGCCCTTCACGGCGTCCTTGAGCTTCTCACCGGCCTGCTTGACGTTGGCCTTGCCCTGCTCAGCCTTGCCTTCGGCCTGCCACTGCTCGTTGTCCGTGGCGTTTCCGACCGCTTCCTTGGCCTTGCCCTTGACTTCTTCGACCTTGTTCTCGGCTTTGTCGTTCATCAGGCCTCCATTCGTTGTCGTCCGCTACTTCTGGGTACCCGCCGGATCGATCTCGAAACGACCTGCTCGACGTGGCAACGGACACGTTTGAGTTCGTCAAGCCACGCGGAGCTCGGCCCACACGGTCTTGCCGTCGTCGCGCGGATCCTGACCCCACGTCGCCGCGCAGGCGTCGATGAGAGCCAAGCCGCGTCCACCGTTGTCCGAGGGCGGACGCGGGACGGCGGGTGTCCTGCCGGAGTCGTCGACCTCGATGCGCAGCCGGCCGGGTTGCCGCAGCAGGCGCACCCGCCGCGACCCCTTCCCGTGCCGCAAGGCGTTGGACACCAGTTCGTCCAGAACCAGGATGGTGTCCGCAAGGTCCTCTCCGGCGAGGTCCCGCAGTTCCGCACGCGCCCAGGCCCGTACCCGCGCCAGGTCGGTCAGGTCGTCGACGACGTCCAGGGACAGGACCTTGGCGACCACGGAAGAAGCCTGATCGGTGGGCACGGGGACCTCCCTGTTCTCTGCGGACCGTCGGGGATCTCGCGAACACCTAGTACCCCGAACGCCACGGAAATTAACGATCAAGCCCTTATCGCTCGCTACCGGTGTGGCCGCACGGGTAGACCGCGTTCGCGGCGAAGGCTTCACACGCTGGACAGTTGTTCACCGGCCGCTCGCGTCGGCCCCAGTAGGGACGGGTGGCCCCGCAGAGCGCGGTGACCAGGTCACCACGGCCGGGATCCGGAGTGCACACGGGACAGTAGGCGTGCGCGGCCCGCTCGATCTCGGCGGTCATCTGTCTCCTCCCGGAAGGTCGGTCGTCCAGGTCATGGTCACCGTGGTGCCGTCGCCCCGGTACCGGTAGTCGGAGTGATCCGCCAACCGAGCGATCAGCACCAGGCCTCGGCCGCGGATCGTGTCGGCGGGGTTCGCGGGCTTCCAGTTCCCGTAGTCGGTGACGACGATCTTGATCCCGTCCCGGTTCGAGGTGGCGTGGATGTCGATGACGCCGTCCAGGCCGTCCCGGTAGGCGTGTTCGGCGGAGTTGACCAGCGCCTCGTTGCTCGCCAGGACGATGTCCTCCCGCCGCTCCCCGTCCAGGCCGAGGCCGGTGAGCCACGCCGTCAGCTGTTTCCGGAGCCCGACGAGCCGTCCGGGTTCGGCCGGCACCTGATCGCGGAACTCCTCGTCGCTCCTGGCCCCAGATTCCGTCACCTGTCCATCTTGCCGGTGGACACGGGGTGCCGCCAGGCAGACGTCCGCCCGCATAGGGCGTTATACATACCTTCGACCCTGTTCATCGGGCGGCGGTCCCGAATCCGCGCGGTACACCTGACCGACTCCACGAATTCGCATCGGAGCCCATTTCGACCACCCGGCGAAAAGGAGTAATCGAATTTCTCATGGGCGTCGTGTTCATCGCACCGCTCGCCGTGCTGATCAACAAGCTGTTCGGCGTGCCCCATCCCTGGTGACGCTCCCCCGCTCCGGTCGGCGCACCTCCTCGTCCGCTCCGTCCCGAATCGTCCGCAAGGGGTTGACGAGGACGAACACCGCGCCGCAGCAGATGATTCCGGCCGACGCCACCAGTCCTGGCAAGATCCCGAAGACCGTGCCGACGAAGCCGGCGGCCAGGCCACCGAGTGTTCCGGTGCCGTAGACCACCGAGAGCGCGGTACCGTTGACGCGGCCCATCATCTCCGGCGGCGTAATGCGCTGGACCAGGCTGAGCACGTGGATATTGAAGACCGAGTCGGCGAAACCGATGAGGAACTGACTCACGATCAACATGGTCAGCGTGGCGCCTTGCCCGCCTACGGGTAACAGCAGGAAGCCCAGGCCGGTCAGCAGGATCGAAGTCGCCAACGTCCGGCCGAGGGTAAGCCTGCCGGCGATCGCGCCGGACGACACCGCGCCCAGGATGAGGCCCACCGTGCCGATCGCGAACGCGAGGCCGACGGCACCCGGGCTCAGCTTTCCCTGGTCGTAGGCGAAGACCAGCACGAGTGCGTTCGCCGTCGCAACGCCGAGATTCACCGTCGTGCTCGCGAACATCAGATTGCGCAGCCGGGTGTCGGACAGCGACACCGCCAGCCCCTCCCTGGCCTCCGCCAGCGCCGACCGCGGTTTCTCCGGCTTGACGACGGGCGACTCGCGGTGCCGCATCAGCAGCAGTGACACCAGCGAAGCGAGGAAGGACAGGGCGTCGGCCAGGATCGTGAGCGCGGCGCCGAGGATCTGCATCAGCCCGCCCGCGGCGGCCGCGCCACCGACCTCGGCGACCGCGCGAGAGGTCTGCAGCCGTTCGTTGCCCGCCACGATCCCGTCCGGTCCGGCGAGCACCGGCAGACAGGACTGGGCGGCGACTTCGAAGAAGACCGTCAGAACGCCGACCCCGGCGACCACGAACAACTGGCCGAGTGTGAGCACGCCGAACAGGGACACGACCGGGATCGACCCCATCGCCACCAGCCTGCCGACGTCGGCCCAGATCATCGTGCCGCGGTGTGAGAGCCGGTCGACCCACACCCCGGCCACCGAACCGATCAGCACGAACGGCACGAACCGCAGCGCGGCCAGCAGTCCGACATCCCAGGCTGTCCCGCCGAGACCGAGCAGGGCGACCGTCGGCAACGCTATCCGTGAAACCTTGTCGCCGAACGCGCTGATCGTCTGACCGATCCACAGGCGCCGGAAGTCGCCGGGGAAAGCGAAAGGTGAAGGCATCGAAATCCGATCATGAGAAGGGAAAATCAGCCTAAGATCCAATAGACGTCAGAGCGGGTCGGTTATTCGAATTCGAGGAGAGCGGGAATGAGCCAGCGGTTGGTCGGTTCCGGGGGAATCGCGGGGATGACCCAGTTGCACCAGGCGGCACCGCTGGTCGAACGGCAGCACGCGATCATTGAACTGCTGCGGGTGCGGGCGCCGCGCCGGGTGGCGGGCGCGGACCTCGCGACGGCGACCGGGGTGAGCCTGCGGACCGTCGAACGCGACATCACCCGCCTGCGCGAAGCGGGCGTTCCCATCACCATCCGCCGTGGCCCTCGCGGCGGCTACGGCATCGACGCGCAGCCCGTGCTGCCGCCGCTCTCGCTGACCCCGGGCGAAGCCTCGGCGCTCATCGCCTCGCTGGTCGCCGTCGGCCCGTACACCTCGGCGGTGGCGCAGTCCGCGCTGGGCAAGATCCTCAGGGCGCTCGCCGGGAGATGATCCCGGCCGTCCCCCGATCGTGGTCCGCCGTGGCCCTGAATGGCCGATGTGCGCTAGGGCATCCGGTCCTATCGTTCGGACGCATGGCAAGCGACTTGCAGCGGCGCAAGATCTCGGGTGTCTTCGCTGCGATGGACCTCGACGGCGACGGTTTCCTGCAGGAGCAAGACTTTCAAGCCTTGGCCGAACGCTGGGCGGGAGTGCGCGGGCCCGGTGACGAGCAGCGCCTGACCGGCATCATGCTGAGCTGGTGGACGACCTTGCTCACGACGTCGGACCTGAACCGTGACAACAAGGTCACCCTCGACGAAGTCCTGCTGGTGGTGGACAAGCTGCCGGACACGCCCGAGGCCGTGACCGCGACCGCCGACGCGATGTTCGACGCGATCGACGAGAACCGGGACGGCCTGATCTCCGCGGTGGAGTACCGCCAGCTGATCGAGGTCTGGAACGGCCGCCCCACCGACACCGACGCCACGTTCCCGGTGCTGGACTCCGACGGCGACGGAATGCTGTCCCGGAACGAGTTCGCCGCGCTGTGGCTGGAATTCTGGGCGGGTGACGACGCCGAGGCGCCGGGCACCCTCGTCTTCGGACCACTCGCGGCCTGACGCCCCCCCCGGTACGGGTTTCCTTCAGTGCCCTGCTCCGGGTGACCGATGACGATCGGTGCGTCCTGTTCGACTCGCCCGCCCGGCGAATCCTCGAATCCTGGGGATTCCAGCCCGATCGGCAGGGGCGAAGGCGCCACTCGGCTGAAGGGCGATCGCGAGGTGTGGGCGGTACCTGGCACGTCACCGGAATGTCTTCTCTTCGGTACCGCGATGCGGGAGCTTCCCTGACGCCCGCGCTGCCCTTTCGGTCAGTGCCGAGGACCTTGCGGTCCGAAATCCGCCGCACCGGCGCCGAACCACGCTAGCGTCGGTGATGCGGCCGGTGACGGACCAGGGGCTCATGCCCTGCCCGGTCGCGGCGCCGGCGCGTCCGCCACCCCATGCGGCCGTGCGGCGCCGGTGCAGTCCTGGATTCGGTGCCGTCCCATCACCCTCCTGGGGCGGCGCCGCACCGGATCGCGCCCGTCCCGCGCGGCGCACATCCGGTCGCGGCTTTCGGGCGGACCCACCGTCCCTACGGGCCAGAACCCGCCGGACGGCACATCGCGGACGCTCGGTCCGCCTCAAGATGTCAGACGTGGACGAGGTGACCGAGCAGATCCTGGCGTGCCTTTCCGCCGACGCCGTGCAGGAAGCCCAGTCGAGCGTCGTCCGCGCGCTGCACGACTCCGGCGACACGGCCGAACTGGCGAGGATCGCCACGAACCCGCCGGACTGGTCGGTGGCGTCGAGCGCGATCGCGCTGAGCCTGCTCGACAGGTGGGGCGAAGCGGCGGCACTGCTGGCGGGGAACGATTCGTGGCGCACCGAATCGACGGTTTCCGCGATGCTGGGCGAACTCTTCGGTGGTCTGGCCGAACTCTGGGCGGGCCGCTCCGCGCGGTTCGGTGCGAACCTGACCGAACGCGAGCGATGGCCGTTGAGGACGGCGAGGCGGCACCGGGACGACCAGACCACCTCGTACGTCACCGCGCTGCTGGTGCTCGGCGAACGGGCGCGCGCGGAAAGGCTGCTGTCCGACGAGGACTTCCCCGAAACCGGACTGCGGGACAGCGAACGTTCGATGCTCGCGGCCATGCGCGGCGATTCCTCCCGCGCGGTCTACTTCGCCCACCGCGGCGTGGCCGACCGTTCACGGCGCGGCTACGACATCGGATCGGCCGCGATGCACCTGTCGACCGTGACGGTCCTGCTGTCGCAGGGACGATTCACCGCGGCCAGGGACCTGCTGGCCGCCGGCCGCGCCACGGAACCGACGCTGGCGCACCTGCTCGACGTCGCGGCGGCCAGGATCGACATCGCCTCGGGTGAAACCGGCCGCGCCGCCGACCGCCTGCACGCGGCCACCCGCGGACTCGCCGTCGGCACGGACATCGCCTGGGCCGACCTCGCCGAACTGGCGTTGCGGGCGAACGACCGGGCCGGGGCGAAGAAGGCACTCGACGCGCTGGAGGACCTCGCTTCCGCGATGCCGACCGGACGGGTGCTGCTGCATCGCCACCTGATCCGGGCCTGCCTCGGCGAGGAGCCCGCCGTCGAATGCCTGTGGCTGGCCCGCGAACGCGCGCAGCCGCTCGAACTGGCCGTCGCCGCCGAACGCCTGGTGCGGCACGGCGCGACGGATCCCGCGGTGCTCACCGAGGTATACGAAGTGCTCGGCTCGACGGACGCGCCCCGGTACCGTGCACGGCTGCGGAACCTGATGCGGGAGAACGGGATCGAGCCCCCCGACGGCCGTCAGGAGACGGTCGCCGAGAACGAGCGATACGTCTCGTGAACGCGCGGCACGTCCGGGTGGCCGTCTACTCGGCCGACCCGGTCACCCTGGCGGGGCTGGTCGGCATGCTGTCGCCCGCCGCGATGCTCGAGGTGGTGCCGTCCGGCGTCCGGGGCGCGGACGTACTGGTGGTCGCCGAGGACCCGGTCGAACACGAACTCCCGGTGCTCCGGCGAGCAGTGGCCGAACAAGGCGCCCTGCCCGGCGTGCTGATCGCCGGGCCGCTGCCACCGGCGGGCCACCACGCGGCCGCGACAGCCGGGGTGCGCTGTCTGCTACCGCACCGGGAGGCCGGAGCGGCGCGGCTCATCGCGGAGGTGCTGGCCGCGCGGACGGCGGTCGCGACCTCCCCGGAGGGGCTGGCCGCCGGGTACGACGTCTCGGCGGACGGGATTTCACTGTTCCACGAACGCGAGCTCCGCGTGTTGCGGCTGATCGCGGAGGGCAGGGAGACCGCGGAGATCGGCGCGGCGATGGGCTATTCCCGGCGCACCATCAAGAACATCCTGTACCGGGTCCAGCGGCGGCTGGAGCTGCGGAACCGGGCACAGGCGGTGGCCGCCGCCATCCGCGCCGGCCTGATCTGAGGCCGAACTCACGTGCTTGAAGGCGGAACTCGCGGCTGTCCGTCCAAGCACGCGAGTCCGCGTTTGAGCACGTGAGTTCGGTGTTCGGCACAGGGGCGTCGCCATTCCGACGGGCTAGTGTCGCGTGATCCTGCTTGCTTGACGTTGGGTTTCGTTCGTCGGACGGCGATCTCGCGTGATCAGACGGCGATCTCGCGTGATCAGACGGCGGTTACGCGTGATTGGACGGCGATCTCCGGAGATCGCCGTCTGATCACGGGTAAGACCTGCAGGATCACGCGACTCTAGATGACCCCGGCCCGCACCGCGTAGGCGACGGCGTGCGGCCGGTTCCGCAGGTTCAGGCGTCCGGTGATGCCCTGGATGATGTGCTTGACGCTGCGCTCCGAGTAGCTGAGTTCACCGGCGATTTCGACGGTGTCCTTCCCGTCGGCCATCAGGCGCAGCACGTCGATCTCCCGGGTGGTGAGCCCGGCGGTGTTGACGCCCATCGGGTCGAGCACCTCACGTTGCAGCCGTTCGACGTGTTTGAGCAGTTCGCCGAGCAGGCTCGGCGGGAGCACACCGCCGCCGGAGGCCGCCGCGCGGACCGCGTGTGCCAGCCGCTCGCCGGTCGTCGCGGAGCGCGGCAGTACCGCCACCACCCGGCATTCGATGGCGGGCACCAGTTCCGCCTCGCCGATCTGGCTCACCACGAGCACCACCGGCTTGCCGTCCTCGGCGGCCAGCCGCCGCAGCCACAGCACGATCTCCGGTGTCAGCCACTCGGCGGCGAACACCAGCACCTCGGTCTCGGCGCGCTGCTCCCAGTCCCGGATCTCGATCCCCAGCTGCGTGCCCAGCTGACTGGCCAGGCCGGCAGTGGTGATCGGATCGGGCGCGTGCACCGCCACGGTGATCTGTCGGGTTTCCGTGTCCACGTTCGTCCCCTCCGCTTGATCCGCCGCCCCAGTCGGATGGGACACAGTCTGCGAAGAAGCTCTTCACGAACTCTCCACGAGTTCTCAACGAGGCGTGAAGGACTTCGTGGCCTGCTGAAACGCCTCCACGTACTTGGGAAGCTCGTCCAGGATTTCACGGAGCCTGTCCTCGGGCCCGGTGTAGTCCGGGTCGGCGAGCAGGGCGTACCCGTAGGCCAGCGTCCGCCGAAGCTCGGCGACGCGTGCTTCGGCCTCGTCGGCGTCGAGCACCAACCTGCCGTTAAGGGCGAGGCCGAGCAGGACATCCCCGGCGAATCGCTCCTGATCCTGGCTCACCGACCCAGCATGCACAGCCACGCATGGCATCTACCATGGCCGGACGGCACGCTGCCCCCGAGAACGCCGGGGTCTGCCCTGTCGCCCCTCACCTGTCCGCATCCTGAAACCCATATGAACGGGCAACCAACTCGACCCCGTTCGCGGCCGGAACCGCGGTGTCCTGGCGAAACGCGGCGTGTCTCAGGACCGGCAGACGAAACCCACACGTCGGCTGCCCGATTGATTGCGAACCCCACAACGGCGCCACTAGGGTTTTCGCCGGGCGGTACGCTCTTTCGAAGTCGGACGCACAGGCGGCAGGTCATGGACGAGGTTCCCTCGCTGACGGTGCGACTGCTGGGCGGATCCCCCGCCTGGCACAGCGCCGGCGAGATCCCCCTGGGCCCCGCTCAGCGGCAAGCGGTGTTCGCCACGCTCGCCCTTCACGCCGGCCGGTTCGTCTCACGCGAGGAGATCATCGACGCCGTCTGGGGCGAGCGGCCCCCGGACAGCGCCACCGGCATCGTCTACACCTACATCTCCGCGCTGCGCCGCGCGCTGGAGCCCGTGGGCGAGCCGCTCGTCGCCACCCGTGCGGGCTACCGCCTCGACCTGCCGAGGCAGCAGGTGGACGTTTACGTCTTCGAAGCCGAATTGGAACGGGCCCGCACACACCGGCTCGCCGGTGCGCACCAGCGGGAACTGGAGTCGCTGCGCTCCGCGCTCGAGCAATGGCGGGGTTCCGCGCTGAACGGGATGCCCGGCCCGTTCGCCGAAACCCAGCGCGCCCGGCTGAACGAACTGCGGATGAGCGCGCTCGAACGCCGGGCCGAGGTCGCGCTGCACCTGGGCGGCAACCGCGAACTCGTCGGCGAGCTCGCCATGCTGGTCGAGCGCCATCCGTTGCGCGAAGGGCCGCACCGGATGCTGGTCACCGCGTTGTTCCGGTCCGGCAGGCAAGCCGAGGCTCTGGCCGCGGTCGACCGCGCCCGCGAGACGATCATCGAGCAGTCCGGCCTCGAACCCGGCCAGGAACTGCTGGCTTTACGACAGCGGGTCCTGGACGGCGACCCCTCGCTGCACCACCAGGACCAGCCGGGACGCCACCGGCCGACGCCGGCCCTGCCCGAACGGCCGTCCGCCTTCGTCGGCCGCGAGTTCGAACTGGGCCGCCTGCGACGGCACCTGTCCACCCTGATGGACGAAGGCCGCGGCGGGACGGTGTGGCTGGACGGCGAGGCCGGCAGTGGCAAGAGCGCGCTGCTGGCGGAGGCTCTCGCCACGGCGAGAAACCGGACGAGCTGGGTTGAAGCCGACGAACTGACCAGTGCGGTCCCGCTCAGCCTCATCGCCGACTGCCTCGGCGGCGAAGCGCTCGAAAGTCTCGACAAGACGGTCACCGAGCTGTGCGAAGACGGGCCACGGGTACTCGTCTTCGAAGATCTGCACTGGGCCGACGAGGAGAGCCTGCTCGCCTGGCAGCGGCTTCACCGGCTCACCGCGCACCTGCCTCTGCTGCTGATCGGCTCCGCGCGCCCGCTCCCCCGGCGCCGCACGCTCGACGTCCTCCGTTCGCGACTCGATGGCGAGATCGTCTCGCTGCCGCCGTTCGACGGTGCGGGCGTCGCCGCGCTCGCCGCGGAGTCCCTGGCCAGGGACCCCGGCGAGGTGTTCCTGGGGTTCGCGGCCGAATACACCGCCGGCAACGCCGGATACCTGTGCGAACTGTTCGCCGAGTTCGCCGGAGGCCGTGACACGAGCACCGCGCCGCACAGCCGGATCGCCGCCGCGGTGGACGATCACCTCGCCACGCTTTCCTTGCCGTGCAAGCGAACGCTGAATTCGGCCGCACTGCTCGGCTCGTCGTTCACAGTCGCCGACCTGGCGGGCGTCACCGGCCGCGAACCGCGGGCGCTCATCGAGGTCGTCGAGGAGGCGCTCGCCGCCCGCGTGCTGGAAACCGAGGGAGACCACCTGCGGTTCCGAGTCCCCTTGGAACGGTCGGTGTTCGCCGCGAACACCCCGCCCGCCATCCGCGCCGTGCTGCACCAGGAGATCGCCGAGACCTTGGCGGGCTCCGGCGCACCCGCGGATCGCGTCGCCGAGCAGCTTCTCCAGGCGGGGGACGAACTGACCGCGGCATGGATCCCACAGTGGCTACTCGACAACGTCGGCACGCTGTCCGCCGAGCCCGCGGTCGAACTCCTTCATCTGCTTTCGCACCAACGGAATCTCACCGAGGACCAGCAGGAGAGCCTGACCGGGGAGCTCGCCACGCTCCTGTTGCCCGAGGCGGGCACGGAGGCTTCCTGGCAGGCCACCCGCACAGGGGGAGCCGCGCAGCCCTGGTGCGCGCCGCTGCACGCGCTCGCCCGTCCCGGGGTGCCTTTCCAGCGTGGCCCGCTGCGCTGAACCTTTCAGCCAAGGGGTTTGAGTGGCGTTGACCGCGCGAGCGGGTCGCCCTCTGGCCTGAAGTACATGAAGGTCCCCTTCCTTGCGCCGGGCGCGAGGACTCCGGCGAAGTCGCGCGACTGTCGTTCAACGCCGCTCTTGGCGATCCGGGCCTGGTCTCGTCAAGTGTCCGAAGAGGGGTGGGTCGGGGTGGTCTTGAGTGGCGATTCGAGCTGGAGTCAGGGGTTGCTTGGGTACCTACTGTCGGCCCCCTTGGTGTCGCGAAAGCCACTTTCGCGACATCAGTGGGCGGCCGCGCTCGACGGCTGAGCCAAGCTTCGGCCAGGGGTGGTCGTGAGTGGGTAAGTCGGGTCAGGGCGGACCGGTAGTTGCTCTCCCATGTGTGATCAGCCCGACGGCGCCGAGCCTCGGACCTTGGTCAACTCGGTCGAGGTGGGCAGGCGAATACAGGTCCGTCAGAATTCGAATCGCCACTCACGACCCGCTTGACCAGCTCTGCGTCTTCGCTGAGCCGACCGACCGGGTGCGCAACCGAGCCGACACTCGAACGTCCTAAACTGCGGGGACACAGAATGGAGCCGGCGTGACGAACGGCCTGCGCGTCGAGCTGCTCGGGCCGCCTCGTGCCTGGCTCGGAGACGTCGAGCTGAAGCTCGGGCCCGCCCGCCAGCGCGCGGTCTTCGCCACCCTGGCGGCACGCTGCGGCCAGGCGATCTCCCTCGGCGAACTGATCGCCGACGTCTGGGGTGGATCGGCGCCGGCCAGCGCCACCGGCAGTGTCCACACCTACGTCTCCGGTCTGCGCGGGGCGATCCGCAAGGCGGGTGGCGCCGCGCACGAGGTGCTGCGTTCGTCCGGATCGAGCTATGTGCTGCGGCTGGACCGTGAAGCGCTCGATGTCCGCCGGTTCGAACAGGACGCCGCCGACGCGAGGAAGCTGCTGGCCCACGCGGATCAGCGGGGTGCGGCCGCGCGGCTCACCACCGCGCTCGGGCGCTGGCGTGGCGAGGCTTTTTCCGGCGTTCCCGGCCCGTTCGCCGAGGCGGAGCGCGTCCGGCTCGCCGAACTCCAGCTGACCGCCACCGAACTGCGGGCCACCGCGCTACTCGGCCTCGGCGACCACCGTGAACTGGTGGCCGAGCTGACCGCGCTGATCCAGCGGCATCCGTTGCGCGAGTCGCTGCACGAGGCACTCATGCGTGCCCTGCACGCGAGCGGGCGGCAGACCGAAGCGCTGACCGCCTACCGCGAAGCCAGGCGAGTGCTCCGGGACGAGCTCGGCGTCGAGCCCGGCACCCCGCTGCGTGAACTGCACCAGCGCATCCTGGACGGCACCGAAAAACCTGTCACCGGATCGAAACCGGCACCGGTACGCGTCGTACCGCCGCTGGTGGCCAAGGCGATCGAACGCGGCCGCCCAGGGTTCCTGCCCGGCCGTTCCCGGCAGGTCGCACGGCTGGACGGCTTCGTCACCGACGTGCTCGCCGGCCGCGGCCGCCCGGTGTGGCTCGAAGGCGAACCGGGTATCGGCAAGTCGGAACTGCTGATCGCCGGGCTGTCGAGCGCAGCGGCGCGCGGCTGCCAGCTCGCCTGGACCGCGGCCGACGAACTCCAGCAACGGTTCCCGCTGCAGGTGATCATGGAATGCCTCGGGGTGCACCACGAAGCGGCGGATCCGGCCAAGGCCAAGCTGGCCGGTGAGCTGCACACCGAGCCCGCGCACGGGAACTGGGGCCCCGCCGACCCGATTCTGTCCACTGTGGACAAATTGCTGGCGCTGGTCGACGAGACCTGCGCGGCGGGCCCGCTGGTGCTGGTGATCGACGACCTCCACTGGGCCGACGAGGCCAGTGTGCTGCTGTGGCAGCGACTGGCCGCCGCCACCCGCCAGCTGCCGCTGTTGCTGGTCGCCGCCACCCGCGCCGGGCACGGCCGCCGGGACCTGGCCCAGCTGCGACGCGGCATCGAGGCGAGGGGCGGCGAGATCATGCCGGTCGAGGTGCTGACCGACGACGACATCGCCGCCGTGTTCGAAGTGATCCTCGCGGCCGAACTGGGCCCGAGCCTGCGCCCGCTGGTCCGGCGCGTGGCCGGAAACCCGCTCTACGCCAGGGAAATCGCGCACGACCTGGTCCGCACCGGTTCGCTGCGGATCAAGGCGGGCGTGGCCGAGGTGACGCTGGACGGCACCGAGAACGCGCCGCGGTCGCTGCTGGCGGCGGTGGGCCGCACGCTGGAATGCCTCGACCCGGCCACGACCGAGATCCTGCGCACCGCCTCGCTGCTGGGCGCGGAGTTCGCGGTCGAGGACCTCGCCGCGCTGGCGGGCAAGAGCCCGCTGGAGGTCCTGCGTGGCCTGGAACCGGCCACCGCCGCCGGCGTGATCGAGTACGCCGGCGACAAACTCGCCTTCCATCACCCGTTCCAGCGGCAGGCGCTCTACGGCGGCATCGCGAAACCGGTCCGCGCCGCACTGCACCGGCGCGCCGCCGAGTCGCTCGCACGCGGCGGCGCGCCGATCAAGCGGGTCGCCGAGCAGCTGGCGGCCGAGCCGGTGCCGGTCGACCCGTGGCTGGTCGGCTGGCTCACCGCCAACCACATCGCGGTGTCCAACCGGGCCCCGCATATCGCGGTCGACCTCCTCCGCGGCGCGCTCGGCAGCACGGTGCCCACCCGCGAGCAGCGGGAGACGCTGATCGCCGCGCTGGTGCGCG
Source organism: Amycolatopsis sp. cmx-11-32 (assembly GCF_047608695.1). Lineage (NCBI taxonomy): Bacteria > Bacillati > Actinomycetota > Actinomycetes > Pseudonocardiales > Pseudonocardiaceae > Amycolatopsis > Amycolatopsis sp. cmx-11-32. The sequence continues at coordinate 143,321 of NZ_JADNQN010000009.1, read as the reverse complement.
TGCTGTTCCGGCTCGAACAGACCCCGGAGGCCGAGGCGGAACAGGCGGTGAAGACGGTCCGTGACAAGGCGGATCTGGCGCAGATGCGGCATTTCCTCGCCGCCCTGCGGTATCGCCGGGGCGACACTCCCGGCGCGATCGAGGCACTCGGCGACACCGCGGACGACCCGTCGATACCGGAGCTGTGGCGCACCAGCACCCGGACACTGCTCGCCAACTTCCGGCGCGGCACCCTCGACGATCTCGACGACACCGAACGGATCGCGCGAGGCCTGCACGCCGAAGCCGTCGAGGCGGGCGAACGTTATCCCGCCGCGCACGCGCAGCAGACGCTGTGGCTCGTGCATTCGATCCGCCGCGAGCACGACCGGGCGCTGACCGCGATCGACGCCGCGATCGAGACCACCGGCGACGAAGCGGACCTGGCGACGCTGCGCTTCGACCTGCTCGACAACCGCCTCTTCACCCTGCAGAACCTCGACCGGCTCGACGAAGCGGACGCCACGCTGCACGCCGGGTACGAGACGGCGGCGCGCCACGGTCTGCCGACCGGGCCGCAGGTCTCGGCGGCCGTGCACTACTACTGGACCGGCCGCTGGGACGAAGCACTGGCCGAACTGGACTCGGTCACCGAGGACGGCCCGGCGATCACCTTCTACGGGGTGCGCGAGCCGGGCGCCGCCGCCTTGCTGCTGCACGGGGTCGCCGCCCTCATCGCGGGCCACCGGAACGAACGCCTCTCCGTCCGCGCGCATCTCGAAGCGGCCGAAGCGCACTCGCCGTCGAACTCGTCCGAGCGTGAGAGCTGCGATTTCCACCTCGCTGCCCAGGCGATGGCCGCCGAACAGCACGGCAGGCTCGACGACGCGCTGCGGCTGATCGCCCCGGTGCTGCGTCCCGACTACGCCCGGATGATGCTGCGCCACCAATGGCTGCCCGACGTCGTCCGCGTCGCGCTCGCGGCCGGGAACGACGACGTCGCACGGCAAGCGCTCGCCGTCTGCGCCGAAGAGGCGAGCCAGGAGACCGTGCCCGCCAGGGCCACCGCGGCCGCCGGCCGGTGCCGGGGGCTGGTCGACGGCGACCCCGAAGGCGTGCTGGCCGCGGCCGATCACTATCGCGAGGTCGGCCGTCCGATCGAACTCGCGGCCGCGCTGGAGGACGCCGCCGAACTGCTCGGCCGCGCCGGTCACCTCGAAGCGGCCACTCGGTCACTCACCGAGGCGTGCGAGGTCCTCGGGCCGGTCGGCGCCGCCTGGAGCATCCGCCGGGCGGAAAACAGGCTGCGCCGCCACGGCGTGCTGAGCCGAGCCGAGCGGGGGGCCCGGCACGCCGGTGCACTGTCCCCGCTGGAACTTCGGGTCGCCCGACTGGTGGCGGCCAAGATGTCCAATCCGGAGATCGCCGTGGAGCTGAGCCTGCCGCGGAGGACGGTGCAGTCGCTGGTGTCCCGGGTGCTGACCAAGCTGCACGCCGATTCCCGGCTGACCGTCGTCGACCAGTTGCCGAGGCGTCTCGCTTGACCGAGTCCACCGCACCACCGAGGAGAACCATGACCCGCCTGCTGGCCGGATTGGCGGCCTTCGCGCTGCTCCTCACCGGCTGTTCGGGAAAACCGGCCGAATCCGGCGGACCGATCAAGCTCACCGTCGCCACCTTCGGCGAATTCGGCTACGAGAAACTCTTCGACGAGTACGAGAAGACGCATCCGGGGATCACCGTCGAGGGCCGGGTCGCCGACTTCGAGACGCACCATCGGCAGCTCGCCACCGGCCTCGGCGCCGGTCGTGGCAGCGCGGACGTGGTGGCGATCGAGGAGCAGTACCTCCCCAAGTTCCGTCGATCTACGGACAAGTTCACCGATCTGTCCGACTTCGGCGCGCAGGGCCTCCGCGAGAACTGGCCGGACTGGAAATGGGACCAGGGCACCGCGAACGGCGGGAAGTTCGTGATGGGCCTCGGTACCGACATGGGCAGCCTCGCCCTCTGCTACCGCCGTGACCTGTTCGCGAAAGCCGGGCTGCCGACCGACCGCGATCAGGTGGCCGCGTTGTGGCCGACCTGGGAAAAGTTCGCCGAAACCGGTGAGAGGTTCAGCTCCAGGGCGCCGGACGACGTCAAATTCGCCGATTCGGCGGGCACCGTCTACACGGCGATGCTCAACCAGGCACAGGAGAACTACTTCGCCAAGGACGACACGTTCATCGCCGACACGAATCCCAACGTGCGCAAGGCCTTCGACCTGGCGGGCGGAATGGCGCTGAAGAAGGAGACGGCCGCCGTCACCACCTTCACCCAGCCGTGGACGGTGGCGATCAAGCAGAGCCGGTTCGCCGCCATCACCTGTCCCGCCTGGATGCTCACCCAGATCGAAGAGGCTGGCGGGCCGGAACTGGCGGGCAAATGGGACGTCACCTCGGTACCGGGCAAGGCGGGCAACTGGGGCGGGTCGTTCCTGACCGTCCCGAAACAGGGCGAGCACCGCAAGGAGGCCTACGACCTCGCCGTCTGGCTCACCGCGCCCGGACAGCAGAAACGGATCTTCCTGGACAGCGGCCTGCTGCCGAGCGCGCTGGGCGCTTACCAGGACGGCGCCGTACTTTCCCACACCAGCGAGTACTTCAGCGACGCGCCGGTCGGTGAGATCTTTGCCGCGTCCGCCGAAGCGCTGCGGCCGAACTATCGCGGGCTGCGCGACGGCGAGGTGCGGCCCGTGTACGGGCACGCGCTCGGCCGGGTCGAGGAAGGAAGGCAATCGATCGAGCAGGCCTGGACCCAGGCGGCGACCGAAGGCCGCGCCGCGGCCGCCAAGTGAGCGAGGACGGCGTGACGCGCGGCTTTCCGGCAGGGTTCCGGTGGGGCACGGCCACGGCGGCCTTCCAGATCGAGGGATCGACGACGGCGGACGGCCGAGGACCGTCCATTTGGGACATCTTCACCGCGCGCCCCGGCCGGGTACTCGACGGCGCCACCGGCGACCCGGCCTGCGACCACTATCGGCGCTACCGCGAGGACGTCGGCCTGCTGGGCGACCTGGGCGTGCCGTACTACCGCTTCTCCGTCGCGTGGTCGCGGGTCATGCCGGACGGCCGAACGATCGAACCACGCGGGCTCGCCTTCTACGATCGCCTTGTCGACACGGTGCTGGAGCACGGGATCACCCCGATGGTCACGCTCTACCACTGGGATCTGCCGCAGGCGCTGGAAGACGAAGGCGGTTGGCCCAACCGCGATCTCGCGAGCCTTTTCGCCGACTACACGCTGACCGTCCACCAAGCACTCGGCGATCGCGTCCGGCAGTGGACCACGATCAACGAGCCGTTCTGCGCCGCCTTCATCGGCTACGGCAACGGCGAGCACGCGCCGGGGGTCCAGGACGCGGGCGCGGCGCTGGTCGCCGGGCACAATCTCCTGCTCGCGCATGGGAAGGCCGCGCAGGCGTTGCGGGCGAGCGGTGGCGAGCAGGAAGTGTCCATCGTGCTCAACTTCGCCCCGGTGCTGACCGATGTGGACGATGCCGCGCACCGCGAGGCCGCGCGCAAATTCGACTTCCTGCACAACAGGTTTTTCCTCGACCCGCTGCTGGGCCGGGGCTATCCACCCGAGTTGCTGGCGGATCTCGCGCATCTCGGCACGCTCGAACCGGCGATCGCCGACGGTGACCTGGAACTCATCGCGCAGCCGTTGGACGTACTGGGCGTCAACTACTACGCGCCCGCCCGCGCTGTCCCGCTCGGCGACCCCGAGGCCGACAGCAACTGCCCGCTGCCGGGTCTGCGCGGTATGGACGTCATCCCGCCGCGCGGTGCGGTGACCTCGCTGGGCTGGGAGCAACGGCCGGAGTCGTTCACCGATCTGTTGCTGTGGTTGCGTGATCACTGCCCTGGACTGCCACTCGTGATCGCCGAGAACGGTGCCGCCTTCGAGGACGAGGTCGTGGACGGGCGCGTGCACGACGAGGAACGCGTGCGGTACTTCGCCGAGCACCTCGGCGCCGTGCACGACGCGATCGAACGCGGCGCCGACGTCCGCGGTTACATGGCCTGGTCGTTGCTGGACAATTTCGAGTGGGCCATGGGGTACACGCAGCGATTCGGCCTCGTGCACGTCGACTTCGGCACGCAGGAACGGGTGCTCAAGGACAGCGCCCGGTTCTACGCGGACGTGGTGGCGCGCAACGGGCTTGGCTGATCGGTCCGGTCACGAATCCCTGAAGTGCTTGAACGGACCGTTGGTTCAGGGGCACGCCTTCCCAAGGAACCCCGGCGCGAGCCAAGTGGGGAACAGCGGCGCTGACCCGCAAACCTCGACTTGTCGAGACCCTGGTCAGCGCTGAGCGCCACGGCCGTCTCAGCCCCGTAGCGCGCCACGCATGACGCCGTCGACCACCTTCCTGGCCAGCAGGATGAACGCCACGATGACGGGCAGCACCCCGATCGTGGCCGCGGTGAGCATCAGTGAGTAGTCGGTGAAGTAGCCGCTGGCCAGCCGCGACAGTGCCACCTGGACGGTCGGGTGCGCGTTGGGGTCGAGTACGACCAGCGGCCAGAAGAAGTCGTTCCACGCGGTCATGAACGTCAGCATGGCGAGCACCGCGGCCTGAGGGCGGATGGCGGGCATGGCGACGTTCCAGAACAGCCGCGCCGTCGAACAGCCGTCGACGCGCCCGGCGTCGAGCAGTTCACCCGGGATCGCCTCCTCGCACGCCTGCCGCATCCAGAACACGCTGAAGGCGCCGACCAGTCCCGGCACGATCACCGCCTCCAGCCGCCCGTACCAGCCGAGTTCGCCGACCACCAGGTACAGCGGGATGACCCCGAGCTGGGCGGGCACCATGGCGGTGCCGATGACGACCAGGAAAAGCGAGTCGCGGCCGGGAAATCGCAGGCGAGCGAAGGCGAATCCGGCCATGCTGGACAGCAGGACGTTCGACACGGTCACCGTGCCGGCGACGATCAGCGAGTTCTGCATCGCCAGCCAGAAATCGACCGTCTCGAAGACCCTGCCCACGTTCTCGATCAGGTTGCCGCCCGGCAGCAGCGGCGGGGTGGTCTCGCCGAGCGCGGAATTGTCCTTGGAGGACACCACGAACGACCAGTACAGCGGGAAGATCGAAGCGATGCCGACGGCGAGCAGCAGCCCGTAGACGACGAACCCGGTCCGTTCCCTCGCCGCCACGGTCACTCACCGCCCCGCATGCGGCGCACGAGCGAGAAGTTGACCAGCGCGAACCCCGCCGAGAACAGGAAGAGCAGCCACGCGATGGCCGCCGCGTATCCGGCGTCGAACTCGCCGAACCCCTTCTCGTACAGGTACATGGCGAGCGTCTGGAACTGCCGGTCGGCACCGCCGGTCCCGGCGATACCGGCGTCGTCGAACAACTGTGGCTCGGCGAACAGCTGCAACCCGCCGATGGTCGAGACGACGACGGTGAAGGCGATCGTCGGCCGGATCGCGGGTACGGTGATCGACCAGAAGGTCCGCCAGCGCGAAGCTCCGTCGAGCATGGCGGCGTCGTAACGCTCCTGCGGCACGGACTGCATGGCCGCGAGATAGAGCAGCGCGTTGTACCCGGTCCAGCGCCACATCACCATCACGCTCACCGCGACGTGCGAAGCGAGCCGATCCGACCGCCAGTCCACCGGATCGAGCCCCACCAGGCCCAGCGCCCAGTTGACGACGCCGTAGTCCTCGGCGAAAAGCTGGCTGAACACCAGCGCCACCGCGACCACCGAGACGACGTTGGGCAACAGCACACTGGCCCGCCACAGGGTCCGCGCGCGCAGCGGACGGTCGAGCAGGGCCGCGAGCCCGAGCGCGGCCAGCAACTGCGGGCCGGTCGACAAGACGAAGATGCTGACCGTGTTGAAGAGCGCGTTGTAGAAATGCGGGTCCTGGAGCAGGACGGTGAAGTTACCGAGCCCGGCGAACCCGGTGTCGCCGTTGACCAAATGCCAGTGGTGCAGCGCCACCCAGGCGGTGTAGAGCAAGGGGAAGAGACCGAAAACGCCGAACAGGACGTAGAACGGCGCGGTCATCAGGTATCCGGCGAGCCGTTCGCCCGTTCGCCTCAAACGGTGACCACCTTGACGCCGGTCCGGGTGATCTCGTCGGCCGCCTGAGGATCGACGCCGGTGTCGGTGATCAGGGTGTCGACATCGCCGAGGTCACCGAATCGGGCGAAGTGGTCGTTGCCGAACTTGGTGTGATCGGCCAGCAGCACCGTGCGCCGCGCGGACGCGATGGCCGCGCGCTTGACCATCGCTTCGGCGGTGTCCGGCGTGGTGAGCCCTCGCTCGACGGAAAGTCCGTCGGTGCCGATGAAGGCGACGTCGACGTAGGTGTCCTTGAGGGCGTCGAGCGTCCAGCTGTCGACAGCGGCCATCGCGCGCCCGCGAAGCCTTCCGCCCGCCAGCATCAGCGTGATGCCGGGCCGGTTGGCGAGAGCGAACGCGTTCGGCAGCGAATAGGTGACCACGGTCAGTTCGCGGTCGGCGGGGACGAGGTTCGCCAGCCGCGCCACGGTGGTGCCCGCGTCCAGCAGAATCGCGCCCTCGGCGGGGATCTGTTCCAACGCGGCGGCGGCGATGCGGTCCTTTTCCCCGCACATCGCCTTGTCACGGGCGTCGAGACCAGGCTCGATCCCCAGCCGCTCGACCGGAATCGCGCCGCCGTGCACCCGCTGCAGCACTCCGCTGCGCTCCAGCGCCGTCAGGTCACGGCGGACGGTCTCGCTGGTGATCTCGAAAGCGGCCGCGAGCGTCGCCACCTCGACACGGCCGTTCCGCCGGGCCTGCTTGAGGATGGCCCGTTGCCGCTCTTCGGCGTACAACTGTCACCTCCTGGCCTGGCGAATGAGCGGACAGGGCGACAATAGTTGGCTTCTCGCCGGTCCGACAACGGAAACCTCGGGAATCCTCCGCCGGAACGAGGTTCTGTCCATTGAGGACACGGCGCCGGACGACCCACCGGCTTGGGCGCCGATGCCGTGTTCGCCGTTCAATCACGCGAGTTACCCGCCGGATCACGCTGCCCGATCGAGCAGGATGTTTGCCCGTCCAGCCGCCATGAGCCCTCAAACCCGCGCTCACCGCAATTAGTCCTCTAAATGCCGTGTCCGGCCGGGTACCGGTGAGCGAGACGAGGCGAACGGCGGTTTTACAACATTGTATCAACGAGGTAGAGCTGGGCGCACCTGGTCATGCAAGGGGGACTTCATGTCAGTCCCCCGCCGTAGCTTCCTCAAGGCACCGTCGCGACGAGCCTCGTCGTCGGCGGCGGAGCCGGTATCGGCAGCCAAGCCGAAGCCCACTGCGCCTCGCCCTACGTGGCCAACCGCGCGCCACTGCTGCCCGCTCCCCTGCTGCGGCTTCCGCCCGGCTCGGCGAAGGCAGGCGACTGGCTGGCCACCCAGCTCCGCGAGCAGCTCGACGGCCGCTACCAGGAGGTCTCGCACTACCTCGCGTTCGACAAGACCGGCTGGGTCCGCCCCGAGCTGGGCGGCCGGGAGGAAGTGCCGTACTGGCTGCGTGATTACGGCGACCCAGGCCCCGGACGGCTTTTTCGGGCCGTCCGAGCTTCGCACCAAGCAAAATGGCCACGCGGACCTCTGGCCGCACATGCCGATGCGGCACCCGCTGCGTTCCCCCGAGGAGTACACAAAGGACGCTCGTGTCGTCCCGTTCCTCAGCCACTACTTCCGTTTCATGGCGGCACAACCGGCTTCGGTGTACACCGACGGCTGGGGCACTACCCGCTGGTCCGACACGATCGACGTGGTCTACTGGCTCTACAACCGCACCGGCGAGAAGTTCCCGCTGGAGCTGGTCCGCACCATCCACCTGTGGCGCACCATCGACAACGACGACGGCTGGTTCCGGCTCCAGAACCGCCACTCCGGCAAGCTTCTCGGTGTCGACCTGATGTCCACGGCGGACTCGGCGATCGTCGTGCGGTTCGATGACAACGGCACCGCCGACCACCTGTGGCGCCTGCTCGACTAGTCCTCACGTCCGTGAAGGCCTCCTTCCCTACCTTGCGGATCAGGGTCCCGGCAAAGTCGCAGAGCTGCTGGCAGGTAGTCCGGGCTTGACGTTTCTGGTGTCTGCAAGGGCCGAGTGGGGAAGATTCGGGACGGTGAACGTCCGAAATCTTCCCCGCTCGGGCGCGTGCCGGAGGGAGACATGTCCCGGAACCTCTGTTGATCAAGCTCCGCAACCGGTGTGAACCCGCGACGACGACTAACCGCCTGACCCGCAAAACGTCGACTTTGCCGGGACCCTAGGCCTTCACGGACCTCTGGCTGCGCTTAGGGTTTCGGCAGGCTTCGGCTCGCCGCGTCCGCGATCTTCTGCACGATGAGCGGCTGGCCGTCCGGCGACTTCACCGTGGGATTGACCGAGTACGCCACGATCCTGGACAGGTCGCAGGTGGCGAAGATCCCGCTCGAGTAGCCGTACCGGCTGCCGGTCTTCCCCCAGACGGTGATCCCGTTCAGGCTCAGTTTCATCAAACCCTGGCTGTAACTCGCCCTGCCGTTGCCGTCGGCCATGGGCACGTCCGGCACGGCGAACAGACGCGGCATCACCGCGGGGCCGAGCAGCCGTCCTCCGAACAGGCCGGTGATGAACTTGTCGAGGTCCTCGGCCGTGGAGATGATCGCGCCGGCGGCGCCGGGGATGGACTGGTTCATCTCGGTGACGTCGACCAGTTTCCCGTCCACGTCCAGATAACCGCGTGCGGCCGGGTTCGGCAGCCGCGGGTCGTGCTCCGGATAGTAAGTCCGCCAAAGGCCGAGTGGCATCGTGATGCGCTCACGCAGGTTGCGCGCGTAGGACTGTCCAGTCACCTTCTCGAGGAGCATCCCCGCCGTGACGTACGCGGTGTTCGTGTACTTCTGTGCCGTGCCGGGCTGGAAGTCGATCGGGTGGCGCAGCGCGGTGTCCACCACTTCGCGCGGGCTCCAGTGCTCGTAGCGATGCGCGAGGATCCACTCCGGATCGTAGAGACCTGGGATGTCCACCGACGGCAGCCCGGAGGTGTGGTCGAGCAGGGTGCGCACCGGTACCGGCGGATAGCCCGCCGGGAGCACACCGGGGAGATACCGCTGAACCGGCCGCTCGAGGTCGATCCGGCGTTCCTGTGCCAGCTGGAGCACCATGACCGCGGTGTAGACCTTGGTGGTGCTGCCGATCCGGAAGAACCCGTCCGGCCGGACGGGGGCGTGTGTGCGGACGTCGGACTCCCCGGAAGTGCCGGACCAGGCACCGGACAGGCCGGTGACCCGGACCAGCGCGCCCGTCGTGTCCTTGTCCGGCAGGCCCGCGATCGCCGCCGACAACGCGGCGGGATCGGGCTTTCCGAGGCCGGGTGTCGCGGCGGCGGGCACCGAGGTGAGGGCCGCCGCGACAGCGACCACTGCTGTGACAATCGGAAGTTTCATGTCACACATGATGTCCACGCGAGACGCCGGGGACATCAGGGAAATACCCCGTCTTCGAAGATCAGGGTCACTCCACGGTGACGGACTTCGCGAGGTTCCTTGGCTTGTCGATGTCGTGGCCGAGGATCAGCGCGGCATGGTAGGCCAGCAGCTGCAACGGGATCGTGAGCAGGATCGGGTCGAGTTCCGGCTCCGAACGCGGGACCACGAACCGCGGCACGTCGAGGTCGCCGAAGTCCACGTCGTCATGGGTGATCGCCAGGACCGGCCCCTTGCGCGCCCTGATCTGCTGGACCGCCGCGAGATTCCGGCCGGCGAGGTCGTCGAACGGGACGACGGCGACCGTCGGCACCGAGTCGTCGATCAGCGCGAGCGGGCCGTGCTTGAGTTCCGAGGTCTGGTAGGCCTCCGCGTGCCGGTACGAGATCTCCTTGAACTTCTGCGCGCCTTCCCGCGCCACCGGATAGCCCCGGACCCGGCCGACGAAGAACAGGCTTCGCGCGTCCGCGCAGGTCTTGGCGTGCTCGGCGATCTCCGCCTCCGCCGCCACGATCTCCGCGACCTGCTTCGGCAGGGCCCGGATCGCCGCGACGATCCGCTGTCCGTCCGCGTTGGACAGATCGCGGACCCGGCCGAGCGCCAGCGCGATCATCGCGAATCCGACGGCCATGTTGGTGAGCGCCTTGGTCGAGGCGACGGCGATCTCCGGACCCGCGTGCAGGTACAGGCCGCCCTCGCAGGCCCGCGCGATCGTCGAGCCGACGACGTTGACGAGACCGACCACCCGGCCGCCCTTGCGCTTGACCTCTTCGACGGCGAAGGCGGTGTCCGCGGTCTCGCCGGACTGGCTGACCGCGATGTAGAGGGTGTCCGCTTCGATGATCGGGTTGCGGTAACGGAACTCGGACGCGGCCTCCGCGTCGGCCGGGACCCGCGCCAGTTCCTCGATCATGGTCGCGCCGATCTGGCCGGCGTAGTAGGCCGAACCACAGCCGAGGATCTTGACCCTGGCGAATCCGCGCAGGTCTCGGGGCGTCAGGTTCAGACCGTCCAAACGGGACACTCCGAACCGGTCGTCGAGACGGCCCCGGATCATGCGCTCCAAGGATTCCGTTTGCTCCTGAATCTCCTTGTACATGTAGTGCTGGTGACCCGCGAGGTCGAGGTCGTCGGCCTTGATGTCGATCTCGGTCACGGCCTTGCCGGTATCGCTCTCGTCGACGGTGAAGGTGCGGTACCCCGTGGCCGAGACACTGGCGAACTCGCCGTCGTCGAGGTGCACCACCTGTGACGTGTGGCGGACCAGCGCGGACAGGTCACTGGCCACGAACATCTCCCGGTCGCCGACGCCGATGATCAGCGGCGAACCGTTGCGCGCGACCACGACGCGGTCGGGGTGCTCGGTGTCGGTCACCGCGATCGCGTAGGTACCGGTGACGCGGGAGACGGCCTCGACGACCGCGTCTTCGAGGGTCCTCGCGCCTGACCGCGCGATGAGGTGGGCGAGCACCTCGGTGTCGGTCTCCGAGGTCAACGTCACCCCGGCCTGGCCGAGTTGCTCGCGCAGGCTGTCGGCGTTGTCGATGATCCCGTTGTGCACCACGGAGATGCGGCCGTCCTCCGAGACGTGCGGATGGGCGTTCGCCTCGGTCGCCGGGCCGTGCGTCGCCCACCTCGTATGCCCGATGCCGATCTTGCCGGCGAGCCGCTTGGGCAGGGCCGCCGTCAGATTCCGCACGCGTCCCACGATCCGGTGCACCTGGGCGCCTTTGCCGCCGAGAACGGAGATCCCGGCCGAGTCGTAGCCGCGGTACTCCAGCCGCGTCAGCCCCTCGATCAGGATGGGGGCGGCGTTCTGGCCGCCGATGTAGCCGACGATTCCGCACATGACGAGTCAACCTCACAGAAAAGAGACGGGGTACGCGAAGACCGGCGTGCCCGTCAGCCGTAGACGATGCGGCGCAGTTGCCGCTCGGACAGATCGGGAGGCGCGACGAGCCGACGGCTCAGTTCCCCGGCGATGAGGGGGAAGATCTCAGGGTTTTTCCTGCCCTCGGCCTGCAACTGGACATGCCGCGACCGGACGTAGTGCTCGACCGGCTGCCGGTAAAACGCCAGGACGTCCTCTACGACCCGTGCGGCGATGGCCGTCGACAGACCCGTCGACAGGGCCACCTGCTCGACGATGTCCGCGTCCTCCACGTTCCCCATCATGCACAGTGAGGGTGCGAAACACCAGTTCTTGCCCGAAATCGGGCAAGAACTAGCAGATTCCACTCTCGTAGTGGCTCGCGTTTAGTCCTCTAGTTGCGAAGTGGTCAGCGCCGTCACGAGGCCGGTGACCAGCTTCGCCCGCTCCGCCATCGACTCGACCAGCAGGTACTCGTGGTCCGTGTGAGCGCCGCCCCCGACCGCACCCAGCCCGTCGAGGGTCGGCACGCCGATCGCCGCCGTGAGGTTGCCGTCGCTCCCGCCACCGACGGCCACCCCGGCGACTCCCGGCAGCAGCCGTTCCGCCACGGTGAAGAAGCTCGCGGCGGCCGACTCGGGCATGGGAGGCCGGTGGATCCCGCCCCGCACGGCGATCTCCGCCCCGTCGAGACGCGGGGTCAGCGCGGCGAACCCCGCCTCGACGCGGTCCTTTTCGGCGGCGGTCTCGACCCGGACGTCGACCACGACGGTCGCGGAGGCGGGAACGACGTTGCTCGCCGTACCAGCGGAAGCGACGGTCGGGGTGACGCTCGTCCCGGCCTCGGGCCTGCCGAGCGCCGTGATCTCCAGCACCTGGTGCGCCGCTTCGGTCAACGCGTTCACACCGGCCTCGGGTTCGAGGCCCGCGTGCGACGCCCTGCCGGTCACGAGAACCTCGAAGGTGCCGCATCCCTTGCGGCCGATCCGCACGGCACGGTTTCCGCTACCGGACAGTGACCCCGATCGCGGTCTCTTCCTCACTCAGCCGTTCGGTCTTGGTCCAGGTGTTGCGGCGGGCCAGCACGCGGAACAGGGCCCGCCAGGTGGCGATCACACCGAGCACCAGGAATCCCGGATAGAGCAGGCCCGCGAGCAGACAGCGGTGGAACGGTTCCTCGCCGAGACGCAGCCGGTGCACGACAGCCCACACCACACCGGGGACCAGCAGGACGACCAGACCGATCAGGGCCGCGCCCGGCAACGCGGACGGCGGCGCGATCAGCCCGCCCAAGGTCACGCCGGACCACGAGGCGACGAGCGTGCCCGCGAACAGCAACGAGACCACCAGCGACAACGGCACCGTCAACCAGGGCGTCACGAGATAGGCCAGAAAATCCAGAAGACCGATACTGCCCACGTGACGCGAGGCCAGCAATTCCCGCAAATGCCTTGCGCACTGCAAATTACCTTGAGCCCATCGGGTCCGTTGCCGCAGGAGCCTGCGCAGGTCGACGAGGCCCTGCTGAGTCACCCAGGCCGCTTTCACGTACCTCATCCGGATTCCGGCGACGTGCAGCCTCAGGCCCAGTTCCAGATCCTCGACAAGGCAGTCCGACCACGGCGCCGGATCGAAGCGGCGCAACACCGCGAGCCTGGTGAATTGACCGTTGCCGCCCATTCCGACACTGCCCGCGAGATCGCGCAGGCTTTGCGACGCGTCGGCGACCGCCCCGAATTCCAGATCCTGCAGTAAGGCCAGAATGCTGCGGCGATTGTGAATGCGCACGCGACATTGCACGGCACCGACTCCGCGGTCGCCGAACACGTCGGCGACCTCGCGCAGCATCCCTTGGCTGCCCCGGCCGTCGCCGTCGACGATGCCGATGATCGTCTTCGGCACACTTCCCTCGGCTTCACACAACCGGCGGATGTAGCGGTAGCCGGCGTTCAACGCCTCACCCTTGCCCCGGCGGGCATGGGGAAGATCACGACGCAGGACATGCAGGCGTGGGTCGGCGACCTCGCGGAGGACGATCGGCGTGCCGTCGTCCGAACCGTCGTCGATGACCAGAACCCGCACCGGGTTCCGTGTCGTACCAAGCGAAAGTGCGTTCCGGACGGTTTTTCCGACCACCCGTTCCTCATTGAGCGCCGGGATGACGATCCAGAACTCCAGCCCCTCCCCGCGCGCGGCCACCGACCGGCGCGGGGACCCGGTGCGCCACGCGAACGCCGCGAGCAGGATGTTGTGCGCCGGCCACCACAGGAGCAACAGCATCATGGTCGCGGCGAAGGCGGGATTCGTCATGAGCGGGTGGTTCAGTCCTTCAAGCGAAGGCGCAGCGAACGCGCCATGAGGAGCAAGGCGATCGCCCCGATCACTGACGCGAGCGCGGTGCTCACCGTCGCACCGGCCATCGTCGCGCCGATCCCGAGCGCGGAAACCTTGACCGGGCCCACCGGCACCATCGACATGTTCTTCCTCCGGATGACGGGCACCACAAACATCTACTCACAGTTTTCATACCGTGAGTCACGGTCACCCTAGTAAGCGATATTAAGTCTTTCGGGTGGGTACAGTACCCCGTTCGTGTTAACGTTTGCGGACAAGGATCCCCCACAAAGGTGACCATCACCGAGTGATCCTCGCCTCACCTACCACTCTTACGTGACTTCACCGACGAATTCACGCCGTACCACTGCGCGAGCCCGGAAGAAGGACCAGGTGCGTAACGCACAGAACGAGACCTCCGTCATGGCCGAAATCTGGCTGGTGGCGGGAACCCGCCCGGAAGCCGTGAAACTGGCTCCGGTGGCCGGGGCATTGGCTTCCGAGGGCCGGATGCGGCCCGTGCTCGTCTCCACGGGACAACACCCGGAAATGGTCGACCAGGCATTGGCGACGTTCGGATTAACGCCGGATGAACGGCTGACGTTGAATCGGCGCACCGGTTCCCAGCCGGAACTTCTTTCCGGAATCTTGACGGGGTTGGAAGAAGTCGCCGAGCGGCGGCCGCCCGCCGCCGTGGTCGTCCAGGGCGACACGACGACCACCTTGGCCGGAGCGCTGACCGCCTTCTGGCGCCGCGTCCCCGTCGTCCACCTCGAGGCGGGACTCCGCTCGTTCGACCTCGGCGCGCCATTCCCCGAGGAGTTCAACCGGAAACTGGTGACCCAGGCGGCCGCGCTCCACCTCGCCCCCACCCCCGACGCCGCCGCGAACCTCTTGGCTGAGGGGGTGCCCGAAGGCGCCGTGCTCGTCGCCGGGAACACCGTCGTCGACGCGATCCTCACGGCGACCGACAAGTCCACCGCGGTGCACGACCCCGAACTGGCGGCGCTGCTCGAAAACGCGACCCGCGGCACGGTCAAACTGATGCTGGTCACCCTCCACCGTCGCGAGTCCTGGGGCGAGCCGATGCGCCGGGTCCTGCGCGCGGTGGCCGAGCTGATGGCCGCGGATCCCGAAGTTCGAGTGGTGCTTCCCGCGCATCCGAACCCGGAGGTGCACGGCCTGGTCCGCGAGGAACTGGCCGGCGTCCCCGGCGTGCTGATCACCGGTCCGCTGCCCTATCCCGAACTGGCGGCGGTACTGGCCGCGAGCACCCTCGTGCTCTCCGATTCCGGCGGTATCCAGGAAGAGGCCCCGACCTTCGGTGTCCCGGTCCTGGTGCTCCGTGACGTCACCGAGCGCATGGAGGCCGTGAACGCCGGCTGCGCGGTGCTCGTCGGCACGGACCGCGACCGGATAGTGTCGGCCGCGACGCGTCTGCTGAACGACCCGGCGGCGCGCACGCGGATGATGAGCAGTGGCAATCCGTTCGGTGACGGCGCCGCCGCCGAGCGGACCGAGCAAGCACTCGCGTATCTGCTGGGACTGGCCCCAGACCTGCCCGCCCCGTTCCGGCCCGTCTCCGCGAACCTCTTGGCCGAGGTCTGACCGGTGACGGAGGACAAGGGCACGCGACGCTTTCGCCTGCCCGCTTGGCTCCGGCTCGCCGTCGTCGCGGTCGTGACGGTCACCGTCGCCGTGGTCGTCCTGGTGCGGGTGACCAAGACGAATCCGGTCACGGCGTCGCCGCCCGCCACGCCGGTGTCACTCGCCGATCGCCTTCCTGGATCGGGCAAGGCCGGACTGCCGGGCCCTGGCGGCGATCCGGACCGCCGGACACTCGTGCTCTACGACGACGGGCGGAAGAAGGACGGGACCGTTTCCCCGCCCGAAGAGGTCAGAACGGCCGAGGCGTACGCGATGTTCACCGCGAACCTCGTTTCCCGTGGCACCGCTTGGAAAATGCTGCCCGCCGCCGACTACCGGCCGCGTCAGGCGGACGGGTTCCAGGCCATCGTGTATCTCGGCTCGGTCTACGACGCGTTGCTACCGAAGGCTTTTCTCACCGACGTCGCGGCGGCCAGGGTCCCCGCGGTCTGGATCGGCGCCAACATCTGGCAGCTGCACGCCAGCGCCGGCAAGACGGCGGGCGGTCCCGGCTGGCGCGTGGAGGGCTACCGCGGGGACAACCCCACCACGGTCACCTACAAGGGCACTCCCCTGCGCCGCGATCCCCGTTCGGGCACCGGGGTCGTCGCGATCGACGTCCGTGATCGGACCAAGGTCCAGATCCTGGCGGAGGCCAGTGTTCCAGGCGGCACGACATCTCCCTGGGCCGTCCACTCAGGACAGCTGACCTACGTGGCCGAAGTTCCCTACGCCTACGCCGAAGCGCAGGATCGCTACCTCGCCGCGGCCGACATCCTGCTGGGTGTCCTGTCGCCTCAGGCGCCGAACCGGCACCGCGCGCTGATCCGGCTCGAAGACGTCGGCCCGCGCACGAAACCGGAAGAACTCCGGAAGGTCACGGAATTCCTCATCGGCCAGAAGATCCCGTTCACCCTCGCGGTCTACCCGTACTACTCGGACCCACAAGGCCGGGCGAACGACGGCAGCCCGACCTCGGCGCGGCTGGTGGACTCACCGGAACTCGTCGGCGCGCTCAAGGACGCCGTCCAGGCGGGCGCGACGCTGGTCATGCACGGCTACAGCCACCAGAGCGACAGCGGCCCGAACCCTTACGACGGCGTGAGCGCGAGCGACTTCGAGTTCTACAAGGCCAGTGTCGACGGCGAAGGCGTCGTACGGATGGACGGGCCGATGCCCGAGGACTCCGCGCTGTGGTTCGACCAGCGCATCGCGACCGGGCTCGGCGAGTTCCGGCGAGTTGGCCTCCCGGAGCCGACGATGTTCGAGTTCCCGCACTACGGTGGTTCCGCCGTGGACTACCAGCGGACCACCGGCTTGTTCCAGGCACGCTACGACCGCGGCAGCTACTACGCGGGCTTCTGCCCCGGCGGTCGATGCGGTTCGACGGCCACGGCGACGACGGAACAGGTGTACGGCCAGTTCTTCCCGTACCCGGTGCGCGACGTCTACGGCGCGAACGTCGTCCCCGAGAACATCGGCAACGTGGCCCCAGTCGCCTTTAACCAGCACGCCGCCCGCACCGCCGTCGACATGCTCGCCGACGCCCAGAGCGCGCTCGTCGTCCGAGACAACGTCGCCAGTTTCTTCTACCACCCGTTCCTCGGCGAAGGCGGGTTGCGGGATCTGGTGAACTCGTTGCGGGCACTGGGATACCGGTTCACCACACCGACGGAAGTCCTGGACGGCTAGGGCAAAAGTGTCGTATCGGGCGGTAGGTCCGTGAAGGTCTCCTCCATTACCTTCAGGGTCAGGGGCCCCGGCGAAGTCGCGGAGCTGCTGGTCTGCGCTGCTGGTGGTGATCCGAGCTTGACATCGCTAGTGCCCGCAGGGGCAGGGGTTCCTGAGGAAGGCATGTCCCTGAACCCTGTTGATCAGGCTTCGTGACCGGTGCGAGCCCGCGACAATACAGGAATTGGGACACTCAACGTCCCGATTCTCCATCGTCAGCCTTACACAGCGACGAAGAGCCGCTTGACCTGGGAGACCTCGACTTTGCCGGGATCCGGACCTTCCGGGTAGGCAGGGAGGCCCTCACGGACTTCAGGGCCGTCCGCCTGGTGTCACCCACGACCCGCCTGACCAGACACGCCACCGTCGCCCTATCCCGCAAAGACCAGTAAATCCCCGTCAGGTTCACAATCCGGCGTCGATCTGGCTGACGACCGAAGTGAAGCCGATGGGCCCGCCCGCGTTTTGTGCGGAGAAGCCGGTGCCGCGGACGATCTCGGGGATCTGGGCAGGCTGGTTCGGGCAGTACCCGGCCGACGTGCCCTTGCCCGCGGTGCAGAACTGGGCCTGGGTGGCGGTGCCGCCCCGCGACCGCTCGATGCTCGAACCGTCCGCAGCCCGGCACCACTGGTTGTACTGCTGCGCCTGCTGGGTGTAGTTCAGCTGTTTGGTGGCCGCCGTCGCGGCGATCGTGGTCGCGGTCTCCACAGATGTCTCCTTTGACAGGGGGATGGGGAGGGCACGCAGAGGTGCCGCCGACCGGACGGGGTGCTCCGGCCGAGATCACCGTGCGCTGACCCGTCTCCGGGGACAGCGTCCTCAAGGCGCGCGAAAGAAATGCTGTGATCGTTCACAGGGGCCGAGACGGGACACCCGCCAGGAGACAGCGGGTTCGCGGCGGGGCGGGCACGGTCTTCGCGCAGGATTCACGGCCCGTTCACCACGGATGTGAATCCACCACGGCCCGGGTTTTCAGGACCTCGGTGTCGCGAGTGTGGTCGGCCGGGTGCGGCCCCGCAAGGTGACGTCCTCCGTCGCCTTCCAATGCCCGGCCTCGCTCTCGTCCGCCGACTCGATCGCGGTCCACGAAGCGAGCAATCGAGCTTCGACGTTCTTCGCCAGTTCCGTCAGCCGGGCGGCTTCGTTGACCGGGTCACCGATCACCGTGTACTCGAACCGCCGCGGGTCACCGACGTTCCCGGCCACCACTTCGCCCGTCGCCACGCCGATCCCGGCCGGGCATTCCGGCACCTCCGCCGCCAGCCTGCGCCCGATCGCCCGGCCCGCGGACAGCGCGAGGGTCGCGTGATCCGCCAGCCGCACCGGTGCGCCGAAGATCGCGAGCGCGGCGTCACCGACGAACTTGTTGACCAGCCCGTGGTTGCGGTCGACCTCGTCGACCACCACCGCGAAGAACCGGTTGAGCAGGGCGACGACCTCCTCGGGCGGACGGCTCGCGGCCAGCGTGGTCGAGCCGATCAGATCGACGAACAACACCGACACCGTCCGCACGGTGCCGCCGAGTTCGGCGGACGTCCGCATCGCCTCGATCGCGACGTCCTCGCCGACGTGTCTGCCGAACAAGTCCCGCAAACGTTCGCGTTCGGCGAGACCGGCGGCCATCCCGTTGAAGCCCGCCTGCAGCAGACCGAGTTCGGTACCGTCGTAGACCGGGATCTCCACGGCGAAGTCACCGGCACGGACCCGGCCCAGCGCGTGCTGCACCGACCGGATCGGGTTCACCACGGCGCGGGCGGTGAACACGGTCACCAGCAGGCCGAAGCACAGCACCACCAAGCCGAGCACGATCACCGAGATGGCGAGTTTCGTGGTCGAGACGTCGCCGCGCACCCACGCCAGCACCCCCGTGACCACCAGACCGGCCACCGGCACCCCGGTGCCGAGGCACCAGAACAGCAGCATCCGCAGGTTGACCCCGCCGCTGAGCGGCCGGGCCGGCGCGGTGCCCGCCAAGGCCAAGGCCACGTACGGCCGCAGGATGAACTCCCCCGCCAGATAAGCGATCGCGCAGACGACCACGCCCGCGAACGCGACCACGAGCAGTTCGGTCAGCGCGACCCGCGGCTGCACCAGCGCGGCGAGTACGCCGAACACCACGGTGGCGATGCCCCACAGCACCGCCTGGACCTGTGTCAGGCGCAACGGGACCCGCAGGCTGGCGGCGCGCTCCGCGTCGGTCGGCGTCCGGCCGTCGGCCGCCCAGCGCAACGTCCGCAGCGCGCCGCGAGTGCCCCACAGCGCCCCCACGACAACGGCGGAGACCACGTAGACGGGAACCGCGATGGCGGTGACGCGGACGAGGTCGCCGGACATGCCGGGAGCGGGCATGAGCAGCACCGCCAGGCCGACCACGACCAGCGCGCCGATGACGTTGGTCGCGATCAGCGTCCCGGTGAGCAGTCCCTGGACGCGACGGCGCAACACGGCCGCGTCCTGATCGAGCGGACCGAGCAGCCAGGAGCCGAACGGCCCTTGCCCGCGGTCCCGCACAGAGGAGTCCTTGACTGGTCGCACCCGTACCCGCCGTTCACCCGGTTTGAGTGCACGACTGTACACCGAAACTCCTCACGTCCCGCAATTAGTCCTCTAGTTGCGGTAGTTGCGCGTGCAAGGACCGCAACTAGAGGACTAATTGCGGGGGTGGCCGGAGCCGACCAGGTGCGCGGCCGGGATCGCCGACGCACCGGTGACGCACCAGGCGTCGAGAACGCGTTCTCCCGCATGGATTCCGGCGGCCGCCGCGGTGGCCTCGCCGATCGGCTCCTCAAAGATGGCGCGAAGATATCCGTTTCACCCCCAGCCGGGGTCGCACATCGTGGGAACCCGCCTGCGACGGACGGCCGCAGCGGCAGCGCCCATCCGGCGGGCGAACCCCGCGGCATTCCGGTTCTAGCGTGGTAGCCATGAGAAAAACATCGCTCGCCCTGCTCGGCGCGGCCGCCATCACCGGCACGATCGCCAACCCCGCTCCCGCGAGCGCGCTGGAAACGAGGGAGTTCGTGGGCCACGGGTCGAGCGACTTCGGCCTCGAACTCAGCTACGCCCGGCATCACGCCAGGAGCCAGGCGACTTGGGCCGGTTTCACGGACTGCGAAGAGTACGACAAGATCCTTTCCCCGTACAACGCGAGGGTCTTCTGGCGCTGCACGCGCTGAGCCACGGGGGCCAATCCGGCGCGCCCCCGGCTCCGAATGCCCGGCATGGACCAAGGAGACCTCGCCCCGGACTTCACCCTGCCCGACGACAAGGGCCAGGACCGCACGCTGTCGGACTTCCTGTCCTCCGGCCCGGTCGTGCTGTTCTTCTACCCGGCCGCGATGACGGGCGGCTGCACTTCGGAGAGCTGCCACTTCCGCGACCTGGCCGCGGAATTCGGCGAAGTCGGCGCACACCGCGTCGGGATCAGCCCCGACGGCATCACCAAACAACGCCAGTTCTCCACCCTGCACGGCTTCGACTACCCACTGTTGTCCGATGTGGACGGTACCGTCGCCAAACAGTTCGGAGTCTGGCGCAGATTCAGCCCGTTGCACACCAAGCGGCGCACCTTCGTCATCGACACCGACCGCAAGATCCTCAAGGCCGTCAGGAGCGAGCTGAAGTTCGACGTCCACGCCGACAAGGCGCTCGCCGCTCTGCGCGAACGCACGCCCAAGGACGCTTGAGGCGTGGCTCCCCAACTGGGGTTGGCAGGTTGGGTGAGGGATCAGCTGATGTCGCGGCCCGGCCGCGGAAGTCCCGAAGCGAGCTTTGAGAAACACAGTCTAGGCGATCAGCGAAAGCGCGGCGGTACCGTCGAAAAGCGCCCGCGAGCGGGCCGTGATGCCGGCGTCCCGGTCGGCGAGCGCGGAGGCGACGTCCTCCAGCCGCCGGGAGCGCCGCAGCTCCGGCATCAGCGCGCGCAGGGGCGCGACGCGATACCCGGCCAACCGCAGTTGGTGCACGATCCGCACGTCGCGTACCTGGGATGGCGTGTACCGCCGCGTCCCACGCTGATCGCGGCCGGGGACGACGAGCCGTTCCGCGTCCCAGTGCCGCAACGTCGACGGACGCAGGCCGAGCGCCGACGCGAGTTCGGAGACGCTCATCGAGTCCGAGCCGCGCACGTCTTCGATCGATTCGCGGGAGATCACCCGGACGGCTTCCTTGGCCTCCCGCAGGTCCGCGCGCTCCGTGTCGAGCCCGGCGTGGGCCGCGTCGAGGAGTGCGAGCACCTCGGCGAACGGGTCCCGGTGAAAGGCCAGGACGACCTTCTTGGCCTCGACCGGCCCCATCCCGGCGGCAAGCGCGCGGTAGGCCAGCGCGGATCGGAGATGGATCTCCTCGTAGCTCCGGTAACCCGAGGCCGTCCGCGTCGCCGCCGGGAGAACGCCGTCACGTTCGAGGTTGCGCACCTGCTGGACGGAATACCCCGCCCGCCGCGCGATCTCCGCGGTGCGCATTCCGGTCGATTTGAGACTTGGCACCTTCACTCCATCGAAAACAGGCTCGAACTCTCCACATCCACTTTAATGTGACGCTTGAGCACATGACCATCGATGAGATCATCGGCTTCGTGTCCGGCCTCGACGGCGTCCTGGCCCTCACCCCGGCACCCGGCGACGACTGGCCCGAGCTCAGCTGGGGCGACGCGTTCTTCTACTACTCCCCCGATGGCGTCGTCCCGGCGAACGTCCAGCCCTTCGCGACGGTCGTGACCAAGAACTACCCCGATGACGAGGCCTCGCGCCTGGACCGCGCGGACACCTTCCGCGTGAACATCCACGCCGGGAAGGACGAGTTCACCCGGCGACTCGGTCGCACACCTCGGGAAGCGGCCGAGACCGACGTCGATCCCGGTGTGGCCGACACCGTGATCGCCCATCCCGTCTACGGGACCGCGGGCTGGCTGGCGGTGGTGAACCCGGCGTCGCGAACCGAGGCGGTCACCCGCGAGCTGCTCGGTACGGCCTATCAGCGAGCCCGTGCGCGCTACGAACGCCGGGCTCGCGATCAGGGCCGCAACAGCACGTCCAGCATCCGCAGCAATTCCCCCGCCCGGCGGCCACCGTCCGGGGCGTCCGGATAGCGCTTCAGGACGTCCACCACGACGGGACCGGCGAGCCCGGCCATCTTCTCGATGTATCCGGCGCCGACGGCGGGATCGTCGCCGGCGTCGAGTTCGAAGGCGCGGGCCGCGTTGGCGGCGGCCCCGAGGATGTGCGGGACCTGGGTCGCTTTCGCCAGCGGGTGCAGATACGCGGACGCTCCCGCGTGACCGGCGGCGCGGGCCGCGTCGAACGCGGCTTCACGACCGCTTTCCCTGGCGGCCCGCGCCGCCCGGTGCGCGTCCAGCGCGGTCACCCGCAAGGACTTCGTCCGCTTATCCCCGGACGCGAACCGGCGTGCCTCGTCGAGTACGGCCCTCGGGCGCGGGTCATCCGGGCACTCACGCTCGAAGATCGCCAGAGCGGGCTCCGCGCAAGCCACGGCGAAGTCCGTCACCTCACGCAGTTCCGCCAGGTCGAGGTCGATCATGAGGTTCGCAGTCATTCTCTTGACTGTATCGTTGAACCGCCAGTTGGTACTTCGCAGCGACAGTGGCAGGACAGTGGGCCGGAACCTTCAAACCCGTGAGCGGCTCAGGCCGGTCGATCTCGCGCGTGAGCACGGCCTGTCCACCCAAGCCGTCCGCAACTACGAGGCGGACGGGATCCTCCCCGCCGCCGAACGCGGCCCGCACGGATATCGCACCTACACGCCGCTGCACGCGCAAGCCCTGCGCGCGTTTCTCGCCCTCGTGCCGGGGCACGGTCACGCGACGGCGTCGTCGATCATGGTGGCGGTCAACCAGGACGCGATCGAAGAGGCGCTCCGGCTCGTCGACGAGAGCCACGCCCAGCTGCTTGACGACCGCCGCACCCTCCAAGCCGTCGCGGCCGCGCTCCGCGACCTCGAGTCCGTGTCACAGGAACGGGGCGACCTGTTCGTCGGTCCGCTGGCCCGGAAACTCGGCGTCCGGCCGGCCACCCTGCGAAAATGGGAACGCGCAGGCCTTCTCCGGCCCGAACGTGACCCGCGGACCGGCTACCGCGTCTACAGCGCGGCCGACGTGCGCGACGCCAAGCTGACCCATCAGCTCAGACGGGGCGGCTATCTCCTGGAGCGGATCGCGCCGCTGATCGAGCAGGTCCGCTCGGCCGGAGGCGTCGTGCCGCTCGAGTCGACGCTGCACGACTGGCACACCCGGCTCTCGGCAAGGGGACGCGCCCTGCTCTCCGGTGCCGCCGCTCTGGACGCCTACCTCGGCTCACGGAATTCCTGACACTTTTGTGACAATGACACTTCCGCGCAATACGCGGGCAATTCACGTTTTTCGCCTACGAAAGTAGGACCGCTCAGCCGGAACCTACTTTCGGCGCTACGGCGCGCTAGTCGGCCGCTCGTAATGTTCGTCGCGTCGAGATGAACCGCCCGGTCCCTGCTATTTCCGAACATATTCCGGCGGTTCGTCATTCCCTCCTTATCGAAGGAAATTCGCATGCGAATTCGCGGACCCGTCATGCTCACTCTGCTGAGCGCCTGCGCCGGAATAGGCGCACTCGCCGTCCCGGCGACCGCCGCTCCGGCCGCCGCCTACGACCAGACGATGCTCGAGACCCTCGCGTCCCAGCTCGGGGTCAGCCCCCTTCAGGCCGCGCAGAAGCTGGACCACGAGAAGGTCCTGATCTCGTCGCTGGAGAGCATCAGAACCCGCGGCCTCCACACCGACGGCGCGTACTTCGACGACGCGGGCGCCCTCGTGGTGAACGCCACCGACGCCGGATCCGCCCAGGCCCTCCGTTCGGCCGGGCTGACGCCGCGCACCGGCGCCCGCGGTGAGAAGGCGCTGAACACCCTGGCCACCACCGTCGGCACCGTGATCGGCGCCGATGTCACCCAGGTGCAGTCCTGGGGTCCGGAACTCGCGGCCGACCAGGTCGTCGTCACCGTGCAGCCGGGCGCCGACCGCGCCCTCGTCCGGCGGCTTTCGGCGCTGTCCGGCGTGACCGTGCGGACCGGGGTCGCCAACGGCAACACCACGCAGGCCGACGTCATCCCCGGCCAGATCATGGACCTCGACCCCGGCACCAACTGCTCCCTCGGCTTCCCCGGCACCACCAGCGACGGCGACAACGTCCTGCTCACCGCCGGGCACTGCGTCGAAGGCAACCCGGACATCCTCAACCGCAACGGTCAGCACATCGGCCGGGGCGTCGCCACCGAATTCCCGTCGGTCGACATGGGCTTGATGGACATCGACGACGAGGACACCGGCCGCGGCTACGTGGACACCCGCAAGGGCACCACGGTGCGGATCACCGGCAGCTCGAAGGCGCCGGTCGGCACCACGCTGTGCAAGGCGGGCAACACCACCGGCTGGACCTGCGGCAAGATCACCGCCTACAACCAGACGGTCCGCTACAGCGGGGAAAGTGTCGCCACCAGCGGCCTGGCCAAGTCCACCGTCTGCACCGAAGGCGGCGACAGCGGCGGTGCCTACATCGCGGGCAACACCGCACAGGGCTTGACCTCCGGCGGCCCCAACGACGGGCACGACTGTGGCTACAACCAGGGCTCCAACGCCACCGGCTCGTACTCCTACTACCAGCCCGTCGTGGACGCGGCGAACAACTACGGGGTCACGCTGACGCGGTCCTGACCCGTTCTGACGCGCGTTGGCGGGGAGCGGCGGTCGCTCCCCGCCAACGTGGTTTTCGATGGACTGCCAAACCGTCTGAGTGAGGCAGTTCGCCTTCGGGCTTCCCTTTGCCGACCTATGGGAAACCGGGGCGTGACCGTGTGGATTATCGGACGTTAGAATCCACGCAGTCCAGCTCGTCCACCCAGCGATCAGGGTTTACGGGCGACGCCCGCCAAACCACGGGACCCCACCAAACCGTCCGGGTCAGGCAATTCGCCATCGGGCCGCCATTGCGGCAACCACACCAGGCCGGGGTCGACCGGCCGCAGTCCGGTGAAGAACGCGGCGATCTCCTCCCGCCCGCGAAGCGTGACGGCGCTGTTGGTCCGGCGGCGATAGGAATCGACGACGCCCGCCGACCGTTCTTGCAACGCCGTGTCCTCGGCCGGGACGTGGATGTGGGAGAGCGCCACGAGGCTGCCGGACGGCAACCGCTCCAAGTAGCCGCCGAGAGTGGTGTGCGGGGAGGTGTCGTCGGGCATGAAATGCAGCAATGCCACCGCGAGCAGGCCGATCGGCCGGTCGGAATCGATCAGCCCGGTGCCGATCACCTGGTTCCACAATCGTGGGCCGTCGTGGAAATCGCCGTCCAGCGCGGTGTGCCGGGCCGGGTCGGCGGTCTGCTCCAGCAGGATCTCGGCGTGGGCCTGCGCGATCGGCTCGTTGTCGATGTAGACGACCCGGCATTCACCCGGTGCGACCTCCTCGGCGACTTCGTGCACGTTGCCTTGGGTCGGCAGACCGGAACCGATGTCCACGAACTGCCGGATGCCTTGACCGACCATGTAGCGAACGGCGCGCCCGAGGAACGCCCGGTTGGCACGCGCGAAATCCCGCATCGACGGGATCAGCCGTAGCTGTTCCTCGGCGAATTGCTGATCCACCGCGTAGTTGTGCACCCCGCCGAGCAGATAGTCGTACACCCGGCCGACCGACACCTTGTTCACCGAATCCGCCAGCCGCTGTGCCGCGTCCTGGGCGCTCGCTTTCTCCCCCATGGTACGAAGATAGCGGATCCGCCAAGGTCGTGAGTGAAGGGCAAACGTGTCGTGTCGAGTGTCAGGTCCACGAGTCCGAGGCCGGCGTCACGGTTGTCCCAGTGTCACCAGGGATCACGTCGCGGGTAGCAAAGGGCTCTCAGGTCAGGGTCCCGGCAAAGTCGCAGAGCTGCTGGTCAGCGCTCCTGGTGGTAGTCCGGACTTGGCATCGCTAGTGCCTGCCAGGCCCTGGGGCATGTCCCCCTGAATCCTTGTTGATCAAGCTCCTCAACCGGTGTGACCCCGCGACGATGGACCTGCCGCGGGCGACCCCTAAACCACCTTTGCCTTACCCCTCAGTCACGACTTCAGGAACCTGATCAACTCAGCGCTCACGAACTCCGGGTTCTCCTCGGCGAGCCAGTGCCCTGCCCGGGGTACCTCGACCGCGCGGGCGAGGTCGGCGCTCCTCGGACCGGCGACCCGCGGATCCATCTGGCGCCGATCCACCGGCACGGCATGACCTTCCTGCCGCTCACCCGCCGCGCCGGCGGGGTGCAGGCGTTCAAGATGCTCATTCCCGTCCGCCCGGAACCCGCGGAATCCACTGGCGCAGACCCACGGCGGCTACGAACGGGTATATGTCCTCAATGGACGGACCCGGCTGGTGGTCGGCGACCGGGACATGGTCCTGCCACCCGTCGAGGCCGCCGAATTCGACACCTCGCTGCCGCACTGGCTCGGCTCGGCCGACGGGTCGCGCCGTCGAGCCCCTTGTCCTTTCGGACCGCGAGGCGAACGCGCCCACACCATGCGCTAGAGCCAGTCGTGCTCGCGGGCGTACCTTGCCGCCTCGTGCCGGGTCTGGGTCTGGGTCTTCTGCATGGCGTTGGACAGGTAGTTGCGCACCGTGCCCTGCGCGAGGTGGAGCTGGGCGGCGATCTCGGCGACGGAATACCCCTCGCCCGTCACCCGCAGGACCTCGAGTTCGCGTTCGGTGAGGGGACAGTCGTCGACGACGGCGAGTGCGGAGACGTCCGGGTCGATCCAGCGTTTGCCCTGGTGCAGGGCGGCGATGACGAACGTGATGTGCGAAGGTTCGGCCGCCTTGCTGACGAACCCCTGGACGCCGAGCTTGAGGGCTCTGCGGAGCACCCCGGGTTTCGCGTGCCGGGTCAGCATGAGGATGACCTGGTTCGGCCGCGTACGACGGATTTCGGCGACGGCGCCGAGCCCGTCCACCCCGGGCATTTCGAGGTCGATGACGAGGACGTCGGGCTCGTGCCGCAGCGTGGCCTCGATGGCCTCTTCACCGTTCTCCGCTTCGGCGAGGACGATGATCTCGCCCTCGAGTGGAAGCAGCGCGGCCATTGCCTTGCGGAGCAGGGCCTCGTCGTCGGCGAGCACCACCGTGGTCATCGTTTCTCCAGTGCTTCGGAACGTCCGTGCGGAAAGGCCGCGGCCGTCAAGAACTGCCCGTCCTCCTGTTCGACCGTCAGTTCGCCGCCGTCCGCGACAACGCGTTGTTCGAGCGCGGCCAGCCCCCGGAGTTCGGGCAGCGGTGCTCGCTGGGCGCCGTCGTTGACGATGGTGATACTCCACTCCGACAGCGTGATCCGCACCCGGGTCGCCTGCGCGTGGCGCAGGATGTTGGTCGTGGTCTCGCGGAGGACCTGGCCGAGCACCCTGCCCGCGTCCGGATCGACGTCACCCTCCCGGTTGATGCGCACGCGGATGCCCGCGGCTTCGAAGAGGTTCCTCGCGTTCTCCAGTTCGGCGGCGAGGTTGAGCCGCCGCTGGGCGTAGGCGAGTTCCTTCGTCTGGGTGATCGTCTCACTGACGAGCGCGTGGATCTCCCCCAGTTCCTGCTTCGCCCGCTCGGCGTCGATGTCCACCAGCTTCCTGGCCAGCGCGGTCTTCAACTTCACCACGTGCAGGGTGTGGCCCTGGATGTCGTGCAGGTCGCTCGCGAACCGGACGCGCTCCCGGATGACGGCCAGTTCCGCTTCCCGCTCCCGCGACTCCTCGAGCTCCTTGACGACGTCGTAGAACCTCTTGTTGGGGAACATGAGCCCGAGCACGATGGCGGTGATCGCGGCCGGGACGAAGACGAACTTGACCAGTTCTTCGGACATGTCCTCGTGGGAGACCAGCAGCCGCGCCGCGCCCACCGCCGCGATGTACGCGACGAGCGTGATCGCGGCCGCGACCCGGTGACGGGGAAGTTGGGGAACGACGAAAGAGCCCACGAGAAGGATTCCGAAGAACGCCGAGCTGCCGCCGACCAGCAGCACGGAAAACGGCCACACGAGGGCCGTGACGACCAGGCACGGGATCGCGACCCGCATGAGCTCGCCCGACGTCCACCGCACGAAGGCGACCATGGCCGCCAGCACGCTCGCGCTCAGGACGACCACGTGCCACCAGGTCCGCGCGTCCGACGCCACCACGATCACCCCACCGACGATGAACAGCGGGAGGAACATGGTGAGGTTGAGCTTGCGCAGCTTTCCCCGCGCCGGCTCGGTGTCCACATCAGACATGGTCCCAGTATCGGCCCTCCAGGGCGGCGGGCAACAGTGACACCGCGTCATGGGTTCATCCCGACGAATGTCATGGGCCGATCATGACGTGACCGCACTGGCCGGGAACCACCCGAGACGTTGTGATTCAAGGCATGACTTCGACACCAGTGATCGACGTTGACCGCCTGAACCTGAAGTACGGCGACTTCCACGCCGTGAAGGACCTGTCCTTTCAGGTCGGGCGAGGCGAATTCTACGCCCTGCTCGGCACGAACGGGGCTGGCAAGACTTCGACCTTGGAAACCCTTGAAGGACACCGGACGCCGACGTCGGGCACGGTCAGCGTCCTGGGGAAGAGCCCGCGAGACCGCGCCGCCGTGCGGCCCAAGATGGGCATCATGTTGCAGGAGAGCGGTTTCGCACCGGATCTGACGATGAAGGAATCGATCCGCCTGATCGGAGCGCTGACCCAGCGCACGGACCGGCTCGAACGCGTGCTCGGCGTCGTGGACCTGACACGTAAGGCGACCACGAAGGTGTCACAGCTTTCCGGCGGTGAGAAGCGGCGGCTGGACTTCGCGACCGCGGTGTACGGCTCGCCCGAGCTGGTGTTCCTGGACGAGCCGACGACCGGTCTGGACATCCAGTCGCGGGACGCGCTGTGGGACGCGGTCGACAAGTTGCGCGAGGACGGTTCGACGATCGTGCTCACCACGCATTACCTCGAAGAGGCCCAGCAACGCGCCGACCGCATCGGCCTGATGCACCAGGGCACCTTCCACCAGGAGGGCACGGTCGCCGAGCTGACGCGGACGCTGCCTGCCGTGATCCGGTTCGGCCTCCCGCCGTCGGCTCCGGCACTGCCGCTGCAGGGCAGGCGGGAGCATGACGGGAAGTTCGTCATCGAGACCTTCGGCCTGCAAAAGGACCTGCACACCCTGCTGCGGTGGGCACAGGACAACGCGATCGAGCTGCGCGAACTGGAAGCGGGCCCGACCCGCCTCGACGACGTGTTCCGCGCCATCGACAACGACTAGCCCACCCTCCCTTTTCGCAAAGGATTCCAGTCATGCTTTCCATAGCCCGCAGCGAACTGATCCAGATCTTCCGGAACCGCTCGGTCCTGATCACCAGTTTCGTGATGCCCATCGCGATCTGCGCGTTCTTCGTCTACCAGCACGAACTCTTCGCGAAGGTGGGCAGTCTCGGCTACATCGCGGCGATCGTGATGTTCACCGTGTGCGCCTTCGGCCTCTACACCAGCTCGGTGACCACGCTGGCGTCGCGCCGCCAGAACCTGTTCCTCAAGCGGCTGCGCTCCACGGCCGCCGGTGACGCGTCCATTCTGACCGGGCTGGTGCTGCCGGTCACCGCCATCGCGCTCGTCCAGGTGGCCGTGATCATGACCGTGCTGGGCATCGTCACCGGTACGCCCGCCAACATCGGCTTGCTGGTGCTGGCCGTCCTCGCCACCGTCGCCATGATGATCGGCCTCGGCCTCGCCACCGCCGGCCTGACCAACTCGCCCGAGCACGCCCAGGTCACCACGCTGCCGGTGACCCTCGGCGTCATCGCGGTCGCCTCCTGGGTCGGCATCTCGGGCACCGACGACCTCACCTTGCTCAAGCGCCTGCTGCCGGGCGGGTCGGCCACCGAACTCGTCGTCAACGCCTGGAACGGCGGTGTGGCCGTCTCGAAATCCCTGCTCCTGCTCGCCCCGACCCTGGCGTGGGTCGTCGTCGCCGTGGCGCTGGCCTCCCGGCTCTTCCGCTGGGAACCGCGCCGGTGACTGTCCGAAGTGGACTTCCATTTTCATCGACCTACGGAGGAAACCCATGCGTAAAGCCCTGATCCCCGTTCTCGCCGCCGCCTTGGCGACCGCGGCGACCCCGGCGGTGGCGTCGGCGTCACCCCCGCCGAAATGGGGGCCGTGCCCGGCGGAGGCGGCCGGCCTCGGGCTGGAATGCGGCACCCTCGACGTCCCACTGGACTACCGCGACCCTGGCGGGAAGACCATCGAGATCGCGATCTCGCGTCTGGCGAGCGCCAAGCCGGAGAAGCGCCGCGGCGTGCTGCTGACCAACACCGGCGGCCCCGGTGGCGAAGGACTGGCCTATCCGGACATCCTCAAGAGGCTGAAGATCCCGCAGGAGGTGCTGGACGGCTACGACGTGATCGGGATGGACCCGCGCGGTGTCCACAACAGCACCCCGGTGACCTGCGGGCTGTCCCTGGAGGAGCATCCGACCAACATCCCGAGGTACGCCCGGAACTCCGCCGACGTCACGAGCGAGGCCCAGCGCGTCGCCGCCGTCGCCGCGAAATGCGGCTCGTCGGCCACGGCGTCGCTCCTGCCGCACATCACCACCGCCAACACCGCCCGCGACATGGACCGGGTCCGCGAGGCACTGGGCGAACGGAAGATCAACTACTTCGGCATTTCGTACGGCACCTACCTCGGTTCGGTGTACACCTCGTTGTTCCCCGAGCGCAGCGACCGGTTCCTGATCGACAGCGCGACCGGCCCCGGCGGCTGGGACGCCCCCTTCTCCCGGTTGTTCGGGCAGGGCGTCGAAGACCGCTTCCCGGACTTCGCGAAGTTCGCCGCCGCGAAGCCCGAATACGGCCTTGGCCGGACACCCGCGCAGGTGACCGCGAAGTACTTCGAACTCGCCGCGCGACTGGACAGGACACCGAGCCCGGACGGCTACAACGGCCAGGTGTTCCGCCACGTCACGTTCGCCGATCTCTACTACGACAAGAACCTGCCGAAGCTGGCCGAAACCTGGCGCGCGCTCGACACCGGGAAGCCCGTGCCGCACCCCGCGTCCACCCCCGCCACCGGGCAGCCGTCCGCCGGGGCCGCGTACCCGCCGGACAACTACATCGCCAGCCAGCTGCACGTGATCTGCAACGACTCCGACTGGCCGGAGGAAATCGGGACCTACCGGCGCAACGTGGCGATCGACCGCTTCCGGCACCCGCTGTTCGGTGCGGCGGCCGCGGACATCACGCCGTGCGCGTTCTGGCCGTCCGAGCCGGTCGAACCGCCGGTGAAGATCACCGACCGCGGCCCGTCGAACGTGCTGATCGTGCAGAACCTCCGCGACCCGGCCACGCCGCTGGCGGGCGCCCGGAAGCTGCGTAAGGCCTTCGGAGACCGCGCCAGGATGGTCACCGTGGACCAGGGCGGGCATTTGGCCTACCTGTTCAAGGACAACAAGTGCGCCAACGACCTCGCGACGGACTTCCTGGTCACCGGCACGCGGCCGCGGCATGATCTCGCCTGCGGCGCTCAGACCTCCTGAGGGTCAGCGGCAGGTCCGATCCGCCGGGAGCTCACCGCTCAGCAAGTGATCCCGCACCGCCGCGTCGACGCACTGGTCACCCTTCAGGAACACGGAGTGCCGGAACGCTCCCGCCACGGTCACCATGCGGGAACCGGCGAGCGCCCTACGCATGGCGAGTTGCCCGGCGTAGGGCGTCGCGGGGTCTCCTGTCGAGCCGAGGAGCAGGGCCGGAGAGGTGTTGTGGATCCGGGTGGCGGGTTCGGCGGGCGCCACGGGCCAGAACGCACACGGCGTGATGTTGCGGGCCAGCGGACCGAACAGCGGCTCGGCGGCACGATGACCCTGGATGTCCCGGTAGTACGTCGCCGGGTCGTGAGAGGCCGCGCGATCGGCGCAGACGACCGGCGTTCCGGCCCGGTCGGTCGCGGCACCGGATCCGGTCGTCAAGCCGTCGAGAAGCGCGGCCAGTGACGGCGAAGGGGTGACGTGCCGCCCGGCCGCCGCGTCCCTCAGTGTCCGCATGACGCCGGCGAACTCGGCCTGTGAAGCGGGTCGGTCGTCGTAGAGGTTCGCGAAGTACAGATAGGGCACCGTGTGACCGTCCACTGTGTACTTACCGACGTCGAGCGGCCGCCGCTCGGCCGACCGCGCGACGTCCCGCACGGCAGCCAGTACCTCGTCCACGGTCTCCCCCAGCCCCTGCCCCACGGCGGTCTTCGCCCAGTTCCGCAACGCCGCGTCGAGCGCCGGCGCGGTCGGACGGAGCAGACCCGGCCCGTACACGTCGGGATCCACCGCCGAATCGAGGACGAACCGGTCTGCCCGCCGGCCGAACATCTGGAGGTACACCGCGCCGAGGTAGGTCCCGTACGACGCGCCGAGGTACGAGATCTTCCGTTCACCGAGCGCGACACGCACGACGTCCATGTCCCTGGCGGTGTTGCGGGTCGACGCGGCGCGCAGCAACTCGTGATCGTTGCCGGAGCAGCCGTGCGCCAGCTTCCTCGCGAACGCCACGCTCTCGCCGAACGTCCTGAGGCTCGGCCCTGCCGAGCGGGTGAACGTGTCGGTCTTCCAGTCGCAGCTCAGCGGCGAACTGCGCCCGACGAACCGGGGATCCATTCCGACCAGGTCGTATCGGGCCGCGATCTCCGGCATCGACGAACCCGCCAGGACCAGTTCCATCGCCGGACCACCAGGCCCGCCCGGATTGAGCATCAGCGTGCCGCGTCGGCGCGCGGGGTCGGTAGCCTTCATCCGGGCCAGCGCGACGGTGATCTCGCGTCCCCGTGGACGGCGGTAGTCGACCGGCACGACGACGTCGCCGCATTGCGCACCGGCCTTGTCCAGCTCCGCGCCCAGTGCGTCTCCAGGGCCGGTCGCGCAACCGTGCCAGGTGATCAAAGGGGCCGCGGCGGCGGGCGTCGCCGGTATCGACGCCCCGGCGACGAGCAGCGCCACCGCGATGACTGTTTTCGTTGGCAACCCGAACTCCCTGATATCAAGAGGCTTTCTCGATATCAGGCTAGGGGCGCTACACCCGCGAGGGCGTCCGTCCCCGGTCGGAGACGTCTACCCCGCTGGGGGGCTTTTTCGGGGTCTTGCGCCGCTCCAGCACCCAGTCCGTGATCAGCAACAGGAGCAAGGGGCTGAGCCAGGCCCCGATACTCACCGCGCTGTACCGCAGGAGCACTTCGCTGCCGCCGAAGGTGGTGTCGAGCTGCGGTGTCAGGACGATCGTGGACACCACGTTGATCACGCGGCTCAGCACGATCGACATCGCGAGGGCGAAACTGCGGGACATCCACCGGCGATGGTCGGCGTAGCGGCGCTGACGCGCCATCCGGATACCGATGATCGTGATCGCGATCCACAGCACCGAACCGACGAGGTTGGCCACCCGCACGGACGGACCGGCCGGGGTGTGCCAGCCGATGTACAGGCCGAGCAGCCCTGCCGGGAGCGCTCCGGCGAAGACGTAGATCCGGCCGGTGATCCGGTGTCCGCGCCGGTAGCGGGCGCGGAACGCGGGCCAGATCTGGAAGCAGGCGGTCACCATGGCGACCGTGCCGAACAGGACGTGCCCCACGAGCAACGGGTAGTAGAGATCGTTCCCCGGTGGCGGTTCGAGCCGGGACTGGGCCGGATCGAGCGTCAGGTACGGCGGTACGGCGAAAGCCAGGAAAGCCACCGCCACCAGCATCAACGGCACGATCCAGGGGCGCCGCCACCAGCGGGGCGCGTTCGACGAGGTCATGGGGATCCGTTCAGGAGAAGACGACCAGAAACTATGTACAGTATACATATGAACGTATGACGTACATAGTTTTAGGATGGCCAGATGGCGACACGCGACAGCAAGAGCCCGGATCTCCAGCGCAGCCTCACGCTGCTGTGGGCCGGGCGTACCCCCGGCAGGCGGGGGCCACGACCGCAGCTCACCGTGGAGCGCATCGCCATGGCCGCGATTGAGGTCGCGGACACCGACGGCCTGGACGCGCTCTCCATGCAGCGCGTCGCCACCGAACTCGGCTACTCGACGATGTCGATCTACAACCACATTCCGAGCAAGGACCTGCTCCTCGAAGTGATGGCCGACTTCGCGGCCGCGAAGCCACCCGAGCTCGACGACACGGACGACTTCCGTGACGCGATCCGGCAGTGGGTCGGCGCGCTCTGGGCCGGTTTCCAGACCCGCCCCTGGCTGCTGCGCGTCCCGCTCGACCACAGCCCGATCGGCCCCAACCAGCTCGCCTGGCTGGACCGCCTGCTCCGGCCGCTGCTGAAGGTCGGACTCGCCCCCGGCGAGGCGAGGGCCGCGGCCCTGCACCTGACCGCCGTCGTCCGCGGCACGGCGCAGATCGGCATGGACATGAACAGCGCGCACAAGACCGACGGCGGACGCCCGCACACGGAAACCGAACTGGCGCAAGCGCTTGACGAACTCATCGACCCGGCGAGTTACCCCGCGCTGGCGGCCGTCCACGCCGCCGAGATCACTGTCCCTTCAGGACACGGCCTGTCCGGAGACGGATCGCTGCCCGCCGAACTCGGCTTCGGCGTGGACCGGTTCCTGGACGGCATCGACGCCTGGGTGGCGAAGAACGACTGAGGCCTCCTTCCCTCGGCTGAGCCGAAGAAACTCGACCTTCACACCTTCCCAGTACATGAAGGCCCCTTCCTCGCGCTAGGCGCAGGGTCCAGGCAAAGCTGCAGACCTGCTTATCAGCGCTGCTGGTGACATTCCGGACTCAACATCGCTAGTGTCGCGTGATCCTGCAGGTCTTACCCGTGATCAGACGGCGATCTCCGGAGATCGCCGTCCGAGGAACAAAACCCAACGTCAAACAAGCAGGATCACGCGACACTAGTGACCGCAAGAGCCGAGTGGGGAAGATTGCGGACGTTCAACGTCCGCAATCTTCCCCACTCGGCTTGTGCCGGGGTTCCTGAGGGAGACATGTCCCCGAACCCCTGTTGATCGTCCCCATTCCTTCATCGTCAGCCTCACACAGCGGCGAAGAACCGCCTGGCCTGCCCGGGACGACCCCCGGTCGCGTCGATCTCAGGTCACCGGTCGCGTTCCTTGGCGAACAGCGACTTCGACCACAGGTACCCCACGATCGAGAGCACGGCGCACCAGCCGACCGCGAGCCAGCCGCTGTTGCCGATCGGGGTACCCAGCAGCAGGCCACGGATCGTCTCGATGACCGGGGTGAACGGCTGGTACTCGGCGAACCAGCGCAGCCAGGCCGGCATGGAGTCGGTGGGCACGAAACCGCTGCCCAGGAAGGGAAGAAGCATGAAGACCATCGGGGTGTTGCTCGCCGTCTCGACACTCTTGGCCGCCAGCCCCAGCGCCACCGACAGCCAGGTGAGCGCGATGGTCAGCACCGCCAGCACGCCGATGGTCGCGAACCATTCGCCGACTCCCGCCGTCGGCGAGAAACCGACGAGCAGCGCGACCCCGAACACGACGGCGAGCGCGAACGCCGTCTGGATGAACGCGCCGACGACGTGACCGGTCAGCACGGAGGCCTTGCTGATCGCCATGGTGCGGAACCGGGCGATGATGCCCTCGGTCATGTCCGTCGCGACGGAGATGGCGGTGCCGAGGGCGGCACTGCACACGGTGATGAGCAGGATGGCGGGCGTGACGTAGCCGACGTACTCGGAGCGGCCGCCCGCGCCGCCCAGCCCGTTCCCGAGGGTGCCGCCGAAGACGTAGACGAACAGCAGCAGGAACACGATCGGCTGGCCGACCAGCATGAGGGTGAGCGACGGATACCGTTGCATATGCCGGATGTTGCGGCGCAGCATGGTCGCCGAGTCGCGCATCGACAGGGCCAGGGTGCTCATCGGGCCATCTCCTTGGTCGCTTCGGTCCGGTGACCGGTGAGGCTGAGGAACACGTCGTCGAGGTCCGGGGTGTGCACGGTGAGGCTGTCGACCGCGACGGCTCCGGCGTCGAGCCGGTCCAGCACCGCGCGAACCGCGGCGACGGTGCCGTCGGTCGGCACGCGGAGCGCCAGGGTCTCTTCGTCCGATGTGGACACTTGAAGCACGCGGGCCGCGTCGCGCAGCGAGACGGCGTCGGGGAACTTCAGTTGCATATGCCCGCCGGGCACGCGTCGCTTCAGTTCGTCGGGTGTGCCCAGCGCGACGACCCTGCCGCCGTCGAGTACGGCCACCCGGTCGGCGAGCTGGTCGGCCTCCTCCAGGTACTGCGTGGTGAGGAAGATCGTCACCCCGCCGGAGACGAGGTCCCGGATGATCTGCCACATCGTGCGACGGCTGCGCGGGTCGAGACCGGTGGTCGGCTCGTCGAGGAAGATGACCTCGGGGTCGCCGATCAGCGTCATCGCCAGATCGAGCTTGCGGCGCATCCCACCCGAGAAAGTGGCCGGTGTCTTTTTCGCGGCTTCGGCCAGCTCGAACCGTTCCAGCAGTTCGGCGGCGCGTTCGCGTCCCGCCCGGCGCGGCAGATGGTGCAGATCCGCCATGAGGAACAGGTTCTCCTCACCGGTGAGGAGATTGTCGACCGCGGAGAACTGGCCGGTGAGGCCGATGGCGGCGCGGACGCCGTCGGGATCGGTGGCCAGGTCGGCTCCGGCGATGGTCGCACCCCCGGCGTCCGGACTGACCAAAGTGGACAGGATGTTGACCGTGGTGGTCTTGCCGGCACCGTTGAGGCCGAGCAACGAGAAGACGGTGCCGGG
This sequence comes from Amycolatopsis sp. cmx-11-32, assembly GCF_047608695.1. Lineage (NCBI taxonomy): Bacteria > Bacillati > Actinomycetota > Actinomycetes > Pseudonocardiales > Pseudonocardiaceae > Amycolatopsis > Amycolatopsis sp. cmx-11-32. The sequence goes on along the minus strand of NZ_JADNQN010000009.1, from coordinate 106,503 downwards.
CGGGACGTGCAGGTCGATGCCGTCCAGTACGACCTTGTCGCCGTAGGACTTGCGCAGTCCGGTCGCGGAGATGGCCGGGTGTCTCATGTGGATTCCCCTGGTTCGTAAGGACTTGTGAGTCAAGAACGACGGATGGCGATGTCACCGAGGGAGGTGCTGGCGCGCACTTCGAGCTTGTCGGTCGTGGCGCCGGGTTCGGCGGCGGAGTCCATGTCGTTGACGACGCGGCCGAAGGTGGTGTTCACGTCGAGCCAGGCCGCGGTGCCCTGGCGGATGCCGACCTCGATGTCGCCCATGGCGGTCTCGAGGGCGAGCGTGCCCCGTGCGGCGTCGAGCACGCGGACCGAACCGTTGGCGGTCTTGGCTTCCACCCCGTCCTCGGCCCGGTCGACGGTGATGTCGCCGTTGGCCGAGCGGACGCGGAGCGTGTCGCCCGCCGCTCCGATGGTGGTGGCACCGTTGGAGTTCTTGACCACGCCGGTGCCGGTGATCTCGCCGACGTGCACGCGGCCGGAGCTCGTGGTGATCTCGGCGTTGCCCTCGACGTGGTCGACGACGATGTTCCCGGCGGCGGTGTTCAAATTCAGCTCACCGACGTGGTCGAGCTGGACGTTCCCGGCACCGGACTTGTAACGGCAGCTACCGAGCCGCCCGGTCACGCGGAGGTCACCGAGACCGGTGTTCCCCTGCAACCGTGAGCCTGCGGGCAGTTCGATGGTCACGTCGATCGACCTCGTCCGCTTGGAAAAGTCGAACAGGCGCATTTTCGGCGCCTTGATCGTCAGCGTGCCGCCGGAGAACTCGACGACGGTCCGCGCCGCGGCCTGGACGTCGGAGTCGTCGTTCTTGTCCGCCGGAGCGACCTCGACGACCGTTTCGGCACGGTCCCCGGCGACGACGCGGACGTCGCCGACGACGGGCTCGATGTCCACGAGAATGGGTTCCGGGGTGGCGAAAGTAGGCATGGTTGTCCCCTCAAAGGTGTGGTGCTCGGTGTTTGTGCTGGTCAGCTGAGTGTTATTGGACCCAGCCGGTGTAGCGCTGGGTGGCGCGATGACCGCCGCTCGGCGAGGCGGGCCGGGCGGCGGGTTCCGACGGCCGCAGCGCGGCGGACGCGGCACGCACGAGCCACGCGTTGACCGAACGGCCTTGCGCGGCCGCGGCCTCTTCGACGCGTGCCTTGAGCTGCTCCGGCAGCCGGAAGTTGATCCTGGCCGTGGCCCCCTCCTCGTCCGGCAGCGGGGGCAAGGGAGGCATCGGGGGCTCCGGCACCGAAGCCGCGACGGACTCGGACGGCTGAACCGCGGGAACCGTGACGGCGAAGCTGGCTTCCCCGGCACGCAGCCGGACCTCGACCGAACCGGGCGCGAGATCCCGCGTGATCTCGTCCGACGCGGCGGACAACGCGTCCAGCAGCGCGAGACGGATGGCCGACGCGAGCGGCGCGGTCAGTCGTTCGGCGAGGGCGCTCGCCTCGGCTCCACCCGCCTCGGCGGCGACGGCGAGTTCCCGGCGAACGTTGTCCACAAAGGGCGTCAAATCCATGATGCCATCATGGCACCACAATGGCGCCAACACAAGTACTACTTGGCGCCAAGTAGTGCCAACGTGGCGTTTTAGCAGTTCAGGGTCTTGGAGATTGCTCCGCCGATGGGCACGAGCCCCCTTCTCCGGCACTTCAGATCGGTCAAACAGGCATCGACGGCTTGGTGACACACGGGCTCGGACCGCCGCCCCCGGTGGACGGTGCGCCCCCACCCCTCGTAGGTGACGAGACGGGAGCCGCTCTGTTCGGCGGTGCGCCGCGGACCTTGAGCGGACGCTGCGGGTTCGTCGTCTTCAGCGGTTCGCCGACGCACGCGGCGAAGTCCTCGATCGGGAGCCGCCAATCGCTGCACCAGATCGACGGCGCCGGGCGATTGACCGGCTCGGGAACGTTGCGCGCCGAAGCCGGTGCGCCGCCCTCTCCATCCCGGAAACGCTTCAGCTCTTGGCCGAGATAGGGCCAATCCGCCGTTCCCGGATAGACGAGTGTACCTTTCTTGGCTTTCTCAGAGAGGTTCGCCGTAAACACACAATTTCGCAAAAGCCGGGAAATCCCGTTCCACTGGCACGGTCAAACTCCGCATGAATCGGTAGGTCGTCCGCAGGCTGTGGTCCCTGTTCCCGTCGTTGACCATCGCCCTGATCCTTCGAAGGGATCGTTCGGCGTACTGCTGGCCAAGCAACGTGGCGTAGGAATAGCCGGCGTAGCTCGGTTTCTCCTCGCCGAGCGCGGCACGGACGACGTCGAGATCGCGTGCGGCGTTCAGGTTGCCGACCTGGTCGATCACCGCGCCGGATGCGCCCGGCCTTGCAGGACCTCCCGGATTCGTGACGAGCACGCCGAGGCGCTCGACCGGCTTCGACGGCCGCGCACTGGGCGCCGCCGGAGCCACTCCCGTCGCCGCCATCGCCACGGTGATCGCGCCGAGAAGGAGAATCCTGCGAACACTCATACGACGCGGGTCCGTTTCTCTCGAACGACAGCGGACACGGAGATGCCCATTCGGCCATTCTCTGCTGGCTGGGAAACCAGGACGCGGCCGAACACGTTGCCGTGACTTTTCCGGCGGAGGAGAATCGCCGTGAGCCGCATGAAACGGGAGCGACCCACCGTCAGGTGTGGGGGTCACCGAAGTGGGTCGCTACCCGGGTACCACCGTACAAGAAACCCGCTCGCGCGGACGGGCAAGGCTTTCTGTCCTGGCGGCTCTTGACAATCGAGGATCCACAGTGGACACGAAGCCCTTCCGGCCGTCACCGGCGGGAGAGGAACGCGGGAAAGCGGTCCGGGTGAGCGTATGCGCGCTCGACCCCATCACGAAGGCCGGAATGACCGACCTGCTCGAGGCACGGGCGTCGGTGAGAGTCGTCGACGGCCGGGCGCGGGACGAAATCGAGGTCGTCGTCGCCGCCTTCGACCGGCTTTCGCCCGACGCGGTCATCGAGTTGCGTGGAGTCGCCGCCGAACTCGGCAAACCGATCGTGCTGGTGACCGACCGGATCGAGGAAGGCGGGCTCGCGGTCGCGGTGGAGTGCCGGGTGGTCGCCATCCTGCCGAGGTCGGCGGTGACCGACAACCGGGTCGCCGACAACGTCCGTCTCGCCGCGTCGGGTGGGGTGAGCCCGCCGTCCAACCTGCACACCAGGCTGGCCGAACACGCGGAGCGGCTCCACCGGGAGATGCTCGAGCCGAGCGAGCCCGCCGGGGCCGGTCTTTCCTCGCGTGAGATCGACGTCCTGCGCCTGATGGCCGACGGGCTCGACACCGGAGAGATCGCCACCGAACTCTCCTATTCGGAGCGGACGGTGAAGAACATCATCTACGCCGTCACCGATCGGTTGCGCCTGCGGAACCGATCACACGCGGTGGCCTACGCGATACGCGAGGGAGTCATCTGAGCGCGCGTGTCAGATGAGGCCTTCCCGGAGCGCGTACGCCACGACATGCGTGCGGTTACGCAGGCCGAACCTGGTGAGCAGGCCGTGGAGGATGTTCTTCACGGTCCGGTCGGAGTAGGCCACCCGCCGGGCGATCTCACCGGTGTCGTATCCCTCCGCGAGCAGCCGGAGGACTTCGGTCTCGCGGGGCGACAGTCCGCTGAGCGCGAGTTCACGCGGCTCGAGAACTTCCTTGTGCAGCCGCGAGATTCCGCGGAGCAGGCTGCCGAGCTGGTCGGCGGGCAGATCGCCTCGGCCGGCGTGGGCGTCGGAAACCGCGCGCAACAGCCTCCCGGGGGTCGCCTCGGAACGCGCGACGACGACGGCGAGCCCGCGTTCCACCGCGGCCCACAGCTCGGCCTGGTTGGGCTCGTCGGCGACCAGCACCAGCCGGGCGGGCCCGGCCGGGATCCGGTGCGGCTCGTTCCCCGCGACCGCGACGAGGACGTCGGCCGCCCCCGGGTCGTCCCACAACGCGATGCCCTGGCCGGCGCCGAGCGCGCTGCGCAGGCCCGCACGGACGAGCGGGTCGCCCGCGTACACCGCGACCCGGATCTCCCGTCGCTCCTCGGCACGGACGACCGGCCGGACGGGGGTCGTCATGATCGTCGACATACCTACCAGGTAACCGGCTGCGGAGAAGGCGGGACAAGCAGAATCAGGGGGCAGCTTTTCGCCGCCGGAAGGCTGCCGGTTGAATGGACCGCGGTGGAACCGGTGGAGGAGAACGAGAAGCGGTCGGTGTTCGGAAAGCTCCTGCTCGAACACCGGCGAGCCGCGGGCTGGACGCAGGAGCGGCTGGCCGAGGCCTCCGGACTCAGCGTCCGCGCCCTGCGCGAGCTGGAACGCGGCCGCGCCCGAGCGGCCCAGCAGCGCTCCGCCGAGGTGCTCGCGGACGCGCTCGGCCTGACCGGCGGCGACCGGGAGTTCTTTTTGACCGTCGCCAAACAGGGACGGCGGCGGAATCCGGCGCTGGCCGCCCACGTCGCGGCGACCTGTGCGCTGCCCGCGCCCCTCGCGGATCTGTCCGGCCGGGAAAACGAGCTGGAACAGCTGTCCGCGAAGATCACCGAGGGCGGTGGCGTGGTCGCGATCGTCGGGCAGGCCGGAGTCGGGAAGACCGCGCTCGCGGTGACCGCGGCGGACCGGTGGCGCATAAATTACCCGGATGGCTGCTTCGCCGTCGACCTGCGAGGGATGGACGAAGAACCACTGAGCGCCCGTGCCGCGCTCGACCGGCTGCTGCGCGCGCTGGACGTCGCTCCGGGGCAGGTGCCCGCCTCCGAAAACGATCGGTCCGCGCTGCTGCGGATGCTGCTCGACGGACGGAAGCTCCTGCTGGTGCTCGACAACGCCGCCGACGAGGCGCAGGTCCGGCCGCTGCTGGTCACCGGGCCCGGCTGCCTCACCCTCATCACCTGCCGTCGCACGCTCGCCGGGCTCGAGGGCGCCCGTTGGCTGGGGCTCGAGCCGCTTTCGGACGGCGGTGCGACCGGCCTGCTCGCCAAGATCGTCGGCGAGGATCGCGTCCGCGCCGAGCCCGCCGCGGCGCGGGAACTCGTCGAGCTGTGCGGGTATCTGCCGCTCGCGGTCCGGATCGCGGGCAACCGGCTCGCCACCCGGCCGCAGTGGTCACTGGCCCAGCTGGCCGACCGGCTGCGCGACGAAGGCACCCGGCTGCGCGCGCTCGCGGCGGGCGATCTGCAACTGCGCTCGGCGTTCGACCTGTCCTATCGCGGGGTTTCGGAAGGGGCACGGCGGCTGTTCCGGCGGCTGGCGACCGTGCCGGGCGCCGACTTCGGTCTCGAACTCGCGGGCGTCGTGTCCGGTGCCTCCGACGCCGACGTCCGCGAGCACCTCGACGAACTCTTCGACGCCAGCCTCCTGCAGTCCACGACCGTGCCGGAACGCCACCAGTTCCACGACCTGATCCGCCTGTTCGCCGAGGAGCGGTTCGAGGCGGAGGAGGACCCGGCGGCGCGCGACACCGTGCTCGCCCACCTGCTCGACAAAGCGGCCGAGGCGGCCAGGTTGTTCTACCCCAAGGCACCGGAGACCGGGCGCTTCGGCTCGCGGGACGAGAACGCGCGCTGGCTGGACGTCGAAGGCGACAACTGGGTCGCCGCGCAGCGGGTGGCGGCGCGGAAGGGATGGCACCGGGAGGTCAGCGGCCTCGCCGTCGCACTGCACTGGTACTCCGACGGGCGAAGCGGGCAGCGGCCGTGGTGGGAGATCTTCTCCCTCGGCGCGGCCGCGGCGAACGCGCTCGGCAACGCCGCGGACGAGGCCAAGCTGCTCAACTTCGTCGGCTGGGCCTGCAGTGTCTGTCTCGGCGATGACGAAGGCGCCGTCGAGGCGCATCGCCGCGCGCTGGACATCGCCACCCGGATCGGCGACCGCACCGAGCAGACCTGGGCGTCCATCTACCTCGGCCAAGTGCTGCACTACGTCGGACGGGAAGCCGAAGCGTTCGAATACGCGGAACGCGGGTACGAATCGGCGGGCGAACTGCCGTTCTGGAACGGACAGAGCTCGGCCCGGAACGTCTACGGGCACGCGCTGCGAACGGCCGGGCGGCACTCCGAAGCGCTCGCCGTCCACCACGCCGTGCTCGCCGACGCCGACAGGCTGGCTGACGACACGTACCCCGGTCTCCACCGGATGCTGAAGTCACTGGCCCTGCGCGCCATCGGTGACGTGCTCGCGGATCTCGCCGAATGGCGGGAAGCGGCGGGCTACTACCGCACCAGCCGATGGCTCTCGTGGGAAGGCGGGTTCGGCGTGATGGAGGCGATCTGCGCGCTCCGCGAGGGGCGAGCCTGGCGGGAGGCGGGCGCCTTCGAAGAGGCCAGGGAGTGCCTCACGCTGGCCGTCGAACTCTCCCCCGCGCCGGCGTTCAGCGCCCGACGGGAACAGGCTCTGGCCGAACTGGCGCTCCTGCCTTCCTCGTGAGCGGACGGCGGGCGACTACCCGGTCCGTGTCGCGAAAGCCACTTTCGTTACACCAGGCGTCGAGTTCCCAGGTGACCACGGCCGCGAGCAGCGCGGGCATCGGAACATGCCGGGCGCGTCCAGTGCGGCCGCCGCGCTGGGAGTGACCGGGTGGCCGAGGGATTCCAGCAGGCGGGCCGTCCGCTCGACCGCGGCGACGCAGTCGGCGTGCGCGGTTTCGCAGGTGCCCGGCGCGGTGATCCGGTACCCGATCCGCAAGCTGCCGGGATCGGCGCCGACCTCTGTCCGATAAGGACGGTCCGGCGGCGGCGCGCTGCAGGGGTCCCCTGGCGCTGCCCCCGCCGTGTCCCGGACCGACCGGGTGAGGACGTGTTCGTGAGTGACCTGGCCCCAGTATTCGCCGAACTCCGGCCCGAGGCTGGTCCGCGCGCGGGTCGGCTTCAGCCCGACCGGCCCGCAGGCGGCCGCGGGGATCCGGATCGAGCCCGCCATGTCGTTGCCGTGGGCGACGGGGACCGTGCCCGCGGCCACCGCAGCGGCCGACCCGCCGGGCGACCGCGCCAGGTCCCACGGGCTCCGCGTCGCGCGTCGCCCAGCCGCGCGGCGAGATAGGAGTCCGGCGGCGCCCGCCAATCCCGGTCCCGCAGAACCCGCATGCCGCCGTACACCGGATCGCCCGCGGTGTGACAGAGGAAGTCCTTCAGCGGCATCGACACGCCACGGAACGGTCCTTGCCCGCGCGCCGTCACCGCCTCGCGCCGCGCCTTCTCGAACCGCGTACTGACCACGGCGTTGAGTTCGCCGTCGAGCATTTCGATGCGCGCGATCGCCGCTTCCAGCAGTTCCAGCGGTGACACCTGTCCCCGGCGGACCAGTTCCGCCTGCGCCGTCGCGTCCAGCCAGGCGAAATCATCGCCAGCCATCCGGCACGCCCTCTCCGCTCAAGAGATCCAACGACGCCATTGTCGAACACCCACGGCCGGGCTTCGGCGCTTCCGGTGGACCAGGGCGGTTCGTGCAAGGGATCATGCCCCTTCGATTCCTCATCGTCCGGAGCTGCAACTAAGCTTCGGGCCGACGGAGGCGGGAGGGCCGATGACGAACGCGGACGGGCAGAGCCCGCGGGAGCGCTACCGCGACCAGGTGCGCGCGGAGATCAAGCAGCGCGCGTGGGAGCAGATCGCCACCGCCGGGGTCTCCGCGCTGTCACTCAACGCGATCGCCAAACAGGTGGGCATGAGCGGCCCGGCGCTGTACCGGTACTTCGCCAGCCGCGACGACCTCATCACCGCGCTCATCCGCGACGCCTACCGAAGCCTCGCCGACGCCGTCCGCGCGGCGTTCGACTCCGGCGCCGATCTGTCCGGGCTCGCCGTCACCATCCGGGACTGGGCCCGGAGCGACCCGCAGCGCTACTTCCTCATCTACGGCACGCCCGTCCCCGGCTACCACGCGCCGGACGACACCACCGCCATCTCGAGGGAAGTCATGGCGGTGCTGCTCGAAGCGTGCCAGACGATCACCGTCGACAAGCCGGAAACCCCGTTCGACACGCATCTGGACAACCACCGCGAGTGGGCGGGCGACCACCCCGCCACCTCCGCGACCCTGCACCGCGCGCTCGCCTTCTGGACCCGCCTGCACGGCGTGCTCTCACTCGAACTCGCCGGCCAGTTCACCGGCATGAAGTTCGACCCCGATCTGCTGATCGCGGACGAACTGGACGACCTCACGACGCGGTGACCGGTCTTCGCCGAGCCCGATCACGTTCGCACCGAACCTTTGACGCACTTCGGGCGTCTTGCCTGTGAAGCTCCATCATTCGTGGGAAGCAAGACCTCCACGGTTGACGTACAACGTTGTAACGTTATAGCTTCTAAGCAATGTGATAATCACTCACGCGCCCGTGGACCGGCCACCCGACGGCCGATCCGCGTGCCCGATTCCGGGTTTCCGAACGCTTCGGGAGGGAGCTTCGATCATGAACCGCGGAGTGAAGAGCACCAGGGGAACCGATCGTGTCATGGTCGCCGTGCACGCCCCGGATCTCCTGGCCGGGCTCGGTACGACGAGTATTCTCGGTGCCGACGAGCGACTGAAAGTACTGTCCGAGTCCGACCTCGGACTGGCCGAGGTGATCGTGACGGTCGGGGATTCGATCGGCGACGGGGTCTTCACGTTCCTGCGCCAGGTTCGTGCCGCGTCGACGCTCAAGGCGCCGCCCCGGTGCGTGATCGTCACGGACCATTTCCCGGTCCAGGTCCTGATGACGGCGATCGAATGCGGCATGGCCGCGTTACTGCCGCGACGTGACCTCGACAGCGAACATCTGGTGCGGACGATTCTCGCGGTCAGCCAGGGCGCCGGCGCCCTTCCGCCCCGCTTGCAGGGCAGCCTGCTCTCCCAGCTCGAGCGCATCCAGGAAGACCTGCTGGCACCCAACGGTCTCGCGCTGTCCGGGCTGTCCGACCGGGAACGTGAGGTCCTCCGCCTGCTGGCCGACGGCCACGGCACGGAGGAGATCGCGGCCAAGCTCGCCTATTCCGAGAGCACGGTGAAGAACGTGCTCCACCGGGTGATGACGCGCTACGGCCTCCACAACCGCACGCACGCGGTCGCCTTCGCACTGCGCACCGGTTCGATCTGAAAGTGGCTGTCCGTCCAGAGTGGACGGGGAAACTCGATCTTCATGTACTTGGGCAGGTTCGCGGGTGAGATCGGTGATGGTGACCGGCGGCCGGGGTGTGGAAAACAGGGACCCTCGACTTCCCTATTTCCACACCCCCACTGGAACCGAATCGCCGCTCACGACGAACACGCCCCAAGTACGTGAAGGCCGTCGGTGTGGTGGCCTCCGGGGTACGCGGCTCGGCGTTGTCGAGGCTCGCTTCCTTGGCGGCCATCATGTCGACCATGTCCTGCGCCATCGCCGCACGGGGCGGGCCATCCTGGCCGGGGTCGACGGCTCCGGCACGGCGATGCGAGCGGCCGACGAACTGGAAGTGCCGGTCAGTTTCCCGAAGACCTACGGCGATCCCTACACCGCGCTCCGCGACACCGCCGACCGCAGCCAGGTCGACACCGTGGTGGTCGGCGCGTCACAGAAGGCGGGACACCGGTTCGCTGGGTCGGTCGCGACGAAGCTCATCAGGACCGGGCACTGGCCGGTGCTCGTCGTTCCTTGACGGCCGGCCGCCCAGAAAACGAAACGGCCCCGACCACCACGACGACTAGCGCGCACCCCGCCAGCTGCAACGGGGTCGGCCACTGGCCGAGCATGGCGGCCCCGAACAGGATCGCGGCGGCGGGTTGCAGCATGAGCATGGCGGATCCGCCGCTCGCCGGGAACGCGGACAAGGCCTTGCTGATCAGCAGCCAGCCGACCACCTGCCCGGTCACGGCCAGTACGAGCAGCCACAGCAGCGCCGAAGCCGTCGGCGTGACGTCGAGGTTTCCCGCCACCAGCCCGGAAAGGCCGCCCACGCTCGCCGAGGCCGCGGTCACCGTCGCGAGCATCGTCGTGCGGCCACCGCCTTCGGTTCCGGCGCGGCGCAACAGAATGAGATAGCCGGCGTAGGCGACACCCGCCAGCACCGCCATGACGGTGCCGTACCAGGGATCGCTGCCCGCGGTCCCGCCGTCCGCCAGCCCGCCCGCCAGTGCCGTCCCCGCCAGCATGAGCGGGATCGACAGCCAGAAGACCCGCGACGGCCGCTCGCCGAACCACAGCAGCCCGGCCAGCGGCACCAGGATGACCTGGACGTTGACCAGCGCCGTGGCGACGCCCGCGCCGACGGACAGGATCGCCTCGCTCCACAGCACCATGTCGATCCCCAGCAGGACACCGGCGAGCACGTGCCGTCGCCGCGCGGCCGGGGTCGGACGGTGCCCGCGCTCTCGCGTCCGCGCCAGTACGACGAGGATCGGCAACGCGAACAGACAGCGGAAGAACGTCGCCGTCGTCGAGCTCACCCCGGACAGCGCGACGAGCGGGGCGGACAGGGCGATCGCGAGGGCGCCGAGCATCCCTTGCGTCCGCGGATCGGCGAGAATTCCGTGGTGAGCCATGGATTCGATTCGACCGCACGGCGACGGGGAGGACCAGCGAGATCCTCTTACCTCGAGGGTTAAGCTCGGCTAATGAGTGGCGAACTGTCCAATGTGGAGCGATTGCGGATGCTGCACGCGGTGTGGCGGCGGGGATCGCTCGCCGCGGCGGCCGAACTGCTGCACGTGACGCCGTCGGCGATCTCCCAGCAGCTGACCAAACTGGAACGGGAAGCGGGCACCCGGCTCCTCGTGCGGCACGGTCGCGGCGTCCGGCTGACCCCGGCGGGACTGCTGCTCGCGCAACGTTCGGACCGGGTCCTCGCCGAACTCCGCGCCGCCCGCGCCGATCTGGACTCCCTCACCGGCGAGATGACCGGCGTCGTCGAGATCGGCGCCATCCCGTCCGGGGTGCACACGTTCATCATGCCCGCGCTCACCGGCCTCACCGTCCGCCACCCCGGTATCGAAGCCCGGCTGCACGAGGTCGAACCGGAAGAGGCCCTGCCCGCCCTCACCGACGGCGTCTTCGACGTCGTGGTCGTCGAGAGCTGGGAGAACATGCCGCTCACCCGGCCGCCCGACACCCGTTGGACCGTCCTGCGCGACGACTCGGCGATGATCGTGCTCCCGGCCGGACATCCGCTGGCCGGCGCGGACTCGGTTCCCGCCGAAGACCTGGCGGACGAGATCTGGGTCGCCTGGGCGCGGCCCAACCTGGCGAACGCCTGGCTCCGCCAGACCCTGCGCGAGCGTGGCATCGAGCCGACGGTGCGGCATACGGTCAGCGGCTTCAGCACCCAGTTCGCCGTCGTCGCCGGGCTCGGCGCGGTCACGCTGGTCCCGAGCATGGCGACCACGGTCGCGCCGCCGACCGTGGTGTGCACCCCACTCGAACCCGTCCTGCACCGGCAGCTCTACGCCGTACAGCCGCGAAGTGAAACCCGGCCGGCCGTCGCCGAATGCGTCACGGGGATGGTGGAGGCCGCTCGCGCGTGGGGCGGCTGAGTGGAGAGGATCTGGGACGTTGAACGTCCCGAATCTTCCCCACCCGGCCCCTTCCGCATCACCGTCCCGGCGCGAGACTGCGATGAGTCCGGTAGCAGTGTTTCGGTGGCTGTCGTGGGGGCGGGTCGGTCAATGCCGGGCCACCAGAACCGTCCCTACCACGCACGAGTCACTTGACGCAGAGGGCGTGGTCGATCACCGGGTCCAGAGGGTTCCCCTCCGGCAGTTCGGCACCGGGGTTGTAGGGCGTGCGGGTGTTCAGCGACACCATCACACTGCGCTTGCCGTCCTCGGTCACGCCGTTGCCCGTCAGGTAGCCGGGCAGCGCACCGCCGTGGCCCCAGTAAGCGCCGCAGGAGCTGGTCAGGCGAATGAGGCCCAGCCCGTACGCCCCGAGGCCCGGCGCGGGCACGGTCTTCTTCATCTCGGCCAGCAACGAGGGGGTGAGCACCTTGCCGCCCAGCAGCGCCTGGAGGAATTTGTTGCCGTCCTCGGTGGTGCTGTTGATCGAACCGTCCGCGCCACCGCCCGCCGACGGATTCATCAGCGTCACATCCACGCGCCGTCCGAGTCGCGGCGGGTTCGAGCTCTCCACCACGAACCGGTCGTAGCCCCTGGCGTGCGGGGCGGGGATGAACGGCGACGTGTAAGGCAGCGAGGTTTCCCGCAGGCTCAGCGGGCGGATGATCCGCTCGGCGACCTCCTTCTGCCAGTCCCTGCCCGTCACCTTCTCGGTCACCATCCCGGCGAGGACGTAGTTGGTGTTGGAGTAGCCCCAGCTCTTCCCCGGCTTGAACTCCGGTGCCTTCCCGACCGCCAGCTTCACCGCGTCGGACGCGCTGAGCTTGTCGAAGCGACTGCGCAGAAAGCCTTCCTCGGTGAAGAGATCGAGCTCCGCCATGTAGTCGCGCAGGCCGCTGGTGTGCTGCAGCAACTGCCGGACGGTGATGGCGCTGCCGTCGTTGCCGTTCCCGCTCACCATCCCCGGCAGCCACCGATCCACGGTGTCCTCCAAGGACAGCCTGCCCTCGCCGACAAGCTGGAGCATCGTCGCGGCCAGGAACGTCTTGCTGAAGCTGGCGATCCGGAAGTGCCCGTTCCACGGCACCGGGGTCTTGGCCCGTAGATCGCCATGGCCGCTGCGCACCTTGACGCTGCCCTTGGCCGTGCTCAGCTCCACGAGAGCGCCCGGCGAACCACCCGCCACGAGCGCGTCGGCGTCACGCTGCAGAGTTCGCCGCACCGGGTCGTTCGCTTCCGGTGTCGCGGACGCGACGGCCGGGGAAACGAGCGTAGCCGCGCAGAGTGCGGCGATGACCACTGAAGTTCGTTTCATACCGGTAAAACTATGAAGTATCGCCATCCCATGGCATCGGCTTCAAGGACCACATCTCCTAGCTCCGAGGTATCGATCAGGCTCAGGGTTTCCCCTGGGTTCGGCGGACGGGTCACGTCACGGGGAAGCGGGTCCTCCCCGTCATCGACGTCGTAGCCGGTCCGGACCTGCCGTCGTTCTTCGGCAAACTCACTCCGAACGGCCGCATGGTGACCGTCGGCGTCGTCGCGGGCATGCCACCGGCGGACTCCGGCGCGAAGTTGATGGCGTCGTTCCCGAAGTCCCTGTCGCTCGCGTACTTCGGCGCGGACTCGGTGCCCGCGGCCGATCAGCGGGCGGTGGTGTCACAGTCCTCCGCCGCGGCCTTCGGCGAGCTGCGCTCGGTGGGCCCTGTCCTTTGTGGAGCGCGGCGTCCGGATCCGATGAGGACACTGCTTCACCCGGTCAGTGCAACTTTCCCCGTCGCGAGCGATCCTCGCACTAGAGTGCGCACTCGTGCCCGATCCGATGCCCGAGGGACCCGGCTTCACCGCGGTCGATCTGCGGCCGCTCTCCGACGGCGAGGGCACCAGCGCCTACTACGTGAACGACGCCGGGATGATCGTGGGCGAGTCGGGTTCGCGGCCGGTCCGGTGGGACCGCGACGGACGTCCCTCGCCCTTGCCGGTCGTCGACGGCTACTCCGGCGGCCGCGCCGTCAGCGGCAACTCCTCGGGTGTCATCGCCGGCACGCTCCACACCGGCGAAAGCCTTCGGCCCGTGTGCTGGAAACCCGACGGCCGGGTGCACGTGCTCGAACTCCCCGCCGGCATGCTCTCCGGCACGGCGAGCCGGGTGAACGAACGCGGGTCGATACTGGGGAACGCGATGCGGCCGGGATACCGCTGGCGGGCGCTGCGCTGGGAACCCGGCGGCGAAGCGGTGGACCTCGACACCCTGCCGGGCGAGGGCGAGACCCAGGGACACGACCTGAACGGGCTGGACGAGGTCGTCGGATCCGCCACGGACGGCACGGGTGCCCGGACCGCGGTGCGCTGGTCCTCCTCGGGGAGGATCAGCAAACTGCCCCCACCCCGCCGCGCGACGGCCTGCGGTATCAACGACTCCGGCGCCATCCTCGGCGACGGCGTCGTGTGGGATCGCGACCGGGGGACCACCCTGCTGACCGGCGAACCGGAGTTCACCGCGGGACAGGTCGTCCGGATCACCGGACGCGGTGTCGCCATCGGCTGGGGCGTGACCCCGGACCGGCGCGGCACCTGCGCGCGGTGGGATCGCGACGGGCGGCCCACCGTGCTCCGGCCCCTGCCCTCGGACCTCGCCAGTACCTGCTTCGACATCGATGACGCCGGGACGGTCGTCGGCGAGTCCCTGAGCCACGGAACCGTGCGGCCCGTCCGCTGGGACGCCGACGCGACACCGTTCCCGCTCCCGTCTCCCCGCGGTCTCAAGGCGATCGTGGCCCAGCACATCAACGCGACCGGCGCCGTCATCATCGGCTACGGCTACGCCACGGACAGCTCCACCTATCGCGGGATCGCTTGGCACCGCTCGTGAAAACGGCGGCTCCCGTAGCGACGGCGGCGGTCAGCTCGCCACAGCACCTTTCGGGGAACCGACCCGGTCCAGCACCGCGCGCGTGTACTCGGCCGTGCCCGCCGTTCCACCGAGATCGGCGGTGCTGACGCCGTCGGCCAGCGCGCCGAAAGCGGCGGCCAGCACTTCCTCGCCCGCTTCGGGGTGGCCCAAGTGGTCGAGCATCATGGCCGCGGACCACAGTGCGCCCAGCGGGTTCGCCTTGCCCCGCCCGGCGATGTCGGGTGCGGAGCCGTGCACCGGCTCGAACATCGACGGGAACTCCCGCTCGGGGTTGAGGTTCGCCGCCGGGGCGACACCGATGCTCCCGGCCACCGCGGCGGCCAGGTCGCTGAGGATGTCACCGAAGAGGTTGGAGCCGACGATCACGTCGAACCGCTCCGGCGACAGCACGAGCTTGGCGGCGAGCGCGTCGATGTGCTCCTTGTCGGTGCGCACGTCCTGGTGCCGCCGCGCCGCCTCTTCCACCAGTTCGTCCCAGAACGGCATCGTGTGGACGATCCCGTTGCTCTTCGTCGCCGACGTCACGTGGTTCCGGCGGGTCGCGGCCAGCGCGTAGGCGTATTCGACGACGCGGGTGACTCCCTTGCGGGTGAACACCGCCTCCTGCACGGCCAGTTCGTCTTCGGTACCCCGCCCGAGCCGCCCGCCGATTTCGGAGTACTCGCCCTCGACGTTCTCCCGCACCACGACGAGGTCGACGTCCCCGGCGGCGCGCAGCGGGCTGGGCACCCCGTCGAGCACCTTGACCGGACGCAGGTTGACGTACTGCCGGAACCCGCGCCGGATGGGGATCAGCAGCCCCCACAACGACACGTGGTCCGGCACTCCCGGCCAGCCGACCGCGCCCAGCAACACGGCGTCGTGCCGCCGGATCCGGTCGAGGCCGTCGGCCGGCATCATCGCGCCCTCGGCCAGATAGCGCTCGCAGGACCAGTCGAAGGAGTCGTAGGTCAATTCGATCGCGTGCCGCCTGCCGACGGCGTCGAGCACCGCCTGTGCCGGAGGGAGTACCTCGGTGCCGATGCCGTCGCCGGGGATGAGTGCGATGCGGTAGCTGGTCATGCGTCCAGTGGACGGCGGACCAGACCGGTGCGTCCAAGACCCAGTTCTTGCCGCGGTGAAAGGCAGTGCCTATCAGCCGGATTCGGCCAGGTCGTGAAAAGCCGCCGCGGCCGGGCTCAGCCGCCCCTGCCGGGACTCCAGCGACACCGCCAAGGAGTCGGCGCATTCCAGCGCCCGGACGGCGGCGCCCGCCGATTTCGCCAGTACGCGCCAAGAGTCGCTGACCACCGCGATGCCCACCCCGGCGAGGACAAGGGGCAGGACCGCTTCCCGGTGCTCCACCTCGACCGCGAACCGGCTGCCCGGTGCCTCCCGGAGCACGGCGTCGGCCACGCCGCGCATGCCCGTGCCCTGCTGGCCGACGATGAGCGCGGCCCCGGCGAGGTCGGCGGGGCGGACCGGATCCCCGGCGGGAAGTGCCGCCTCGTCGCGGCCCAGTACGGCGAAGCGCTGGGTCTCCAGGTGCAGCGTCCGCAATCCGGGCTGCGCCGCGGCCACCGGGGAAGCCGCCACCACACCGAGTTCGGCGTCTCCGGTCGTGAGCATCTTCCGGACGTCGGCTGGGGTGTTCGCCGCTCGGACGGAGATCCGCACGAGCGGGTGGACGGCGGCGAATGCGGCGATCAGGCCGGTGAGCGGACTGACCGCTTGCGACGGCATCGAGGCGATGGCCAGTTCCCCGCCGAGGAGACCGTCGACCGCCTCCACCGTCGCCCTGGCGAGGTCCAGCCCGTGCATGACCTCGCGGGCGGGCGCCACGAGAGCGTGTCCCGCGGCGGTCAGCACCAGACGGCGACCGGTCCGGTGGAACAACAGGCTCCCCAGATCCCGCTCGAGCGCGCGCACGGCTTGGGACACCGAGGGCTGGGCGACAAAGAGCAGCTCAGCGGCCCGGTGGACGCTTCCGGCGTCCACGACGGCCAGGAAGTACTTCAACTGACGGGCATCCACTCCGCACCTCCTGGTGGTCGATAGCCGATGCCTATCACCATGCCAGCAACGCGGTCTTGGACCGTCGACCCGCCGGCGGGCTTACTGGGTCGCTACGAGGGACGGCACCGGCGCCGGCCCGCCGCGAGTCCCGAGGAGGGCACCGTGTCCGATGCCTGGCTCCTTGCCAACACCGGTATCGCCATCGTGGGCATCGTCGTTCTGATCACCTGGCTCAAGACGCCGCCGATCTTCGGCCTGCTGATCGGCGCCACCTACCTGGGCCTGGCGACGGGACTCGGGGCGGGCGGCACGACCGAAGCGCTGGCCGCCGGATTCGGTGACGTACTGGCCGAGATCGGCCTGCTCATCACCTTCGGCGTCGTCATCGGCTCGCTGCTCACCGCCACGAACACCTTGCATCGCGTCCTGGAACGGCTGCTGGGCGTCTTCGGGGAGAAGCGCGTGCCGATGGTGTTCGCCGTCTCGCTGTCGACCGTGTTCACCTCCATCTATTCCGATGTGGTCCTGGTGCTCACCGCGCCGCTGGCCCGGCGCCTCGGCGCCAGGCTGGGCCCCCGGGGTGTCGCGCTCATGGGCGGCGCGCTGACCGCCGGGATCGAGGTCGGCCTGGTCTTCGTCGTTCCCGGGGTCGCCGCTCTCGCCGTCGCGGGCCTGCTCCGGGTGCCGCTCGGTGAGATGTTCCTGCTCGGGCTGGCCGTCGGCCTGCCCACCGCCGTGCTCACGACGCTGGTCTTCACCGTGCTGCTGCGACGGCTGTTGCGCTGGAATCCGGCCGCCGACGAACTGGAGCGCGATCACTCCGAAGAGGACACGGCCGTCCAGACACCAAACAAAGAGGTCCAGCGGCTGCCCTTGGCGCTGGCCGTTTCTCCGGTGCTGCTGACGCTGTCGCTGATCGCCCTCGGCGCGCTCTCCAACACCTTCCGCTTCCCGATGGGGCCGGTGTCGCTGCTGAGCGAACCGGTGATCGCCATGGCGATCGGCGCCGGCCTCGCGCATCTGCTGGCCCGGCGTGTCCTCCCCCGCCACGAGGTCAACGCGGCGGTGGGCAAGGCGCTGGCGCTGGCCGGGCCCATTCTCGTGCTGTCCGGGCTCTCCGGCTCGGTCGCCGAGGTGATCGGGAAGTCGGGACTGCGGGACGTGCTGGCGGGCTCGTTCGGCACCGGATTCCTGCCGCCTTTGGTACTCGTCTGGCTGATCGCGGCCATCCTGCACATCGCGATGGGGTCCATCTCGATCTCCGCGATCACCGCGGCGGGCATCCTCGCACCGATCGCGGGCTCACTCGGCGTCCCGGTGGTGCTGGTCGCCCTCGCCGCCTGCTCGGGCGCCCTGTTCCTCCCTCACGTCAGCAGCAACTTCTTTTGGATGTTCCAGTCCCTGCTCGGACTGAGCACCCGGGGCACGTTCAAGACCCACACCGTCGCCATGTCACTGGCCTCGGTGCTCTCGCTCCCGATCGTGCTCCTGCTCGACGTCGCCGTTTGACCGCGAAGTCACTCGCGCCAACGGTTGTTGAGGAAGGCGTCGTCTTCGTCGTCCGTCGGCGCCGGACGGGCACGGGGAGCACGCCGGGGTGTTTCCCGTCCTGGTCGGGCGGACGAGTCCGGGGCGAAAGCCGCGGAGCCGTCGTCGAAACCCGGCGTCTCGGCGAACGCCGACGCGTTCCCCGGCTCCGCGTGCGACCGGTCGGTGCTCCAGCCGGACTTCGTCTTGCGCTGCCCCAGTTCCCGCCGGTGTTCGACGTAGCGCTCAGCGGTGTGGACCTGCTTCGTCATGAACTCCTGCGCGCTGGCCTTGCTCTCCTTCGCACGCTGATCCCGCAGGCCCCGGCGCTCCGCCTGCTCGCGGACGAGGCTGTCCAGGGTGGTCCTCATACTCGAGGTGTCGTCGGCGCTCATACGTTCTCCCCTGCCCTGGCTCACCGCTTGCGGGTGGCCGGCTGTTCCTCATCGTCCAGCAGCGAACCGGTGATGCGGCCGGTGGGTTCGTTGATCTGGTCGAACACCTCGCCCTCGATCCGGTACGCGCGGTTGGTCCGCTCCTGGTCGCCGCCACCGGCACCGTTCGCGCCACCGCCGCCCATGCCACCCATCGGTGGCATCGCGCCACCGCCGGTGAACGACTGACCGGCCGGTCCGCCCATCGGGGCGGACGGGGCGCCCGAAGCCACGGGTTGCGGCTGGTGCGTCCCACCACCGGTGTGCACGCCTTCGGTCAACGACTGGCCGGTCGCGGGGGTCGCGGTTTCGAAGGGGGTCGCGATCGCCGAGCCACCGCCGGTACTACCGCCACCGCCACCGAGACTGTCGGGAACGGTTCCGCCGCCACCGTGGTGCGGGGTGGTGAAACGGGACTCCGGCTGCACCGTCCCGGTGCCGGGAGTGAGCGGGTGCGCCGCCTTGTCCGTGCCGGGTTTCTCCTCGCCGAGGGTGTACGTGGTCGGTTTCCCGGTGCCGTCGTCGACGGTGACCGTCGTCGGGCCGTTCGGACCGTCGGGACGTTCGGCGGTGATCTTCAGATCGCCGTCCTGGATGTGGATCTTGCCGTCCGGACCGGGGCGGTGGACACCGTCCTTGCCCGGCTGGCCGTCCTCTGCCGCCGGCGTGGAGCCCAACTTGGACTCCTCACCGTCGCCGGTCCAGTCGAGCTTGAAGTCCTTGGCCGGTCCGGAACCGTCACCGACCTTGATGCCCATCTCGCCGTCTTTGTCCGGCTCGGTCATCTCGAAGGTCGTGTCACCCTGCTTGACCTTGAGGGTCTCGCGTTCGCCGTCCTCGGCCTTGTCGCCGTCCTCGCCGGTCTTGTCACCGAGCAGTTTTTCGCCGTCTTCGCCAGACTCGTCGTCGCCCAGTTTGTCCAGCGCTTCGGAGGCTTTCTTCTTCGCGTCTTCGGCGGCCTTTTCGGCTTCGTCCTTCGCGTCGTCATCCTTGCCGCCAAGAGGGGCGTCGCCCATCTTGTCCAATGCTTCCGAAGCCTGCTTCTTCGCGTCTTCGGTGGCTCGTTCGGCCGCGGCCTTGGCCTCGTTGGCGGCGTCCGTGCCGCCGCCCCCGGAGCCACCACCGACACCACCACCGGTGCCGCCTCCCGAGCCGGAGCCGCCGCCGACTTCGCTGCCGTCGGGAACGTCACCCATCTTGTTCAGCGCTTCGGAAGCCTGCTTCTTCGCGTTTTCGGCTGCTACGGCGGCTTGTTTCTTCGCCTCTTCGGCGGTCGCCCGCTGCTCGTCACCGGACGATGACGAGCCCGAGGGCGACGTTCCGTCCTTGATCGCGTCCGTCCCGGAGCCCGAGGCTCCTCCGCCCGAGCCACCTTCGGGAATGGAGATGTCCGGAATCGGCGGAGGCTTGTACTGACCGCCACCCGAACCCGAACCACCCGAACCCGAGCCGCCACCGGTACCCGAACCACCGGTCGAGCCTGAGCCGGCACCCGAGCCATCGCCGGATCCACCACCCGAGCCGCCCTCGGGAACCGAGACGTCCGGAATCGGCGGAGGCTTGTACTGACCGCCACCCGAACCGGAACCACCCGAACCCGAGCCGCCACCGGTACCCGAACCACCGGTCGAGCCTGAGCCGGCACCCGAGCCATCGCCGGATCCACCACCCGAGCCGCCCTCGGGAACCGAGACGTCCGGAATCGGCGGAGGCTTGTACTGACCGCCACCCGAACCCGAACCACCACCAGAACCAGAGCCGCCACCAGCACCCGAGCCGCCGCCCGAGCCATCGCCGGATCCGCCTGCGCCGGAACCACCGGAACCACTGCCGGAACCACCCTGGCCACCGCCGTAGTTCCCCTGGCCGTCACCGGAACCGGAACCACCGCCGGAACCCGAGCCACCACCAGTACCGGAACCACCACCGTTGCCCGGGCCACCGCCAGTGCCCGAGCCGCCGCCGGGTCCTCCACCGGTACCGCCACCGGCGCCACCGCCCGGTCCGCCCGCGCCGCCCTTGTCCGCGCCTTCGAACTCGTTCTTGACCTTGCCCATCATCTTGTCGAGTTCGTCGTAGGCCTGGTCGACGAATTCCTTGGTGTCCTTGCAGCTCTTGGCGAACTTCTCGTAGATGCCATCCCACATCTCCGGGATGAACTGCCTCTGCACCCACTGCTTGGCGAGGTTCTGGCCCGCCTTCTTGAACTCGTCGTCGTCACAGCAGCCGTCGTTGTTGAGACTCTGAACCAGGTTGGAGCCGAAGTTGGCGTCCATCCAGCCCGCGATCGCGCCGAGATCCTCCTTGCCGCTCTTCTCCCCGCTGGCGATGGCGATGACCTTCTGCGCCATCGGGAAGTCGGCGCGGCCGACGATCTCCTTGTACAGATCGATGATCTCGTCGGCCTTGCCCTTGCACAGTTTGAACACCGCTGCGTTGGTGCTCAACGTCGCTTCGCTCGCGTGGTTCAGCGTCTCCGCGAGTTTCTTGGCCTTGGGCAGGATCTTCTCGTTGTAGTTGTCCGACGAGGCGTCCGCGGCCTCGCCGGTCCAGGTCCCGTAGAGACCGCTCAACTCGGAGCCGGTCTCCTGGATGGTCCGGTCGACGGTCTTCGCGCCGGTCTTGAAGTGGGCGGCGTCGTCGACGAAGTTCTTGAAGTTGATGCCGCGCTGCTCGTCGAAAGGCTTCTTGATGTCCTTCTCGAAATCGAGCGCGCGTGTGTTCCCGCGGCAGTCATCAGGGAGCTTCGCCAGCAGGGAACCGAAGGTCTGGAAGACCTTGAGCGCGGGCGCGGCGGCATCGAAGATCTCGTCCGACGTCTTGGTCCCGGCGCCCTCCGCGGTGGGCTCCTTCGTGCCGTCGAGCTTCTTGTTGCCCTCGTCGACGGCCTTCTTCTCTTGCTTCGTGTTGTAGCTGGCCTGATCGCCGGCGGCCTTCGCGCCCCCGTAGACCTTTTTGGTGTCGTCGTCGTAGGGCAGGAACGGCAAGGCGTTGAAAGTCTCCGCGTATTTCGCGGCTTCCTTGCGCTTCTGCTTGATCTCCTCCGGCTCCTGTTCCGCCGTCCAAGGCGGCGGCGCCGGATGCGTCTTGATCCACGAGCCGATGAGCGCGGTCTTGTTCTCGGGCGGCACGCTCGGGTTGTCGAGGACGGCCTTGACGTCGGTCCAGGTGAGTTCGTCGGCCACTAGCGCATCCCCGTCTTGGTGATCGTGTTCTTCTGTTCGTCCTCGTTGGTGCCGTAGGTGGTGCCCGCCGTGCCGAGGTTCGTCCCGAACGCGCCGAGCGTGGTGCTGTAGCCCTGGACTGAGGCCCACAACGCCGTCACGCCGGCGGTGTACTTCGCCGCGTGGGCGCCGTGCGCCTGACCGAATCCGGCCGCGTTCACCGGTGTGCTCGACAGATCCGGGTTGTCCTCCAACAACCGTTCCGTCAGCTTTCCGACGTTCTTCGACGCCGATGAAAGCGCATCGGTCGCCGCGGTGAAGCCCCCGCTCATTCTTTTCAGCGCCTTTCGTCGGATCCGTCGGCCTCAACGCCGAGTGCCTCGCCGAGCACTTCGGCCACCGACCCGATGTCGGTGAACCGGTCCAGCTGGTCAAGGTCGATTCTCACGTCGTGGTAGATCTCCAGCGCGGACAGGAGTTTTATCCGTCCCTTGGAGTCGATACCCAGCTCCTCGAGCGGTGCGTCGAACTCGATTTCGGCGGGATCAAGCCGAAAAGTCTCGCTGACGACTTTCACGACCTCCGCGCGGTGCTCACCCACGGCGCCGACTATAACGCGCCTTCGCGGCCGCCCGCGCAACCTTGCCACTGGAAGTGCGCGGAAGGTCACCGGAGGGAACCAGATGGACAGATCGCAACGTCAGATCATGTTCGCGTGACACCGCCCGCAATACCACCCGGGTGACTTCTTTGACATCTCCTTCGGCGTTCTTTGCCCATTCGGCTACCAACATCGCCCCTTCACCCTTGTCGTCCGTCACACCGAAGGCGGCGACGCGGTCGCGGCGGATCGCCGGATGCGCTTCGCCCGCCACCGCTTCGATGTCCTGCGGGTGGAAGTTGCGGCCGTCGATGACGATGAGATCCTTGAGCCTGCCGGTGATGTAGAGATCGCCGCGGTGGAACACGCCGAGGTCACCGGTGCGCAACCAGCCGCCGACACCGTCGAGTTCGCCTCCGAAGGCGGTGGCGTCGCCCCGGCCCCAGTAACCCGCCGCGACGTTCGGGCCGTGGATCCAGATCTCCCCGGCCAAGCCGTCGGGCCGCGCCACCCCGTCGCGGACGATCCGCACCCGCTGCCCGAGTGGACGGCCGACCGAAACGAGTTCCTGGCCGTCCGGCGCCTCGATCGCCCGGCCCTGCGCGAGGGCTTCCCGGTCGAACACCGCGCCCCGCGGTCCTTCCGCGCCCGCGCTCGCCACGTACACGGTGGCCTCGGCCAGGCCGTAGGACGGACGATGGGCCGCTGGCCGGAACCCGTGCGGGCCGAAGACCTCCTGGAATCGCGCGACCGTGCGCGGCTGTACCGGCTCGGCGCCGTTGAGCGCGACGCGGACGTCGGAGAGGTCGAGGTCGTCCCCAGCCTCTCCGGCGGCGTCGACGGCCAGGTCGAACGCGAAGTTCGGCGCGGCGGTGAACACGGCCGGGTGATCCGCCAGCTGACGCAGCCACCTCGCGGGCCGGTGCACGAACTCGGCGGGCGACATGAACACCGACCGCGCGCCCGCGAAGACCGGCAGGCACAGGAGCTGGATCAGGCCCATGTCGTGGAAGAACGGGATCCAGCCGGCACAGGTCGTACCCTCGTCGACCGCGTAGGCCTGGCTCGCCTGCCAGCAGGCCGCGGCGACCGCCCGATGCGGGATCACGGCACCGGCGGGCTCTCGCGTCGACCCGGACGTGTACTGCAGGTAAGCGGGACTCTCCGGCGTGACCGGGAGCGGATCGACACCCGGCCCGGAAAATTCGTCGACCACGACCAGATGTTCTGGCGTTCCGGCTTCGCGCGTTTTCGCGGCGGCGGCCGAGGAGGTCAGCCAGACCCGTGCGCCGCAGTCCGCCAGCACACCGGCGAGCCTGCCTCGCTGAGAACGGCTGCCGGGCGCCATCAACGGCACAGCCACCAGACCGGCGGCGAGTGCTCCGAAGAACGCGAGGGGGTAGTTCAAGTCCTGGCCGGTGAGCACGGCGACGCGATCACCCGGCCGAGTGATCGGGCGCAGTGTCCCCGCGACCTCCCGCACCCGGGAGACGAACTCCGCCCAGGTGACCGTGTTGTCGACGCCGGCACTGTGGTCCTGATGCGTGAACAGCGGTCGCGGGTCGGCTCGGCGAGCGAACAACCGCTCGACGATCGAGGTGCGCAGCACCAGCTCCGGAACATCCACCGGCGACGCGGTCATGTCCGGCAACCTACTGGAACCGCCGAGCGGCCGCGGCAGGCAACCCGTCACCGCCGCTCACACGGTCGATGTCCCCGATGCGACATTGGAGACGCTGAGCGTCTCCAATGTCGCATCGGGGACATCAGTCACGCAGTGCCCGCGGCCCCGGGTCAGTTCACCGTCACGGTCGCGAGCGCGGCGTCCTGGCCGGGATCCATGCCGCACGGCAGGTCGAACGTGCCGAGATCCGTCGGCGTTCCGTCCGCGCGCTTCGGCGTGACCTTCCCGGTGAAGGCGCCGCCCACAGCGAAGGCGACCGAACCGGGCTTCTTCACGGTGAGGCCGGGGATCGGGCCGGTGATGACGAGCGCCAGCGGGCCGTCCTGCGGCACGGGGGTGACCGGGAAACCAAGGCCGTTGAGTGTGACACCGAGTTCGGTGCCGTTGTAGTCGACATCGACGTTCGCCGACGCGGTGCCCTCGATCGTCGCGGCGCCGATCAGGTTCAGCGCGGTGACGGTGTCCCCGGTGAGGGAGACGTTCACGGAAAAGGCGGTGACATCGATCGGAGAATTGACGGTCACCGCTTCGGGAAAGGTCGCGGTCACCGTCGCGGCGACCTGCTGCGCTCCGATGAGCGGCATTTCACAGGTGAAAGTCAGGTTCTTGGTCACCGGCCCGGCGAGGGGAACGCTGCTCGCGGAAGCGACACCGGCGGCCGCGGGCAACGTCACGACGGTTCCGGTGAAAACGAGAGCGGCGGCGATCCTGGCAAGGGGTCTCGAAGGCGAAACGCGCATCTTGGAATCCTCCGGTCGGGAATTCGAGAAAAGGAACGGAAAAAGTCGGAAATGCGGTGCTTCGGGAACGTTACGACGCTACGAACCGGCTAACAACACGCCACCGCGCTCGGATCGATTCAGGCGACCAGGTCCCGATTCTTTTTGTCATTCGGCGACGATTCCCCGGGCGGGTTCTTGCCAGATCGGTCCGGCCGGGAAACCGGCGCGGCGGTGAAACACCTCCGCTCGGCCGAGTTCTCCACCTGATCACGCGAGTTGCCGGTCCAATCACGCGTGATGCCCTTCTGGACACGCGAGTTGCCCGTTTGGACACGCAAAGCGGGGCTCTGGAGGGACAGAGTCGTTCACTCTCGGGAATTTCGGACAGAAGACCGGACATTTCTCGCCAATCCTTCGACCTCGGCCGCACACTCGGCGGGCAGTGTGTTTCTTTCCCCCGGCCTTGGAGGAGTCACCATGCGTCGAAGAATCGCCATGGCACTCGGCGGCGCCGCCGTCCTGACCGCGAGCCTCGCTTCCGCCGCCCTCGCCCCTGTCGCACAGGCTTCCCCCGGACTGATCGCCGCCATGCAGCGGGACCTGGGACTCACCGCCGCGCAGGCCGAAACCCGGCTCACCCAGGAAATGACGGCGGCGCGCGTGCTGCCCGTCGCCCAGCAGGCCGCCGGTGCGGCCTTCGGCGGGGCCTGGTTCGACCCGGCACGCGGCAAACTCGTCGTCGGGGTGACCGACCCCGCGGTGGCGTCCGCCGTCCGGCAGGCCGGTGCCGACCCCGCATCCGTCGCGATCAGCGCGGCGCGACTCGACGCGGCGAAAGCCGAAATCGACCTGTCGGCCAAGACCCGGCCCGCCCCCACGGCCGTCAGCGGCTGGCGCGCCGACCCGCGCAGCGGCACCGTCGTGGTCGCCGTGCGACCGGGTGCGTCCGGTTCCGACGTCGACGACTTCCTCGCCAGGGCAAGGAAAACCGGCCCGGTCAGCGTGGTCACCGCTCCGACGGCCATCCCGTTCGCGGCGGGCACCGTCGGCGGCGACCCGTACTACATCAACGGGAACACCCGCTGCTCGATCGGGTTCTCCGTCCACGGCGGATTCGTCAGCGCCGGTCACTGCGGCGGCTTCGGCAGCTCGGTCGTCGGCTGGGACGGCTCGGTGATGGGCAACTTCGCCGGATCTTCCTTCCCCGGCAACGACTACGCGTTCATCCGGATCGGCAACGGCTGGTGGACCGCGCCGGTCGTCCTCGGCTGGGGCACGGTGAGCGACGCCCTCGTGCGGGGATCATGGGTCGCACCGGTGGGCACCTCGGTGTGCCGCTCGGGCTCGACGACCCACTGGCACTGCGGCACCGTGCTGGGACACAACGAGACCGTCAACTACTCGCAAGGCGCGGTCCACCAGATGACCCGCACCAACGTCTGCGCGGAACCCGGCGACTCCGGCGGCTCCTTCATCACCGGCGACCAGGCCCAAGGAGTCACTTCCGGCGGCTGGGGCAACTGCCGTTCCGGCGGCGAAACCTGGTTCCAGCCGGTGAACGAGATCCTGCAGACCTACGGCCTGTCGCTCGTCACCGCTTGACATCCGCTGTCCGCGGTTCGGGCAGAAAAGAAGGGAGCGCGCCGAGGCTGTGCCGCACGGCCTCGACGCCGTACTCGAACATCTGCCGTTCGTAATCGCCGACCGCGCCGCCAAGGTCCTGACGCCCCTCGGCGGCCTCGATCTGGCAGCGGCGCGACAGATCGGCGTCTCGCAGGGCGGTGTTCGCGCCGGAGTACGTGCCGGTCGACCACGGTCCCTGTCTTGCCTCGGCTGAGTTCACCGACCCGGTTCAGCCGCGGGTTCGAACCCCACCCTGCCCGGCGAACTCCGGTTCGTCCGATTCTCCTCCCGAGATTCCCGAGCCGACGGGAATAGTTCCCCTACCTACCGGGAACGAGCCGAACCTAGCCTTTTGGCACCGGTCGGCCATGTCGGCAACGCTCGCTGTCCCTCCATGGACTGGACCCGGTGCGCTTCGTGGACCACCGCGGGTATCCGACAATGGAGGTGGATGTGTGACTGAGCAAGAAGCCGGCGAACAGGCGGTCGACACCGAACCGATCAGCCAGGGCGATCGCGCGAAAAAAGACGATTCTTCCCTGGGGCCTGCTGTACCGGCCGAGGCGTGGCCGCGGGCGGCGATGAGGGACGTGGTCGGATGACCGGCGACAAGAGGACCGGCGTCTTCGCGGTGCTGCGGGAAACCCCGGCCCCGGTCAGGTACCTGCTCGGCGGCATGCTCGTCAACCAGCTGGGCGCGTTCGTCCAGACGTTCCTGATCCTGTACCTGACCTTCCGGGGTACCTCGGTCGGTTTCGCCGGGGTCTGCCTCGCCGCGTACAGCGTGGGAGCGATCTTCGGCGCCATGCTCGGCGGCGAGCTGACCCACCGGTTCGGCGGCCGGGCGACGATCGTGACGGTGATGACGTGTGCCGCGCCGCTCGTCGCGTCGATCCCGCTGGTCTGGGGCATGCCTCCGGTGCTGCTCGTGGTGATCGCGCTTTCGGGGCTGTCGATCCAGGCGTACCGGCCGGCGGCGGCGGTGCTGCTCGCCGAGCTCATGCCGGAAGAACACAAGGTCATGGGCTTCTCGATGATGCGCATCGCGCTGAACATCGGTGCCGCCATGGCGCCGCTGCTCGCCGCCTTGCTCATCCAGGTGAACTGGGACCTGCTGTTCTGGCTGGACGGCGCGACCGCGGCACTGTGGGCGTTGCTGGCGTTCGTTTTGCTGCCGAAGCGGGTCGCGGCTCCGCCCCATGCCGAGTCCGACGGCACTTCCGTACCCGCCATGAGCGCCCGCGCGGTGTACGGAACGCTGGTCCGCGACACCCGTTTCCTGTGCTACCTCGTGGCAGGCGTGTTCGGCATGATGGTCTACGCCGGGTCGATCGCGGTGCTGCCGTTGAACATCGTCACCGCCGGTTATCCGGTCGGGCTGTACAGCACGGTGCTGGTGGTCTCCTCGGTCGTGCTGATCACCTGTGAACTGAAGATCACCACGTACATCGTGCGAATTCCGAAGTATCTCGCCGGATTGTTCGGCAACCTGGTCAGCGGGCTCGGATTCGTCCTTTATGGACTGATTGCGGAGCATCCGTTCTTCGTGGTGGCAGGCGCGGTACTGGCGGTGTCCGGGCTGATGATCCACGGACCGAGCACGGCCGCCCATCCGGCCACTTTCCCGGTCGAGCTGCGAAGCCGCTACATCGCGACGAAAGAGACGTTGTCCGGGCTGGCCGCGACGATCGGCCCGATACTCGGGTTGTTCCTGTGGAGCACCTTCGGCGGATCGGTGTTCTGGGCCTTCTGCGCACTGTTGTCCTTCATCGCCGGATCGATGCACATCTACGGCCTCAGGCAACCCCCCGTATCGGAGCCGGTGGCCGAGCCAGAACCGGAAGTCGTGGGAGAGCGACCATGAACGAATCCAACGGTGTACTACTGGTCATCGGCAGCGGGCTGAAGTTGTACCGCGAGTACCTCGTCTCCTCCATCCACCGGTGCGCCCGCGCGGCGGGTCTCGGCCTCGTGCTGCTGAACAATCTCAAACCCACCTGGCAGCACGCCTACTTCGACGAGATCATCCACACCGACGTGTTCGACGCGGACGAGATGCTCGTCGCCGCCCGCGAAGTCGCCGGACGGCACCGGATCGTCGGCCTGATGTGCTGGGACGAACCGGTCGTGCTCGCCGCGGGCGAACTCGCCGCCGAACTCGGGGTCCCAGGGTTGAGCGTGGACGGCGTCCGCGGCTGCCGCGACAAGAACCGCACCCGGACCGTGCTGACCGCCGAAGGGCTGCCGCAACCGGGTTACGCCTTGACCACCTCCCTCGACGAGGCTCGCGCCGCGGCCGCCCGGATCGGGTACCCGGTGGTGCTCAAGCCGAGGGCCATGGGCGCGAGCATCGGCGTGGTGTTCGCCGCCGACGAGTCCGAGGTGGACGCCGCGTTCGGAGTCGCCATGGGCGCGGCCACGGTGGACCAGAGCCGCTACGGCGGGGGCGCGATCGTGGAGGGCTACGTCTCCGGTCCGGAGATCAGCATCGACGCCGCCGTGTACAAGGGCGAGTACCTGCCGATGTTCGTCGCCCGCAAGCACACCGGCGACCAGCCGTACTTCGAAGAGGTCGGGCACGTCGTCGACGCCGACGATCCGCTGCTGCACGACACCGAACTGATGGACGTCCTGACGCGGGCGCACCGCGCGCTCGGCGTCGAGGACGGCATCACCCACACCGAGGTCCGGCTGACCGACCGCGGTCCGCTGATCATCGAGGTCAACGGCCGTCTCGGTGGCGACCTGATCCCGTTCCTCGGCAGGACCGCCACCGGTATCGACCCCGGCGAGATCCTGTTCGCCGTCTCGACCGGGCGGCGACCGGCCGTCACCTCGACCCGGCACGCGGTCGCGGGCATCCGGTTCGGCTACCCGGACCACGACTGCCTGGTCCACGAGGTCACCGTCCCGGCCGACGCGCCCGGTCTGGTGCTCGCGTCGCCGATGATCGATCCGGGGAGCACCTTGCGGCTGCCTCCCGGCGGCTATCTGGCCAGGCACTCGTTCGTGGTATGCGAGGCAGGCGACCGGGAAACCTGCGCGCAACGACTGGACACGGCCGCCGCCATGGTGCGGATCGACGCCGATCCGGTGGACCCACCAGCACCCGGTACCGCCTTCGAGATGCCCGCCGGGCTGCTCGACGTCGACGAACACGAGGGAGTTTCCGCATGACCATGACCGAGCCCGTCCGCACCGATGTGCCGCTGACCGGCGCGCAGATCCTCGCGAACGCCAAGGCACTCGCGCCGATCCTGCGCGAGCGGGCCGCGGAAATCGAGAAGAACCGGAGCCTGCCCGCGGACGTGGTACAGCTGTTGCGCGACGCCGGCGTCTTCCGGATCGGCTTCAGCCGGGACTGGGGCGGCCCCCACATGACCTCGATGGAGCAGACCGAGGTGATCGAGGCGCTTTCCCACGGCGACGCGTCCGTCGGCTGGTGCGCCAAACTCGGCTCGGACATCGGCCTGCACGCCAATTTCCTCGACCAGGACGAGGCACGCCGGATGTTCACCAGCCTCGACATGCACTCCGCGGGGGTGCTCCCGGTGACGGGGCGCGCGGAACGGGTTCCCGGCGGCTACCGGCTCACCGGCCGGTGGGGGTTCGGCAGCGGCTCGACCCACGCCGACTGGGTGGCCTCCGGCGCCATGGTGTTCGAAAACGGTGAGCCCTATGCCAGCCCGGACGGCAGCAACCCGCACGAGTCACGCCTGTTCATGGTGCCGGGCGAGCAGATCGAATCCCTCGACAACTGGCACACCCTCGGCCTGTGCGGTTCCGGCAGCAGCGACTACACGATCACGGACGTTTTCGTGCCGGAGAACCACTCCCTGACGTTCGACAACCCGAAGGTCCCCAATGGACCGCTGGTGCAGCCGGACGTGATCCAGCGCAGCATGTGCGGCGTCCCGCTCGGCGTGGCGAGGGCGGCGCTGGACTACGTCCGCGGTCTCACCATCGAGCGGGTCGACATGGTGAAGGGCTCGCCATGGCGGATGAGCGGGGTCGCCTGGAAGGACAACGAGCACATCCAGATCACGCTGGCCGAATGCGAGGCCGACTACAGCACGACCCGGGCCGGTGTCTACCGGGCGCTGGAGCGGCAGTGGGAGGTCACCGCCGACGGGATCGGCACACTGGACGATCTCACCCCCGACGAGCGGGTCGCCCCGGCGCTGACCGGCTGGCAGGCGTTCCAGATGTCCAGGCGGGTCGTGCAGCGGCTCGCCGAGCTACTCGGCACGGCGGCGATCAGGTCGGGCGACCCGATCAACCGGTGGCTGCGGGACTCGATGACCATGGCCATGCACCCGACCGCGAGGGACCGCGTCACCCAGACGGTCGGCGCGCATCTGGTCGGTGCCAGGCCCTCCATGCGGTTCATGCTCGGCATCGTGGACAAGCCCAAGACAGAGTCCGATGCGTGAGCGGCCCATCCTGATCGTCGGGTTCGTGACGCCGGTGCTGAGGGCGCTGACCGGCGTCGAACCCGACGGCTCGGTCCTCCTCGTCGAAGAGCCGGACGTGGTCCGCAAGCGGGACCTGCGCGCGAAACTGGCCGGGTCTCCCCTCGTCCGTGAACTGATCGAGTGGGAGCACACCAAACCCGGCACGGCCGACGAGTTCCACGCCACCCACCGCGACCTGGACCCGGTCGCGGTGGTCCCGCTCGTCGAGTACGCCACCCCGTTCGCCGCCCGGCTCGCCGAACGCTACGGCGTGCCGGGCGCGAGCCTCGGCGCCGCGCTGACCCTGCGGGACAAGGCTTTGCTGCGGCAGGTCAGCGCGGCCGCCGGGGTGGCGAACCCGGAGAGCGCCACCGTGACCTGCCCGGCGGACGTGCTCGCGTTCATGCGTGCCCATCCCGGCCCGGTGGTGCTCAAGCCGGCGAACCGGCAGGCCGCCGTTGGCACGCAGATCGTCCACGACCCGGCCGAAGTCGAACAGGCCTGGGCGAACTGTCTCGAGCAGGACGAGGGCATCTTCGTCCCGGACCGGCCGATGGACCTGCGCATGCTGGCCGAACGGTACGTGCCCGGACCCGAGTACAGCGTCGAGATGCTCGTCCGCGGCGGACGGCAGTTGTTCGCCAACGTCACCGGCAAACAACTCTACCCCGGCCCGCGGCCGGTGGAGCTGGCGCACATCGTGCCCGCCGACATTCCCTACGACCTCACCGAGACGCTGGCGGAAGTGACCCGTCAGGTCGTCGCGGCCGTCGGGTTCGTCGACGGCATCCTGCACTGCGAATGGATCGTCGCCGACGGTGTGCCGTTCCTCGTCGAATGCGCGGGCCGGATCGCCGGGGACGGCATCCTGGAGATCATCGACCACGCCTATCCGATCAAGCTGCTGCATACGTACTTCGCCATGATGCGCGGCGAAAGCCTGCCCGAACTGCCTCGCCGCGCCACCGGCGGCGCGGTCGTGCGTTTCGTTCCCATGGAGCCCGGCGTGGTCGACGCCGTGCTGGGCGTCGAGCAGGCCCGTCAGGTGGAAGGCGTGTTCCTCGTCGATCTCCAGGTCGGCCCCGGCCACCGGTCCACCGCGCTGCGCAGCTCCTGGGACCGCTCGGGCCTCGTCATGGCGGCGGCGGGCAGTCCGGCCGAGGCCCTGCGGCGCGCGGAGAAGGCCGCCGGCCTGGTCCGGATCGAGGTTCGCCCAGAGTGAAGTACGTGAAGGCCCCTTCCTTACGCTAGGCGCAAGGAAGGGGCCTTCACGTACTTCACATTGCGCGGCTTTGAGGCGCAACTCGCGTGCTCAGACGGCGATCACGCGTGATTGGACGGCGAACTCACGCGAGTTCGCCGTTCAAGCACGCGTGATCGCCGTTTCGTCAGCGGCGGAGGCGGTGGAACGCGGCCGCGGCAACCGCAGTGAGCGCGGAGGCACCCAAGTACTTCAGGATCCGGTGCTGGCGGGTGGCACGGTGCTGAGCCTTGGCGTACGGGATGGTCGTGTTGGTGACCATGGCGTGGAGCGGCATCCAGCGGTGGCGGAGCACCTTCTCCAGCAGGGTGTCGCAGGCTCGCTCGAGGCGGACCGCCGGGGAGCGCACGGTGTCGCGGAGTTCGGCGAAGTTGCGGTGGGACATGGCGGCCAGTGCGTCGGTGTTCGGCTTGCGGCGGGCGTAGTAGCGAGCCAGTGCCGCCGGCGTGTCACCGGTGTGGTGAGCGAGGCTGTCCGTCAGCTCCAACGCGTCCTCGAACGCCGAGTTCATGCCCTGCGCCAAGAACGGGTAGACGGCGTGGCAGGCATCGCCGATCAGCACCACCTTGCCCTCGTAGGTCCACGGGGCGGTGCTGACGGTGACGAGGTTGAACGTGGGTTGCCGCAGGAACGTCTCGCCGAGGTCGGGGACCAGCGACAGGACGTCGGGAAAGTACTCACGGAACAAGGACTCCACGTCCGACGCCGTCCGCAGCGAGTCGAAGCCGTGGGTGCCGTGGAACGGGAGGACACAGGAACAGGTGAAGGAACCGTCGCGGTTGGGGTGGGCGAACATCATGATGTCGCCGCGGGGCCAGAGGTGGAAGACGTCGTCGGCCATGCGGTGGGTGCCGTCGGCTGCCGCCGGGATGTGGAGTTCGCGCCAGCCCCATTCGAGGTAGTCCTGCGAGAACTCCGCGCGTTGCTCGTGGTGCATGAACCGGCGGACGGCCGAAAAAGCACCGTCCGCGCCCACCACGACATCCGGCTTCACCACGAGACTCCGGCCGCCAGGGTCCACAAAGGACGCAGACGGCAGGTCCCGGTCCACGCCTGTGCACCGCGTGTCGAACACGAACCGCACACCCGGGACCCGGCAGGCCGCGTCCACCAGCAACGCGCTCAGGTCCTGGCGCTGGATGGCCAGAATGCCGCCCTCGCCATAGGCCGAGAACCGCAGTCCGCCGTCCGGGTTGTGCAGCATCCGTCCGTGCATCGGCACGACGAGCCGCTTCACCTCCTCCGACAACCCCAGGCCGTCCAAGGCCGCCAGGCCGCGCCGGGACAGCCCCAGGTTCATGGACGTCACCGCGCTGGCCGTCTCGCGCGGATCCGGCCTGCGGTCGTACACCGTCACCGCGTGTCCTTGCCTGCCCAGCGAGAGCGCCAGGAACGCGCCAGCCATACCGGCACCCACAATCGTGAACTCCACTACTCACTCTCCTTGTCGTTCACGCACTGACCTTCATGACAGCGGCGAGGATTTCCTTGGCGACGAGCGGCGCGGCGCCGAAACCGGATCCACCGCAGGCCGGCCGGGACCACACCGACGGGCGGACCCGGGTGAGCACCGGCCCACCGGTGACGGGATCGGTCGCGTAATGGCAGTCCCGCACGGCGACCACGGTGTAGTCCGCGACGCCGGTGAAGATCGGCTCGGCGAGCAGCCGATCGGCCCAGGGTTCACGGTCCGGGTCCACAGTGGACACGACCTCCCGGCACACCGCGCCCGAACTGATTTTGAGCAGGGTGCCGCTACCGGGAGGCAGCAGCCAGGCCCGGCGGTCGGCACCGATCCGGCCGACGCCGGGAGCCGACGCCCACCAGCCTGCCAGGTGCCGCGGCGGGCGCAGGTAGACCATCGTCTGGCGGTGCAGCACGACGGGCGGCCCGGTCAGCTCGGTGGCCCACGGCCCGGCCGCGACCAGAACGAGGTCCGCGCCGACGCTGGTGCCGTCGGCCAGCGCCACCCGGTGGTCGTCGACGGCGTCGACGACACATCCCGGCCGCAGCGCCACCGCGGGATGCGCGGCGAGCCACTCGGCGGCCGCCCGCAGGAACCGGTCGGCCAGCAGCACTCCGGCGGCGGGATCGAGCACCCCGCCGTTCCCGGCCGGGAACACCACGGGCGGCAGGTCGTCCGGCGAAACGACGGTCGCGGCCAGTCCCGCCTGCCCCGCGGTGCCGAGTGCCTGCCCGAGCTCGTCCGGGGTGCCCGCGGTGACCACGCCGACCGGCCGGAAGATCCTGGTCCGCAGCAACGCTTCCAGCTCCAGCCAACGACGACGGGCCTCGGCCATCCGCAAGGTGCCGTCGAGGTCGTCCGGGCGCAGCACCCGCAGCACCCGGTGCTGGTCGGACGAGGTCGACGCGGGATTCGGGACGGGACCGCGATCGAGCACGGTGACGCGGTGGCCCGCCCGTGCGCATCCGATCGCGGTCACCAGCCCGGTCACGCCGGCCCCTACGACGACGACCGTGGCCATCAGCCGCTCAGCCGGGGCAGCCGTTTCGGGGTGACCGTCTCCGCGTCCACCTGTCCGGGCAGTGTCGTGTCGGGCAGCGCGGCCTCGGCGAGGTCGATCAGGATCGGCGCGGCACAGCGCAGGAACACGTCCACCTGGTGGCAGAGGTCGCCCGCGGTCTCGGCGGTCACGGTGGCGGCCAGCCGGTCCAGCCTGCCGAGCTGCTCGGCGAGGGTCGACGCCACGGCCGTCACGCTGAAGCGTTCCAGCTCGTACCCGTCGGCGAACCGGTCGGCCATCCGCAGCGCCGTTCGCCTGGCGTCCTCGGAGACCGGCAGCGGACCGTGGTCCACCCATTCGTCGATCACCGCCGCGACCCGGTTCCAGGGTCCGGTCAGCCGCGTTTCGCTGACCCGGAGCAAGGCCTCGTGGGTGAAGTCGGTGCGCTGGTACTCGGGACTGGTGGCGCAGAGGTGGAACCGGATGAGATCACGCGGCACCTCGGCGGCCAGCTCGCGGCCGGACACGACGTGCCCGCGGCTGGTGGAGAACTTCTCGTTGGCCAGTTCGTAGAACTCATTGGTGATGTACCGCGACGGCAGCACGTGACCGCCCATCGCGGTGAGCATGGCCGTGCCCACGATCGCGAACGGGTAAGTCGCGTCCAGACCGAGGAAGTACACCACGGTCGAGCCGGACTCCGTGTGCCACAGTTCGTCGTCGGTGGCCAGTACCGCGCCGCGGTTCTCGGCGGCGAGGGCGGTGGTGAACATGCTCCACGGCATGCCCTCCATATGCGGGTAGATCACCTGCCCGGTCACTTCGGGGAACGGCGCCGGGATGCCCCACGACGTCGGTTGCGTGATCGGGAAGTCCGGCAGGGGCCCCGCCAGCGCGGACTCGATCAGCTGGGCCATGCCGGGCCGCATCGGGGTGCGGGCGAAGTACGCCTCCAGCTCCGCGCGGTACCGCTCCACCGGGAAGACGAGGATGTCCGCCTCGCGATATTCCAGCGGCTCTTCCGGACGCAAGGTCGAACGCGGGCCGATCAGATCGCCGGGAGCGACCGGCAGCCCGCAGCTCTCGCAGATCCCGGCGTACCCGTCGGCGAGGCAGAACGGGCACCCACCGGTGACATAGGCGTCCATCAGGTACTCGCCGGTGCTCGGCAGGTACGGGAAGCGGACTGTGCGCAGCTCCAGTGCGCCCATGCCGTGCAGGCGGTCGTAGAAGTCCATGACCAGCTTGGTGAACCGGTCACCGATGCAGCCGAATCCGTCGACCTCGATCCCCATCGCGGCCAGGGTCTGCCGAACCTGTTCCGCGGAGCGCTCCCGCAGGTCTTCCGGTGCCACGCCGAGCCGCGCGGCCGCGGTGACGATGTAGTTCTGCGTGAAGTGCATGCCGGTGCCGTACAAGGCTTCTCTGCCGGTCGCGCGGGCGTACCGGGTGCAGACGTCCGCGGCGAGGAAGGGCCCGGCGAGGTGGCCGAGGTGCAGGTCGCCGTTCGCCGTCGGTGCCGGCGAGATCACCACCAGCCGGTTCATCAGGCGGTCCTCGACTCGACGGCGCCGCGGCGGGCGAGCAGATCGCCGACGATGTCACGGGAACGGTGGGCCAGCACGCTGATCAGCGAGTCGGCGATACCGTGCGTGGCCTCGTTGATGCCCTGCAGATACACCGCGCCCCAGGCGGAGTCGCCGAGGTCGACCCGGTAGCAGCGGCTGACCGAGATCTCGGACAGCCCGACGCGGTCGGCCAGGTCGCGAACCATCGCGGGCATCCGCTGGTCGAAGCCGGTGCCGAGGAGCACCAGGTCGCAGTGGAGCGGCTCGACCTTGCCGCTGGTCCGGTCGCGCAGGTCGAGCACGACCTCGTCGTCTTCGATCCTGGCGCCGACCACCTCGGTCAGAGTCCGCACCTCCGAACGCTGCTGGCCGATGCCGCGCTGCTGATAAAGCGTGGTGTAGATGTGGTCGAGGAACGGCGGGGCCGCGCCGGCGTAGTTCGTCAGGCGCATCTCGTCCAGCACCTGCTGGCGGATCTCGGGCGGGCTGTCGTAGAAACGATCGACGAACGACGGGAAGAACAGCTCGTTGACGAACTTGCTGGTCTGGTAGTTCTGCGGGCCGATGGACCGCACGATCATGGTCCGGGTGCTGTTGGGCAGGTTGTCGTGCAGTGCCATGAACATCTCGGCCGCGCTCTGCGCCCCGCCCACCACGACGGCGCGCAGCGGCGCGTCCGCGGGCAGCTGCGCGATCCGGCGCCGGTACTGGGCACTGTGGATGAGTCTGTCGGACGGCAGACCGGAAAAGACGTCGGGAACGTGCGTGTCGCGGCCGCCACCCACGACCAGATCACGGCAGCGGATCGTGTCCCCGCCGGTGAGCGTGGCGATCCAGCCGGTGATCGACCCGTCGGCGCCACGTGCGGGTTCGATGCTCTGAACCTTCGCGTCGTAACGGATCCGGACCTGATCCAGCGACTTCGCGACCCATTGCAGGTAGTCGGAGAACTCCCAGCGGAACGGGTGGAAGGTGCCGAGGTTGACGAACTCGTCGAGCCGGTTCTGGTCGTGCAGGAAGTTGAGGAAGGAGAACTTGCTGCGCGGATTGCGCAGAGTCACCAGATCCTTCAGGAAGGAGACCTGGCTGCGTGCCCACGGCATCAGCAGATCGCGTTGCCATTTGATGTCCGGACTCTGCTCCAGCAGCAGCGTCTGCTCGGCCAGCTCCGGGTTCCCGGACTCCTCGATGGCCACCGCGAGCGCCAGGTTCGCCGGTCCGGCCCCGATTGCCAGCAAACCCACCTGTATTTCAGTCACAGATACACCCCGTTCGTCCAGAATAGGATTCCGATACTAAAGACCGGCATTTCCCCGGCGACAGGGTCGGCTTTCCCGAGAACCGGGGAACCTCACCGAGAATTCCCCGTGAACCGGGAAGTTCTCCCCTTTCCACCGGGAGAACACACCGGACCACCGTGCACGCTCCGCCGGTCCTTGTCCGAGACTCGGTGCGGCAGATTGACCTTGCCCTCGTTGATCGGGGACTCCCCCGTTCAGCGGCTTAATTGATCGCGATCAATTAACCATAACGGTCATACGGGTCCGTTCGATATCCAGTACATACGCTCGCCTTCATTGCACTTCACTGAACGGAGCCGAGCGAGCGGGCTCAGTAGCGGCAGGCATAAGGGGAAAGATGAATCTGCACGCCAGTAACGGCAACACCGCTCGGTTATGGCCGGTCGAACGTCCCGACCGGCGGCACACCGCGATCCTGCTGTCCGACCACACCACGGGTGAAGAAAACGGCGACCCCGCGCCGCTGACCGTTCTGATCGCCGACTCCCAGCCCGCGGTCCGCCATCAGGTCCGATCCGCACTCGAACTCGCCGGTGGCGTCGCCGTCGTCAGCGAGACGGCCACGGCGAACGCGACGATC
The DNA here is from genome assembly GCF_047608695.1 of Amycolatopsis sp. cmx-11-32. Classification (NCBI taxonomy): domain Bacteria; kingdom Bacillati; phylum Actinomycetota; class Actinomycetes; order Pseudonocardiales; family Pseudonocardiaceae; genus Amycolatopsis; species Amycolatopsis sp. cmx-11-32. The sequence continues at coordinate 68,699 of NZ_JADNQN010000009.1, read as the reverse complement.
GCCGAAGCCTTCCGGCACCAGCCGGACGTACTGGTCATCGATCCGCGGCTCGGCGAGTTCGCGAACGTCGACGTGCTGAGCCGGGTGTCGCGAGTCGCACCGGAAACCAAGGTACTGGTACTGAGCGCGGTCGATGACGACACCGCCATCAGGGCGGCGATTCAGGCAGGCGCGCGCGGCTATCTGATCAAGGGCGCCGATCCGGACCAGGTCGTCCGCGGTGTGCAGGTCGTGGGGGCGGGTGAAGCGATCGTCGGGAAGGCGATCGCTGTCCGGTTCAGCGCCTTGATGCGGTCGGCAGCCGGGCTGGAGCCGTACCCGTTTCCCCAGCTGACGACCAGGGAACGGGAGGTGCTCGACCGCATCGCCGCCGGCAAGTCGAACTCGGCCATCGCACGTGAGCTCGCACTCGCGCCGAAGACCATCAGCAACCGCGTTTCCGCGGTCTTCGGCAAACTCGGGGTAGCCGATCGCGCACAGGCGATAGTGCTGGCGCGGGACGCCGGCCTCGGGCGCGGCTGATTCACCGCCGATCGGGAATAGTTCCCCTATTCCCGGGAAGCAGGCCGAACATAGCCTCGATCAGCACCGAACGCCCGGCAAGAAAACACGCTGATCGGAGTGGGTTGTGACTGACCTGGACCAAGCTGCCGTCGACATCCGCAGGCTGGAGCACGAGAACCTGACGCGGGCCTACGGATTGGACATGAAGCTGCTCTATCCGTGGAACGGTTTAACAGCACCGTTTCGAGGAGCTTGGTGCGTGCTGCGCCCTGGTGACGTATCGGTTTCCCACGCTCATCACGAGCACGAGATCTTCATCGGAATGGCAGGGAGCGCCGAGGTGGTCACCGAGGGCGAACGGCACAGGTTCGGGGCAGGAGACCTCGTGTTCTTGAAGCCGGGGATCGAACACAACCTCGTCAACGACCACGACGAGGACTTCTCCTACTACGCGATCTGGTGGGACCGTGCGATGTCGGACGAGTTCGTCGCCGCCGAGATCGACCGGGCCGAGTCCCATGATTGATTACGACGGGCGGAAATTCCGCAAAGCGGGCGGCGATGCCAACGCGATCGCCGTCTACCGGCAAGAAGGCGATGTCGTCTGGGCCGAGTTCGCCGGCGGTGACGTGCGACGCGGATCGATCGCGGGCACCCAGCGGGAAAACGGGGCCCTCCATCTGGGTTACACGATCGTGCTCGCCACCGGTGAGGTGATCTGCGGGCACACGGTGAACACGCCGGAGGTGGCCGAAGACGGCCGCATCCGGTTACGGGAGGCGTGGGAACGCTACGGCCCGCACGCCGCCACCGGCGTTTCCTACCTCGACGAGGTGAGCTAGTGTCCCGCAACCCTTCCGACGCGGACTGGCGACGCCTCGACCTCGCCGTGGCAGGCCGGGTGCGGCGCCCCGGCGAGGCCGGATTCCGCGAAGCCAGTGTGCCGTTCAACAAGCGGTTCGCCGGAATCACCCCCACCGGTGTCGTGTCCGTGGCGAACACCGCGGACGTGCGGACCGCCCTCGAATGGGCACGCGATACCGGCGTCGACGTCGTCGCGCGTAGCGGAGGGCACAGCTACGCGGGACATTCGGTCAACACCGGCCTCGTTATCGACCTCAGCGCGATGAACACCGTGACCGCCAACGGTTCGACCGGCCTCGTGACAGCCGGAGGCGGCGCGCGGATGGCAGACGTCTATGCCGCCATCCGACCCCACGAGATGGCGTTCGCACTGGGCAACGGCGCCTCGGTCGGCATCTCGGGCCTCACCCTCGGCGGTGGTTGCGGAGCCACCTCACGCGTGCTCGGGCTCACCGCGGACGCGCTGGTGGCGACCACGGTGGTGACCGCGGACGGACAACTGCTGCGGTGCGACGCGAACACCAACGCCGACCTGTTCTGGGCCTGCCGCGGTGGTGGCGGCGGGAACTTCGGCATCAACGTGTCGTTCACCTATCAGGCGACGCCGGTCACCGACTGCGCCAGCTACTTGCTGTTGTGGGACCGCGCGGACGCGTCGAAGGTCTTTTCGGTGCTGCAGGAGACCGTGCGGCAGGCACCGGACGAGTTCGCGACCAGGATCGGGGCAAGCAGCACAGGCGGGTCGGCACCCGTCGTGTCGGCCATCGGGCAATATTTCGGACCTGTCAGGGAGTTGCGGGAGATTCTCGACCCCGTCCTGTCGGTGGCCAAGCCGATCCGCATGGATCTCGCCGGCCGGACCTACTGGCAGGCCCAGGACGACATGCTGCACGGGACCGCCGAAGGCGCGTTCGCGGTACGGACCAACATCCTCACCCAGCCACTGCCCGACGAGGCCATCGCCACGATGCTCTCGTCCGTCGATCGCCTGCCCCGCAGCGGAAACCCGGACGGTGGCGGCGCGGCCCTGTTCTCCTGGGGTGGCGCGATCAACCGGATGGGCGCGACCGAGACCGCGTTCGCCCACCGGAACGCGATGTTCCTGCTGTCCATGGACACCTCGTGGGCCGAGAACGACGAGCCCGCCGTGGCCGACGCCAATCTCCGCTGGCTGGAGGACCTGGGGAACGTGATGTCGCCATACGTCTCCGAAGGCGCTTTTCAGAACTTCATCGACCCTGACCTCGTGGACTGGCGCACCGCCTACTACGGCGTCAACTATCCACGGCTGCGGGAAATCAAGAAGCGGGTCGACCCGGACGGCGTCTTCACCTTCGCGCAAAGCATCGGATCATGACAGGCGACAACAAGGTTCTCATCTGGACGGCGGCCGAGGTCGAGAACGGCGCCGCTCCGGCGGAGCATCTACCGTATGTCCGGGAAATCCTGGCGTGGGCGGGCCGCTATCTGGTCTCTCCGAACCCGGAACTTGGCCGGAACGGCCCGGTGTGCCCCTACACCCAGCCTTCACTCCACAAAGGACTTTTCTATCTCGCGTCCCTGACCGCCACGAACGGCGAGACGGACATAAGAGACGCGATCCAGAGCCTGCGCTCGTGGTACGAGCGGCTGTCGAACCGGATCTCGCCGTCGGACCGAGAGCTGCTGACGATCCTGCTCGTGCTGCCGCAACTGGACTACGACGATTCGACCGCGCTGGACGACCTGCAGCGCGAGGCGAAGGACACGTTCGTCGCCGACGGCCTGATGATCGGGCAGTTCCACCCGGTCTGCGACCAGCCAGGGCTGTGGAACGAAAAGTTCAAAGCGCTGCGCGCCCCGGTACCGCTGCTGGCCATCCGCAAGCTGGTCGCCTTCGACCTGCCGTTCCTGATGGACAACGCGGTGCACGCAGAGAGCTACTTCCGGCGGTTCGCCCCGGACATCCCGCCCCGCATCCGCGGCCAGCTGGTCAAGCGGTTGGCGGGCAACGAAAAGTCCCTGCAGACGGCCTGAAACACCTCGGGAGTACACCAATGCGGCACTATCTCATGGTCAGGCCGAGTCACTTCGATGTCGAGTACTCGATCAACCCGTGGATGGATCCCGGCAAACCCACCGACACGCGGCTCGCGATCACCCAGTGGGAATGGCTGCGCGACCTTTACCTCGAACTGGGCCACCGCGTGGACCCGCTCGATCCGGAGCCGGGTCTTCCGGACATGGTGTACGCGGCCAACGGTGCCACCGTGGTGAACGGCCGGGTGCTGGTCGCGCGTTTCCACCATCGGCACCGCCGCCGGGAGTCCGCAGCGTACCTGAAGTGGTTCACCGAACACGGCTACCGCGATGTTCAGCAGGCCCGGTGGCCCAACGAGGGCGAAGGCGACTTCCTCGTCGCGGGATCCCGAATCCTGGCGGGTACGGGCTTCCGAACCGATCCCCTGGCGCACGAAGAGGCAGCGGAATTCTTCGGTATCCCGGTGGTGGGGCTGACCCTGACCGACCCGCGCTACTACCACCTGGACACCGCGCTGACCGTCTTGGACGAAGACCTGATCATGTACTTCCCGGATGCGTTCACCGAGGAAAGCCGGCGGCGGCTCGAGGACCTCTACCCGGACGCCATCACCGCCTCGGCCGCCGACGCCGCGGCATTCGGCCTGAACGCGGTCTCCGACGGGCGGCACGTCATCCTGCCGCAGGCCGCCACGGGGCTGATCGCACAACTGCGGGAGCGAGGCTTCGAGCCGATCGGCGCCGATCTGTCGGAACTGCTCAAGGGCGGCGGGAGCGTCAAATGCTGCACGCTGGAACTACGGTGACGGCGGCGGTGGGTCGTGGGTGATAAGGACGGCCGTCGGGGTAAGGCCATGGTGGCGTCGGTTGAGGGGGTGTGTGGGTTCCGGGTCATCTGACGTCCCGAAATCCACACAGTGAGGGACGCGGTCAGGCAACGGGACCGGTCACCCGCATCGCGCTCGGACACGACACCTTTCCGTGCCTCTCAAGAGAACCGTCCTTACCACTCACGAGCCTTCAGCCCACCGCTGTCCCCGCTCAGACGTCGGTGTACCAGTGCACGGCGATCGTGCCGCGGTTCGCGACCCGGTGTTGTGCCTCGACCCCGACCCAGCCGCGGAACCGGCCCGAATCGTCGATCACCTGCAGTTGCGGCTTGAGGTGCGAGCCGCCGTTGTAGCACTTGCTGTCACCCTGCAGCAGACAGGTGCAGAAGTGCTCGTAGAAGTTCTTCCGCCCGCCCTCGGAGGCCATGTAGTACCGGATGGCCCTCTTCTCACCGGGCTTGCAGGCCGTGCAGGCGGTCGAATTCGGGTCGGTGATCTCGACGGCCGCGCTCAGGCAGTTGTCGTTGCACTCCTTCCACTGCGGCAACGAAAGGTTGATCCCGGAGGTGCCGGTACCGGAGTACAGCTTCCCCGTCTTCACGTCATAGGCGTTGTACGCGTAGCGGCCCGGGTAGTGCTTCTTCGGCATTTCCTTCAACGGCACGGAAACGGTGGTGCGGACGTTGCTGCCGTAGCCCTGGCCCACGTTCGCGCCGTAGCTTGAGCCGGTCAGGGAGATCACGGCGATCCCGGTCTCCGGACTGGCGACCGTCCAGGCCTCGGTGGAGCCGTTGTCCCAGGTGATGGCGAGTTTGGAGCCGGTGGTGGTGTACTTCCCCCTCAGCTCCTTGACCTCGGCCCCGGCCTGGAACCCGCCGGCGGTGTGGATCTGGCAGTTGTCACAGCCCGCCGAGGTGCTGCGGATGGTCGCCGCCGGGTACCCGATGCTCCAGCTCCAGAACCAGAAAGCCTCCCGCACGGTGCCGTCGGGGTCGAAGTAGTACATCGCCAGCCGCGAGAACTCCTTGCCCGTCGGCGTGGTTCCGGTCGGCGCCACCTGTCCGATCGTGACCGCGTAACTCTCCTTGCCCCCTGGCCTCTCCACCACCGCCGACGCGGTGCCGGGCAGCGCCACCCCGGTCAGCGCGAAAATCCCCAGTACGACGAGCCACGACCGCAGCGGCCTGCGTCTCGGCACCGTCCCTCCCGATGCTCCCGCACGCGCCGCTTGCCGAGTGACGTTCATGGCTCCCCTCTCGTTGCCGGCGTCGCCCGGCCGGTCCGGACCCGCCCGCGACTACCACGCCCGGCGTATCGCCCCGCGTTGCCGGTCGGTCACCCATATCACCCGAATGGGCCCCGAAGGCGGGCCGCGGATGCCTTCTGCCCGCCCCGGCTACGGTGTGGCTCATGAAGAGTCAAAAGCCTCTGTCGGCGGTCACGCGGCTCGCTGTCGCCGTGGTCGTCGGAGCGGTGATCGGCGTGCTCGTCGCCGTGGTGGCGCACGGATCGCTCGGTGTCCTGGTGGGAATCGCCGTCTCGGCGGCGGTCTTCGTCCTCGCGGGCTGGACGGTGCTGTGGCCGCTGGACGCCGCCGCCACCCAGCGGAACGCCCGCCGTGAGGACTTCCGGCCCGTCACCGAAGAACTCGTCATCGTCGCCGCGGCCCTCAGTGGCCTGGTCGGCGTGGTGGGGCTGCTGGTCTTCGGGAATTCCAGCAGCGGGGACGCGACCGCGGCCACCGCGCTGGGTGGCGTGTTCATGGCCTGGGCAGGCCTTCACCTGATGTACGCCACCCGCTACGCGCACCTCTACTACTCGGCGCCGGAAGGTGGGATCGATTTCAATTCGGACGATCCCCCGACCTACCGGGACTTCCTCTACTTCAGCTACAACCTCGGCATGACCTACCAGGTGTCGGACACCGCCGTCTCGAGTTCGACGATCCGAGCCGTCGTGCTGAGGCACACTCTGCTGTCCTACCTGTTCGGCACCGTCATCCTGGCCACCACGATCAACCTGGTGGCCGGGGTCGTCACCGGCTGAAAGTCCATTACGGATAGGTGTAGAAACCCTCGCCGGTCTTGACCCCGAGTTTGCCGCCGTCGACGTACTTGTGCAGCAGTTCCCGGGGGCCGGTTGGCAGGTCCGGGTTTTCCTCCGCGTAGTGGTTTTCGATGTCGAGCACGACATCCAGCCCGACCTGGTCCATCATCTGGAACGGTCCGACGGGCATATGCCAGTTGATCCGGAACATCCCGTCCACGTCCTCGGGGCGGGCGACGCCCTCGGCGACGACCGCCAACGATTCCCGTTTGATGGCCGCCCAAATGCGGTTGAAGATGAACCCCACGCTCTCCTTGCGCGCCTCGAACGGGTGAATGTCGAACTCGGGAAGCACCGACAGCAGGGTGTCCAGCAAGCCGCGGTCGGTCTCGCCGTCGGACATGAGATCGACGGCCGGGGAGCCGGGCGGCATGTAGAAGTGCATATTGCACAGCCGGGACCTGTCCCGTACCTTCTCGGCCATCTCCCGCGAGGGGTAGGACGATGAGTTGGTGGCGAAGATCGTGTCCGCGGGCGCCGCCTCGTCGATCTGACCCCACAGGGGGATCTTGATGTCCAGCCGTTCCGGTACCGCTTCGACGACCAGCCAGGCACCGTCGAGGGCTCCTTCCACCGAGGTCACGGCTTCCGCGCGGCCGACCTCGCCGTGGCCACGCTCGGCCACCACGTCCGGCAAGGTCCGGGCCACATAGTCGACCGCCGCGGCGCCCTGCTCGGCACTCGGGTCGTAGATCCGCACCGTTCCTCCCCGAGAGGCGAACATCAGCGCGATCCGCCGTCCCAGCGTCCCCGCACCGAACACGGCCACCGGGCGATCGCGGATGTCCTCGAAGTCCTGGGTGTACGCCATGGCGATCCGGCCTCTCGTTCCTTTGTTCAGTCACTGATTCCGGCGATCCCGGTGACCGGTTCGCCCAGCTCGGCGAGGACACGCGAACCGCTGCCCTGCCCTTCCGGTAGCGCTACGGCGGAGATCCGCCCGCCGAGATCGGACACGTACGCGATCCCGGCTTCGTCGTCCACGGCCAGGCCGATCGCCTCGTGGAAGCCGTCGGCGAGAATCCGCGGCGCGGCGCCCCGCCGACCGGGGGCCGGGATGGGCGCGCGATTGAGCGTGTTCCCGTCCGGCGCGGCACCTCGGTCTGTCCAATAGAGCCAGTCGTCGCGGATCTCCAGGTCGATCGGTTCCGGGAGGTGCTCCCACAGCACCTCGGCATCCTGGCGATCCGACGCGGTGGCCCCGTCCGGAATCTCCAGTCCTGCCCGGAAGATCCGGCCCTGTCCGCCTTTCGCCCGCCCCTTCTGCGTCCAGTACAGATACCCGGCGGCGGGATCGACGGCGACGCCGACACACTCCTGCCGTCCGGTGGAATCGCGGCTGTTCACCACGAGGTCGGTCAGCCCGGTCCCGTCCACCCGCACACGGCTCACCCGGCAGCCCTCACGGTCTCCCCAGTACAGGGTCTCGGCTCCGTCGGACACCAGCTGCTTGCCGGTGGTGATCGACCCGTCCGGAACCACGTCGCGCGCGCCACCGCCGTCGAGGCCCACCCGGTGCAGCCCGCCGTCTCGCCGCGAGTAGTCCAGGCTCTGTTCCCCGGTCGCCCCTGGTATCCGAGCGGGAGTCCCCATCGTGGTCCAGTAAACGACGCCACCCAGCACCACGACGCCGTCAGGAAACGCCCCGGCTCGCTCGTGGAGGGTCGTCACGTGTCCGTCCGGGACACTGACCCGGTAGAGCGAACCCGACCCGATTCCCAAGGCGACCATCGCTCCGAACACCGTGAACACCTCCTCCCTTTCGTCGTCAGGCCGTTGCCGGGGCAAGGACAACACACATCGGTACTCCCCGCATGTCGTCGGTCACCGGATAGAACGCGCGTGCCCGGCCGCGGTCGGGCACGCTGCACTCGATCGGTGAAACCCTCGGTGCCGGGAAAGCGAACGGCGAACTTTTCGACCGGACCCGCGAACGCGTGCTCGCCACCGCCGAGGCTCTCGACAGAATGCTGAACGAACGCGACCCCGGCAGCCCGCTGCGTCAACGGCGAGAACTGCAACGCCTTCTCGTCGACGCGCAACAGAACGCGCTCCTCGACGCCCGTTCCGGTGGCACCTACAGCTCACACACCCTCGAACGCGCACAGAACTTCATCGACGACCAAGCGGCGCGCTTCACCTCGTGACGGGCCGCCGACCTTATCGTGACCCAGTGCCGGGCTCGTAAGTGGTAAGGACGGTTCTGGCCAAGTGCCTACTGCGGTGCGCGGGTGGCGGTTTCACGTGACTGGCGGGGCAACTCGCGTGAAGGGATGGACGACACGCGTGTCCAGAAGGACGACTCGCCGCACAGCCCGGCCGCGCGCGTGTCGTCCGTCCCGTCACGCGTGTGGTCCCTCGGTCCTGACGACAGATAGTCCCATATTTTATATACAGCGCATTCAAGCTGTGCCGGGCCTGCCCGAAGTCAGGACTGGACTCACCCCACGCGGTAGCATCACCGGGGCCAGCTGGTGCGGTCACCGCCGTCGACCGGATCGCTGCCCGCTATTGGGAGGTAGCTGATGTACACCCCGTCCACACGGTCCTTTCCGGTATCGCTGAACCCGGGCGACCCCGTCCGGGAAGCGGCGTTCCAGGCCGCCACCGCACGGCTCGACGAGTTCTTCGGCGATCGTGTCCGGGTGGAGGTGGAACGTCTCGACCGCATCGGTCCCTGGGTGTTCCTGCAGGGAACGATGCGCACCACCGACAGCGGCCGTCCGTACTACGCCGGCACCGTCTACGAGGCACGCCGCGCCGACGGCGTCATGTCCGACGTCTACGTCGCCCTGCTCAAGAAGACCGACGAAACAAGTGCCGACAACGACGCGCGGTCCTGGCGCTTGTCCGCCTACGCGGTCGGCCCGACTGACGTAGCCTGGCTGACCTGGCCGGACGAGCACGAGGTACCGCGCGCGTTGTTCGGTTTCTGACTTCCGCTAACCGGCTCAGGTCGGCGGGGTGAGGATCTTGACGAGGCCTCCCCCGCCACCCATGCTGATCTTCTGCGAACCGTCGGGATTGACGTTGTTCGAGCCGATGAACTGACCGTCTCCCGCGTACAGCACGACGTGCCCGCCGCCGTTCGAGATCACCACGTCGCCGGGTTTCGCCTCGGAGAGCGGCACCGACTTCCAGCCGTCCGCCTCGAGGTTGGCCGTCAGGCCCGCGACCGAAGCGCTGGCCTGGTTCTTGTCGATCAGGCCGGACGCCTCCAGACAGCCGGAGACGAAGTTCGCGCAGTTGACGTTGTTGGGCACCCATGACTGCATCGCGGGCAACTCGCCGCTGCCCTTGAGGTCACCGGCGTTGCGACCGAGGAATTGCTCGGCGATCTTGGCCGGGTTGTCGCCCTGGGCGTCGATCGGCTTGGCAGTCCTGCCATCACCCTGAACCCCGGCGACACCACCACCACCGCCGCCACCTCCACCGCCGCCGTCCCCGCCACCACCGTGCTGGATGGGACCCCCGACCCGGGAATCGACGGGACTCGCGTGGACGCTCGACGCCGTGGTCTGGCCCGTGTCGGCGGGCACCAACTCCAGGAAACCGCCCTCGATCTCCAGGCCGAGCGGCTTGAGAAGGTCGTCGATCTGCTTCTCGGCGTCGTTCAACGCCCGCTCGATCTCGTCCTTCTTGCCGTTGGAGTCCTTCTCGTTCAACTGCCGAAGCCGTTCGATGTCGGTCGCGGCGGCGGCGATCTCGTTCTCGTCTTCGGAGCTGTTCTTCCGCTTCCTGGCCGCGCCGATCAGGGCGCGGTTGTCCGCGTCCTTGTCGTTCGCTTCCTGCGCGAGTTGCGTGACCTTCTTCTTGACGTCGTCCAGGATCTCGGACACACGCTGAAGGATGTTCTTGGCCGCCTCGGCCTTGTCGCTGACCTTGTAACTCGCCTTGACGAGCTTTTCGAGGTGCTCGGCGACGGCGTCGGCGTCTTTGCCGTCCCATTCGCGCAGGACGTCCTCGCGGAAGACCTTGAGATCGTCTCCGAGATCATTGGATCGGGTGGCGGCTCCGCCGACCTTCACCGCCTGGTCGTTGACCGCGCTCGAGTTGAGCTTCTGTGTCTGTTGGGCGTGCTTGTCGATGGCGTCCATCGACTTCGGACGGTCATGCGACGGGTCGTCAAGCTCACCCAGATTGGGTTCTGTGGTGGTCATCGGTAATTCCCCTGGTCCCCGTCCTCAGTCCGAATCAATCCCGCTCGCGTTTGCCGTTACCGAGGACGTGTACACCCTCGGCCTCATCGTTCCGCATGCGCTCGGCGGCTTTGGCCAGCGCTTCGGAAGCGGCGTCGACGAGTTTCGCGGCGGCAGCCATCTCGGCGTTCACGCCGCTGTAGAACTTCTGGGTCGTCTTGCCCGCGTTGCCCGCGTTGCCCAGGTCGCCGTACGCGCCTCCGGGATCACCGTTCCCCAAGTCCGTGCTCGTCTTGCTGTAGCCGTCCTTGAGCCCGCCGACCTTCTTGGCCAGCGCGGCGATCTGCTCTGGATCGAATCGGCGAGTCATGAGTGATCCCTCCAGTCTCGGCGTCTGCGCCCGTGGTTTACCCGACCATGCTGCCCTACCCGCACAGCCTATGAGCTCCCAGCCACCCATGCGCGCGTTTCCCGAAACATGATGACGACGTTTCGTGTATATCGACGCATCCGACCGCGCCTCGGTTCCCCCGAAGTCGGACACAGTCCGGGGAGCCCCTGACGAGCGCATCACCCACACGGGGGGCCGGCGTTGCGGGAGGCGCGGGCACGCGGTGAGCAAAGCCCGGCTCGGCAATCATCGGCCACGGAACCGGAGGGGCGGACGCGACGGCCGGTCTGTGATGCGGTGGGCCGCCCTGACGACTGGCGGATGGACCGCGTGATCGTCAACGGCCGGCCCGCGTTCGCTCGTGAGGGTGGGCGCGCCCAGGTTTCGAGACCGACCTGACCTCACGACCCTGACAGCCATCGAAACACTGCCACCGGACTCATCCGAGTCTCGCGCCAGGAAGGTGATACAGGAGGGCTGAGTGGGGGTGGTCGGGCCGAGACCGGTGAAACCTCGGGAACCCGGCTCAGCGCGGCGGCAGCCTGCCTGCCTGCCATCGAGTTGGCCAGGCCGATGGCCAGGTCACACAGTCTTTCCGAGCCGATGTTCTCCTTAATCTCCACGGTCACGTCGGCCAACTCGACCCGCTCGCCGTTCACCGGGTCCGGCACCCGATAAGCCCGGTGCACGATCGTGATCTCGCAGCCGGTGTCGCCATCTCCCTCTTTCTTGCCTGGTTGGACGAAGGCGTTCCGGGAACCGGCTTTGCTCTGTTTACCGTTCGGCCCGTCGGTATGGGGACGACCGCGAAAGAATTCGACGGTTATCCGAAGCGGCGAGTGTTCCCAATAACAGGTCCACTGACCGAAGTCCGGCTCCGGCTTGGCCCCCTCGCTCCCGAGGACCGCGGCCGTCTCGGACGGCCCGAGCAGGTCGCACGCGTTCAGACCGCGCAGTGAGTTCCCCGGCGCCGGGGCCCGGCGAGGTCGCTCGCTTGTCCAAGTGCCTGGCGAGACACCGACCTCGTGTCCGTCCGGCATCCAGATGTACCGCGAGCACTCACCGTCCTCCTGAGCCGGCCGCTGGATGGGCCCGAGCCTGCCCATCCGGTGAGCAGGCGGCGGGGGATCCAGTACACCTCGCAGTTCCACCCGCACCTCGGCGACATCATCGACGCCCGGCCCGATCCCATGGTGCCGATCTGAGATCCGCTCTCGGCCGGGCGCACCCCGGCAGTGGGGCACGCCAAGCGAATCCGGCCGCGAACCCCAACGCCAGCGTCATCACCACACCGAGACAGGCGAGGAGCATCCGCGTCGAGACCGTCGGGCGGCGGCGTTCAGGCCCTACCAGGACGCCGGAGGCAAAGCGTCTCAGGAGGTGGGCGATGGAATGAACTCCACGGGAATTCCCGTGAAGTCCCCTTTTCCCACGCTGAGGTTGACGCTGTTCGTCAATATTTCGGGGAAGAGTCGCGCCAACACTTCATGGAGAATTGGCCAGAACTCCGGATCAGCACGCCTCGGCAACGGGTGGGATGACACAGCACGCACCGGTGAAGCATCCGAACGCGGTTCCGGCCGACTGGTTGGACCAGTGATCGAAATGATCGATGGCGAAGTCGGCCTGCTCCGCCGTCGCGGCGATAATCCCGGTTTCGGCAAGCAGCGACCGGACGTTCTCGGCGACCATGGTCTGCATCGGATTCCCCTCGGCTCGAGGTGTTACTGGGTACCGAAATCCTCTCTCCGGCGACAAGGCGACAACAGTGCGAAGCCTCACCGGGGCGGTATGCCTTTTGCCTACGCCGAACGGCCCAATCGGGCCGCGGCCTGTCGCCACACGGCGGGCGGCTCGGGATCGTCCACGGTCCAGGTGGCGGACCGGATCGTGCCGCGCTTCCGGTACGTGCGCATGATGTCCACGTGGACGGGCAGGCCGACGAAGGCCCGCATGGCTTCCACGTCCCGCCACAGGGAAACCGAACCGGAGCGGCGTCGCCGGACGTCCACCCAGAGCCAGTGACCGACGGCGCCGTCGAGATCCGGCCAAAGTGCCGCGAGGCGGCTGCCCGCGCGGTAGATACCGGGGAGGTCGAGCAGCCGATCCGACGTGAAGTCGGTGACGCTGACCAGCACCCGCCCGCGCGGCTCGGCGGGACCGGGTTTCCACCTGGTTTTGAGCATGGTTCATGCCTCCGGGAGAACGGTGGGATCGGTGGCGGCGGCCCGCAGGCGATCGAGGACGGCGCGACGGGCGAAGTCGAAGGCCGTCTCCCGATCGGACAGCCGAGAGTGGATCACCGCGGATTCGCCGAGGGCGTCGATTTCGTAGGCGAGCTGACCGGCGTCGACCCGGTCGGCGAGTTCCCCCAGGGAGATCGCCTCTTCGATCAGTGCCCGGATGAACCGCAGCCAGTCCTGGAGCGATTCCGCGGTCTTGGCGTGCACGGAACCGGGCCGGTCGTCGAATTCGGTCTGCGCGGCGAGAAAGAAGCAGCCACCCGGCAATACGCCGTCCGCGTAGAACCTCAGCCTCGCCTCGTGGAGCGCGAACACCCGGCGCACACCGGGTGGCGTGCGCGACGCCGGAGCCATGACCTCGCGGGCCCACTGTTCGCGAGCCCGGTCGATCGTGTCGAGTTGCAACCGCTCCTTGTCCTTCCAGTGGGCGAACAGCCCGGACTTGCTGGTGCCGAGATGCTCGGCGAGCAACCCGAACGACAAACCGTGCAGGCCGTGCACCGACGCCAGCGCCACCGCCGCGTCGAGCACCGTTTCCCGCGTGCGCTGCCCGCGCAGCCGACGGCCGTCCCGCCGATCTTCACTCATCACCCGGCCTACAATACTATAAATGCGACCGATCGGTCTTGTTTAAGCTCGGGACTTTCGCCATAGCGAGATCCACCCCTGCAACCCCTCCCGTGAGGTCCTCGGTGAGCCGTAGTGAGATGACAGGATGAGTCGCCGTCCGACGATCGTGGCCGGTCCGCACGACGGCTGGCACGGATGCGGTACGGGAGCCGGCTACGCGAACTTCGGGTTTTTGGAAATCCTGCTGGCACTGGCCGTCGCCACGATGGGTGGCGCGTCGATCATGAGCCACGACGTCCCTCGGCTTGCGGGCGTCGCCGACCGCCCCGGCGTGGCCGTCGGCGACCGCGCCGACCTGCTGCTGGTGGACGGCGAAACCCCGACGAGCGCGGTGATGGACCGCGGCAAGGACCGCACGGTGCTGCACGACGGCGTCGTCGTGGCGGACGGCCTGTCGGTGGTGAGCCTCTGATCGGTTCGTGCACTTTGCCTGGGCGGGAAGAACGTGACCGATGATCACCTCGCCGGCAACGCGTTCTGTGTACCGTGGGCCAGTCCGAATCGGCACTCACGACCACCCCGACCAGGTGCCGCCATGGCTCTCTCTTGAAGTACGTGAAGGTCCCCTTCCTCGCGTCTAGCGAAGTCGCGGAGCTGTCGTTCAGTGCCGCTTTGGCGATCCTGGCCTGTTCTCGCCAAGTATCCGAAAAGGGGTGGGTCGGGGTGGCCGTGAGTGGCGATTCGGACTGGAACCAAGGGTTGGCTCGGATACCCCACTGTCGGTTGGCCGGGTGACGCCGCACTTGACGTCTGAACCACGCTTCGGTCGTGAGTGGGCAAGTCGGGTCAGGGCGGACCGGTAGTTGCTTACCCGCGTATGGTCAGCCCGACGGCGCAGGGCCTCGGACGTTGATCGAGGTCAACTCGGTAGGCAAATACAGGTCCGCCAGACCCGAATCGCCACATACGACCCGCTTGATCACCATCTCGACTTCACGTACTTCAGCAGGTACGAGGGTCGAGTTTCTTCGGCTGAGCCGACCTTCCTCTCGTTTCTGCGATATCCCTCGACACCGGCTCTCTCCGAAGACCGCTTACGGGCACTCGCCCGCCGCTGGATCGGACCGGCCCTGCGCGGCTGAGTCCGGTCAGCTCGGCGAGCTTTCCGGCTTCGGGATCGGGACACAGGGAAAACGACCGGTGTCGACCGTGGCCTCTTTGGTCGGTCCGCACAGCTGGAGACCATCGAGGTTCGCGTTGTCCGCCAAGGTGAATCCGACGACGCCGATCGCGGTCTCGCCCTTGTCGATGGTCTTGCCCAGCAGGGAATCCGCCTGCCATTCCCTGCCACGCCAGGTGTTGTCGGCGACGTCGGTCCTGAGGTCGCTGGCGGGGTATGCCTCACGGAAGCAGTGCTGGGGGACGTCGTCCGGCGAGTACGGGTCGCACTTCTTCCCGTCCGTGTTGTTGCTGCGGAGCTGCAAGTACTTGATCTTGGCCTTCTGCACGCCGCGATCGGCGAGCTCGCCGGTCACGGCGACGTACACCGCGACATAGTGGCTTCCCGCTTTGGCTGACACGCCTGCCAGTTCGGGAGTCCAGACCGCGTCCACGGCCTTCACCTGTATCCCGATGGGCATCCCTGATTCCGTGGTGACGAGAGCCTGGCCGGGGAAGTCGGCGAATTTGGTGTACTTCGGGCCGGACTGGGCCGTCGCCGAGGTGGCGGGCATCGCATCACCGGTGTCCGGCACCGGGTTGTCGCCGCCGCCGGAACACGCGGTGACCAGCAGAGCAGTGCCCGCGACAAGCGCGGGCAGGAGCCGAGTCGACATGGGTGCCTCTCCGTCAGAGAACTGTGACATTTCGCTGTTGGCTGTCACTATGACACGGCGGGGCACCGCGCGGTTCCACGGAAGTCCTGGGACCGGTCCCTGAGACAGCGCTCTATTCTGCGCCTCCATCGCGATGGAACGGGACGAATTCGGCCGGTACGCGGAGAGGGCGGACATGTTTCTACTGGGCAAGATCGCACTGAGCGTGGTCTCGATCATGGCCGCCGGCCTGCTGACGGCGGGAGTGTCGTCGGCTGAGCAGCGCCCGCACGAGGTGCCGCCACCCGTTTCGGGACGGACTCTCACGGTGGGCCCCCACGGCGAGTATTCGACCGTCCAAGCCGCGGCGGATGCCGCCCGGCCCGGCGACAACGTCCAGCTCGAAGCCGGTGTGCACGCCGGCGGTCTCACCATCAAGACCAGCGGGTCACCCGGCGAATACATCACCTTCTACGGTGAGGGCGGGACGGCCGTCATCCACGGGCGAGGTGGGCCCAAGGGCCTGCTCGCGCTAGGGAGCCATTCGTGGCTTCGGTTCCACAACATGACCTTCGCGGGATCACGCGGTTTCGGCGCCTACGCCAGCGGTGCGCACAACCTGGTCTTTCAGGATTTCGGGATCGACGGCTCCCAAGACGGCGGGCTGGTTCTGCTGAACACGAGCGACGTCGTGGTGGACGGCTGCGAGATCCAGCGAACGAACGCGCGGGGAACATCCGCGGATCACGAGGCGCTCACCCTCGGGCACGGATCGCGTGACGTCGAGGTCAAGCACTGCCGAGTCCACGACAACGGCGAAGAAGGCATCGACGTCAAGTACACCGACAACGCCAGGGTCTCGATCCACGACAACGTCTCGTCGAACAACCGGGGGCCGAACATCTACGTGGATTCGTCGTCCGATGTGGAGATCTACAACAACGTGTCCAGCGGCACCAGGAACGAGACGAAGTCCGGAATCGCCCTGGCCGTCGAGGACGCCTCCGAAAGCCGGGAAGTCCGCAACGTCAAGGTGTACAACAACGTCTCCTACGGCAACGCGCAGGCAGGCCTGAGTTTCTGGGTCGAGTCCAGCGGAACCATATCCGGCGTGCAGATCGTCAACAACACGTTCCACGACAACGCCGAAGGCTCGATCGCCTTCTACGGCGGCGACTTCGAGGGCACCAACATCCTCCGCAACAACATTTTCGCGGAAGGACCGGCATCCCACGACGACTTCGTCGACGACCACAACATCTCCGGTGATCCCGGATTCGTCGACCCGGACGCGGGCGACTTCCACCTCAAGCCCGGATCCGCCCGTGCCGTCGATCAAGGATCCGCCGACTCCGCTCCGGCCTTCGACCTCGACAGCAAACCCCGCCCGACCGGTGCGGGCCACGACATCGGAGCCTACGAGCAGTGACCGGTGGCTGCCGGAATCGGTAGCGGAGTATGCGGGTTCCTCGACGGGACAAGCCGGAAGCTCAATCGTGGTCGGGGATGCCGTGGATGTGGTGGTCGGCCGCGTTCATGACCTCCGCGAGCAGGCGGCGGACGTGCCCACCGCGGGCACGGTAGAGGATCCGGCGACCGTCACGACGCTGGCCGACCAATCCGGCCAGCCTGAGTTTGGCCAAGTGCTGTGACACCGCCGGGCGGGCGATGCCGACCGCGGCGGCCAGCGACGCCACGTCGTACTCGCCCCCGCTGAGCAGCCACAACATCCGCATCCGCGTCGGATCGGCCAGCATCCGCAGCGAGGTGGACGCGGCTTCGACCTGATCATCCGGGGGAAGTTCGGCCCACTGATCTCCGAATTTGTCATGTGCGTACATGAGCACCTATCGTGGTGAGGAGTTCTTCAGCGGAGGGTGATGAAGGGTGTCGTTGCTGGGGCATCGGGACTACCGGCATCTGTTCGGGGCGCAGCTGGTCGCACTGTTCGGCACTGGCCTGACGACGGTAGCGCTCGGCCTGCTGGCCTACGACTTGGCCGGCGCGAACGCCGGTGCCGTGCTGGGTACGGCGCTGGCGATCAAGATGATCACCTACGTGACCGTCGCGCCTCTCGCCGACGCCTATGCCTGCCGGATACCGAGGCGCCTGATGCTCGTCAGCCTCGACGCCGCGCGAGCGCTCGTGGTACCGGCACTGTTGTTCGTGGACCAGGTGTGGCAGGTCTACGTCCTGATCGTCGTCCTGCAGTCCGCGTCGGCCTCGTTCACCCCGACCTTTCAGGCAGTCCTTCCCGACATCCTGCCCAGTGAACGCGAGTACACGAAGGCGCTTTCGCTGTCGCAGCTCGCTTCGACGATGGAAAGCCTGCTCAGTCCGCTGCTCGCCGCCGTCGTCCTCGGCTTCGCTTCCTTCCACTGGCTGTTCGCCGGTACCTCGGTCGGATTCATGGTCTCGGGGATGCTGGTGCTGAGCACCCGCATCCCCGACGCGACCCGCGGTGATCGCGGCGGCGTCCGGGACCGGACGCTCGCGGGAATCCGGGTCTTCGCCGCGACGCCGCGCCTGCGCGGAACCCTGGGACTGAATCTGGTGGTCGCCGCCGTCGGATCGGTGGTCATGGTCAACACCGTCAACTACGTCCAGGACACCCTCGGCCGGTCACCGGCCGACGTCGCGCTCCTGCTCGCGGGAAACGGCGTCGGGACGATCCTCGTCGCGCTCCTGCTCCCCCGCGTCCTGGACCGGATCCCGGAACGCACGGTCATGCTCACCGGCGCCGGAGTCCTCCTCGCGGCGATGACGGGTGCGATCGCACTGTCCACAGCGGACAGTGGCGGCCGGCGGTGGACCGCGGCACTGGCGGTGTGGGCGGTCATCGGACTCGGTACCGGACTGGTCCTCACCCCGGTCGGCCGGGTGCTGCGCCGCTCCAGCCACGTGAGCGACCGGCCGTCGATCTTCGCCGCCCAATTCTCGTTGTCCCACGCCTGCTGGCTGCTCGCCTACCCGGTCGCCGGTTGGCTCGCCACCGCCGCCGGGCTCACCACGACCTGGATCGTCCTCGGCTTACTCGGCCTGGCCGGATTCGCACTGGCGACCAGGTCGTGGCCGCGCCGGGATCCCTACTTCCTGGAACACACCCACCGCGGCACCGGCACCGGCCACCTCAGTGGCGCCGAGGAAATCGGCGACGGGCTCTGGCGCCACCGCCACGAATTCGTCATCGACCGCGACCACCGCCGCTGGCCCGCGGACGCTCGCTGACGCACGTGTGGCCAGGATCGTCACGGGGTCCCACCGGTCTCGGATTTTGATCGACGGCGCCGGGGTGAGTCCGGTTGCGGTGTTCCGGTGGCGGTCGGGTCGTGAGGTCAGGTCGTCTACGTCGACAACGGGATGAGCGGCTACCGATCCGGTTGTACGGACAACGGGTGACGGAAGACGTTGCCGGGGTCCCAAGTGGACTTGACGCGCCGCAGCCGAGGGTAGTTTTCCTTGTAGTACAGCGTGTACCACGGCACACCAGAGGTGTTGTGCTCCGGATCGGCGAGGTCGACGTCGGGATAGTTGATGTATGCGCCGTCGTTGACTTCGCCCGGTACGGGCACTCCGCCGGTATCGGCGTACATCTCACGGTAGAAACCCCGGAGCCAGTCGAGGTTCGTCGCGTCCCCGGCGGAAGACGATGGCTCCGGCAGGGTGACCGAATAGATCGCCTTGAAGATCGAATCCCGTTGCGGGAGCGCGGTCGCGGCCGGATCCACGGCGTTGACCGCGCCACCGTAGGCGCCGAGCCACAGCATCGCCGGGCCGATCGCGGGATCGGCGGTGCTCAGTTTTCGATATGCCGTGTCGATCTGCTGTTCGGTGAACGTCCGACGCAGGTAAGCCGATTTGCCCTTCCAGCGGCCGGCGGATCCGGCCGTGCTCTGACCGTCCGCCGTCGCCGACGCGAGCCACGGTATCGCGACCGGCGTGATGCCCGGCCTTCCGCCGACGCCGTCGCTGACAGCGGCGAAGTAGTCGTTCAGCATCTTCGCGGCTCCGGGCGGGGTGCCGTCCATTTGCGCGGCGAGGAACAGGTCGCCGGGGAACGCGTGCGGGCCGGGGCCCTTGTTGATCGACAGCAGGCTGACGAGGCTCGCGTAGGCGGAGCCGGGAGCGCTGTGGCGTTCGTGCCAGGCACCGTGGTTGCGGATCAGTTTGCCGAACGACTCCCGGTTCAGCCCCTCCCATGACCACTGCTGGAACCCCTTGAGCACGGTCGCGGGTGGTTTCGGCAGCAGGGTGCGCGGATCGCCGCCGTCCGCGCCCGGCGTCCGGAACCAGTACCGGGTGACCACCCCGAAGTTGCCGCCACCGCCGCCGGTGTGGGCCCACCAAAGTTCACGATGAGGGTCGTCGGGCTCGCGGGTGGCGACGACCGCGGTGACCTGTCCCGGTTTTCTCGCCACGACCACTTCGACGGCGTAGAGGTGGTCCACGACCGTGCCGTGCAGCCGGGACAACGGGCCGTAGCCGCCGCCCTGGACGTGACCGCCCGCGCCGACCGAACCGCAGTCACCGGCGGGGAGGGTGACGCCCCAGCCCAGGTAGAGCCGCTGGTAGACCTCCGACAGGGTGGCACCGGCCTCGACGACGAACGCGCGGCGCGCCGAGTCGAAGTACACCGCGTCCATTCCGCTCAGGTCGATCACCACCCCTGGCGCCGGATCGCCGGTGAAGTTCTCGTAGCAGTGCCCGCCGCTGCGCAGGCCGATCCGCTGCCTGGAGAGGACCGCGTCGGACACGGCCCGCACCACCTGCTCGGTGGAGTGCACCAGCCGGAACGCGGCCGGTCTGGCCTTGAACCGCTGGTTGATCCGGCGCAGCACGAGGTCTTCGTACCGGGGATCGCCGGGAACGACGGTGACGAGTCCCGCGGGCGGCGGGCATCCCGCCGCACCTGCCGCGTCCGCCGGGGTGGCGCTCCCGATGGAGACCAGGCCCAGCGCGGCGGTACCGCCCAGGAAACCGCGACGGCTCAGCTCCGACATGATTCGTGACCTCCGAGTCGATATGACGGCGGGCCTTGGCGGCCGACCGGCTGGAACCCACCCTGGCCGGGCGACCTTCGGGAAACCTTCGGCGGAACCTTGAACCGTTCGCCGGGAGCGGCTAGACAGGAGCGGGGGGTCGGCATGCGGACAGAGTTCCGGCTGTTGGGCGAGCCGGAGGTGCTCATCGGCGGTGAGCGCGCGGGCATCGGGCACGCGCGTCAACGTGCCGTGCTGATCGCGCTCCTCGCCGATGTCAACCACGCCTTGCCGCCGGATGAGCTGGTCGATCGGGTGTGGGGCGAGCAGCTGCCTCAGCGCCCCCGTGCCGCGCTGTACGGCTACGTTTCCCGGTTACGCGGTGTGCTCGCCGGCGCGGCGGACGTGTCCCTGCGCAAACAAGCGGGCGGGTACGTGCTCGAAGCCGACCCGATGGCCGTGGACCTGCACAGATTCCGGCACCTGATCACGCGAGCCCGCGCCGAGACCGATGACGAACGGGCACTCGCCCTGTACGACGAGGCCATGGGGCAAGGGCACAAGCGGCCGGTCGACCTGCCGGAGACGCCATGGCTCACCGCGTTCCAGAACACCCTGGACAGCCAGCTGGCGGCGGCCCGGCTCGACCGCGACGACCTGCGGCTCCGCCGGGGGCGCCACGCCGAGGTGGTCGAGGACCTGACGAGTGCGGACCCGCACTGGGACGAGCGCCGGGCGGCACAGCTGATGCTGGCGCTGCACCGCTCCGGCCGCCAAGGCGAGGCTCTGGCGCACTACGAGCAGGTCCGCGCGCGGCTGGCCGAGGAACTCGGCGTCGATCCCGGAGAACCGTTGCGGCTGCTGCACCACCGGATCCTCACCGCCGATCCGGCGCTCGCCCCGGCGCCACCGTTGCCCGCCCCGCTGACCACGTTCGTCGGGCGGGACGAGGAGCTCGACCGCGTTCGCCGCCTGCTGGCGCGCGCCCGGCTCGTCACGCTGACCGGACCCGGTGGCACCGGCAAGACCCGGCTCGCCCTCGAAGCCGCCCGTCAGGGCGACGCCCGGTGGGTCGAGCTGGCTCCGCTGACGGAGGGCACCGACGTGGCGCAAGCCGTCGCCGATGCCGTGGGCCTGCACGAAACGTCGTTGACCACGACCGAACGAGGTCGCCCGCTCATCGACCGCCTCACCGGGGCGCTGTCCGGGCGGCGGCTGCTGCTCGTTCTGGACAACTGTGAGCATCTCGTCGACGACGTCGCGGCCTTGGTGGTGCGCTTGCTCACCGGCTGCGGCGATCTGCGGATCCTCGTCACCAGCCGCACACCGCTCGACGTCACCGGCGAACTGCTCTGCCCGGTGCCGCCCCTGCCCCTGCCGCCAACGGACACCACCGCCGCCGCCGCACTGGAGCACGCCGGCGTCCGGCTGTTCGCCGACCGGGCCGCCGCGGGGCTGCCCGGGTTCAGCGTGGACGAGGGCAACGTCGGCGTCGTGCTGCGCATCTGCCGGACCCTCGACGGCCTTCCGCTGGCGCTCGAACTGGCCGCGGCGAGGGTCCGCGCGCTTTCGTTGGCCGACCTCGCGGCCGGGCTGGACGATCGGTTCGCCCTGCTGTCCCGCGGCCGCCGCGCCGCGGAACCCCGCCACCGGACGCTGCGCGCGGCGGTGGCCTGGAGCTGGGAGCTCCTCGAACCTCATGAGCGGCGGCTGGCGGCACGGCTTTCGGTGTTCTCCGGCCGGATCACCGCGGGGACGGCCAAACAGGTCTGCGGGTCGGCGGCGGAAGCACTCGCGGACCTCGCCGACAAATCCCTGCTTCACCGCGTGAACGGCCCGGAACCCGCCTACCGGATGTTGAACACCCTCCGCGAGTTCTGCGCCGAACAGCTCGCCGAATCCGGTGAGCAGCAGGCCATCCGGACCGCTCACCTGGCTTGTTTCCTGAGGCTGTCCCTGGAGGCCCAGCCACATCTCCTTGGCAAGGAACAGGTTCAGTGGCTCCGGCGGCTCGACGCCGAACGCGACAACCTGAACACCGCGTCGCGTTGGGCGTTGGAAACCGAGCCCTCCCAGGCGCTCCAGCTGTTCGGCGCGCTGTCGGCCCACTGGTGGCTGCGCGGCGGTCGCGCACACGCGGCGCGGTTCGCCGCCGACCTTGTCGCCGCCGCCGGGCCCGTTCCGCCGTCCGACGAGCGCGAGACGTACGCGCTATGTCTGCTCACCGACGCCGCACAACGCCCCAGCGCAGCGGATCGGCTGACCGCGGCCGAGTCACTCATCGGCGAACTCGGCCGCCCGGCGGGACATCCCCTGTTCTTCCTGTTCTGGGGCCGGCTCGCCGAGCCGGGCCACGTTCCCGCCGTGCCCCGTGAACGGCTGTTCGGCGCGGACCCCTGGGGGCGCGCCCTGTTGCGGTACGGGGAGGCGTTCGTTCCCCTCGCGAGCGGAGACGTCGAGGCGGGGCGGACCGCGCTGGCCGACGCGCAGCTTGGCTTTCGCGCGCTGGGCGAACGGTGGGGAACCGCGCTGACCCTCTCCGCACAGGCTGGCCTCGCCGAACCACCGGCAGCGGTGGAGCTCCTCACCGAAGCCGTCACGCTCGCCGCCGAGCTCGGGTGCACCCCGGATCAGGCGATTCTGTTGTGCCAGCGAGCCGCATGCCACGTCCGCGCGGGCGAGTTCACCGCGGCCGAAGCCGACTACGACCGAGCCGGTGAGCTCGCGAAGGAGGCGGGCGCACCGGAGATTCTCGCCGAGATACACCGCGGGCTCGGCGAAGTCGCCCGGCGGCGCGGCGATCTGGCCGGGGCACGGCGCCTCGCCACGACCGCACTCGACGCGTGCTCGGCCGACCGGCACAGCTCGTCACAGGTCCTGCCCCGGATCTATGTCACCCTCGGCCTCATCGCCCGCGATGACGACGATCCGCCGGCGGCGACGGAGTGGTTCCGGCGGGCCCTCGCCGAGGTCGTTCCTTGGGACCACGCCGTGACCGCCGAAGCGCGGGAAGGTCTGGCCACGCTGGCCGCCGGTGGTTGACGCACGCTGCACCGAACTCGCGTGCTTGAACACGTGACACACGAGTTCGGCTTTCAAGCACGTGTGTTCCGTGTCCAGTCACGTCACCGGCCGCGGAAGCGGGCGGCCAGCGCGGCGATCGGCGACCGCCGGGGCCGTACCGGGAGCCGGCCGGACGTGATGTCCTCCAGCAGGGTCGCGACGGTTTCCCTGGCGCAGGTGCGGTTCGCGCCGATCCCGCCAGAGGGGCCGCGTTTGATCCAGCCGACCACGTAGGCACCATTCCGGCTGTCGACGCGGCCCGCGGTGTTCGGAATCGTGCCGCGGTCCGCGTCGAACGGCAGGCCCGGCACCGGTGTGCCACGGTAGCCGACCGCACGCATGACCTGGCCGGCGGCGATTTCGACCGGCCCGTCGTGACCGGTGACCCGAAGGCCGCGCACCTGCGTGTCACCGACGATCTCGGTGGGAGCGGAATGGAAGCGCAGGACGATCCGGCGTGAATCCGGGACCGGCGGCGCGGTCAAGTCGACGGTCTCGCGGCCGAGTTCGCGCAGCAGCTTCGCCTTGCCAGTGCCCGCGTCGATCGCGGCCCCGGTGCGCGGGTCCTCGTCGTCGACGACGAGTGGCACACCGGCACGCTGCGCCAGCGCGAGCAGTTCCGGGGAGGTGTAGGCGGCGTCCTCCGGCCCGCGCCGGGCGAGCAGGACGACTTCGCGGACCTTGCTCGTACGCAACAGTTCCAGCGCGTGCCTGGCGATCGTGGTGCCGGTCAGGCCTGCGGGATCGGCGGTGAGGATCCTGGCCACGTCCAGCGCGACGTTGCCGGTACCGACCAGCACGACGCGTTCCGCGGACAGGTCCACCGCGTTCGCGGGGACGTCCGGATGGCCGTTGTACCAGCCGACGACGGTGGTCGCGGCGATGCTGCCGGGCAGGTCCTCGCCGTCCAGGCCGAGGCCGCGTGCGGAGGAGGCGCCGATGGCGTAGACGACCGCGTCGTGGCGCTCGGCCAGCTCGTCGACGGTGACGTGGCGGCCGACCTCGGTGCCCAGGCGCATCCGCAGCCGCGGGTGCTCGTGGAACCGCGAGAAGGCTTCGCCGATCCGCTTCGTGGCGGGGTGGTCCGGGGCGACACCGAAGCGGACGAGCCCGCCCGCGACCGGCAACCGGTCGATCAGGGTGACCCGCGCGTTCGTGTGCAGGAGCAGATCCTCGACGGCGTACATCCCGGCCGGACCGGTGCCGACGACGGCGATGTCCGGCGGCGCGAAGTCGCTCGGGATGGCCCGGTCGAACGTCGGAGGGCTCCAGCGGTGGAAGTTCGGCGCGGGGTCGGCCGCGGGCGCGGTCTCGCGGTCGGCGTAGTACTGCGCGTTGAGACCCGTATAGACCTGCAACGACCCGGTCAGCAGGTCCACCGGGAAGATCGCGTCCACCGGACAGGCGTCCGCGCACGCCCCGCAGTCGATGCACGTGGCCGGATCGACGTAGAGCATCTCCGTGCTGCCGAAATCGGGCTCGTCCGGTGTGGGGTGGATGCAGTTGACCGGGCAGACCGACACGCAAGTGGCGTCGTTGCAACAGGTCTGAGTGATCGCGAAGGCCATGTCAGATCAGGTTCGCCCGCTTGTAGAACACCAGAGCGGGCCGGGTGAGCAGGCCACACGAGCCGAGGAACTCCATCAGGCCGGCGCAACTGGACCGCATCATCGACTTGTGGTGCTCATTGGTCTTCGCCTCGCGCAGCGCGCGCTCGGTGTCGAGTCCCGCGTTCTTGTAGACATCGCGGTTGACCATGCTGCTGACGATGAAATACGACGCGATCGCGATGACCAGCGCGTTGATCCGTCGGCGCAGGAAGCCCGCGCCCTCCAGCTGTTCGCGCGTCTCTTCGCGGGCGAACTTCATGTGCCGGGACTCTTCGACGACGTGGATGTTGTTGATGGTCCGCACGAACGGGACCACCCGCTCGTCACGCATCCAGTCGCGCTGCATCACGTCGAGGACTTCTTCGGCGACGAGGATCGCCGCGTACGCCGCTTCACCAGTGGCTGTCGCCTTGAAGACGCGGCCGAGCTCGACGGCGAGCCTGCGCGGACGATACGGAGGCGCGCCGAGCTTCTCCGCACCACGCGCGAACATGATCGAATGCCGGCATTCGTCCGCGATCTCGGTCAGCGCCCACTGGAACGCCGGATCGGTCGGATCCTTGGCGTAGAAATCGCGCAGCATCATCTGCTGCAGGATCATCTCGAACCAGATACCGGTGCTCGCGACCGAGGCGGCCTCCTGGCGCGTGAGCTCCTTCTGCTGCTCCGGGCTCATTTCCGCCCAGTAACTCGTCCCGTAGAGGGTGCTCCACTCCGGACTCGCGCCGTGGAAGTCCTTGTCCAACGGCGTCTCCCAGTCCACTTCGGTGGCTGGGTCGTAGGACAACATCGCGGAGGAATCGAGGAGCCGCCGCGCGGTCTCGTGGCGGCCGGCACCGGCCGTTCCCGCGCTGCGCGGCACATCGGTGCTGGTCATGAGGGACCTCCCGGACTACGTCGGCTGGGTGTAGATTTAGGCGTTACCGTGGTTCACTGTTACCCAAGGTAACACCTTAACGGCCGTGTCGCGAGTACGGAGACCCGATCATGACCACACCCCGCCGCGTCGACTCCTTCGATCACGACGGGCTCACCTTCGACGTGCGCGACACCGGCCCGCTCGACGGCGCCGTCGTCGTCCTCCTGCACGGATTCCCGCAGACCGGCGCTTCGTGGGCCGAGACCGCCGCACTGCTCAACGAACGGGGATACCGCACGATCGCGCCCGACCAGCGCGGTTACTCACCCCGGGCTCGTCCACGTGGCCGCTTCGCCTACCGGTCGAGCCGTCTCGTGGCCGACACCGTCGCGCTGATCCACGCCATCGGAGCCGGACCGGTTCACCTCGTCGGACATGACTGGGGCGCCAACGTCGCCTGGGCGACCGCGGCCCAACGGCCGGACCTGATCAGGTCACTGACCACCGTGTCGGTCCCCCACGCCGCGGCGTTCCTGCGCTCGATGCTGACCAGTGATCAGCTCATCCGGTCCTACTACATGTTCTTCTTCCAGCTTCCCTTGCTGCCCGAACTCGCCATCCGGCTCCGGCCGAGGGTGCTGGATCGCACACTCGCGAAAACCGGGATGACTGCGGCCCAAATCGACCGAGTCCACCAGGAGATCCTCCGCGGCGGAGCCTTGACCGGCGGACTGAACTGGTATCGCGCGATGCTCCTGCAACACCCGGCGACCCTGCGCACCCGGGTTCCCGTGCCGACCACGCACGTATGGAGTGACGGCGACACGGCCCTGTCCCGTCGCGGTGCCGAACTCGCCGCCCAGTACGCCGACGGCGGCTATCGGCTGGAGATCCTGACCGGCGTCAGCCACTGGGTTCCCGAAGAGGCCGCCACGACACTGGCCGCCATCATCGACCGCACCGCCGCGGACAACTGAGTACTTTCGTCTGTGGGGCTTGAAGGTCTTTGGGGCACAGGGGTTCCCGGCAGAGTCTCGGAGCTGCTGGTCTGCGCTGCTGGCGGTAATCCGGGCTTGACATCGCTAGTGCCGGCCAGGGGCCGAGCGGGGAAGATTGGGGACGTTCAACGTCTGAAATCCTCCCCACTCGGGCATGTGCCGGGGTTCTTGGGGAGGCCTTCACGGACTTTCAGCCGAGGCAATGCTGAGCAAATTGTCGAAGATCTGGTTTCGCATTCCGGAAGTCGCTCCGTACCTGAGGCGCGTGTCCGACAGCCTGAATCGTCACCATTTGGCGAATAGCCCGGCAACCGCTCCACTGGCACGCTGGACTCGGTTCACTCCACCGAGAAAGGGTGATTTCCGGTGACACGTCCCCCGGTGCTGGACCCGAGCGGCAACGACATCCATGCCGAAAACGAGCGGCTGCGCGAGCGCGGTTCGCTCACCAAGGTGGAGCTACCGGGCGGGGTGGTGGCCTGGTCGGTGACGAGCTACGAACTGCTGCGCAGCCTGCTCAACGACCCCCGGGTATCCAAGGATGCCCGACGACACTGGCCGGCACTGGCCGGCACTGGCCGACGTCAGCGCGGACTGGCCGTTACTGGTGTGGGTCTCGGTGCGGAACATGTTCACCGCGTACGGCGCCGACCACAAACGGTTGCGTTCGCTCGTGACGCAGGCCTTCACCGCGCGCCGAATCGCCACACTGGAACCCCGGATCACCCGGATCGTCACCGACCTGCTGGAAACGCTCGCGACCACGCCGCCGGGCAAACCCGTTGACCTACGGGAGAGTTTCGCCTGTCCGGTACCCATCGACGTGATCTGCCAACTGTTCGGGGTACCGGACTCGGCCCGCCGCGTGCTGCGCCACGCCGTCGACGTCTTCTTCCGAGCCTCGGCGAGCCAGGAGGCGATGCTGGCCGCCTATCGAGACATCCATTCGATCTTCACTGAACTCGTCGCGGCCAAGCGGGTGGCCCCTGGCGAGGATCTCACCACCGCGCTCATCGCCGCGCACACCCAGGACGACGGCGCCCGGCTGGACGAAGCCGAACTGATCGACACCCTGATCCTGTTCATTTCGGCCGGTCATGAAACCACCGTGAACCTGCTCGACCAGGCCATCGCCGCGCTGCTCACCCACCCTGACCAACTCGCCCTGATCCGCGCCGGGCGGGTCTCCTGGCGGGCCGCGATCGAGGAGACCTTGCGCTGGCAGGCACCTGTGGCGCAGCTGCCACTGCGGTACGCCGTCGAGGACATCTCCGTCGCCGATGTGGTCATCCGGCAGGGCGAGGCGATTTTGGCGGGCTACGCCGCCGCCGGCCGGGACCCGGCACTGCACGGGCCGGACGCCGACGCGTTCGATGTCACCCGCGCCGACAAGTCGCATGTCGCGTTCGGCTACGGAGTGCACTTCTGCCTCGGTGCGCCACTGGCCCGGCTGGAAGCGGCGATCGCGCTACCGGCCCTGTTCGATCGGTTCCCGGACATGACACCCGCGACCTCACCGGATGGGCTGCGGCACCTCGACTCGTTCATTTCCAACGGGCATCGCACGCTGCCGGTGCTGCTGCACGGCCCGAAGCCGTGCCCCGCACCGTAGGCGGGCTCTGTCCGAAATGGACATAGTTCGCCCGGCTCTCCGACGACAAGGGACCTGCCATTCCGCCGGTTCGGCACACTGCGGCTAGGCTCATTGGCACTGCGCCAACCTGAGGTGGCGTGGAATGACCTAGCGGAAGGCACTATCGATGGCACAAAAGGTATCCGTCCAGATCGTCGACGACATCGACGGTGGCGAAGCCACCCAGACCGTGCCCTTCGCACTCGACGGCGTCACCTACGAGATCGACCTCTCCGACAACAACGCCGTCGCCCTGCGCGAAGAGCTCGAGCGCTACATCGACGCCAGCAGGCGAGTCGGCGGACGCAAGGTGAGGGTCGCAACCGGACAGTCCACCGTGGCCGGTGGTACGGCGAAGACCACCGACCGCGAGCGCAACCAGCAGGTCCGCGCCTGGGCGTCGGCCAACGGCTACGCGATCGCCGAGCGTGGCCGCATTCCCAACGAGATCTATGAGGCGTTCGACAACGCCGAGGCGGCCCCTGAGCCGGTCGCCGAAGAGGCTCCCGTCAAGCGCAAGCGCGCACCTCGCAAGAAGTCCTGAATCGGCTGAATCGCGCTCTTGGCGTCCCTTTCCTGGGTGACCGGGGAAGGGACGTCAAGGGCGCATCACCCATCCCTACCCGTCCCGCCCTGGCCTGGCGCGGACTTCAGACCGGATGGTGCCCCGGCAGCTTCCAGGGTCGGTGCGGGACTTCACCGGCCGGGGCGAGCACCTGGCCGCGGCCGACGCACTGATCCCACCCGGCCCCGACCAGTTCGACGAGCGGCCGCGGTCGGTGGTGATCACCGCGGTCGACGGTGCGGGCGGGATGGGCAAGACCACCCTCGCGCTGCACTGGGCCCACCGGATCCAGCACCGGTTCCCCGGACGGCACCCTGCACGTCAACCTGCGCGGCTACGGACCCGGAACCCCGGTCACCCCCAGCGAAACCCTCAGCGGGTTCCTGCGGGCCTTGGGTGTCGCGGCCCGCACGATCCCCGCCGACCTCGACGCCCAGGCGGCGCTGCTGCGATCACTGCTCGCGGGCAAACGCACGTTACTCGTGCTGGACAACGCCCACAGCGCCGAACAGATCCGGCCCCTGCTGCCCGGCAGCGCGGGCTGCATGGTGGTGGTCACCAGCCGCGACAGCCTGACCGGCCTGGTCGTCACCGATGCCGCTCACCGCCTCACCCTCGACCTGCTCACCCCGCCCGAAGCACTCGACCTGGTCACCGGCATCCTCGGCGCCGAACGGGCCGCCGCGGAACCGGACGCGGTCGGCGAGCTGGTCCGGCTGTGCGCACGGTTGCCGCTGGCACTGCGGGTCGCGGCCAGCCGCGCCGCCGCCCACCCCCATCTGACGGTCGCCGACGTCGTCGCCGATCTGGCCGACGACCACACCCGGCTCGACGTCCTCAGCGAGTTCGGCGATGAGCGGGCCGCCGTCCGGACGGTGTTCGACTGGTCCTACCGGCGACTTCCCCCCGAGCAGGCACGGCTTTTCCGGCGCCTCGGACTGCATCCCGGACCTGGCCGCGTTCGGCGTGTTCGAGCGCGAGCTGGCCGTCGCCGAGGCTGAGATGGGCGGTGCTGAGACTGCCTTCTACCACCGCCTCTATCTGCACCTGCGCCGCCAAGCCGGAGACCCCACCGGCGAAGCATTTGCGTTGACACACATGGCACGAGCCCGGCGCCAACTGGGGGACCCCGAGGCCGCGATCGCTCTATGCCGGGACGCGATAACCCTCGGCCACAGCACACCCGTCAACCGCAGTACCACCATCGCCGATCCGCTGGACGTTCTGGCGACCTGCCTCCACCAGCTCGGTCACACCGGCGAAGCCATTACCTGCTCGCAGGAAGCCGCCACCATCTACGAAGACACCGGCTATCCCAATATGGCCGCCGAAGTCCGCCAGCGTCTCCACGACGCTCAGGCCCAGCCCTGATACATCTGTTGCGCAGGAATGCAAACGTGACAATTCGTGTTCTGACGGAACTGCCGCGACCGAACCCTGACCAGTGCCGCCGCCCCCAATGCCACATTGGAGAAACTCAGTGTCCCCAATGCCGCATTGAGGACATCGGTCCCGCAGTGTGTCGCACCACGCGGAGAAACGTCTCCTTCGCTTTCCTTTCGACAACAGTCACCGGTGCGCGCGGACACCTGTGCCCAAAGCTTGTTGTAGCGTGAAAGCAACACTGAAGAAGGGATCCGCTCCGCCCATGAGCAGTGCCTTCGAAAAGGGCCGACCCACCCATCGTGGCGGGTCCCGGCGACCGGCGGCGCGCTCTCGGCCGGTCAGAGTGAATCGGTCACGACATCGCCCGAAGGTTCTTGCCCGGTTCGGGCAAGAACCTTCGGTGCCGGGATGTCAGGAGTCCTGTCGTACGACGATGGTCGCCGAGATCGACAGTGCCGGAGCCGAGGTCAGTTGTCGGCCTTCGCCTTCCGCGGAGCGCGCTTGCGCTTCGGCTTGACCGGTTCCTCATCCGCAACGTCCGCTTCGACTTCCGCGGGGTTCGAGGAAGCCGGCTCGGCGTTGTCGAAGGCTTCATAGATCTCGTTCGGGATGCGACCGCGCTCGGCGATCGCATAGCCGTTCGCCGACGCCCAGGCACGCACCTGCTGATTGCGCTCACGGTCCGTGGTCCTCACCGCGACACCTTCGCCACCAAGGGTGGTCTGGCCTGCCGCGACACGGATTTTGCGCCCACCGGTGCGGATCCCGCCCTCGACGTAACGCCCCAACAGCCCCCGCAACGCCTCGGCGTTCGCGTCGGACAGATCGATTTCGTACTGTACGCCGTCGAGCCCGAAAGGCACCGTCTGCGTAGCGTCACTGCCATCGAGATCGTCAACGATCTCGACAAGAACCTTCTGAGCCATCCGCAGAGCCTTTCACCATGTCGAACCGGGTATTACGCGTCAACGACAATCCTACCCGGCGGCACGGCCGACGAAACCGGGCCATCCGGATTTGCAGGCCGAGGCGTCATCTGCTCGGCTACCGGCCCCGCGACGGAGACGAACCAGGCCACCCGTCCGACTTCAGAGCGCCTCGAGCAGCGCGGAAATTCTGGCGACTCGATCATGCGAATCGAATTCGAAATGCGCACAGTGTTTATTGACCTCGTACCGCCCGAAAGGGGGACCGACACGTTCCGGATCACCCAGGAGTGCGATGACTTCGGCGCGCGTTGCGGTGGGTGACAGTCCCTTCACCAGCGCCGCCGGCCGTGGATACCACCCGTAGGTGTCATCCGGCCGCGTCCGCACCATGCTCATTTCCAAAACGTCTTCTTCGAAGGCCATTTCCGTTCCGACGGGCTTGAAGAGGAGGTGCGTCGAGTTCTCGCCATCGAAGTGTGCTCCCATCAGTACGATCGCTTCGAGGATTCGACTGTCACCCTGGCGGTGGTCCGGCACATCCAGCACGATTTCGCCGTAATCGTCGTCACATCCCTTCTTTCGATTCGCCTCGCGCATCTAATCGAGGGCCGCGTCCGCATCCTCGGGCGAGTGGCCGAGATCGATGAGGTTCTTGCGTGCCGAGCACGGAGTCCTGATCCCCTGAGTGGGCGGGGTGTCAGCTGAAGTTCGCCAGCGCGTGCTCCAGTTCGGCCGGTATCCCGGCGGGCCGGACCCCGCCGTCCGCCCGGCGCATACAGGCGACCGTCTGGGTTCCGCGCGCGGTCAGCGTCCCGCCGCGGCGGAATTCGAAACCCATCTCGATCCGGTTGCCGGAAGTGGCCCGCAGGGTCATTTCGACGCCGACCTCGTCGAGGGCGAAACACTCGGCGTAGTAGTCCATCGAACAGGAAACGGTGACCATCACGAAGTCACCGGCGCGCAACGCTTTCAGCACACCCGGCGCGTGCTCGGCGAGGAAGAACTCCCGGCAGTGTCCTTGCCAGTGCACGTAATGCGCGAAATACACATTGCCGACCAGGTTCGTCTCGTCCAGGGTCACCACGTGGTCGTGGCGATAGACCGCCGGCATCAGCGCCGCCCGATCGCGAGCGCGATCACGACCGGGTCCCCGGTTTCCCGCACCCGCACCTTCGCGGTGAGCACTCGCAGCGCATCGGAACTCGCGACCACGACGCCGTCTTCGGTGACCTCGTCGATCCGCAACGGTGCGAGCGCGGACTCCCCGAGCGCCTCCCGGTACGACCGCACCCTGGTCGCGGCCGTACCGACGTCCTCGCCGAGTTTGTCCACGAGCGACGCGGCGAGTTCGCTGTCCGCCGGGTCCAGGCCCGCATCGGTGCCCGTGACGGGGGTGGCGGCCCAGCCGGTGCCCGGCGGCGGTGCGGTGAGCGCGATCGGGCTTCGCACACCGGCGTCGGTGCTCAGTTCCAGGCGGTCCTCGATCCCGCATTCGATCAGCCGCCGCGAAAGCCACGGGCCGATCAGCCGCACCGGCATCCCGTCCGGCCAGTCACGGGTGCCCACCGCGCGCAGCCGCAGCGACCGCCACCCGGCGACCGCGAGCCCGTCGGGGCGGACGAGGCCGACGTCGAAACAGTATTCGCCGTCGGTGTGCGAAAGCTCGGTCCCCAGTACGCGCAACGGCCCGGACGGTTCGCGCCAGACGGTGAACTCCTCGGCCCCGATCGGCAGGGCGAGCCGGTGCGGGACGCAGGCGAGCAACGCGTGCAGGGTGGCGTCGTGCGCGGCGGGGTCGCCGAGCCACAACTGTCCACTGTGGAATTCCGAGAACCAGGGGCCCGGCTCGCCGTCGTTGAGCCATGCGTCGATCGCGAACGCCGACAAGTGCCGGTACCCGGCCACTCGGCGGAACCGTCCACTGTGGAAGAACAAGGAGCCGTACCACGGACTGGTCCCGGTGATCGGCTCCGCGGCCCCGGTCTGCGCCGGCGGCTCGGACGCCTCGCGCACCACCGCCGAAAACCGCGGGGCGGCGAACCTGTCGGTGTCGTCGCGCAGTTCCACCGCGGTCCCGTCCGGCGTGGTCAACGCGGCGACCCGGATGACCCTGGTGTCACTGGCGCCGACGGTGACCGGCACCCGGAACCGCGGTTCGGCCAGCGCGGTCGCGCCCTCGGCGTGCCCGGCGAGCGCGGCGGCCTGCCGCATCGCTTCCAGGCCGACCACGGCGGGCAGCACCGGCACGCCGTCGAGGCGGTGCCCGTCGAGGTACGGGTCCGCCCCCAGCGCGAGGTCGGCCTCCAGCACCGCCTCCACACCTGGCACACGCACGCGGGTCCGCTCCGCGAACCTCGGCGGGGAACCGGCGGGTGTCGCGGCGGACAGGGTCGGCGTCGCGGGGAATCTCGAGGTCAGCAGGACCGTGACCGGCGATCCGGGATCGTCGAGCACTCCGGTCATGGCCCGCACACCCCGATCCGGGGTGATCGGGTCGATCCCGAGCCTGCGCAGCCGGTCCAGCACGTCGAGCCGGACCCCCATGCCGATCTCGGACCAGACCGACCACTCCAGCAGATGCGCCCGGCAGGACGGGTGGACGGCCGCCCACCGCTCCAGTTCGACGCGGAGCCAGTCGTTGGCGACGCAGTATTCGGATTGCCCGGCGAGCCCCTGCCTGCCGATGATCGAGCCGAAGCCGAGTACCAGCTTGAGTTCTTCACCGAACTCGCCGAGCAGTGCCCGCAGGCCGCCGGTCTTCGGCCGCAGGGTCGCCGCCAGCGACGCGGCGGTGACCTCGCTCATCCGGCGGGGTTCGTTCAGGCCCGCGCCGTGCAGGAGACCGCGCACCGGGCCCGGGCACCGTGTTTTCAGCGCACGCACCTGCCCGGCGTCGGCGACGTCGCAGCGTTCGTAGCGTGCCGTCACGCCGGCCCCCGCGCGCTCCAGTCCCGCCAGCACGTGCGGTGCGTCGGACGGCGAACGGCCGGTGAACACCAGCGCGCAGCCGGTCCGCTCGGCCAGCGCGATCGCGGCGTACGCGGTGATCCCGGAGACCCCGCCGGTGACAAGGCAGACGTCCGCCGCCGTGAGCGGTTCCGGTGCCCCGGTTCCCGGCTGCCGCGCGAACAGCGTGGCGCGGTGCACCGATCCGTCCCGGCCGTAGCGAAGTTCGAGGTACCGTTCCGGCGCCGCTCCCGCCAGCATGGCGGGATCCGGCCGGAAGCCCACGTCCGGCAGTTCGGCGACGACCACCGCACAGGACAGTTCGACCGCCGCGCTCCTGGCGATCCCGGCCGCCGCCGGATGTCCACAATGGACCACGAGTAGCCGCTCCGGCCCGGCGCCCGCGATCAGGCCGAGCAGCTCCGCGACCTCGGCGGGACCGGCCTTCTCCGGAACTTCGACGGCGAGGCCGGGTTCGCCCGCACCACCGGGCAACTCGTACAGCCAGTGCCCGGCGGTGGCGTGCACGGTCCACCGCACCGGCCCGGCGGGCTCCGCCGTGAACGGTTCCCACCGCTGCTCGAACGGCCGCACCCAGTTCGCCACCCCGGCCACCGAATCGGTCTCCAGTGGCGCTTCGGGCAGGCCGGTCAGCTCCGCCGCCGCGTCCGCGACGGTTGCGGACGCCAGCGAAAGCGGGGTGTCCGGTGGGCGCTTGCCCAGTTCCGCCGCCACCGTGCTGATGATCTGCACCACCTGCAACGAGTTCAGGTGCAGATCCCCGAGCAGTGAACTGCCGGCGGTGATCGAACCGGCGGGCAGTTCGAGCGTGGTGGCCAGGTGCGCGGTCAGCACGGCGAGCGGATCAGTGCCGGTCTCGACGGGGTTCACCGGCACTTCGTCCGGCACCGGCACCGTCGCCTCGCGCTCCGGTGCGTCGACCCAGCCTGTCCGGTTCTCGCACGGGTTCACCACGAAGTCCGGCACGGCGTCCAGCGGCAGCGGCCGGTTCGCCCTGCCCGCGAACCACGGCTCCAGGTCCGCACCGGCGCAGGCGGCCAGCACCGCGGTGGCGAACGCGTGCCGCGCGGGTTCACCGCCGGTGTCCATGCTCAGCACCGGCAGGCCGGTCGCTCCGGCGAGCCCGGCCAGCATCGTGCCCGGCCCGGCTTCCAGCAGCAGATCGCAGCACTCGGCCAGTTCCGCGAGCGCGCGGCTGAACAGCACCGGCTCGGTGAGCTGGCGGACGAGCAGGTCACGCAGTTCGTCGCCGCCCGCGGTCACCCGGGTGCCGGTGATGGTGGAGAACACCGGACGGCCGGGCGCTGGCAACGAGAATCCCCGCAGGGCTTGACGAAACGGCTCCTCGCTCGCGCTCATGGCCGGACTGTGGAACCCGTGGGAGACCCGCAGTTCGCTCGCGGTCACGCCGTCCGCGCGCGCCCGGCGCAGTACCTCGGCGACGTCCGGGCGGGGGCCGGAGACGACCACCTGGCCAGGCCCGTTGATCCCGGCGAGCACCACCGGGGTTCCCGCCAGCAGTGCGGCCACACCGGAATCCGAAAGGCCGAGGCTCGCCATCGTGGTGCCGGCGGCGCCGTGTTCGGCCATGATCCGGCCACGGACGGCGGCGAGTTCCACCGCCGTCTCCGCCGAACAGCAGCCCGCCCACCGCAGGGCCGTGAGCTCACCGAGGCTGTGCCCGGCCGCGGCCTCCGCGCGCACGCCGAGTTCGGCGAGCCAGGCCAGTGCGGCGAGGGACTGCCGCACGATCGCGGGCTGCGCCACACTCGTGTCCACAGTAGACAGCGCCGATCCGGTGGGCAGCCCCGGCACACCGAGATCCGCCGCCCAGCCGGGCAGCGCGGCGCGGACCGGCGCGGCCTGCCCGGGGAACAGCAGGCCCAGCCGGGCCGCGCGCGCCGAACCGAGTGCGAAACCGCCATACCGGTCGAACTGTGGTTCGCCGGACCAGCCCTCGGTCGCGGCCGACGCGGCCTTCGCGGCCGCCGCCAGCTCGTCGGGGTCACGCGCCACCAACGCCGCGCGTAGCTTGCCCGGCCCTGGGTCGTCCCGCCATGCGGTGGCCGCGAGATCGCCGACCTCGGCCGTGCTCAGCAGTTCGGCGCTCGCGGCCAGTGCGGCGAGCCGGGTGGAAAGGTCCGCCGGACTCGTCGCGCCGAGCAGCACGATCTCGGTTTCTTCCCGCCGTGCCGACCAGCGGCGGGTCGCGGCGGACAGGCTGCGGACCGAGTCGCCGGGCGAGCCTCTCAAGACCACGTGCGCGTTGATCCCGCCGAAACCCATCGAAGAGACACCGGCGACCGGGATCTCGTCCGGCCACGGCTCGGCCTCGGCGAGCAGCCGCAGCGGCGCGGAATCCGCGCGCAGCAGTTCCTGCGGCCGTTCGCAGCCGGTGACCGGTGGCAGCACCCGGTGGAAGACGGACAACGCCGCCTTGATCAGCCCGGCCACCCCCGCCGCCGCCTTGGTGTGCCCGATGTTCGCCTTCACCGTGCTCAACGCGGCCGGCGCCGCGCCGGCGCCCCGGACCTCGGTCAGCGCCTCGAGTTCCACCCGGTCACCGACCTCGGTGCCGGTCCCGTGCCCCTCGATCAGGCCCGCCGACTCCGGGGCCAGCCCGGCGACCCGGTAGGCGCGGCGCAGCGCGAGCACCTGCCCGGCCCGTTCCGGGCGGCTGAGCCCGCCCGCACCGTCCGACGAGGACGCCCAGCCGACGAGCTGCGCGTACTCGCGCAGCCCGCGCCGTTCGGCGTCCCCCGCCCGCATCAGCGCGATCACCCCGCAGCCCTCACCGGGCAGGAAACCGGTCGGCCGCTCGTCGTAGACCCGCATCCGGTCGGTGGCGAGCGCGCCGAGACGCGAGAACCCGATCAGTTCCAAGGGGTCGATCGACATGTCCACCCCGCCGGCGAGCGCGAAGTCCAGCTCACCGGCGGCCAGCGCACGGG
Organism: Amycolatopsis sp. cmx-11-32; assembly: GCF_047608695.1. Taxonomy (NCBI): domain Bacteria; kingdom Bacillati; phylum Actinomycetota; class Actinomycetes; order Pseudonocardiales; family Pseudonocardiaceae; genus Amycolatopsis; species Amycolatopsis sp. cmx-11-32. The sequence continues at coordinate 31,279 of NZ_JADNQN010000009.1, read as the reverse complement.
CCGCGGTCATCACCGCGAGGAGGCTGGACGAACAGGCGCCGTCCACTGTGTACCCGGTGCCGTGCAGGTCGAAATGGTTGCAGATCCGGCCGGCGATGGTGTTGGCCAGCGTCCCGGTGAGCATTTCCTCCCCCGGTTCGGGGAACGGCTGCTTGACCAGGTGTTCCAGCCTGCGGAGCACGTCCCCGGACAGCTCCGCCGGAGCACCCGCGCCCGCCAGCGCGGTCGAGGCGGCGTCGGCGAGGAACGGCCAGCGCAGCCGCAGGGTCGCCGCCCTGGTGAACTCACCGGTCAGCGAATTGCCGAGCACCACCCCCGCCGTGTCCCGGTCGAGCCCGTCGCCGCCGGGGAAACCGGCGTCGGCCAACGCGTCGGCCGCGGTCTCCAGCGCGAGCCAGTGCGTCTGGTCGGCCGCGCGGTACAGCGGGCCGGGGATCCCGAACCGCCGCCGGTCGAACGCCCAGTCCCGCAGCACCCCGGCATGGGTCACGTAGGTGAGATCGGCGTCCGCGCGGCCACCTTGGTACCGGCGGGACAACCGGCACTCCGGGATGCGCCGGAACGCGCGGCGGCGCGCGAGCACGTTCTGCCAGAGCCGGGCGGGCGAGGTGGCGTCCGGGTACCGGCAGGCCATTCCGACGATCGCGACGGGCTCCCCGGTCACGACCCGGTCCCGGATCTGACCCGAGACGTGTCCTTCGACGCCGTCGGCCGGTACGCGCTCACCACCAGTACCAGCCCGCGCAGCACGCAGGTGATCACCAGCGCGAAGAACAGGCCGAACACCACACCCGAAACCACCAGCAAGCCGTAGATCAGTCCGGTGGCGACGCCGAAGATCACCTGGTTGCGTGGCTTCGACGGGGTGGTTCCCGGATCGGTGATCATGTAGTTGGTGTAGAGGATGAACGCGACCCCGGTGACCGGGAGCAGCGCGCCGATCAGCGCGTGGTCGAGCAGCAACCACCGCAGCACCGCTTGCGCGGCGAAACCGCCTGCCCAGCCCAGTATCAGCGGGACCTTGCCGGTGAGCTTGGCGTTGAGCATCGTGCCGAGCATCAGGATGCCCAGCGGGATCAGCCAGTCCACCGTGCCGGTGACGAAGTTCGTGAAGTGGTACGGCGGCGCGATCCCGACCCACGGATAGATCAGCAGCACCACCACGATGCCCGAGTTCGACGGGTTCAGCACGTGCCGCAACTTGCCCTTGAGCCGCACCCGGACCACGTACTTCGTCGCGTTGGCCACCACCACCGCCATCAGGTACGGCCACACCGAGGCGTTGCCGTACAACAGCATCGCGCACGCCAGCGCGGTGATATGCGGCGGCAGCAGGAAAGTCACCATCGCGCTCGCGCCACCGGCGTACTCCGGGGTCCGCCCGTACGCCCAGCTGTCCAGCCGCTCGAACAGCAGCGCGGTCACGTAACTGACCACTATCGCGAGCAGCGGGGTGATCGGCGCCTGCTCGAACCCGAGTACGAGATGGCCGACGATGGTGAACGCCGTGATCGACATCGCGAACCGGCGCAGGGCCTTGATCCGTTTGTCCGGGCCGGGATCCGGGACCGGCACGGTCGTCGGCGACGCCGGGGGCGCCGGTGCCGTCGCGGCGGAGTTCCGCCGCGATTCGGTCGTGCTCGTCATTTCAGGACCGCCGTTCCGTTCGCGCCGAGCAGCACGGTGTGGTGACCGGGCCGGAGCTCGACCTCGGCCCGATGGACCCCGGTGCCGTCCCGCCAGGTGATCGCGGCCCGTGCGGATCCGCCGTCGGGCAGCGCCAGATGTGCCTCGCCTGCCGAGACGCCGGCGTGCCCGTTCGCCGGGAACAGCTGGGTCCGCAGCGTCCGGTCGCCGGAGAACACCTCGATCCGCGCGCCGATCGCCGTCCGCTCGCCACCGGCCGCGCCGGGGGTGACCAGACGCAGGTCCGCCGCTTTACGACCGGACTGGCCGATGTTGCGCAGCAGCAAGGAATCCTCCCACTGGTTGGCGACCAGTGCGTCGAGCTTGCCGTCGCCGTCCACGTCACCGAAGGCGAACCCGCGGGTGTTGTACGGCGCGCCGATGCCGAGCTGACCGGCGAGGTCGGTGTAGCGGCCGTCGCCTGCTCTGACGTAGAACGGGTTCGCCTGGTGCCCGGAAAGGTCGTCGCCGAGCACGAACTTCGGCCACGCTTGCGGGTACTTCAGCAGCTGGTCGTTGCCCATCGCGAGTTCCTGCAGTTCCGGCCACCGGTCGCGGTCACCCTTGAGGAAACCGGTCGCCTGCACGAGCTGGTCGACACCGGAGTTGTCGAAGTCGCCGGCCTTGATGTCCCACGCCCAGCCGCTCCTGGCCAGGCCGAGATCCTCGCTGCGCTCGGCATAGGGCAGCTTGCCCGCGGCGAGGTCGGCACCGGTCCCGGTGGGCACGAACGCGAAGTTGCTCTCATGCAGTGCGTACGGCGTGGTGATGTTGCTGACCGCGATCATCGGCAGTGGGTTGCCATCGGGATAGGTGAAGGTGACCCCCATGCCCTTGAAGGAATCATGCCCGAGCACCTCCGACCGCGGGGTGAGCAGATCGCGGTCACCGTTGACCTCGGCCAGCCGGGCCTTGCCCGGCGTGGACCTGTTGACCAGCAACTGGTCCGGGCCGAAGTCGTTGGCAACGTACATCTCCGGCAGGCTGTCGCCGGTGAGGTCCTGCAGCCCGAACGCGAGGGTCCACGACCGCGCCGAATCGTCCGGGAACGCGGTGCTGGCGTCGGTGATCACCGGCAACGTGGACGGTGCGCCCGACGGTCTGGTCAACAGCAGCCGGTTCACCCCGGCGTTGCGCGCCTTGCCCATCGAGTCCTGCATGTACATCCGGCCATCGGACCCCGCGACCGGGTCGAGCACCTTGGCGCCGTCCGGGAAGTAGTTGCCCACCAGGACGTCGAGGTGCCCGTCGCCGTCGACGTCGCCGAGGTTCAGCGCGGTGGAGTTCCATACCTGCATGGGCGAGACCAGTTCCACCGGCCGGAAGTTCGCCGCGGCGGGCGGGGTCCCCGGCGCGGCCGAGTTCAGGAACAGCACCGGCGACCGGCCCCAGTAGTAGACAAGGAGGTCCTGGCGACCGTCCTCGTCGAGATCGGACGGCACGCAGCCCATCGGGGCCATCGTCTCGTCGTAGGCCAGCGGGCGCGGGTCCAGCGTGAACTTCGGATACGCCCGCCCACCCGCGTCCGGCACCGGGGCCACGGTGACCGAGTCGTCGCGCGGGTCGACGAGACAGAAGTCGGCGGAGCGCTTGAGCTCACGCAGATCGGCCAGCGCCACCGCCGCCCCGACCGCGGAGATCCAGGCCCGGATGGGTTCGAGTTCCGGTTGCACCTGACGTTGCTGCCGCGCACCCGGCGACGTGGAGTTCAGCGGGACCTGGTCGAAGGCGAACCCGCCGGCCAGCGAACGGTTCTCGTTCGCGCTCAGTCCCGGCCTCGCGGTGAAGATCCCCGCGGTGAGACAGAGCAGGAGCGCGACCGCCACCGGGACCACCCTGCGCCACGGCTTTGGCATGTCGAATACCCTCTCCCACCCGGAAAATCGGCTCAGAACCGCCGCTCGGCCAGTTCCCGCAACCGGGCTTTCCATTCGGTGTACGCGGACAATTCGGTGGATCCGGTGAGGCCGTGCGCCGCCTCGTCCGTCCACCCCGAGACTTCCTCCGGCGTAGCGGAGAACAACTGCTCGCACACGCGTCCGGTGTGCTCCGGCACGATCCGTGCCCGGTACCTCGCGGCGCCGGCGAACAGCACGCCCTGCCCGAAATGTGGTGCGTACGGCCCGCTGGACCGCACCAGTTCCGCGACCGCGCCGGGTCCGGCGCAACCCGCGTAACACGCGGCGAGGCCGATACCCGACCAGAGCGGGCCACGGGCGGGTTCGGGCGTTTCGGCGATCACCCTCGCGACCCCCACCGGGTCCGCGGCCTGTGCGAACCACAGCGCACGGCCGCAACCGGCGACCCTCGCCCGCCAGCGTTCGCTCGGCCGCCGGTGACATCGCCGCCGCAACGCGCGGAGGCCACCGAAGTACGTTTCCGCGAACCCGGCTCCGTCCAGAGCGAGCCATCGGAGCAGCGGAGTGGATGGGACGGCCACCGGCAGGGGCACCCGCGTCGGCACCAGCGCCCAGCCGTAGCCGACATGGATCAGGTGCGTGTACTGGTCTCCCGGCCCGCTGAGCAAGCGCGCGAGCGCGCCACCTCTGCCGACCGGGGCGAGGTCGTACAGCGCCGCGAACATCCCGGCGCCCTCATAGGCGAATCCTCGTTCGGCGTCCGGAATCTCCGCCAGCTCCGAATGCGCGTCACGTGATTTCGCCGCCACATTGAACCCGGTCAGGAAATAGCGAGCGTGCTTTTCCAGTTCGGCGCGTTCACTTTCCCGGTCGAGCCTGAATCCGCGCCGGGAGAAATCGGCCATTGTCAGGGGAAGTCGAAGGACACGGGTTACCGGTGGCGACCCGACGGCCATTCGAGGACTATTCCCTGCCCACATCGTCACATGACACCCCTGGCAGAGCGATGCGATACTCGAATAATGATGAGCACAAGTACATACTAAGGCGATGTCCCCGCAGTTGAACACCCATGGAAAGGCTGACACAGCGAGATGGACACGGTCAAACGACTTCACCCAGGTGGCGCAAATTACTCACCCGGGGGAAGCGACGAAAGATCAAGAATCGAAAGTCCACAGTGGATAATTGTCGGAGCAATTCGAAGGCAATCCACCCGAGCCCGTTGAAAATATGTTTCGGCAATTGCGTGACACCGCCGGACGGGCGCCGAAATCACCGGTGAACACGACGAGAACCGCACCGGCGGGCGCCGCCGGGCAGGGCACGGCGGGGCGGACTCGCGATCGGCGCGGTCACCAGGGCAGCCTAGGGTCGGCGCCCGGCGCCGGACTTCTCTTGAATTGCGCATCTCCCCCGCGGAGCGCGGGTGCCAGGCCGGGTTCCGCCGCGTGCTGTCCGGCTGATCACGCGAGATCGGTGTTCAAACACGGGCGGCAAGCCGACAGGACTCACGCGACGCTAGTCTCGCCGTTCGGCGGCGGTGCCGTTCGGCGAGACCCCGGCGTTGCCCTCGGCCCACTGGTCGGCCCGTTCCTGCAACTCGGCGACCGAAGGGTCGGCCGCGCGCCGCGCCACCGACCAGCGATGCCCGAACGGGTCCTCGATCATCGCGTACCGGTCGCCCCAGAACGCTTCCTGCGGGGCCATCAGCTCGGTCGCCCCTTCCGCCAGCGCGGCGGCGAACACCGCGTCGACGTCGGCGACGTACAGGTGCAACACCACCGGCGTGCCGCCGAGCGCGACCGGACCACGCCCGGCGCCATGCTCGGGGAACTCGTCGTGCAGCAACAACCTGCCGCCGCCCACCAGCAGCTCGCAGTGCATCACCCGGCCGTCCGGGGCGTGATTGCGCAGCAGCTCGTCGGCACCGAACACCGCGGCGTAGAAGCGGACCGCCGCCGCCGTGTCCGCCACGGTGAGCTGGGGCGTGACCCCGGCGAACTCCTCGTCCGCTGCCCAGCCGGTCATCTACTCGCCCCTCTCGTCGGAGCGGAGAACGGCTCGCGCCGTATCGCTCGCGAGCAGGTTAGCGAGTCTTCTGGCCTCGCCGCGGACCGCCCGCGACCCGGTCGGAGTGATCCGGTAGCTACGGCGGCGCTCGGCCCGGCGGTCCGCGCGGACCGCTTCCTCGTCCGTGTCGCTCTCCTCGACCATGCCGTCCACCCGCAGGCGCTGCAGGGTGCGATAGAGCGTGCCGGGACCGAGCACCAGCGTGCCGCCGGTGAGGCGCTCGACGTCCGCGATGAGCCGGTAGCCGTGCTGCTCGCCCTCGGTCAGTGCGAGCAGCAGGGCGAAGGCCGCCGGGGTCAGCGGTGTCACGGGCTCATTCCTGGCTGATCAGGAACTCGTGACCGTCCGGGTCGGTCACCGTGACGAAGGTGCCGAAGTCCTGCGTCTCCGGCTCGGTCACCTGCACACCCTTGCCGGACAGGTCCGCGTGCAGTGCCCGCACGTCCGCGCACTTCAGGGTCACGTCGGCCGAGTCGCCGACCCGGTCCGTCTTGCCGAACGCCTCCGCGTTGGCCAGCACGAACGCCGTCCCGCCACCGCCGGGCGCCACCTCGAGCCACCGCCCCATACCTCCCATGTCCGAGTCCGTGGTCACGTCGAAACCGAGCATGTCGACGTAGAACCGCTTGGACCGTTCCTGGTCCGTCACATACAGCGCGACGGTGTTCAGCTTGGTGATCATGTCATCCTCCTGGGTCGGCCCGGCGGACACTGAAATGTATCCACTACGGACCCAAAATGCCATAATGGCGGCATGACTGCTGAGATCTCTCTCGACAAGCTGCGCGCGTGGTGGTCCCACCGCCAGGGGCTCGACGGCTCGCTGACCGGTGCCTCGCCGGAGGAGGTGCTCAGCCGCACCGGCTGGGCCCGCTCGGTCGGCGGATGCAGCCCCTACCTGGGGTTCTTCGCCCGCGCCGGACTTGACCGCGAGGTCGTCGACAAGGCCGTCGCGAACCTCGACGTGCACGAACTCCCGTCCGCCCGCGGCTGTACCTACATCCTGCCGAAAGAGGACTTCGCCCTCGGGCTGACCGTGGGTTCCGGCGCGCCGGAGGGCGAACTCGCGGCGGCGGGCAAACATCTCGGCGTCACCACCAAGGAAATCAACCGATTGTGTGACGGCGTCGTCTCGGCGCTCGAGTCCGCGTCGGAGCCGCTCGACGCCGCCGGTTTGCGCGACGTCGTCGGCGACGAGGTCCGCAACCTCGGCGCCGAAGGCAAGAAACGCGGTCAGACCACGACTCTGCCGCTCGCACTCGGCCTGCTCCAGTCGCGCGGCCGGATCCGCAGGGTGCCGGTGAACGGCAGGCTCGACCAGCAGCGGTTCGGCTATGTGCCGTGGACACCGTCGCCGCTCGACGGCGACGGGCCGGATGTGGACGCCCAGCGCACCGAACTCGCCAGGCGGTACTCCTCCTGGGCCGCGCCCGCTTCGCTGAAGCACTTCCGCTGGTTCTCCGGGCTCACCGCGGCGGCCGCGAAGAAGGCGATCGAGCCGCTGGACCTGGAGCCGATCGGTGACACCGACCTGCTGCTGCCCGCCGACCTCGCCGTCGAGTTCGAGAAGTTCACCGTGCCGCGCAAACCGTCTTACGCGCTCGTCGCCGGAATCGACGGCATCCACCTGCTGCACCGCGAGCTGAGCAGGCTGGTGAACCCCGAGGACGCCGCGAAGCGTTCCCCCGGTGGCAAGGTGGGCCGGACCCTCGGCGACGAGACCGACCCGCAGTGCCCGATCGTCGTCGACCGCGGCCGGGTGGTCGGGCTGTGGGAGTACGACGTCGACGCGAGCGAGATCGTCTGCCAGCCGTTCGTCAAAACCGACGCGGCACTCAAGAAGGCGATCGCCGGCGCGGAGAACTACGTCCGGGACCAGCTCGGCGACGCCAGGATGACCAGCCTGGACTCCCCGAAGAGCCGGGCTCCGCGCATCGCGGACCTTCGTGCGGGGTAGGGGCTGAAGGGGACTTTCCCCTCGTTACACGCGGCGAAGGGCGCCTTCCCCACGTCCCATGCGGGAAAGTCCCCTTCAGCTCGTGGGCGCCTTGGGATCGCGCGGCGTGGCGATGTACCAAGGCGCCCACGATCCGCTGACCTCGACGAAATGTCGCGCGCGGTATTCACTCGGCGAGCATCCGACGTACTTGTGGAACCGGTCGCTGAAGGTGCCGGGGCTGCGGTAACCGACGCTGCGCCCGATCCGCCGCACCGGATACCTGCTGTGCCGCAGCAGGAACTGCGCCCACTCCATCCGGACGCGCTTGAGCAGCCGTCCCGGCGTTTCGCCGTAACAGGCCGCGAACCGGCGGTTGAACTGGAAGCTGGACAGTTCGACGTCCGCGGCGAGCGAGGACACCAGCAGATCCGTCGCGTATTCGCGGTGCAGCCGCTCCCAAGCGCGGCGCATCGCCGGTACGTCAGGCGTCTTCGCGGAGCACGAAGACATTGTCGTCGGGGTCGAGGAAGGTCGCCATCGCCCCGCCCGCCTGGCCGGACGGCTCCTCGGTGACCGTCACCGCACGCGCGCGCAGCTCGGCGACGGTGGCCTCGATGTCCGCGCAGCCGAACACGATCCCGGTGAAGGTCCCGATCCGGTCGGTGAGATCGGGCGGGGTCCACAGGGTCACGCTCGTCGCCGCGCCGGGCGGGCCGACCTCGATCCAGCGCGCGGCGGGCCCCATCGGCTGGTCGGCCCGCACCTCGAACCCCAGCGCGCCGGTGTAGAAGTCCAGCGCCCGCTGCTGATTTCGGACGTAGACGGCGACCTTCACCACGCTGGAGATCATGGCTTCCTCCCGTCGGCACGCTCACGGCCACGACGTGGGCCGTGTGACAACCCGGCACACGTCGTGGCCGTGGGACCGCGAGAGCGGGGTCAGCTGGACGACCACCCCCGCTCCGGGCGCAGGTAGTCCTCCGCCGCGGTGCCCACGTTTTCGGCGTCCGCCTCGGTCATCTTGACCGCCCACGGCACCTCGGGCCGCTTCACCGCGTCCGGCACGTCACGCTGGACGAAAGTGAGGTTGGTGCCGATCTCCTCGGCGGTGCGCAGGAAGTCGTAGATTCCCCAGTGCTCGGCGATCTTGCCGTCGCGGATGCGGACGACCTCCATCCCGGGGATGACGACCTCGCGGTTGGTCGGCGGCACACCCATGAACTCGCCGTTGTGGTGGGCGTGCAGGTTGTACATCACCCCGAGGAGGTCTCCCTCGCCGATGATCGCGATGTTGTCCTCCATCGGGTCCTCGAACGCCGAGGACCATGCCGAGAACCGCATCTGCACACCTTCGAACCCCGGCGGGTCACCGGGCATCGCGGCGTGGTCGACGAAGTCCTCGGTCAGGTTCCGCGCCAGCGTCTCGGTGCTCCAGTCGTGGCCGTTGAACACTTCCTTCTGGAAGCGCAGCAGCACCTTCTTGTTCTCCTCGATCCTGGGCACGTCCAGTACCGCCTGCACGATCTCCTCGGCGCTCAGGTCCGCGCCCAGCAACTCACGGAGCCGGTTCGCGGCCGCGTCCACTTCGGACTGATGCCTGCTCTGCTGCTCGGTGCCTTGCCTGGCGGAAGTCATCTTCACTCTCTCCTCATCTTGGGCCGGATCGGGCCTTTCCCGGTGAGCGCGCTATTCCAAGCCGTCGATGCCATAGCCGTGCTCCTGGTGGTGCTCGCAGTAGATCTCGCCCGGCGGCGCGATCATGGCGCAGCGCCGCAGCGTGCCCTTCAGCAACACCTGGCACTGGCGGCGTTTCACTTCGATCAGGGTCTTCAGCTCGGTCAGCTTCTGCGGGTCGGCACCGGCCGCGACCGCGGCTTCGTACGCCCGCTGCGCCATGCTGCTGTCGAAGCCCTGCTGGGCACGGACCGCCATGATGTCCTCGGTGAGCGGTGCCATGATCTGGTTGGCGAAGATGTCTTCGAACGGGTTGATGTGCCGGTGTTCCACGATGAGGCCGTCACGCACCTTGATCGCGTGGAGGGTGGGGATGGCGATCTGGTGGTCCTTCGGCGGCCTGCCTGCGAACTCCTCGAATTGGGTGCCACGCCCGGTGATCAGCCCGACCACCGCCTCGTTGTCCGCCGAGACGATCTCGTTGATCACCATGAACCAGTCCGGGAACGAGCGGAACAGGCCGAGCAGCATCCTGGTGTGCGCCTTCGGGCTGATCGGGTCGTTGCCGAAGTAGGTCTTGCTGCGGAACTCGGTGGGATGGAACAAGTTCTCCATACCCTCGTAGTTCCGCGAGTTCTCGTACTCGATGTACTTGTAGAAGATGTCGATGTTCCGCTGCCGCAGATCCTGGCTGACCGGGGACTGGGAAACCGTGATGGTCCCGTTGATCTGCCCGGAGACGGTGGCCAGGAACTGGTCGAACAGCTGCTCCCGCGCCGGGGTCGGCAGCCGGGTGATCAGGGAGAGGTTCTCCCGCAGCGCCAGGCCGAGATCCTTGGGCTCCTCACGCTCCGCGGTCGCGACGTCGGAGACCGGCCTGCCGTTGGTCGTGCCGGCACCGTTCGTCAGTCCCCCCGCCGACTCGAACCAGCGGCCCTGGAGTTCCTGGAGCGCGCTCTCGTCGGGCTGCTGGTCGTTCTCCGTATGACTCGTCGCGCTCATGGGTACCCTCCCGGGAGTGGCAGCTTGGTGATCAGTCGCTCTGCCCGGGTCGCCGCCCGGGAACCAACCGTCGCCGCGGCCGGACCTTCCGGCCGAACCAACTCCATGGCGAGTCGGTTCGACCGTGCGGAAAGTCTTGCCGCACCGTCGAAATCGATTCTTTCACCGGCGTCGTGGCGGTAACTTCTTCGGCGTTGCTGGGCGGCCCTCAGCCGAAATCGACCATGGACCGGATCCCGCCGCGCAGCTCGGTCCAGCCCGCGATCGGGCCGCCTGGCGCGCGCAGGCGCACCGGGAGTCCCCGCTTGGGCTGGGAGACCATCAGCCCGCCACAGTCCACTCGCGACCCCGGCTCGACCTCGAACCGCCACCGCCGCAACAGGATCGCCAGGATCTGGCGCATCTCCATCGTGGCGAACCCCGAACCGAGGCACATCCTGGGTCCGGCGGCGAAGGGCAAATAGCCGTACGGTCCGGGATCGTCGTCCAGCCAGCGGTCGGGGACGAACCGGTCCGGTCGGGGGTACAGTTCCGGCAGGCGGTGGGTGATGTAGGAACTGAAGATCACGTGCGCGCCGGTGTCCAGCCGATACGGGCCGAGGTCCACCGGCGCCGAAGCGACCTTGCTCCACCACATCACCGGCGGCAGCAGCCGGAGGCTCTCCTTGATCACCCTGTCCAGCAACGGAAGCTTCGGGGCCGCGTCCTCGGCGGCGCCGAGTTCGTCGACGACGTCGCCCAGGATTCCGGGATGCGCGCAGAGCAGCAAGAGGGTCCAGGTGAGCGCGCTGGCGGTGGTGGCGTGCCCGGCCATGAACAGGAAGGTGGTCTGGCCGATCAGCTCGTCATCGGACAGGCCGGTGCCGTCGTCGTCGTTGGCCTTGGTCAGCCGGGTGAGCACGTCCGTGCCGCCGGTCTCCCCACCGCGGCGCGCCTCGATGAGCCCGCGGACGGTGGTTTCGAGGCTTCCGGACAGCTTTGTCAGCCTGCGATAGGGAAAGCCGGGCAGATCGACCGGCACCGCGAGCGCGGGCACCGAGAACACGGTGTCCATCCAGTCCTGCAGGAGGGAGCTCGTGGCACGGCCTTCCCGCTCGGGTTCCAGCCCCAGCAACGTTTTCACCGCGACCGCCATGGTGATCGCGCGCATTTCGGCGAGCAGATCGACCTCCGCGCCTGCCCGCCAGCCCTCGATCCCACGCCGCGTGATGTCCGCGATGTCCGGCGCGTACGCCTCGATGTGCCGTCGCTGCAACGCCGACGCCATCAGTTTCCGCTGCCGCCGATGCTTCGCGCCGTTCATGTTCGTCAGCCCCGCGTAGAGCCGGCTGAGCGGCGAACCCTCGGACATCCGCACCGGCGTCGACGCCGCGTCGATGTTCTGGAACAACTCGCTGTCGCGAAGCACGATCTGGTTGTAGCGCGGCGAAAACACGAAGACGTAATCCGTCGTCCCGCGCGCGAGCGACGCGATTTCCCCGTACTGGCCGTGTAGTCGTCGCAGATACTTCACCGCGTCGAAGGCGAACACGGCGAAGTTCCCACGGACACCGACCAGCGGCAAGGCGCGCGGGCCGGGAATGACAGTCGTCGTCACCCCCGAACGGTGTCACCCCGCCACCCACGCAGCTTCTTCGCTCTTGCTGGGCCGGATGGCGGGTCCGTGAAGGCCTCCTTGAGGGACCCAGAGTCCCTCAAGGAGGCCTTCACGGACTTCGGGCAAGGTCGTGTAGGCGTGCAGGGGTGACCACACCACCGCTGCCCTCTCTGAGGGGTAAGGCAACGGTGTCGTGTTGGTAAGGCCCGGTCGGTCGAGACGGTGCTCCACGCGGCACGACACACCCGCAGGACTGCTGTCCCCAAGGCGACATCGGGGACAGCGGCCCTCGTCGGCGCGGTGGTCGTGAGTGGCACTTAGGGTAGGGCCAAACGTGTTCTAGGTACCTACGGCGGACCTTCACACCTTCAGGTGGGCAGGCCGCGCCGGGGACGACATCGTTTCAGTGGAACCCGACACGCCACCCTTGCCCTGCCCCTCAAGACTTCGCGGGGCGGGTGATGACGGCGAAGCGGGCACCGGCGGGGTCGGTGAGTACCGCCATGCGGCCGAACGGGGAGTCCTCCGGTTTTTCGACCACCGTGCCGCCGTGTTCGGTGGCGACCCGTACCGCGGCGTCGGTGTCTTCGACCTGGAAGTACACCAGCCAGGCCGCGTGCCCCGTCTTCGGCCTGGCTTCGTGGCTGTAGCCGAGGATCCCGGCGACTTCCGTGCCGTCGGCGCGCAGCTGAACGTAGCTGTACTTGGGGAACGGGCGTTTGGCTTCGAGGCCGAACACGGTCGCGAAGAACTTTCCCGCCGCCTTGGTGTCCTTGCTCGACGCCTCCGCCCAGCAGGGCGCGCCCGCTTCGTTCACCAGCTCGCTGCCGTCGAAGGACTCGCCCCGCCACAGGCCGAAGTATCCGCCGGTGGGGTCGGCGACGATGGCCATCGTGCCGCCGGGGACGTCGTGTGGTTCCTTGATCACCTTGCCGCCGGCGGCTTCCACGGCGTGCGCGGTCGCCGCGGTGTCCCTGGTGGCGAGGTAGATGTTCCAGTGGGAGTCGTCCTCCGGCTCCCCGGTGCTGATCGCCGCGACCGCCTTGCCCCGGATCGTGGCCTGGTGATAGCGCCACTCGCTGTCCGCGAACTCCCAGCCGAGCAGGTGCCGGTAGAACGCGTGCACCGGTTCCGGCTCGCGGACGGTCAGATCGAACCAGCACGGTCTTCCCGGCGCGTAGGGTTCAGTCACTTCGCTCATCTGCGGGCTCCTTGTGGAGACAGTGGTCGTGCCGGTCCTATTCTGCCGCCGGATCGCGCCCCGGCGCGTGTTCCGGCGCCCGGTCACCCGATTGTGCGCGTACGGTGTCGACGCAGTCCGCCAGTCCGGCCACGGTGGGGGATTCGATCAAGGTGAGCAGCGAGAGTCCGGTCCGGAAGCGTGCGTTGACCCGTTTGATCACCTCGGCGACGAGCAGCGAGCTGCCGCCCAGTTCGAAGAAGTCGTCGTGCACGGACAGCCGCGGCACGCCGAGCGCCTCCCGCCAGATCGCGGCGATCACCCGCTCGGTCTCGGTACCCGGCCCCGAAAAGTCCACGGTGGACGCGACCGGCCCGGAACGGCGAGGGCGGCGGGAACGGCCGCGTTTGGCGTACCAGTGCCGTTCGCCCTCGAACGGATAGGTCGGCAGCGGTATCCGGCGCCGGTCCTCCCGCGCGGCGAAACCCGCCCAGTCGATCTCCACCCCGGCCCGCCAGAGCCTGCCGAGCGCGTCGAGCAGCGCGGGCGGCCCCGTAGCCGGATGCAGTGACGCCACGGCCAGCCGGTCTTCCCGTGCCCGGACGAAGGTGCTCAGCGTCCGGCCGGGCCCGACCTCCAGGCACACCCGGCCGGGGTGGTCGAGCAGGGTCGTCACGCATTCCGCGAACCGCACGGTGCCCCGCAGCTGCCGTCCCCAGTACGCCGGGTCGGTCGCCTGCTCGTCGGTGATCCAGGTGCCGGTGAGGTTCGACAGGAACGGGATCGACGGCGCGGACAGCCGCACCCCGGTGAAATATCGTTCGTACGGGGCCACGATGGGGTCGAAGAGGCGGGAGTGCCCCGCCGTGCCCAGCGGAATCCTGGCGGAGGTGACATCACGCGCCGCCAACCGGGACTCCAGGTCGTCGATCAGCTTCGCCGCACCGGACACGACACAGGTGCCGGGGGTGTTCACCGCGGCGAGATCGAGCCGATCCCCCATGAGCGCGCGGGTCTCGGGCTCCGGCAGCGCCACGCTGAGCATCGCGCCGGGCGCGGTGCTCTGGACCAGCCTCGCCCTGGTCAGCACCGCCCCGAGCGCGGCGGGGAAATCGAGCACTCCCGCGAGGTGGGCGGCGGTCAGTTCACCGAGGCTGTGCCCCAGTATCGCGGCCGGGCGTACGCCCCAGGATCGCCACAACACGGAGAGCGCGTCTTCGACCAGGAACAACGCGGGCAGCTGGGTCAACGGCCGGTCGGAGATCCGCTCGCCGCCGAGCAGCGCGCCGGACAGGTCGGGCCCGTCCAGCGTCGCGAGTTCGGCGAGGCCGTACTCCAGGCGTTCCCGGAACACCGGTTCGGCGGCGGCCAGCCCGGCGGCGAGACCAGGCTTGCCCGCACTGCCACCACCGGGGAACAGGAACGCGACCGGCCGGGTTTCCGGTGGTGTCCGGTTCACGCGGGGCGCCTCGCGCAGCGCGAAGACCGCCTCGGCCCGGTCACGGCAGACGACGGTGCGCCGGTACGCGCCGGGCTCGCGGCCGATCTGCAGGGTGTAGGCGGCATCGGCGAGATCGACTTCGGTATCCAGCCGCGTGACGAGATTCGCCGTCAGCGTCTCCAGCGCGGAAGCGGTCGCGGTTGACAGCGCCAGCAGCTGGAACGGCCTGGACGGTCGTGGCGGTGGGCTCGGCGGGGCCTGCTCCACCACCAGGTGCGCGTTCGTTCCACCGATGCCGAGCGAGCTGATCCCGGCCCGGCGGACGCCCTCGGCCGACGGCCACGGAGTGCGCTCCGCGTTGACGTGGAACGGAGTGGTCGCGAAGTCGATTCGCGGGTTCGGCCGCCGGTAGTGCAGGCTCGGCGGGAGCGTCTCGTTTTCGAGGGAGAGGACCGTCTTGATCAGGCCGGCGATCCCGGCGGCCGCGTCGAGGTGACCCAAATTCGTCTTCACCGAACCGATCGCGCAATAGCCGGTACGCCGGGTGCCGCGCTGGAACGCCGCGGTCAGCGCGGCGATCTCGATCGGATCGCCCAGCGCGGTCCCGGTGCCATGAGCCTCCACATAGGACACTGTCGACGGATCGACTTCGGCGTGTGCCAGGGCCTCGGCGATCACCTCTGCCTGGCCGGTGACGCTCGGCGCGGTGTAGTCCACCTTGGCGAAACCGTCGTTGTTCACCGCCGAGCCCTTGATCACCGCGCGTACCGTGTCACCGTCGGCCATCGCGTCGGCCAGCGGCTTGAGGACCACCACCCCCGCGCCGCTGCCGAACAGGGTGCCGCCGGCGTCCGCGTCGAAGGCCCGGCAGTGCCCGTCCGGCGAGAGCACGCCGCCTGCTTCATGCCGGTAGCCCGCCCTCTGCGGCACCTTCACCGACACTCCCCCGGCCAGCGCGAGTTCGCATTCGCCGGTGAGCAGGCTCTGGCAGGCCAGGTGCACGGCCACCAGCGAGGTGGAACACGCTGTCTGCACGGACATGCTCGGCCCGGTGAGCCCGAGCTTGTACGACACCCTGGTGGCCAGGTAGTCCTTGTCGTTGGCGATCAGGGTGAGCAGGTAGTCGTCGCGCAGCCGGTCCGCGACGCCGCTGTGCAGCAGGTAGGTGTTCAACGCCGAACCGGCGAAGACCCCGATCGCGCCGGGGAAACGGCTCGGCGCGTAGCCCGCGTCCTCCACCGCGGTCCACGCGCATTCGAGGAACACCCGCTGTTGTGGATCGAGCGCCGCGGCTTCCCTTGGCGAGTAACCGAAGAAGGCGGCGTCGAACCGGTCGTGCCCGTCGAGCAGCGGCGCGGCGCGGACGTATCCCGGCCGGGTCCGCTCCCGCCACCCGATCCCGGCGGACCGCAGGTCACGGTTGGTGAGTTCGGTGACGGATTCCACGCCCGCCTCGAGATTCGCCCAGAACTCCGCGCTGCCGTCGGCACCGGGGAACCGGCAGGCGAGGCCGATCACCGCGATCTCGTGGCCGTTCAGGCCGTCAGCCGGGTCCATGACGCCTCCGGGCTCGCTGAGCTATCTCGCGCCTGCGCGCTCCCCGACGCCGTCCGGAGGTACCGACGGGCTCCGCCGCCTGCTCACCCGGCCGGAGCAGCGCGGCCATCGCGCGGATGGTCGGGCGTTCGAACAGGCTGGTCGGGGGTAGCGTGGTACCCGCCAGTTCGTCGAGCCCGGTCATCAGCCGGACACCGAGCAGCGAGCTGCCGCCGAGGTCGAAGAAGTTGTCGTCCACCCCGACCTCGCGCAGCCCGAGCACTTTCCGCCACAACACGGCGAGCTCGCGCTCCACGTCGTCGTCCGGACCGCGGAAAGCGTTCGGCAGCGCCGGTCTCGACCGCAGGTTGGCCCGGCGCACCGCGGCCAGGATGTCCTCGGGGGTCCGCAGTTCGGTCGCGACCCGCTGGTACCAGGTGGACGGCAGGCCGCTGGATACTGTCCGGGGTGTCCGGGGTGTCCGTGGGACCGGCGGCGGAGGGGTGGACGGCCGGAACTCCACCCGGGAAGCCGTTTCGGCCGCCATGGTGAACGACTCACCGGCGACTTCTTCGAGAAAGCGACGCGCGGGCTCATTGCGTCCGGTCGCGGTGAAAGACAGCTCGATCCGAGTGAGCCCCCGGTGCGACGCGGACTCCCCCAGCACGGCCAGCATCCGGTGTTCCACGCCGCGCCCGAGTGCCCGGCAGCTGAGCAGGAACGTGTCCACCCGCAAGGTTTCCCCGTCCGCTACGGAAAGAACGACCCCGACCAGTCCGTAGTCCCCGAACCGGTCCGACACCCGGACGGTGTGGCAGTCCAGCCCGCCCGAGCCGAACAGGTCCCGCAGCTCCGCCTCGGTGCGGCGGACAGCGCTGGTGGTGAACTGGTTGGTGCGCTGCGTGAGCTGAGCGATCCGCGGCAGATCGCGGTCGGCGTACGTGCCGATGCGCACCACGAGTTCCAGACCATCCAGAAAGGACTCGAAGGTCAGCGCCCGCTCCCGCGCGGTTCGCCGTCGACGCTCCGCGAGATACCTGGCCGGACGTTCCCGATCCTCGTCGGTCGGCCGAGCCCGGTCGAAAGCCCAGACGTGATCGAGAAAACCGGGGATCTCCTCAACCTGTGCGGGCAGCTGGAGGGTCAAAACCTCGGGAAGGTTCGCGCGCACTTCCGCGCACTCGACCGGACTGTCGTCCAGGAAGACGAAGGTGTCCGTGCCGAAACCGAGTTCGTCGGCGAGTCCGGTGAGCCCGGTCGATTTCGGCTGCCAGCCCACTCGTCGCGCGATGATGTGCTCGTCCCGCACCGGCAGGTCGGTCCGCCGGTCGAAAACCGCTCGCACGTCCTCGTCGTTGTTCCTGCTGCACAGGCAGAGCAGGACCCCGTCCCGGTGCCGCGCGAGCGCGAACTCCTGCACGGCGGCTCTCGGCTGGACTCCGTCCGGTCCGTCCTCGCCGCAGTATCCCTCCCACAGCGTCTGATCGCAGTCGAGCGCGAGCGCCTTGACCGGCCGGTGCGTGGACAGCTTGCGCGCGATCATCGTGCCCAGCGCCGCGAAGTAGGCGGGCCGGTAGGGAATGTGCCCGAGCCGCTCGGCGTCGGGATCGTCGGGGTCGGCCACCGGGTAGGCCCGAGCCAGTTCAGCGGTGGTGATCAGCTCGACGCCGGGAATCCCGGCGAGGCCCTCGGTCAACTGTTGCTCCGCACGTTTCAGCACGGGATCCCGCCGGGCGTCGGCCGAGGGTGGGCACAGTGCGATCAGGCAAGGCAGGTCCGCGCCGCGCACGGCGTCGATGAACTCACCGGCCACTCGGTCCAGGTCGACGGTGCGGTTGGCGCCCGGACGGCGCGCGAAGACACCGGCGAACCCGGTGCCGAGCAACAGTTCGTCATCACGATCCACGACGACCTGGAACCCTTTGTCGCGCAACAGGCTCGCGATCCGCTCCGCGCCATCGGGATCGTGCGCTTCCAGCACCAGTTGGCGGATGCGGGGCCACTGCTCGTCCCCGATCCCGGCCAGGATGTCCTCCTCGCTGCCCTCGGCGTCGATCTTGAGCAGGTCCACCCGTTCGACGCCTTGCTCGGCGAACATCGCGGACAGCGTGCGGACCCGCCTCGGCAGGACTTCGGCGGCCAGCCGGTCACGAGTGAGGTGATCCACGAGTTCGGTGGACTCGTTCCGGAGTACGTTCGCGACGACCGCGGTCACGGCGGCGTGGTCACGTTCGGCGTCCGCGGCGAACCCGGAGAACGCGGGCGACCGCGAGTAGCTCGTGAACGGGAGTTCGCCGTCGACAGCGGCGAGCCCGTAGTCGAAGATCCTCGTCTCGGGCGCGTACAGCGCGGTGTTGCGGCGCAGGGCCTCGAACGCGGGCGGGTTCGGTTCGAAGGCGTACACCTCGGCGCCAGGACAGCGACTCCGCACGAACAGGCTGAACAGCCCGATGTTCGCACCCACGTCGAAGACGGTGTCGCCGTCGCGCAGTTCGATACCGTGCCGCAGATAGGATCGCCGGGTGAAGATCTCCTCGTACAGGTAGTCGGTCTCGTACGGCACCAGGTGTGCGATATCCCCGATCCCGGGCAGCCGGTGCCGCCGGGACCCCGCCAGTATCGAATCCCGGGTCGCCGAGTCCGCTTCGGACACTAGCGGAGCGATCGGGGAAAGCCAGTCCTGAGGCCGGATCAGCAGCACGTTCTCGCCGTCGCGGTTACCGGACAGCAGGCCGCCGGTGTCGAGAAGCTCCTGGAACACCTGCTGGTACCCGGCGAATTCGACGGACACCGGGATACCGAGCTGCCCCGCCCAGAAGGACAACGTCTCCTCGATGGGCTCGGCCGTGAACGTCGCGGCGACAGCGATGCGCAGCGGCGATGACTCCAGGAAGCGCAAACGCGCACCGAAGACCTCGGCGGCGACCCGGCCGTCCGGATCGGACAGCAGCATGTCGCCGACGAGTTCGTCACCGAGCTCGCGAAACCTGACGCGTACCGTGCCCATCCGGCCCGGCGAGCGGTGCAGGACCAGCCGATCCCAGCCCGCCAGCACCACGGCCCGCCCGGCCGCGGCGGCGGCCAGCAGCTGCATGGCGGTGTCCAGTACCACCGGATGCAGGACGTGCCCGCCGACCGGCACCGGGATCCGCAGTTCGGCGGTGGCGGCGCCCTCCCCTGAGCAGTACCGGTCGATCCCGCGGAACGCGGGCCCGTAGTCGTTCCCGGCCTTACGCAGGGCGGCGTACGGGTTCGCACCAGGAAATTCCTCACCAGGGGCCGGGGGTTCCCATTCACCGGCGGGAACTTCACCGCGACGGATCCGGCCACTCGCGTACCGGACACCGTCGTCGCCGGTCGCGGTGAACTCCCGCCAGCCGTCGATCGGCGGCCCGATCGTGGTGTTCAGTGCCTTGGTGCCCTCCGCCGGAACCACGAACACCCGGTCGAACCGGACATCGTCCACAATGGAGGGCACGGCATCTTCGAGCGCGCTCAGTGCCAGGTCCAGGTACACCGCGCCGGGCAGCACGAGCGTGCCCTGGACCCGATGATCGGCCAGGTACGGGAATTCCCTGAGCCCGAGCCGGGTCATCGGCTGCCTGTCCTGGCGTCACCCACCGCCGGGACGAAGACGCGGAAGATGACCTTCAGCCCGGCGCCCATGTTCGGGGTGGTCGCGATGTTCGGCAGGCGCTGGCTGAAGAACACGCCGAGCAGCGGGTCGGCCGAGTCCAGTTCCAGCCAGCAGTAGGTCATCTTGCTGCCGAGGTGCTCCAGGGTGCCGGAGCCCTGCCCGTACGGGGTGTTCGCGGTGCGGTAGCCGAAGCCCATGGTGTGCCCGAAACCGTGGTCGTCGACGAGCAGCTTCACGATCTCCGGCGACAGGATCCGCCGCTCTCCCGCGCGGCCACCGTCGCGCAACACCCGCAGGAACGCGAGCAGGTCGCCGACGGTGGTCATCATCCCGCCGTCCGGGAAGACGAACCGCCAGCCTCGGCGGAACTTGTCCCAGCTCCCGTCCGGGCCGGGCGCGACCTCGGGTGGCAGCGCGCCGTCGCGGGTGATCATGGTGATGTCGGCGATCCGCGCGCGCTGTTCTCCGGTGACACCCTCGCCGATCCGCGCGTCGATTTCCGCGTCCCCGGTCGGTTGCGCGACGAAGAACGAGTCGGTCATCCCGAGCGGTTCGAACAACCGCCGTTTCAGGTAGACGTTGATCGACGTGCCGGTCAGTGTCTCGGCGATCCGCGCCGCGATCACGTGGTTGATCGGGCTGTAGAAGTACTCCGCGCCCGGTTCCTTCACCGGCTCGTAGCACTCCATGAGGGCGGCGCTCACCTGCTCCACGGTCAGCGTGCGGGACGGCCTCGGCCGCCCGTCGACAAAGAGGTATTCGTTGGTGCCGCCCGGATAGCAGGTCCATTCCGAGGTGGGCCCCAGGCGGGCGTCGGCGTCGGCGAACGACGGCGGCGGTCCGCCGGGGTCGTTGCACGGGGTCGCCGGACTTTCGGTGTAGTGCTGGATCGTCGGCAGCCCGGAGGTGTGCTGAAGCAGGTGCCGGACCCGGATCTTCCGCTTGGACGGCGAATCGGCGTAGGCGCCCATCCCCGGCAGTCGCCACACCTCGGTCTCCACGTCGAGCATGCCGTGCTCCTCCAGCGCGAGCAGCACGGCGGTCGCGGTGAACGCCTTGCTCATGGTGCCGATCTCGCAGATGGTCCGCTCGGACCAGCCGTCGCCGACCGCGCTGATCAGCGGCCCGTCCGCCCGTGTCTCGGCCCCCAACACCGCGCCCGGCAGGTTCGCCGGATCCGCGCGCCGCGCCTCGGCCACCCGCTCGACGGCCCGCGCCCACCACTCCGGACTGTTCATCCTTACCTCCATGATCGCGCCAGCTCGCTCCGGACCCGGAAGACGTCCTCGATGCGCTCGGCCAGCTCAGCCACCGTCGGCGCCTCGACCAGGCTCAGCACCGGCAGGTCGAGCTGGAAGGTCGCGCCGAGCCGGGCCACCACGTCCGGGATCAGCACCGAATGCCCGCCGAGGTCGTAGAAGTTGTCGCGCACCCCGATGTCCCGCACGCCAAGCACGGCCTGCCAGACGCCGATCACCGCGGCCTCGGTGGGCGTGCGCGCCTGCTCGGTGTCGGCCGTTTCTTCGCGCGTTTCCTCCGGGGGCGGCGGGACCGGCGCGGGTATCGTCGCGCCGTCCGGTTCGTACCAGTGACGCCGACGCTCGAACGGATACCCCGCCAGCGGCACCCGGCGTCGCTGTTCGTCCCCGGCCAGCGCCTGCCAGTCCACCTCGACCCCGGACAGCCACAGCCTGCCGAGCGCGGCGAGCATTCCCGCCTGCTCCGGCTCGCCGGAGATCGACGGGAACGCGGTGAAAGCCGCGGGCTGACGGTGTGCCAACCCGCTCAGAGTGTGCCCAGGGCCGACTTCGAGCAGCACCGGGCGATCCAGCAGGCTGAGCGTCCGGAACCCGTCAGCGAGCCGGACCGGCCGGCGCAGCTGTGCCGCCCAGTACTCCGGCGAAGTCGCTTCGTCGGCGGTGATCCAGGTGCCGCTCACGCCGGACACGAAGGGGATTTCCGGTGGTCGCAGCGTGCACGCGGACAGTTTCTCCAAGAACGGCGCGACCGCCGGTTCGACCATCGCGGAGTGGAACGCGCGAGAGACGTCGAGGGGGTGCACGGACACCTTCAACCGGGTGCCGAGTTCCCGGATCGCGGCCGGTGGCCCGGCCAGCACACACCTACCGGGGCCGTTGATCCCGGCCAGCGAGATGTCACCGTCCAAATAGGACTGACAGGCCGCTTCCGTGAGGGCGACCTCGATCATCGCGCCCTCGGGCAATCCCTGCGTCAGCCGCCCGCGCGTCGCGACCACCGACACGGCGTCCGCCGGCGTGAACACCCCGGCGAGACAGGCGGCGGTGAGTTCCCCGATGCTGTGCCCGAACAACGCCGACGGCCGCACCCCCCAGGACCGCCACAGTTCGGCGAGCGCGTAGGACACGCTGAACAGGGCGGGCTGGGTGTATTCGGTCCTGGTCAGCCGTCCGTCGCCGATGATCTCCCGCAGGTCCACGCCGAGTTCCGCCGCGAAGAGCCCCGCGCAGTGATCGAACGCGGCCCGGAAGACCGGTTCCGACGCGGACAATCCGGCGCCCATCCGAAGCCGCTGCGCGCCCTGGCCCGGGATCAGGAACACCGGATTCGCGGCACCTTCCGGGCAGTCGCCGGTCCAGGCGCGACCGGCGGCCGGCGCGCGCAGGCCGGTCACCGCGTCCGCCGGACCGGTGCATACCACCGCCCGGCGATGCCGGAACGGCCGCCTGCCGACCCGCAGGGTGTGGGCAACGTCGGCCAGTTCGGCGTCCGGCCGGTCGGCGAGATCCGCGGCCAGCGCGGCGGTCGCGGCGTTCAGCGCGGCCGGGGTCTTCGCCGACAACACCAGGAGTTGCCACGGCCGCGACGGTGCGGCAGGCAGCGGTTCCGGCGCTTGCTCGAGAACGAGGTGCGCGTTCGTGCCGCCGACGCCGAGCGCGTTCACCGCGGCTCGCCTTGGCCCGTTCCCCTGCCAGGGGGTGAGCGCGTGGCACACCGAGAACGGGGTGGCGGCGAAGTCGATGCCAGGGTTGGCTTGGGTGTAGTGCAGGCTCGCCGGGATCTCCGCTTCCCGCAGCGCGAGCACGGTCTTGATCAGCCCCGCCACCCCGGCAGCCGCGTCGAGGTGTCCCAGATTCCCTTTGACCGAGCCGAGCAGGCAGTATTCGCGGTCGTCGGTCCATTCCCGGTACGCGCGGGTGAGCGCCTCGACCTCGATGGGATCGCCGACCCTGGTACCGGTGCCGTGCGCCTCCACGTAGCCGATGGTCGACGGGTCGACGTCCGCGTCGGCGAGTGCCTCCACCACCGCCGCCGCTTGCCGGTGCACACTCGGCGCGGCGTAGCTGACCTTCTCCGCGCCGTCGTTGTTCACCGCGGAACCCTTGAGCACCGCGTGCACGGTGTCCCCGTCCGCCAGTGCTTCGGCGAGCCGTTTGAGCACCACGACACCGGCGCCGCTGCCGAAGATCGTGCCGTCGGCGTCCGCGTCGAACGGGCGGCAATGCCCGTCACCGCTGAGGATCCCGCCGCGTTCGTAGCGATACCCGGCCCGGTGCGGGACCCGGACCGAGACCCCACCGGCCAGCGCGAGGTCGCACTCGCCGTGGTGCAGGCCCTGCGCGGCGAGGTGTACCGCGACCAGTGAGGTGGAGCAGGCGGTCTGCACGGTCAGGCTCGGACCGGTGAGGTCGAGTTTGTAGGACACCCTGGTGCTGAGGAAGTCCTTGTCGCTGGCGGTGAGGGTCCGCACGTACTCCCCGGTGAACCGCGACAGGAGCCCGCTGAACAGCAGATACGTGTTGATCGCCGCGCCGCCGTAGACACCGACCGGTCCCGGCTGCGCGCCGGGGTCCTGTCCGGCGTGTTCCAGCGCCGACCACGCGCATTCCAGGAAGATCCGCTGCTGGGGATCGATCATCGCGGCCTCGTTCGGCGAGTATCCGAAGAACTCGGCGTCGAACAGGGACGGGTCATCGAGTACGGGCGCGGCGCGAACGTAGTCCGCACGGTCCAGCAGCGCCTGCTCGACGCCGTTCTGCCGCAGTTCCTCCTCTTCGAAGAACGAGATCGACTCCACCCCGGACCGCAGGTTGCGCCAGTATTCGCCGAGGTCACGCGCACCGGGGAGCCGGCAAGCCATCCCCACGATCGCGATGTCGGCGCCGGTCATCCCGGCTCACCGGCCCGTCTGCGTGCCCGGCGAAGCCGCCCACGATCCCTTTCCCCGCTGAAGTCAGGTGTGCGCCCGCGATCGTCGAGGGCGGCCGACAGCGCTCGCACGGTCGGCAGGTCGAAAAGCCGTACGAGCGGTAGCCGCGGGTCGAAGGTTCGTCGCAGTTCCTCGATCACCTGGGCGGCTTTGAGCGAGTTCCCGCCGAGGTCGAAGAAGTTGTCCGCCACGCTCACCGCGGGTACCCCGAGCACCCTGGCCCAGATCTCGGCGACCGTGCGTTCGGTGACGGACCCGGCCCGCTGGAGTGTCGGCGCCCCGAGCGCGGGTTCCGGCAGCGCGTCGAGATCAACCTTTCCGTTGGGTGTGAACGGTAGCCGCGGCAGTACCGTGATCACCGACGGCACAAGGTGGTCCGGGAGGCTCGCCGCGAGTTCGCGACGTAGCCGATCCCCGAGCGTCCGCGCCTGTTCGGCGAAGATCGGATCGGTGGCGTAGTCGGCGGGCTTGCGCGCCGAAGTCCTTTGTGGACTGGCCGGAGCCGGCGCCCCCGGGTGGTGGAACACGGCGTCGAACGCATGGGGATCGGCGGCCCAGCCGATCTCCGCGGCGAGCCCGAGCCGCTCGGCCAGCCGCCAGAATTCCTCCGGGTGTACACCGTGGCCGGTCAGCCGCGCGTTCGGCACACCGCGGATACCGAACGGCGGAATCCGCTCCCGCAGGACGTCCGCCGGTTCCCCGTCCAGCGGCCAGTCGAGCCAGTCCGGCTCGCCGGTACCGGCCTTGGCCCCGATCCGGAGCACCACGTCGTACCGGAAGCGGGTCAGCTCGTTGTCGGCCCACCCTCGCCGGAGCTGGACACGCACGTCCCCTATCTCCGGAAACCACTGAGCCAGCGCGGGAAAGAGGTCCGGGTCGAGGACCAGCTCCGGCTCCTGGCGGACCCGTTCGGCGACCGCCTGCCCTCCGCGTCGCGAGCCGACCGAGCGATGGAACTCCTCCAGCAACGGCAGGCTGCGCAGATCGCCGAGGAAGATCGCACCGCCGGGCCGGATCGCCCGGACAGCCTTGCGCAGCACCCTGAGCAGGTAGTGGACGCTGGGAAAGTGCTGCACCACCGAGTTCAGCAGCACCAGGTCGAAGGTCTCACCGGCCATCCCGGAGAAGTCGTCCGCCCGCCGGTTCAACAGCCGCACCTGAGGCAACCCCGCGACCTGTGGGCCCAGCTCAGCGAGGGCGACCGCGGAGAAGTCGGTACCCCAGTAGAGTTCGGTCTCCCCGGCCAGGGGTAACAGCAGCAGGCCCGTTCCGCATCCGATCTCCAGCACCCGACGGGGACGCAACTCCCGCACCCGCGCGACCGTCTGCTCCACCTGCTCGCGCATCTCCGCCTCCGGCACCGGCTCGCCGGTGTAGCTGCTGACCCAGCCGGTGATGTTGAACCGCGGATCACCGCCGTCGATTCCCCGGTAGGTCACCTCGTCGTACAGTCGCCGCCACTGCCCCACCACGCCTTCGCCGCTCGAGCGGTCGGGCACCACCCAGGCGTCGAGACGGGCGGGTTCACGTCTGGCCACCACCACGGCCTGAGCCACGCCGGGCCTGGCTGTCAGCGCGGCCTCGACCTCGGCGGGTTCGACCCGGAACCCCCGCAGCTTCACCTGCCGATCGCGGCGGCCGAGATGGTCGAGCGCGCCGTCCGGGCGGTACCGGCCGAGGTCGCCGGTCCGGAACAGCCGGGCGCCCGCCACCGCGACGAACCGGGCGGCGGTCGCGTCCGGCCGCCGGTGGTATCCGAGCGCGAGGCCGTCCCCGCCGAGGTACAGCTCGCCGACCGCATCCGGGCCCGCCGGCCGCAGCCGGTCGTCGAGCAGGTGGATTTCGGTACCGGGCACGGGAAAGCCGATCGGAACGGTGGCCGCGTCCGGTGGGACCTCACGCACCTCGTACCACGTGGAGAAGACGGTGTTCTCGGTCGGCCCGTAAGCGTTGAGCAGGCGTCCAGGGCGACCGGCCGCGAGGACCGCGCGTACCGTCGCGGCATGCACGGTGTCTCCGCCGACGAGCAGCTGCGCGACGGTGACGAAGGCGTCCGGGGCGGTCGAGGCGATCAGGTCGAAGTGCGCGGAAGTCAGCCACAGTAGGGAAATGCGCTGAGCGCGCAGTTCGGCGGCGAAGCTTCGCGGGTCCAGCACCAGTTCGTCGGGAAAGACGACGAGGCAGGCGCCGGCGGCGAGGGCGCCCCAGATCTCGAAGGTCGAAGCGTCGAAGCAGATGTTCGACGCGTGGGCCACCCGGTCGGCCGCGGCGACCGGGACGAACTCGTTCCCGTGCACCAGCCGGAGCACCGCGCGATGCGGGATCACGCTGCCCAGCGGCCGCCCGGTCGACCCGGAGGTGTACATCACACACGCCGGATCCTCTGGGGTGGTTCCCTGCTCCGGTGGATCGTCCCTTTCGGACAGTCCATCCAGGCACAGTGGATCACCGGGCAGCCTGTCCGACCATCGCCGGGAGGTGAGCGTCAGGGAGACCGCCGCGTCGGCGCACAGGAACTCGATGCGGGCGGTCGGCAGCGCGGGATCGATCGGCAGATACGCCGCACCCGTCTTCAGCACTCCCAGCAGCGCGACCGCCAGATCCCCGGATCTCGGCAGGCAGACCGCGACCAGCGATCCCCTGCCGATTCCCCTGGCCAGCAGCAGCTGAGCCACCGCGTTCGCACGCCGGTCCAGTTCGCGGTAGGTCAGGTGATCCGCGCCGTCGATCGCCGTCGCGTCCGGTGTGCGACCGGCCTGCCGGCGCACCACCTCGTGCAGGCAGGGCGCGGTCATCGCGCGCCCTTGCTCACCAACGGGACGAAACCCCGGAAGATGGCCCGCATCCCGTCGACCATGTTGTTGTTCACGATGGCGTTGGCGAGCCGCTGGCTCAGGAACACCCCGTGCAGCGGGTCACCGTCGCGCGGATCGCACCAGAAGTAGGTCATGATGTTGCCGAGGTGGTCGAGCGTGCCCGGCCCCTGGCCGTACGGCGTGGTGCTCCGCCGGTACCCGAACGCCATGGTGTGGCCGAAACCGTGATCGGTCACCATCAGCTTCACCACCGCGGGCGGCAGTACCTGCTCGCCCTCGTGCACCCCGTCGTCGCGCACCGCGCGCAGGAACGCGAGCAGGTCGGCCGCGGTGGTGTACATCCCGCCGTCGGGGTACACGAAACGCCAATTCCGCCGCAGGATGTCCCACCCGCCGTCCGGACCGGGCGCGACCTCCGGTGGCCACTGTCCGTCCCGGGTGATCAGGGAGACTCCGGCGATTCGCGCCCGCTGCTCCGCCGTCACGTCCTCGTCGACGCGCGCGTCACCGGTGGGCTGCGCGACGAAGAAGGAATCCCGCATCCCCAACGGCCGGAACAGTTTCTCGGCGAGGAAGACGTTCGGCGACTTGCCGGTCAGCCGTTCCACCAGCCTGCCCGCGACCACGTAGTTCGCCGAGCTGTAGGTGTAGTCTGCGCCGGGCTCGTGCCGAAGCGGGTAGGTCCGCATGATGTGCTCGCTGACCTGGTCCAGGGTCAGCAGGCGGGACGGCACGTACCGGCCGTCCACCAGGATCGGCTCGTTGGTGTAGCCGGGTGAACCGATCCACGGCACCGTCGGCCCCACCAGTTCCGCGCCGGGCAGGACCGGTGGTTCTTCCTCGGTGGCGAGGAAAACCGGCATCCCGGTGGTGTGCTGCAACAGATGCCGCACCCTGATCCGGCGTTTCACCGGGTCCTCGCGGTAGATCTCCATCCCGGGGAACTCGGCGACCGGCGACTCGACGTCGAGCCGGTCCGTCTCGGCCAGCGCGAGCAGCACCGCGGTGGCGGTGAACGTCTTGGTCATCGAGCCGATGTTGCAGATCGAACCGGCGGACCAGCCCTCGCCGACGGCCGCGACCAGCGGCCCGTCCGCGCGGGTCTCGGCGGCGAACACCGCGCCAGGCAGGTTCTGAGGGTGTTCCCGCTGGAAGTCCGTCATCCCGTCGACGACCCCGGACCACCACCGCGGCGTGCTCATCTCCGCCCCGCCCGGCTAGCCGCGGCCACTGTCGATGAGGTCGACGTGATCGCCGTACATCAGTCTGCGCACCATGCCGCTGCGCAGGAAGTCGTGCGGGAAACCGAGCTTGATCCGGCTCACCGCGCTCAGCCTGTCGACCTGGTCGGTGGACAGCTCGAAGTCGAAACAGGCGGCGTTCTCCTTGACCTGCTCCACCGAAGTGGCACCGAAGATCGGGATGGTGCCACGGCGGCGGAGCCAGTTGAGCGCGACGTGCGCGGGCAGGCAGCCGATCTCACCGGCGATCACGCACACCTCCTCGGCGATCGCCACGGTCCGCTCGTTCCTCGGCAGGAACCGGCTCATCACCGGATCGTCGAGCCGTCGCGGCCTGCCCGCGGCGGAGTCGTCGCGGGCAGGCAGGTACTTGCCGGTCAGCCAGCCGCTGGCCAGCGGAGTCCAGGCGGCGATGGCGAGGTCGAGTTCCTTCGCCATCGGGACGAACTCACGGTCGACGTCCCGTTCGACGAGGCTGTACTCGACCTGCAACGCGCAGAACGGCGTCCAGCCGCGCAGTTCCGCGAGCGTGGTGGCCCTTGCCACCTCCCACGCCGGCGCGTTGGCCACGCCCACGTGGAGCACCTTCCCGGCGCGCACCAGGTCATCCAGCCCACGCATCAGCTCGTCGACCGGGGTAAGCGCGTCCCAGGCGTGCAGCCACAACAGGTCCACGTAGTCGGTCTTCAGCCGGCGCAAGCTGTTCTCCACCGAGCGCAGCATGCTCTTCCGGTGCCCGCCCGAGGCGTTGACGTCGTCCGGGGCGAGGGTGCCGCCGAACTTGGTCGCCAGCACCACCCGGTCCCGGTCGCCCTCCAGGTACTCGCCGAGGTATACCTCGGTCGGCCCGTAGGTGTGCGTGTCGATGAAGTTGCCACCGGCTTCCAGGAAGGCGTCGAAGATCCGGTGCCCGTCCTCTTTGGACACACACCAGTCGCGGCCCGCCGCGTCGAAGGTCATCGTGCCGAGGCACAGCCCCGACACCCGAAGCCCGCTCCGGCCCAGCAGCGCGTATCTCATCGATGCCTCATCCTGTTCTGGACGCCTGACTACGAATGCGCCACCACGGCTTCTTCACCGCCGGAGGGGATCTCCGTCATCTGCGAAGCCTCGAGCCGCCAGTGCGCGTCCTCGAACACGTAGGTGTGCATGGTGCGGTACGTGCCGGAGAAGTCCGTCTCGTGGACATCGCCGGTACTGAGGTTCCTGGTCTCCCCGGAGCCGCTCATCTTCACCGTGCTGGTCAGCACCGCGGCGCCGGGGCCGTGGATGTGCAGTGATTCCTCGGTCGTCTCGAAACCGTCGCGGCCGAACGAATCGAAGTGCACGAGCCCGGAAAGGATCACGGAGATGCTCCGCTCCCGGTTCTCGTTGTGGCCGAACGGGGTCACAAAACTGTAGTCCTCGGTCATCAGCGCTTCCAACCGCGACCGGTCGGCCTCGACCTCTTTCTCACCAAGGGTTTTCACCGGTTCGGCGCCGGTGCGCCCGGCTATTTCGTTGTACTTGGCGGTGATCTGCGCCGATTCGGCGACCACCGCCCGCACACCCTGTTGGATCCGTTCGATCTCGCCACCGTCCAGCCCACAGGACCGTGCGCTGGACGCGTCCACCGTGAACTGGCCGATGGTCTCTTCGAGCTGCTTTTCGGAAAGCCGCGTTTCCGGTGCGGACATGGTCTTCCTCCTTTGCCGGTCAACTGATCATTGTCCGGCGGCGAGGGGTTCGCGGCGCTTCTTCCTCCTTGCGGTTGAACCGGTTCAGTCTTCCGGGCGCCAGTCGGCGGGACGGTCGGTACCCGGACCGGTGGCGAACCGCACCTTCGGCTTGGGCGCGTCGGTCATCTGCGACGCGGTGAGCTGCCAGCGTCCGTCACGGAACGTGTAGGTGTGGATCGTCCGATAGGTAAACTCGCGCGGCTTTTCGGTGATCCGACCGGTGCCCTCGTCCTCGGTGAGCCATTTGCCCTGCATACTGAACGTGCCGGTGTACACGGCCGTGTTGCCGTGGACCTGGAGCACGTCCTCGGTCGTCTCGAAACCGTCGCGGCCCAATGCCTGCGGGCGGATCGCGCCGGACATCATCCGATCGATACAACGTTGCTTGCCGACGATCTCACCGTGCGGAGCCACCAGCCGGTACTCCTCGCCGACGAGGTGGTTCAGCAGTGCCCGGTCGGCGTCGACCTCGGCCTGGTCGATCAGTTCCGCCACGGGCTTGCCCGTGCTCTTCGCCAGCCCCTTGATCTTGATGTACTTGTCGCTGATCGTGGTGGCGTCGGCGACCAGCTGCTTGATCGCGACCCGCGTCTCGGCGATCTGCTCCTCGGTGAGCCCGGCCGCCTGCGCGCCGCTCTCCTCGACGGTGAATTCGCCGATGGTCTGGTCGAGTTCTTCCTTGGTCAGGTCTGTCCATTTCTCGCTCTGGCTGCGTTGCTGCTTCTCCACCGACATGACCCGCTCCTTCGTCGACCTCTCGGTGATCGCTGCTGGAAAGTCTGCCCCGTACCAGGTTTTGTCTACTTCTTCAGTGTTGCTTATGCGGGCTGGCAAGGCTGAAGAAGTAGTTCTTCCCTGGAGAGGACAGCATTTCGGTGGGCAGGAAATGACCTCACCGCTCGCTCCCGCGGGCAGGTGCCATCCGGCACAAGGAAGGCGACTCGCGATGTCGACTGAGGAGAACAAGGATCTGGTCCAGCGCTACATAGCGACGTGGAACCGCGGGGACCTGGAAGGCATGGCGGAGTTCTGGGCGCCCGACATGGTCCACCACACCCGGATGGGCAGCCACGGCTTCGAGTCCGTGCTGACCATCGTGTCCGACTTCATGCGGGCGTTCCCCGATTTGCAGTTCACCATCGAAGACATCCTCGCCGACGGCGACCGCGTCGCCACCAGGATGACCGCGACCGGCACGCACACCGGCAGCTATATGGGCAAGGAAGCCACCGGCAACAAGGTGAGCTGCTCGGTCTTCGGCATCGCGCGCGTCCAGGACGGCAAGCTCGTGGAGCACTGGGGCGTCACCGACGAACTGCACCTGATGGAGCAGGTCGGCCTGGTGCCAGAGGAGTACCTGGCCGCGATGGCCTGATCCACACCTTCCGCCACCGCCAGTCCATCGAACCCGCGTGATCAGAGCCGTAACACACGTGTTTGGAGGCGCATCACGCGTGCTTGAACACGTAACACAGGACTAACGGCTCCAAGCACGCGTGACGTGCGCCCCTTTTGAAGCGTGTCGCGAAAGCCACTTTCGGGACGTCAGACGTCGCGAAAGTGGCTTTCGCGACGTCAGAGGTCCCGAAAGTGGCTTTCGCGACACCGTACGGCAGTTGCGCGACTTTGCCGGGACCCTGACCTTGAGGGTAGGCAAGGAGGCCTTCGCGGACCGGCCCAAGCGTTGCCAG